>NZ_QOLB01000013.1 GCF_003333265.1 Candidatus Halocynthiibacter alkanivorans
GACCTGGTTTGCGGAACCCTTCAGGGCCAGCGGTCAAAACCGCGCAAACAGGCCGGACACATGACTGCTTCTGACAACAGTGCCGATCATCTCAAAAATGTCTTGCTATGCAGGGGCCATCCACACAAGCCGTTCGCTTCGTTAGGTCTGAAAGTCCCCTGAACGCAACGAAGTTGTCATTCCAGACATTAAGAACACGCTTTGCTTTGTGGGAGGTGTCACGAAGTACCAACGACTGAGCCCCTCAACGAGGCGGGAGGCCAGCATACTTCGACCGCCGCGCAAGTCTCCCGCCTCGCCTGCCCCGAACGTCTGATTGAAATCGAAGCGCCCACCGTGGCGTGAGCGCGGTCTCTCCAGGGACGCAACCCAGCACGGCTCAAACCGCTCACTCCCAACCATCCGGCGACAAACGAACCCGACTTGTGTTCCGATTTCTGCTCTCCGGACTCATGGCGACCATTTTCGCTGGGTTAATTCCGTTTCTGACCCTCGGCATTACCGTCGGAAGGTTCAAGGCATGGGCTTTTGGAATTGTGATCAGCTGGCCGCTGGGGTTCGGGATCGTCTCACTGGTTAATCTGCCCCTCATGCGGCTCGCTGTTCGACTAACTCAATAGTCGCTGACTGAAAGAACGTGTCGTACTTTCAGTCAGGACATATTGAGACTGCAGAGGAGACAGCATAATCCTTGCTCTGCACCGCTGCATTCACAGTCGAACAACATGGTCTGCCTTGGGCGCGAACCGTTACAGCTTCAGCAAAGTAACGCTTCAGCTCAACGCGACTTTCCCCAAAAGAAGAAGCGAGCGACCCTCGTCTGCCAGGACATGTGAAACAGAACCGTTGAGTTCCTAATCAGACGCCAATGCGGTTTGGTCGGTCATGATGTGACCTTTGCAGGAAGCGGAACGGACAGGTAAACGCCGAACTCCCGCCCAATGTCACAGCTGACGCGGGCGTGCACTTTTCCCTGCCGATCGAGGAATCTTTGGTTGTCTTCGACCGGGAAAATGCCCTCGTGCCAAATACTTGGACGAATATACAGTCCGCGCGAACCGTCACACCAAAAGGCGACAACTTTATCGGGTGTCAAATCATCGCCTGGTAAGGCGAGCGGGACCACAAATGGCTTATTATCGAGCGGAAAAAATAGTTGCCCGCCATCGGGATGATAATTCATATGCCACAGTAAAACTTTATCCCGGGGACACGTGGCTTCATCCGCAGATGCCTGTTGCGGGTCCGTGGACCATCCCAGAACATAATTTCCGTTGACGGCTTCGTTGGCACCATAAAGAATATCACCCTTCCAATTGCCATGGAACGTGCCTTCGACATATCCGCCTTCATCACCGGTTCCTTCATCAATCGGACGCCATCCCGGTGCCGGCCAACGCACGATTTCGATGTCAAAAGTATCCGGATCGTCCACAAGGCATCCATATTCTTTGACCGATTCATCCGTCGCGATGACAAGCGGAACATTGAAGTGTTCAAGCGACGGTTTCTCGGATGCGTCAAACATGTAATTTGGCGATGATTGGGTCATTTCAATTTTTCGATCTCGTTGGAGTAGCGCGGTGCTGCGGTTTGTACCTGAACATCAAGAGTGGAAACGGCCGACCTAGTCAAATTTAAATTATATCAATTTTCTTTTGTAAAACCTATACTCCACTGAGACGCCTCAATCAGTGAAAGCCGAAGATGTCCTTTGCCCAACTGCGCGCGTTTCACGCGGTCGTCACCCAGGGAAGCATTCAAAATGCTGCGCTAAAACTGAACCTTAGCCAACCTGCGGTCTCCCTCCATATCAAAAACCTTGAGTCGGACAACAACAAGTGCCTGTTTCGCAGGACCGGGCATCGGCTGGTGCTGAACGAAGATGGTCAGGCGTTGTTTGAAGCCACCAGTCGAATGATGCTTGCAGAACGGGATGCGCGGCAGATACTGGCTCCCGGAAGTGATCAACATCACGGCACATTGGTTGTCGGTGCTGACGGCCCTCATGTCGTACTGGACGTGATCGATGCATTTCGCCAACAAAACCCACATGTTCGGGTCAAAACACTGTTGGGGAATGCCGTAGAAACGTGGGCAGTACTTGTCGATATGAAAGTAGACGTTGCGGTGCTGGCCGGATCCCCGGATGATTTCAGAGTTTTCAAACGGACGGTTGCAAAACAAAGCCTTGTTGCCCTGGTTCCACGGGGTCACCGCCTGGCCTCACGGCAGTCTCTTACGCTCGAATTGCTGGCGGACGAAGAGGTTATTTTTCGGGAAACCGGTTCCAGTACGCAAAAGACAATCAGCGCGGGCCTTCAAGCGCGCCAGATGCAACTCTTTCCAACGCTGGTTCTGGGCAGTCGGGAAGCTGTTCTTGCTGCTGTTAAACGCGGTATGGGGATTGGTTTTGCATATGATCGTGAAGTGGAATCGGATCATTACTTTGTTACAGTTCCGGTAGACGGGTTTGAGAATGCGAATAATGATGAAGTCGCTTGCCTGAAGACCAGTCGGAAAACGCCACATGTTAAATCGTTTTTGGAGTGTGCCCGGGAAATATCGAAGACATAGGGCAGAGCGGGTTCTGGCTTTGGTGCATTGGCGCGCAATCATATATCCCTTGCGCATGGTTCTGATGGAATGGACGGCGGCACATTTTCGGGTCGAATGTACAGCCAGAGGCGCGTTTCCCCCGACCAGCATTGCCGGTTTCCTTCATCACTGCGCCGTAGGAACGAATGTCGCCGGTCACTATTGCATGCAGCGTTCCAAGCGGGTTTCATGGGTATTCAGAGAAGATTGCGGCTTCGTTATTTCGGCGTCTGGTTACACAGGACCACTGGACCACTGGACCACTGGACTAAACCTTCGCGGTCAAAAATCACAATGCGCGTCGACCTGCCGATCGGTCGCGCTACCCGAACCGCAAAAAAGCCCCGCTAAGCAGTCCTTGGTGCGGGCGCAGCGAATGGCTTGTGTGGATGGCCCCTGCATAGCAAGACATTTTTGATATAATCAGTACCTTTGTCAGAAGCAGCCATGTGTCCGGCCTGTTTGCGCGGTTTTGACCGCTGGCCCTGAAGG
>NZ_QOLB01000040.1 GCF_003333265.1 Candidatus Halocynthiibacter alkanivorans
TCAGCTCGTCCTGCCCCTCATCCAGCCGCCCGGCCCCAACGCGCCACCGTTTCGCCGCGAAGCTCCCGCCAGATCTCTGAGCGGTCAAAAATCGGTGGCGGGCCAGCGGAAATACTGCCCGCAGTGCAGCCCCTGTGCCACCACTTGTGCGCTTAATTGCGCCGCGCCCCGGTCCTCAATGACAGTGGACCGGGCGGCTGGATGAGGGGCAGGACAAGCTGACGGAGGGGGGGCGCGGAACTTGCCATCCCCGCAGCAAACGCCGTCGGGTCTGCCGACCTCTGTGTCCCGGCCGCCGGCAGGGTGGAGCGGCAGAAAACAGTCGAAACAAACTGTACCTCCGCTCCGGTTCTGCCGCCAGCACCGGAGCAGAGGCACCGGACAAAGGCTCAACCTGGCGGCGAACCCGACCCCATGGGCCACCCGGCACAGCCGCTCAGTACCAGACGGGTAATTTGCTGACCCGGCAGCGGTTGTCGGCAGAAAACTGCTGATTTTCGCAGCAAAATGGCCTGTATTGCCCCGCCTTCAGTGCCCTGAGCAGTCACAATGATCTGGATCGAATGCGCTGTTTCCGCTAGTATGGCTGACAGGATGACGGCACTTACACCCTCTGATGGCCGGGATCCTAAAGCCCACTCCTGCCTAAGTTGCGGCGCGCTGTGCGGCAATTGACCGCTGCCGACCAGACTTGCGCCAGGTTTATTCTGGAGCAGAGAACCGTTTAAAATCGGCATCGGTGCGGTCGGTGCAGCATCCGGGGCGGCGGCCCTGTGTGACGGAGAACAGGATGATTGTTGTTTACATTGCCTTCGGAAATCTGGTTGCGCTGATCACCGGCGCCATTCTGCTGCTCCAGAGCCAGCCGGTCACTGTTGTTCTGAGCACCGGCATCCTGTCGGGCGCGCTCGCAGTCTTTGTTCTTGCCGCCCTGCGCGCCCTGTGCATCACCAGGGCCGCGCGGCACTCCGAACACCAATAGTAAGTTTCACAAACCCGGGCTGCTGTGTGCCGGTTCACTGCCAGCACCAGGTCGAAACAGGAACCGACCCCGTGAGGGACCCGGTTGATCCGCTGCTGCTCAGGGGTGGAGGGGCGGTTGGGATTGGGTTCGGCCAGGCCGCACCGGGGCAGTGCAAAGGCCGGCAATCGCCCAGCCATGGGCAGTGGACAGAAAGACGGAGACAAACGACAACTCGTCTGTAATTTTTGGAATCGAATAATACGGGAAATCGAAGGGGCGATATCGTTCTTGGGAGGTGTGCGCTTTCTACGCAATCTCCACGTCTGCTTTAACGCGATTTTTCAACATTTCTTCTTCAATATTATTCTTTATCTTTTGTTTTTCCTCGAGAGAAACCTTCTCCCCACTTGGATCAACCCACTCATGATCTTTCTCAAATAAGTACCATAAACTTACTTTCGCACCTGGCGCGAGGCGCTCCCCGTCCAGAATAAGTTTCTTAGACCCTTCCTTATATTCGATCTGGTTTATGCCACGGAAACGCACGCGGAATGCCCTCTTCCGAAAGATTTTAAACAAATCAGCCCTCAATCAAAATACCATATTGTGCAACAGATACATCGCCCAACAGGCCCTGCCAAGTCTGCTGGCCATGTCCCATGCCGGCGGAAAGGCCAGCCACCCGGCGGCATCACCTGTCTCTGACCAGCCGCCGCAAATATGTCCCGTAGGAATTCTTCTGAAACAAGTCTGCGCGCGCCAGCAAGGCTTCGCGGCTGATCCAGCCGGCGCCGTAAGCGATCTCTTCCGGGCAGCCCACCTGCAACCCCTGACGGGTCTCCAGAGTGCGCACAAAATTGCCCGCGTCCAGCAGGCTGGTGTGGGTGCCGGTGTCCAGCCAGGCATAGCCCCGCCCCATGCGTTCCACCGCCAGGCTGCCCTCCGCCAGATACATTTCCAGCAGGGTGGTAATCTCCAGCTCACCCCGCGCGGAGGGCCGTATTTTGTGCGCGCGCTCCGGGGCGCTGCCATCAAGGAAATACAGCCCGGTCACCGCATAATCAGAGGCAGGATGTTCCGGTTTTTCGGTGATCGACAGCGCCTGATAGGCGTCATCAAACTCCACCACCCCATAGCGCTCGGGATCAGACACTCTGTAGCCAAACACCGTGCCACCCCGGTCTTTCTGATCCGCCGCCGCCAGCACTTCGGGCAGACCATGACCAAAGAAAATATTGTCGCCCAGCACCATCGCCGACGCACCGCCATTGAGAAACTCTTCGGCCAGAATATAGGCCTGGGCCAGCCCGTCGGGCGACGCTTGTTCAATGTAGGTGAACGTGAGCCCCCATTGCGATCCGTCCTGCAGCAGGCGTTCAAACTGCGGCCGGTCCTGAGGCGTGGTGATGATCGCGATCTCGCGCAGCCCGGCCAGCATCAGAACCGAGATCGGGTAGAAAATCATCGGTTTGTCATGCACCGGCAGCAGCTGTTTGGAGACCCCCATGGTGATCGGAAACAGCCGGGTGCCGGATCCCCCAGCCAGAACAATACCTTTGCGTTTTACCATCTCACCGCCCCCTCAACTCTTGCAATACATCCCGCAACACATCCCGCAGCCCGGGCCGCCAGTCCGGCCGCTCAATGCCAAACACCTGCGCCAGGCTCATACAGTCCAGCCGTGAATTTTGCGGGCGTCTGGCCGGTGTCGGATAGTCTGATGTGACGATATCAGTCACCTCCGTGCTGAGCCCGCTGTGCGCAAAGATCTCGCGGGCAAAGCCGGCCCAGCTGATGTCCGGTGTCCCGGCAAAATGATACGTGCCGCTGAGAGGGCGGCCGGCGCGCGCCTGACCGCTGTGAAACGCATCCGCCATGCGCAGCAAAGCGGCAGCAATATCGGCCGCGGCTGTGGGACCGCCGGTCTGATCGGCGACAACACTCAGCTGCTCCCGCTCTGCGCCAAGCCGCAGCATGGTTTTGACAAAGTTGCTGCCGTGCGCCGAGAACACCCAGGAGGTGCGCAGGATCGCATACGCCCCACCTGCCGCAGACACACCAATCTCGCCCGCCAGTTTTGAGCGCCCGTAAGCCCCCAGCGGCGCGGTCGCGGCATCGGGTGCAAAGGGCAGATCACCGGCACCGTCAAACACATAGTCGGTGGAAATATGCAGGAACGGAATTAGTCGCGCCGCCGCCGCCCGCGCCATGGCGCCAGGTGCTTCGCCGTTGATCCGGGTCGCCAGCGCCTCTTCCTGTTCGGCCCGGTCCACGGCGGTATAAGCGGCGGCGTTGATCACCACATCGGCGTCACAGCCTTTGATGATCGCGGCACAGGCGGCGGGGTCTGACAGGTCGGCCTCTTCGCGACTGAGCGCGGTGAGCGTGAGGCCAGCGGTTTGCGCAGCCCGCCGCTGCAGTTCTATTGCCACCTGACCGGTCTTGCCAAATATGAGCACCTTCATACCGCTGTCCCCAGACGGGTACCGACACCCTCTCGCTGCTGCAGCGCCCGCCACCAGGCCTCATTAATGAGATACCACTGCACTGTCTTGCGCAGCCCCTGCTGCAACGTGCGCGACGGGCCCCAGCCCAGCTCCTCCCGGACGCGCGTCGGGTCAATCGCATAGCGCAGATCATGCCCGGGCCGGTCGGCCACAAAACGGATCAGCTCCGCATAGGGCCGGGCGGCTGGCCGCAACTCATCGAGAATGGCGCAGATCATCTTCACGATCTCAATATTCTGCACCTCGTTCTCGCCGCCAATATTGTAGCTGCGGCCCGTTTCGCCCCGCGTAAGCACGGTGAGCAGCGCATCGGCGTGATCCTCCACATAAAGCCAGTCACGCACATTCTTGCCCGCGCCATAGACCGGCAGCGACCGGCCCGCCAAAGCGTTCAGAATGGTCACCGGGATCAGCTTTTCGGGGAACTGATACGGGCCATAATTGTTGGAGCAATTGCTCAACACCACCGGCAGCCCGTAAGTCTCGTGCCAGGCGCGTACCAGGTGATCGGAGGCCGCTTTTGACGCAGCATAGGGGGAGTTCGGCGCATAAGGCGTCACCTCGGTGAACTGGCCACTGGCGCCAAGGCTGCCAAAAACCTCATCGGTCGAGATGTGGTGAAAACGGAACCTGTCGGGCCGGCCCTGATCCGCCCAGTACCCTCGCGCCGCCTCCAGCATGTTGTAAGTGCCGGTGATATTGGTTTCCATGAACACACCCGGCGCATCAATCGAGCGGTCGACATGGCTTTCCGCCGCCAGATGCATCACCGCATCGGGCTGATGGGTCGCAAAGATCCGCTCCAATGCGGCGCGGTCCCGGATGTCGGCCTGTTCAAACACATAAAGCGGACTGCCGGCCGCGCTGGCCAGGTTATCAAGGCAGGCGGCATAGGTCAGCGCGTCCAGATTGACCACCTGATGGCCCTGCGAAATGGCAAGCCGCACCACGGCAGAGCCGATGAACCCCGCGCCGCCGGTGATCAGAAGCCTCATTCCCGCCCCTCCTCATACTCAAACGGAGAGACAAAATCCGCCAGCAATGGCGCGGCGGCGTCCTTGTCTGACAGGATCGCGGTTCCTGCGGCAATGCCCCAGTCGATGCCGATATCGGGATCATCAAAGCGCACCGCGCCGTCGCAGTCTGGCGCGTAATAATCGGAGCATTTGTAGATCACCTCAGTGTCTGGCTCCAGCGTGACAAAGCCGTGCAGGAACCCGGCCGGCACAAACAGCTGTTTGCCGTTTTCAAACGAAAGTTCCTCGCCGACCCACTGACCATACCCAGGCGATCCGCGCCGGATGTCCACCGCGACGTCAAACAGCCGCCCGCGGCCGCAACGCACCAGTTTGGCCTGGGCATGGGGCGGTGCCTGAAAATGCAGCCCCCGCACGGTGCCCGCCTCATGCGACAGGGAATGGTTGTCCTGCACAAATTCCAGGCCGATACCGTGCTCGCGAAGCCGCGCCCGGCTGTAGCTTTCGCAAAAGAAGCCGCGCGCATCGCTATACCGCGCGGGTGTGATCAGTCTGACGCCAGCCAGCCGTGTTTCTGAGATGATCATAATATCCCCTGGTGTCAGGCAGTAATCGCTGTGTCTCTTGCTCCGGATGCCCATAAATAAAGGGAGCAGCCGAGGCGGCAGATGTAGATATGGTCCGGCCCTCTGGTCTCAGGTTTTGACCGCCGCTGCGCCCTGATCGCCCCCGGCCAGGATCACCAAAACCGGCCGGAACCTGGTAAATCTGGCAGTATGTCTATGCAGTATTTTAGCAGGACCAGGACCCTGCGTCAAAATACGAAATGCACCGCCGCGCAGCGCTCCGCCAAACAGCAGTGCCGTGACCGCTGCCTTTGGCGGGCCGCGACAAACCAGTCCAGTGGTGGGCCCGACCCCCGGCTTGAAACAGCCTTGCCCCGCTCCGGTCCTGCCCCGGTGTCAGCGCGATTTGGCACCCTGGAGTTGAATAACCGGGCGCTCCGGACGATGCGCAGGCGGCCGGGACCCGGCATAATACGACGCATTGAAACGAAACATTGGAGCCATGTTGTGAAGATTACTTCGCATGATGATACCCGGGTTCTGCCCGGGCCGCGACATTTCCTGCGCGCGGACGATGGCGCCGCTCTTGTCGAATTCGCCGTGGTATTGCCGCTGCTCCTGCTCCTGTTCTTCGGCATTATCACCTGGGGCGGGACCCTGGCGCTTGTCGACAATATGTATGACGCCGCCCGCCAGGCCGCCCGGCAACTGTCTGTCGGCACCGCCAGCGAGGCCGCTGCCGCCGCCAATGCGACGGCCTACCTGTCCACCTGGCCCAACAGTTTTACCGTCACCGCACAAGATATCGGCACCACCGGCACAGACGATGTGCGGGTGATCGTTGCCACCGCCAATCCGTTCGCCGGCATGTTCACCAGCATCGTAGTAATTCCGGACCTGCAGGCGGTAGTGACAATGCGCAAGGAGTGACGCTGGTGTCCAATACAGTCAAAACCCTGATACGACTTCTCCGGGACGCCTCGGGCGCGGTCATTGTGCTGGTGGCGGTCGCGCTGCCGGTCTTTCTTCTGATGCTCGCGTGGGTCATCGACATCGGCCTTGTGCGGCTCACCGGTCACCGGCTTCAGATCACCGCCTCTGCCGCCGCGCTCGCCGGTGCCAGCCAATTGCCGGACAACAATGACGTGCGGACCCAGGCCCTGCTCTACAGCGGGAAAAACTATGCTGCCATCAATGGTCATCCGGTTCTGAAAGCCGCAGACATTGAGACCGGAAACTGGGACGGCAGTGTATTTGTCGCTGGCGCCAAGCCGAAAAACGCCGTGCGCGCCACCGCCAGACGGACCAATGCGAACGAAAACCCGCTGCAATCCATTTTTGCCATGTTTGCCGGCATCAATGAATTTGAAATCTCGCGCTCTGCAGTCGCTGAAAGTGAACCTGGGAAAGGCTGCAAAAGCGGCGGCTTTTTCTCCGCCGAGGAAGTGCTCTCCGGCTCGGACAACGATTATACCGAGGACTTCTGCCTCTACGGCGATGACGGGGTGAAAATCGGCTCCGACAACACGGTCTCCCCCGGCACCACAATTGCAATGAATGACCTGTCGGATTTTGAACAAGGCGGCGAGAACGGCGCTGTCGAAGATTCCTTGATGGAGGCCGAGTACGATCTCGAACTGCCCGGCCTGGTCTCCGGCATTGTCGACGATATGCAAAACGGCTTGCTTAATGAAATGCCGGATTTCATCACCAACGGCCCGGTGTATCTCAATGAAATCACCGATGTGACTCCGCTCATACCCAACACGCTGTATATCGTGGAAGAGGTCGCCGACCTTGGCTCAGACCGGGTGATTTCCGACATCGCCATTGTGGCGAAAAAGGAAATAAAGGTCGGCTCCGATGTCACGCTGTCAAACGTGGTCTTCGCCACAGAGGACAAGATCCTGTTCGGGTCCGACAATGTGATCGGGTCGCTGAATTACTGCTCTGACGGCACCTATAATATCTACCTGTATTCCGGCGACAATATTGAGTTTGGCTCTGACAATTATTTCCGCGGTGCTCAGATGGGCGCCAGGGGAGAGTTGAAACTGGGCTCCGACGTCGCGGGGATTAAAGGTGTTCATGCGGAGGCAACCGGCAAAATCGATTATGGCAGTGCGGATACTTTTGGCAGCTGCGGTGGCGGGTTGGCGTCAGATTTTGGCGATCTTGAGTTCCCCGTCGGCACGCAGTTTGCTCTGGTAAGATAGGCCGCTTGTGCAACCGGGTCAGAACGACAAAAGCCCACCACGTGTCAAAACGCTGTTGGTGCGGGATACAGACAAAACACCGCTGGAGCAGGCAGCCCCAGCGTTTAAATCAGCAATGCCGGCAGCGGAGGCGCAATATGGGACCAGGTAGCAGCACAGCCGCCGTGCAACCGGGTCCGGCCGCGTCAGATCTGTGCGGACCCTGGTAAGAATCGGGGAATTACCGTAATATTGCCAGGTGTGAACGTCCGGTGTGAACGTCAAAGAAAGCGGCCCGGCCAGATGTTGCTGCGGGCCTGTCCAATATGGTCCTGAGCAAAGACACTCTGTGTCTGCCTGCCCGGGTTTGTGAATCCACGTGTGTTAAAAATGCTGATCTCCTGAGGGGTGAACCACGGCCTGAACCAGTGTGACAAACTCTCTGCCCGGTGAACCTGTCTGCGCCGATCGGGACCCGGCAGGATGCGGGTTCTGAACCGGGCGGCCCGGGCTCAACCGCCCGCGCTGCAGCTGAGTTTGCAATCAGACCTGGCGGTGCGTAATCTGTAAGGCAGGTAATCATCCGACAGAGGGGTCCGGCTGAGGGGTCCGGCAGGAGAATTCAGGCGCGCGGAAGTTTTCAGGAGGATGCGGTTTTATGGGCGGGCAAACAAACAATACGCTTGGTATCATTATCGTAACGTACATGTCCGCCGACGTGATTGCGGACTGTCTGGAAAGCCTGTCGCGATCTCACCACACAGCCATCAGGATCGTGGTCTGCGACAATGCCTCTCCCGATCATACCCGGGACGTCATTCGGGACTGGGCCGCCACAAAGGCGCAACAATATCAGGAGCTGACCGCAGGTCAGATCCCCGCCGCGCGCAATGCCCCTGCTTCGCCGCCCCCGACACTCCCACCCGATGCGTCCCTGTCCGGGATGTTCCCGCCTGCTGTGACCGGTGCCCCTGCACCAGCGCCCTCTGCAGCGCCGCCCCCCCCGCCCGCCGCGACCAACACCCCGGTGAATAACACCCCGGTGAACAACGCCTCAGTGAGCAACGCCGCGCTGACCCTGCTCAGATGCCCGGTGAATACGGGATATGCCGCCGCCGCCAATCAGGGCATCCGGTTGTTGCAACAGGATGCGCAGGTGAACCTGTTCTGGGTGCTGAACCCGGACTGTGTTGTCCCGCCAGAGACCGCGTCTGCGTTTGTCGCGGAGGCCGCCAAAAGCGCGTTTTCTCTCATGGGCGGGCGCATCATTTACCTGGGAGAAGAAGCCATCATCCAGTCTGACGGCGGCCACGTCAGCCACTGGACGGGGCGGGTAAAAAACCTCAATCAGGGGCTTTTGACCTCAGAGGCCCCCGATTTGCCCGACAGCGCCCGGCGTTTTATTTCCGGTGCCAGTATGGTCGCGTCCAGAGAATTCATCAAAAATGCCGGCCTGATGCACGAGGACTACTTTCTCTATTTTGAAGAGGTGGACTGGGCCACGCGCCGGGGGGATTTGCCGCTGATCTGGTGCCCGGCGGCGGTGGTCCATCATCACGGCGGAACCGTCATTGGCACCGGAGCGGTGAACCGCGCACCGACGGCGTTCGCCAACTATTTCAATTTCCGCAACCGGATGAGGTTCATCTTCAGGATCAATCCTGTGGCCGTGCCCGTCGCCTATGCGTATTCGGTCCTGAAAATCCTGAAAATCCTGCTCACGGAAAGTGTTGCCCAGGCCAGGGGCGCCTGGCGCGGCCTGCACGGTTTGGCCCCGCCGGCCGAGGTGGCGGACCGCATCGCGCCTGACGCGCGGAAGCTGGCTTTTGCG
Organism: Candidatus Halocynthiibacter alkanivorans; assembly: GCF_003333265.1. Lineage (GTDB taxonomy): Bacteria > Pseudomonadota > Alphaproteobacteria > Rhodobacterales > Rhodobacteraceae > Halocyntiibacter_A > Halocyntiibacter_A alkanivorans. Next base: position 9,041 of record NZ_QOLB01000040.1, read on the forward strand.
AAATCGGGCGAGCCAAAATGACTGCAGAATCCCTTCACCATATCATCCTGAATTTTCACGGCCTGGGCACGCCACACGCCGACGTGGACGCGACTGAGGCGCCCTACTGGTTGTCGGTGGCACAGTTTGAGCAGGTTCTGGACCGGGTGCAAAGCTTCAGCTCCGGAGGCGGCCGGGTCAGGCTTACCTTCGATGATGGCAACAGGTCTGATCTCGAAATTGCGGTGCAAAAACTGAGGCAACGCGGCCTGGAGGCCACGTTCTTTGTTCTTCTGGGCCGCATGGCTGACCCGCGATACCTGTCCGCCGAAGACATCCGGGATATGGCGGCCTCAGATATGAATATCGGATTGCACGGCCGGCACCATCTCGACTGGCGACACGTGGCGGCAGAGACATTCCAGGACGAAACGGTCCGGGCCGCGTACGAATTATCCGAGATCACCGGCAGCTGCATCGATGAGGTGGCAATACCTTTTGGCGCCTACAACCGGAAAATCATGGCCGCATTGCACCGGCAGCACTTCCGGAAAATTCACACATCCGACACCGGGGCCGCGTGTATCAGCGCCCGTATACAACCCCGGAACACCATCAGAGCGGACACGGACGTCGCCTCTCTGGGCCAGATTTTGCAAGACAGATACTCTCTGCAGCGGCGGTTGAAGCGCAGGCTTTCACAACTGCTGCGACGCCATCTGCTATAGGTAAACTGACAACAGGTGATCCTTCATATGCGAAAACAGATTTCCGATCTCTGGACCCGGGTGATGCTGCGGCACACCGCATTTACCGGCTCCTATGGCAAGCTGCGCGCGCTTTATGCCAGGCGGGACCCCTGGAATATGACCTCGCGGCGGGAACAGCATCGTTTCCGGGCCACCAACGAGCTGCTTTCCGGCTGTCAGCCGCATTACCAAACCATCCTTGAACTGGGATGTGGGGAAGGACATCAGAGCGTCAGTCTGGCCCGGTTGACCGACAGGTTTCATGGCATGGATATCAGCGAATTCGCCATCAAGCGGGCGCGAAAGCTGGTGCCTCAGGCTGAGTTCCGGGTTGGTCCGCTGGAGGCCATCGACCGGATCTTTCCGGGTGTCGACTTCGACCTGATCACCGCCTGTGAGGTTCTTTATTATCTTCCGGACCCTGGCGTCATACTGCCGGTCTTGCAAGCGCGGAGCCGGCGCATATTCGTCTCAAGCTACAGCGAACGCACAGAAGGGCTCCGCGCTGCCGTCGAAGGCCCTGGCTGGCAGAGCCTGCCCGACATCCGGCACCAGCACACGGTCTGGAACTGCTTTCTCTGGCAGCGCTGAGTTTTTCAGACCGGGTGGATCTGATCCCAGTCGTGGTCGCCCTTGGTGAAATGCCAGCCCTGCGCGGATTTTTCGATGTCCGCTTTCAGTCTCGCGTTGTCGCAAACGACGGTGGGCCGCATGGTCCGCACCGCTGTGAATCCCGCGCGCTGCAGGGCAGCACAGTACTGAGGCGTAGAGGCGGCGGCCTCCAGATATTCGCACACCGGGTTCAGGGTCGTTTGCGCCAGTTCAATCAGCGCATCCAAAGTGCCGGCATCCTCCGGGTCGCACAGTATGTCAGCGATGATGCCCGCCGGCAGCTCGGTCGCCTCACAGGTCCGGGTAATGACGACGCCGCTGATGTCTCCGTCCCGGCGCAGAATAAACTTCCGGTAGGTGAGACCAGGACACTCTGAAAACCGCCAGTTCAGGCTGTCCGCAGAGCGGTCATGGATCGCCGGAAACCGGGGGCGCAGAGCCTGCCAGAACTGATCATATCCGGCGTCAAAACGGTCAACTTCGGTCATCTCGCAGCGCGACAAACAAGAAGATCTGCGTCGGAACAGCTGCCGCACAGCGACGGACAGCCGCGCCACCGCCGCAAGGATATAGGGACCGGCAGCCACCCTGCGCAAAAACGCAAACAGGCGGCGGTATCGCGTGCCACTGTCAATTTTATGGCTCAGGTATCTGCAAACCGTGCGCGCGCTCACGGCATGTGGCCTGATAAATTGCGAGGTCGGTCCAAGCGTCACACACGCCGCCCGTTCCGCCATCCGCCGCGTTGCCGGCGCCATCGTCAGGGTCACCACCGTCGCCCGGTCTTTTACCACAGCCGCATGTATCAGATGGCCAAGGCCGCGGCCCCGGAACGCGGGCAAGATCATGACGTCGACGATCCAGCCCGCGTCAATCTGACGGCCCGCAAACCAGGCCCTGGCGTCCTGCACAGCAATCTGCCCGACGACACGGGAGCCTTCGCATGCAATCCAGACAGAAGGCGCTGAATCGCCCTGCGGCTTTCCAGGCGCATTGCAGAATTGCCAGATCCAGCGCTCGGAATTTTTATAGGCGGCGGCCGCACCGTATGAGTCACCGAGGAAGACTTCGATGGCTGGCAGGTCCAGTGATGTTGCCCGTCGAATTTCGAGCTCTGAGGTTTCTGGTGACATAAGCGGTACAGAATAATTTGATCCATGCCGGCCCGGTTTGCGCGTCTGCGCGTTCTGCCAGCGTTGGTATCATGGTCCCTCACCGGGTTGGTCCGGCATCCCATCTAAGCAAAATATGGCTCAGAGGCCAAGCGCCCTGACTGATCTGATGCCGCGCATCCTGCGCAGCGGTTGCACAATCTGACAGTTTGGGCCCGGCGCAGCCGTTCGCAGCACCAGGGACAGACGTCGGCTATGGCCGATTACGCCCAGATCACTGGAGCTCCGACTGTTGCCAACACACACCGGTCTGATCTTATGCTGTGTGTTCCCACTGTGGACAGATCAACACAAACAGCCCGTAGGATCTGGACGGTATATGCTGGTATCTGGTTGATATTTTGACCTTTCAACGATGAAACCAGCGCCGCCGCCCTCAATTCGCATGCTGATGACCGCCGTCGGACACCCTTTGGCAGACAGCTCATTACACCTTCGCAGGCTGACCGATTTTTGCCGGGGCATTTCGCAGACCCGGTGCGCGCGCCAGCAAAATACGCTTCATCCGCAAAGATTGTTCAGATGCGCCAGCACAAAAAGCCATCTGCAAAGCCTTTGCGGGATGCCTCATAGCCCGGGCTATGCATTCAGTTTCCGGAAACTGAGTCAATTCCGCCGAACAACTCCTGCAGCCGCGCCACACAGGGACCCGGCAAGGGGCCTTTCTGAATGGCCGCTGCATTTTCGTTCAGATGACCGGTGTTGCCGGTGCCGGTCAACACGACATCCACACCGCGTTGGTGCCGGCAAAAACGATAGGCCGCCTCGACAATTGTGTCAGCGTCACTGTCATCAAGCAAAAACCCCAGCGGATCCCTCAGATCGAACCGCGTGGCGTCGATCAGCTCATTGTCGGCCATTTCGGCAATCAGTTGCAGCAAAGCCTCCGGGCGGCTCAGCGCACGCCGCACCGCAAACATGTTCAGAACGCCAATGTTTTTGTCTGCGGTCTTCTGCAAGATCCGCTGGCGTGCAGACTGGTTTATCAGATTGAACCCAACCATGAACACATCCCAGCAATCGTCCTGCAGCGCCCGGGTCAGCATGCTGTGCTGCGGGTCAAATATGAACCGTTCCGTCAATCCGAGAAAGCGGATTTTGCCCTGTTGCTGCAGCTGTTGCATCGCCGGCACCAGCTCGTTCAGGCAGTACTCATACTGGCTGGCCACCACCCCGTGCAGATGAAGAATATCGATGTGATCGGTGCCCAGGCGCTGCAGGCTGTCCTCCACCGAAGCGATGGAATCCGCCGCCGGCACGTGCTGTGCGCCCAGCGCCGATGTTCCCGGCTGCACGACCGGCAGTTTGGTCGAAATCACAACCTGATCCCTGCGGCCCGCGATTGCCTGGCCGACAATGTCTTCGGTCCCGTATACGCGTGCGGTGTCGATAAAATTAATGCCGGCATCCAGGGCGGCGCTGACCACAGAGACCGCGTGGCGCGGGGAGCCGCCAGTTCCCAGCCCCAACCGGCTGTGACCGCCGCATCCCAGCCCGGCCACACTGACACTCAGGCCTGTGCGGCCAAGACCCGTTTTTTCCATCTTTTGGCTTTACTCCGTTATTGAACGTACCCGTTTGCCCAGATCAGCCAGCGGGAATTTCGCCCACTTTCTTTGGCACATGATAGCCCGCCTGGACTGCGGGACGCGCCGCAATACGCTGATACCACGCCCGCACATTCGGGTAGTCTTCCAGCGATATTTCCTGCCACTCATAGCGCGACACCCAGGGCCAGCAGGCCATATCAACGATCGAATATTCGTCGATGATATACTCACGACCATCCAGCTGTTTCTCCAGGACGGAATACAGCCGTTTGCTTTCCGCGCGGAAACGCTCTTCCGCATAATCCGCCTTGCCCGGGTTGAAATGCACATAGTGATGCGCCTGCCCCAGCATCGGCCCCAGACCGCCCATCTGCCACATCAGCCATTCCTGGGCTTTCCAGCGGCCTTCCGGATCAGTCGGCATGAAGCGGCCGTATTTTTCGGCGAGGTAGAGCATAATCGCGCCGGATTCCATCAGCTTGAGACCATTGTCCTGATCCACAATCGCCGGGATCTTGTTGTTGGGACTGATGGCCAGAAATTCCGGTGTTTTCTGGTCGCCCTGGCCGATGTTGATCGGGTGGGCGGTGTATTCGACGCCAAGTTCTTCCAGCAGAATAGAGACTTTACGGCCATTCGGGGTGGTCCAGGAATAGAGATCAATCATTGCGATATCCGATATTGGTCAGGTCAGGTCAGGTCAGAGAGAGGTGTATTCAGGTGACGCCATATCCAGCGCCGGGTCATCTTTCGCCCAGGGGCTGAAGGCGGCCGGTATCAGGATTTTATTTTCCTGGCTTATCATAAACGGGCGGATTTTTGGCACATAGGCTTTCCAGCGCGGATCCGCGACCAGCTTTGCGCGACGTTCACTGCGCTCGGCCAGGTCCTTATAGGCCCAGAGGTGGATCAGCTGGTGCAAAGGGCCTATTTCGCTCGAAAAGTAGCCGACCATCCGGCCCAGGATCGGCCTTTGCACCGCCAGACCCTCGGCTTCATAGAGCCGCAGATATTCTGCCGCGGCCCCGATATGCAGCGAATAGATCCGCTCTTCAATTATCATAGCATGCTCCACAGGAATGTTACTTCAGACAAAACAGGCCGCGGCCCCAACAGGGTCAGACCGCCAGCTTTGCCCGTCCTTGTTGTGTGACTTGTTCAAGGGTCTGCACCGGGGTCAGCGCTTCGCGATCCACGATCAGTTCGATCAGATAACCCCCCTTGCGCCCGCGCGCTCTTTCCAAAGCCGCCGGGAAATCTTCAGTTGTTTCAACCCGTTCACCATCAATGCCAAAGGAGGCCGCATAGGCGACAAAATCCGGGTTGTGCAGCTCAGTCGCGATCACCCGGTCCGGATGGTTGCGTTCCTGATGCATCCGGATGGTCCCATACATGCCGTTGTTCACGACCAGATAGATGATATCGGCATCATACTGCTTCGCCGTGGCCAGTTCCTGGGATGTCATCAGGAAACAACCGTCCCCGGAAATACTGATCACCTGGCGCTCAGGGCTGTGCAGTTTGGCCGCGATCGCCGCTGGCACCGCATAGCCCATCGAGCCACTGGTCGGCGCCAGTTGCGTTCTGTAGGCGCGGTGTTTGTGGAACCGGTGCGCCCAGACCGTGTAGTTGCCCGCCCCATTGCTCAGAACTGTATCATTGGGCATGCTGTCGGTGATGTGGCGGATCACTTTGGACATGTTCAGCCGGCCGGGCACCTCTGTTGGCTCCAAAAACGCCTCATAGTCTTCACGCTGAGATTGCCGCCAGTCCGCCCAGCGGTTTTTGCCTTCGCCGTCCCGAATTGATGTGACGGCGTCAAAAAACGCGTTCGGCGAAGAGACAATGCCAATGTCCGGATTATAGACCATGCCAAGTTCATCCGCACCGGGGTGCACATGAACAAACTTCATTTGCGGATTGGGAATGTTGACCAGGTTATAACCCTGCGTCGTCATCTCTCCCAGACGGGAGCCGACAACAATCAGCAGATCAACTTCGGTTTCAATGCGCTGGCGCAGCTTCGCTGAGGGCGCGATGCCAACAACACCGACATAGTTTGCATGATCGTTATCCACATAGTCCTGACAGCGGAAACTGGAAGCCACCGGCAGTCCGGTGCGCTCCGCAAACGCCAGCGCTTTTTCTGCACAACCAGCGTCCCAGGAGGGCCCGCCAACCAGCATCATCGGCCGTTTGGCAAACGTCATCAGCTCTTCGAGCTCAGCAACTGATCCCTGCGTTGGCGCGCTCTCAGCCAGATCCGTGGCACGCAGGTCTTCAACCGCGACCATGTCCATCAACATGTCTTCCGGCAACGCCAGAACCACCGGACCGGGGCGCCCGGACTGAGCGATTTTCCAGGCGCGGGACAGATATTCCGGGATGCGGCTGGCGTCATCTATCTGCGCGATCCACTTGGCCATCTGGCCAAAGACCTGCCGGTAATCCATCTCCTGAAAGGCTTCGCGGTCCACCATGTCCCGCGCCACCTGCCCGATCAGCAAGATCATTGGCGATGAGTCCTGATAGGCGGTGTGCACCCCGTTTGCCGCATTGGTCGCCCCTGGCCCGCGCGTCACCGCACAAATCCCCGGTTTTCCGGTCAGTTTGGCATAGGCATCGGCCATGTTTGCAGCGCCACTTTCATGGCGGCACGTCACCGTGCGGATGGCATCCTGGTGATTATAAAGCCCGTCCAGCAGCCCCAGAAAGCTTTCGCCCGGCACACAGTAGACAGTGTCCGCGCCCAGCAATTTCAGCTGGTCGGCCAGGATATGACCGCCTGGCCGCAAAGCGGGTTCGCCTGAGGCACCAGGCCTTTCGGGATTGGTTGATTGTGACATTGTAGAATCCCTGTTTCAGAGGCTGCGGATCATGCCGCCATCAACCCGTGTCATCTGACCGGTGACATATCCCGCTGGCTCACTCATCAGGAACACAGCCACATTGGCGAACTCTTCTGGCTTGCCATAGCGTTTCGCCGGCAGCCCTGCTGCCAGTTCAGTGCGCACTTGCTCCAGCGTTTTGCCTTCACGACCGGCGCGGGCGGTATCAAGCTGACCCACACGAGCGGTGTCAATTTTTCCTGGCAAAATCGTGTTGACGGTGATGCCGTCCCCCGCCACTTCCGCCGCCAGGGTTTTTGAAAACCCGGCCATAGCGCCGCGAATGGTATTTGAGACCGCCAGGTTTGGAATGGGCTGCAATACACCGGAAGATCCGATTGTCAGAATACGGCCCCATTTATTGACCCGCATGTTCTCCAGCGCCGCTTCGGTGATCTGAATGATGCTGAACAGCAAAGACTGTGCAGAGGACTTCCAGAGCTCCTGGGCAACACCCGTGGACGGCGACGGAGGTGGGCCGCCTGCGTTGTTCAGCAGAATGTCAGGTTTGAACTCGTCGCGAATGCGGACGCACAGTGCGCTCACCGCGTCCGGATCGGTCAGATCCGACGGCGCAACCTGTACGGATACCCCGTATTTCGCGGTCAGTTCGGCGCCCAGTTCCTGCAGAACATCTTCCCGACGTGCGGACAGCACCAGGTTTGCACCCTCGGCGGCCAGACGCTCAGCGATCGCCCGCCCCAGCCCCTGTGACGCGCCAAGGACAAATGCCGTTTTACCTTTGATACCCAGATCCATGATTATTCCTCGATAGTCGTATTATGTTGAATTATTAGATTTTTTCGGGACCGGATTGCCCGTTTCTGAGCCGCGTAATCAGCTGCACGATACCGGCGGCAAGCATAAGCCCGGCGATAACGGGGCGGATTACGCCCGGCATCATAAAGACCGGACCGGCCATTACGATCAGCAGCATCGGCACGAAATATGTCGTCCAACCCGGTTTTCCCAGGTGTTTCTGATAGAAAGGAAACAGGATCGAAAAGACGGAAAGAAGCAGGAAAAACAACGCCCAGGGCCGGGTCAGAAACGCTTCAAGCCCATCGCCACGCGCAAACACCTGGCTCAGGCGCACCTCGGCAATATTGCCAAGCACGACACCCAGAACGATAGGCACGACGGGGAAACCAAGCGCCCGCATCACAAAACCAAGAACCCCAAAAACGAACAGTGTCCACATGTCATAGGCGATGTTATTGAGCGCGAAAATGCCAAGCGCGCAGTAGAACAGGATCACCGCTGTCAGCATGTACATTTTGACTTTGGTGATCAGAACAAATCCGCGCAACGTGATCGATTGCAGAAACAGCATCATGAAGTTGGCGACAAAGAAGGCCAGAAAGATCGAGTAGGCGATCTTGGGCTCGTCAGAGATAAACGAGGGGCTGGGGATGACGTCATGCACCAGCAACGCCCCCAGCATGATCGCAGTCATAATGTCGCCGGGCAGCCCGAGTGCCATCATCACAATCAGCGCGCCACCAGCGGTCGCATTGTTGGCGCTTTCCGGAGCGATGATGCCATCGATGGCGCCTTTGCCGAAAGTTTCCGGTTCTTTTGACGCTTTCTTGGCCTGATCATACGCCAGAATATTGGAGATTGTGCTGCCAGCCGCCGGCAGGACGCCAATGAAGACCCCCAACAGCGATGAGCGCACCACATTGACCCACCGGCTGATGACCATCTTGGCGGACAGCACATAGTCGATATGAACCGCATGGGCTTCGTCGCCGCCCAGCCGCTTGACCGCATTTTCAGGATCGCGCACGTCGCCCAGAAGCCGGCTGAAGGCAAACAGACCAACCAGCACCGGCAGAAAGGCAAAGCCCTTGGACGCGGACTCAACACCGAATGTGAAGCGCGGAAGCCCAAACACTACGTCGCTGCCAACAGTGGCAATCAACAGGCCAAACAAGGCGCCGATCAAACCCTTGAGCATCTGGTCGCCCGCCAGGCTGGCCGTCACTGTCAGTGCAAAAATCACCAGCGCAAAGAAATCAACCGGCTGGAATTCCAGACCAATCATCGCCAGCTGTGGCGCGACCAGCATCAGCACAACGGAGGCAATGACCCCGCCAAAAAAGGACGACCATACGCCGATGCCCAGTGCCAGCCCCGGCTTGCCGGATTTGGCCAGCGGATAGCCGTCAAACGTCGTCGCAACCGAAGAAGGTGTACCGGGAATACCCGTCAGAATGCCCGACATCAGGCCGCCCGACAACCCGCCGACATACACGGCGATCATCGTGGCCAGCCCCTGCACCGGGGACATCGCAAATGTAAAAGGAAGCACCAGCACCACGGCCATCGCGATGGTAAAACCGGGAATGGCGCCCGCCAGCAGACCGGCAAAAGTGCCCGCCATCATCAGAGCCATTGTGGTGATCGTAAACAACTCGGGAGCCGCGAGCCCGAGGCTGGAGAAGAGATTCATTGTCAGTATACCCTCAGGAGAATGCCTTCGGGCAGGAACACCCCAAGAAGCTGCGTGAATACGGTCCACATGCCAATGACAAAAACCGCAGATATCAAACCGTGCTGGAGCAGCTGTTTACGCCCCCATCCGCCCAGAACATTCAGGGTGACAAAGACGTACAGAACGCCGCCGATAAGCATTCCCAGGACTGGCATTGTCACCAGGAACAGAAAGAACAGGAAAAATACAACTATCGGATTGCGGTAATACTGCAGCCATTGCCGCAACCCCATCGATGTCGCCGAAGGATCCGCCGTGGTTCTCTGCGCCTGAATCAGCAAGATAAATGCCAAAATAGCCAACGGGATCAGGATGATACGCGGCCAGAGCGACGAAGGCAACTGGCCGAACATCGCAGCGGGCAACTGATAGGTGCTGACGAACAATGCGCCGCTGAGGAATAATAAAACGATGGCAATGATCGTGTCGCGATTCAGGCGCATGATACATTCCTTTCGGAAAACTGGTAGGAACGACAGCCACTCAGAGCATTTGAATGGTGCGTGCGGGACTTCAGGCCAGGCGGCCACAGGTGCCTGCGGGACAATGAAGCCCCGCAGAATTGGCTTTACTGGAACCGGCCAACTTTAATCTTTTTCGCTGCGTCGAGGAATTCTGCAGACGTTTCCTCCCACCACTCGGCGTATTCCGCAGGACCTTTGTACAGCACCGCAGTGCCTTTCGCCGCCTGCTGCGCTACAAAATCCGCATCCTCAGTCGGACCTTTGAACACGGACGCCCAGAAATCGACAATCTCTTTTGGAGTGCCTTTGGGCAGCATGATACCGCGGGTCAGCGAGTAATTCATGTCGATGCCCAGCTCCTTCAGAGTCGGCACGTCAGGAATCAGGTCGCTACGTTCTTCAGCGGCGATCGCAAAGGCTTTCAGCCCGCCATCTCCACGCTGTGTCCGTGCGGCCGCCATATTGATACCACCAAGATCGATGGTGCCATTCAACAGACCGGTGACCCGCCCTGCTGTACCACCCTGGAACGGAACATATGCAAAGTCGGTCCCGGTTTTAGCCCCGAGCATCAGCCACAAGAAGTGGCTTGTCGCCCCCATGGACACGCCTGTCGGAATATCTCCCGGGCTGGCTTTCGCCGCGGCCAGCATGCCTTCGAGATCGCTATACTCAACGTGGCTGCCTGCCCCGATGATTTCCGGCGTATCGGTCAGCAGCGCCACCGGCTCAAACTCGTCCCAGTTAAAGTCAGTGACGCCATTGATGTAGTTCACAACCATATGCTGATGGATGGCGAAAAGTGTACAGCCGTCCGGCTTGGCCGCAGCAGCCTCTTTGGCCCCCAGAGCGCCGCCCTGACCAGGAACTGTGACCACTTTGATTTTGACCTTGGCATCCGAGGCCTGGATGGCCTGTTCAAAGATGCCGAAGATCACACTGGTGCCGCCACCTGGCCCCCAGGGAACAATAAGCTTGGCCGTTGTACACGGAAGCTCAACGGCTGCCGCCGCCGGCGCCGCAGTTGCCAGCCCGGCAACCATTGCGGCGCCTGCGACTTTTAGAAAAGATTTCTTAAATTTCATTCGTACGTCCTCCCTTTTGCGCCACGGGTCCAGGCCCGTTTTTGCGCTTTGCGCCGGCATCTGCGCCGGCATCCACATCGCTTCAGAAGATCGAAGCCCTCCCGCCTCTTCTGATTAGTGGCTTTACATGGGTATCGGCGTTTCATATAAATAACAATACAAGCAAAATGAATTCTTTGTTGCACACATGGGACAATGTATGGACGCCGATCTACTCACAGACATGGCCGTATTTGCGGCGGTGGTCGAAGGAAACAGCTTCTCTGCGGCCGCTACGGATTTGCAGATGTCAAAATCCAATGTCAGCCGGCGTGTCGCCGCGCTGGAGGACCGCCTGCAGCTGAAACTGATGCACCGGACCACGCGCAAGCTGAGTCTGACCGAAAGCGGCAGAGTTTATTACGAGCATTGCGCAAGACTAGTGGACGAAGCGCGCACCGCCGACGACGCGATCCGCGCGATGCATTCCACCCCCAGCGGGTTGCTGAACGTCAGCCTGCCGGAAACGCTGGGCCGCGCCTTTATTCTGCCGTTGCTGCCAGAGTTTCTGAAGATGTACCCCGAAATCAAACTCAACCTCACCATCACCAGCCGCAAAGTTGATCTGAGCGAAGAACGCTGTGACGTGGCGGTGCGTAAAGGTGAGATCGATGATGAATCCCTCTGCGCTGTGGCGCTTGGCTCATCGACACAATACCTGTTTGCCAGCCCCGGCTACCTCGCCTCTGCGCAGCCACTGCGCCAGCCCGATGATCTTGCCGCGCATTCATATCTGGCCAGCAAAATCACCTTCGGCCCTGTCGATCTGATGCTTGAACATGGCAATGACACCACAAAAGTCCGGGTAAATCCGCGCCTGTCGGTCCGCGACCACGAGGCTCTGCTGTCGCTGACAGTGGACGGGCTTGGTGTGGCGCTGTTGCCGGCCTGGATGACCCGGAAATATGTGCGCAGTGGTAAGCTGGTCCCCGTATTGCCCGAATACCGGGGCCCGTCGGTTGATTTTAATGTCGTGTTCCAACCCCATCGCGGCATGGCCCCCAATCTTAAGGCCTTCGTGGATTTCCTCAGAAAGCGGTTCAGAACCAACCGCCCGTGGGAATTTGAATCCCCCGATAATTCCATCCTGAAAGTGACCAGCTGATCCCCTGGACAAACACATTTGCCCGTGCATCAGACGCTGCCAGATTTTGAACCGGCGATCTACGGCCAAAACGCCATGCCGGGCGCGCAACAACACGACCCTATTCAGAAATAAAGGACGTCCCCATGATTAATGGAAACCACCTGATTGCAGGTCAATGGGTTGCCGGCGAGGCAACGTTTGAAAACCAGCCGGCACATGGCCCGGCGCACCAGTTTGCAGTCGGCAACCCTGCCTTGGTTGATGCCGCGGCACAGGCGGCTGAAGAGGCGTTCTGGAGCTTTGGCTATTCCTCCCGTGAAGACCGTGCTGCCTTTCTGAACGCGATCGCGGACGAGATTGACGCGCGCGGCGATGCCATCACTGAAATTGGCACCCAGGAGACCGGCCTGCCCGAAGCACGCCTGATCGGGGAACGCGGCCGCACCATCGGCCAGCTCCGCCTGTTCGCCAGCCACATCCTGGCCGGGGACTATCTGGACCGCCGCCATGACACCGCCTTGCCAGACCGCACGCCACTGCCGCGCCCGGACATCCGGCTAATGCAGCGTCCCGTTGGCCCTGTGGCCGTATTTGGCGCCTCAAACTTCCCGCTGGCATTCTCAACCGCCGGCGGCGACACCGCCTCAGCCCTGGCCGCCGGTTGTCCGGTGGTCGTCAAAGGACATTCCGCCCATCCCGGGACAAGTGACATCGTTGCGCAGGCCATTGACGCCGCGATAAAAACCTGCGGTTTGCATCCGGGCGTATTTTCCCAAATTCAGGGCGGCAACCGGGCCGTTGGACAGGCGCTGGTTCAGCACCCGCTGATCAAAGCCGTTGGCTTTACCGGCAGTCTAGGCGGCGGGCGTGCTTTGTATGATCTCTGCGCCTCGCGTCCCGAGCCCATTCCGTTTTTCGGTGAACTGGGCTCGGTGAACCCGATGTTCCTGCTGCCAAACGCGCTGGCCGGACGCCATGCGGACATCGCCGCAGGTTGGGCGGCATCCCTGACGATGGGGGCAGGCCAATTCTGTACCAACCCGGGAATTGCGGTCCTGACCGACGGCGACGACGCCACCCGCTTTATCGCCGCCACGAAAGAAGCGCTGGCCGCCTCAGCCCCGCAAACCATGCTGACGGACGGCATCGCCGCCGCCTATCGTGCGGGCCGGGACCGTATCCGCGAAAGTGGTGCTGCGCAGGAAGTTCTGAGCACCACCTGCGACGCGCGCACAGCCGCGCCTTACCTGTTCACCACATCAGCCAAAGAATTTCTGGCCAATGAATCGATTAGTGAAGAGGTCTTCGGGCCGCTTGGAATTGTCGTTCTGGCCAGGGATTTTGACGAGGTTATTGCCGTCGCGAAATCGCTGCAGGGTCAGTTGACCTGTACGCTTCATCTTGACGACCGGGACGCAGATCAGGGCCGCGCGCTGTTGCCCATCCTGGAACGCAAAGCCGGACGCGTGCTGGCCAACGGGTTTCCAACCGGCGTCGAAGTGAGCGACGCAATGGTCCACGGTGGCCCGTTCCCGGCCTCCACCAATTTTGGCGCAACCTCTGTCGGGACCATGGCAATCAGAAGGTTCCTGCGGCCGGTTTCATATCAGAATATTCCGGAGGCCATTCTGCCGTCCGACCTGATATAGGTTGCACCTGCCCTCTGCGATCAGCTGTTGCAGAGGGTCGGTCTCAACAGGTTATGAACGTTCTGGCCCCGGGATTTGTCGCGGATTTGCGACTGGTTGCGGCAAGGCAAAACCAGCCTTGCCGCTCACCGGAGGGATGAAGGATGCCCGGGGCTCAAGACAACATCGACAGCCGTCGCGGCGGATTGAAGCTCCTTCAGTGCCTTCCCTCCAGACAAGAGCATCCCATCCCACTGGTGGGTCCCATGTACTAAAACATTCACCCGACTGCTTAGCGGGCAAGCGGCGCGATAAGCGTGCGCATCCGCCATACCAGCGAACCTGCTCCGCGTGCTTCCACTATGCTTCCACAGTTGGAACCACCAACGCAAAAAGCCCCGCGATTGCGGGGCGTAAGGCGCTGATAATGTGGTGTTTAGTTGGTTGCGGGAGCAGGATTTGAACCTGCGACCTTCAGGTTATGAGCCTGACGAGCTACCGGGCTGCTCCATCCCGCGACAGGGTGGTATTGTTATCGTTTGAGAGATTATTGATATCTTTTCCAGG
>NZ_QOLB01000114.1 GCF_003333265.1 Candidatus Halocynthiibacter alkanivorans
CGCCGCCAGACAGCCCGGCGCCTGCGATGATCGGCGCCACCACCGGTTCAACCTGTTCGATATCGAGGAAGACCAGCGAGTCATAAGCAGACCATTTGCCGGTGGTATCGACATAGGCGTATTCCGCCGCCAGGGCCCCGTCCACTGCGGTCTCTGGCAATACCACGACACTCAGCTCGCCGTCTTCACTGAGGAACAATCTTTTGTAGGGAACGGCGCTGTCATAAAACCCGTCCAGCGACACGGTGCTGCCATCGGCCATCACCAGTTGCAAATCGCTGCCGACACGCACATAGGCCAGCACGTCGCCCGCGGAAATATTCAGCGATACGTCTTTGCTGCCTGCCACATAAACAGAGGTCTCCGAACCGATTTCGGTTGAAGCCCCTTCGGAAGTCACACCCGCTTCATCGCGGACGATATAATCTATCGTCAACATAATACGCTCTACCTCTGAAATGCAGCATTCTGATGATGCCGTTTTATATTTTCGTTAATCATATATTTGAAATGGCTCCCTTGCTAGGGTGATTGTCGCGTCATAGCGGAGCCGGTACGCCAAAATTTCAACACATGTGGTATTTTTACCTTTTTCGAGCTGAAACCACCTGGTAAAGCAGCTAATTACCCAAACTCATTAACGAAAGGTTAACGCGACGCCGGTGAATGGAAGCTGGTTTCAGCCCCGTTCCCTGCAAAGGAGGCGCGTTTTCAGCCGTAAATCCCGGATGCGGCCGCAGAGGTTCAGCGCGGGAGTAAAGTGGCACCTCCGGCTTTTCACAACGCGCGTCCGGCTCGGGTTGAGCCCGTCAGGACGGCTCCATTTCTTCGCGGCGGCTCAATTGTTTTTCGGTATAAGAGCTGCGGACTTTGCCGAAGACCCCGGGGCTGAAATCAGGATCAGATGTGAGGCAGTCAAGCGCGCAAAGCTCCCGGGCCTGCATTTTCAGTGTATCAACAAACCACAGGCGCCCGCCCGGCGTCGCAACATAGCCGTCAATACCCTCATCGCGGTCCGCAAGCATGTCATCAAGCGATGGCACTTCACTGTCAAAATCCGGCTCAAAACCCGCGTGGGTGTGATAGGACGCGATGATATTCAGATCCTGGGGCGGCTCA
Organism: Candidatus Halocynthiibacter alkanivorans; assembly: GCF_003333265.1. Classification (GTDB taxonomy): domain Bacteria; phylum Pseudomonadota; class Alphaproteobacteria; order Rhodobacterales; family Rhodobacteraceae; genus Halocyntiibacter_A; species Halocyntiibacter_A alkanivorans. Next base: position 1,120 of record NZ_QOLB01000114.1, read on the forward strand.
TCGGCAAGGCAGCTGTCTGTGTTACCTCTGCGGGCGCGGGTCGCAACCAGCGCCCCCGTCGCGTCAACGCCAATATAGCCGCAATATTCGCGGTTTTGCCTGATCGACGCCGGTTGCAGCGTATTCAGCACCGATTTGGCAAGCGCGACTTCCTGCGCTTGCTGGGCAAAAACCGGCGTGGTGAACAGGGCAGTCGCAAAGAGAATAAAATGGCGCATCGGCACAGAGTAGCGCCATCGGCAGCACCGGTAAAGACACGCCCGACAAGGGCCCGCCAACTGGTGGCCGCGCCGCACGTCTGGCCCTGCCCGGCCTGCCAGAACTTACCAGCTATACTGAACACGCGGCTGCGGCAGTCGCGCGCCAGTCAGGCCTCAAAGGCCTGCGGATCACCGGCATCCGGTTCAGTCCCGCGACCCCCTCCAGTGCAGCGTGCGCCTGCGTGATCCGCCCAGGCGCGCCGCATGTACATCTGTCTGCGGACCACTGCGTTTGGCCAGCCGTGGCCCACAAACCGCGCCTCGTCAGTTCCGCGCGCGCCTGATGCGCGCCTGAACGATCTTCTCGGGCACGCCGCATTTGCATCCCTCAGTGGACTGATGCGATTTGCCAGCCGCGCCCTGCGAGGCGCACTCCACCAGACGCGCTTCATGCTCACCTGGCAGCGTTCATTTGCACCCCGACAAATGGCGCTCTGTCAGGTGCGCTTGCCGTTGATTTTGACAGGCGCGCATTTGCCCTCTCGTGGCGCTCAGGCGTTGACGTCAACCACCACGCGCCCCTGCACCTGACCGCGCAGAATATCGGCGCCCAGCTGCGGCAGATCGCTGAGCACGGCCGGGCGGATCATGTCTTCCAGCTTGTCGAACGGCAGATCAGAGGCGACCCGCTTCCAGGCCCGCAGACGATTGTCATAGGGCTGCATCACACTGTCGATGCCCAGCAGGTTCACCCCGCGCAGCAGGAACGGAATAACCGTTGCGGGCAGGCCTGCACCGCCGGCCAGCCCCACCGCCGCGACGGAGGCCCCATAAGACATCTGCCCCAGCAGACGCGCCAGCATCGCGCCGCCAACCGCATCAACACAGCCCGCCCAGGCCTCTGCCTCCAGCGGGCGTCTGACCGTCTCATTGATCTCATCGCGCGGCAGGATCGCGGTCGCACCCAGCCCGCGCAGATACTCGGCGCTTTCCGGACGCCCGGTCACTCCGGTGACCTCATATCCCAAATTGGCCAGAATGGCGGTGGCGACGGAACCGACACCACCCGCAGCCCCGGTGACCAGAACCGGCCCCTGGCCAGGTTTCAACCCGTGGTCCTCCAGCGCCATCACCGCCAGCATTGCGGTAAAACCGGCGGTGCCCACCGCCATCGCCTGGCGGGTGGTCAGATCTGCCGGCAGCGGCACCAGCCAGTCGGCCTTGACCCGCGCTATTTGTGCGTAACCGCCCCAATGCGCTTCGCCGACACGCCAGCCGGTCAGCACCACCTTATCGCCGGGCTGATAACGCGCGTCGTCCGAGCTCTCGACAGTGCCGGCAAAATCAATACCCGGAATATGGGGGTAATTGCGCACCAGCCCGCCGCCGGCGCCCAGACACAGCCCGTCTTTGTAATTCAGCGTCGAATATTCCACCGCGACGGTCACCTCCCCCGCCGGCAGCTGATCCGTGGTCAGTTGCTGCACCGAAGCGCGCACCTCACCTGCGTCGTCTTTTTCAACCAGTAGCGCATTAAATGTCATGGTCACTCTCCCTGAGTTTTCAACCCGGCGCCAGGCGCCTTCAGTCCGGCCGCACGCGGGCGGCGGTTTTGTTGGCAAAAGCTTCAAGCCGTGCGCGCGACGCTGGTTGCGTGTTCACAATACCCGCCATCACCGCTTCGGCATAGGAGGCATCCAGCGGTGACATGTTCTGGAAATGCGAAATCGCCG
>NZ_QOLB01000130.1 GCF_003333265.1 Candidatus Halocynthiibacter alkanivorans
AGGGGAACCGTTGAAAGCGCCAGCGTTTGACTATGTGCGTGCCAGCACCATTTCAGAGGCATTTTCTGCCTATGAATCTTACGGTGAAGACGCGGTTTACCTTGCGGGCGGCCACAGTGTCTTACCGGCGCTGAACCTGCGCCTGCAGGCGCCCTCCGCTGTGATTGATATCTCGCACATCGACGAACTTTCGGGCATTGGGCTTGTTAACGGCTGGCTGCGCATCGGCGCCATGACACGTCACGTCCAGGTGCTGAATGATCCGCTGATCGCGCAATACGCGCCCCTGCTCGCCGCGGCCGCCCCCCATGTTGCACATCCGGCAATCCGCAACCGTGGCACCATCGGGGGCAGCGTGTCGCTCGCAGATCCGGCCTCCGAATTTCCGGCCATGATGCTGGCGCTGCGTGCGGAGCTGGAAATCGCAGGGCCGGACGGCACGCGCCGGGTCGCCGCCGATGATTTTTTCCGCGACCTCTATGAAACTACGATCCAGCCTGGTGAAATCCTGCGCGCAGTGTTTGTACCACCCCGCGCCGACGGAACCGTCAGTGTTTTTGATGAACTTGCCCGCAGGCGTGGTGACTACGCCCTGGTCGGGGCGGGCATTCAGGCCGTTCTGAACAATGGCATTGTCAACAGGATCGACGTCGCCTTTTTCTCGGTTTCCCATATGCCCCTGCGGGCGCGCTCCGTCGAGGCGACACTGACCGGCAAGCCACTGAACCCGGACACCATCGCCGCCGCGCAGACGGCGCTTTTGGCTGATCTTGACCCCTCAGATGACCCGCAGATGCCAGCAAAAACCCGCGTGCATCTCGCGCAGGTTTTGTTGGGAAGATTGCTTGAGAAACTTGGAGCAGAGACGTGAGCACTGAACATAAAATCAGTTTGACGGTGAATGGTGAATCCGTGTCACAGAGCGTTGAACCGCGCCTTTCTCTGGCCGATTTCCTGCATGACAAGCTGCAGCTGACCGGCACCCGTCTGGGCTGCGAAATGGGGGCCTGCGGTGCCTGTCTCGTGTTGCTCAACGGGCAACCGACCCATGCCTGCCTGGTGCTGGCGGTGCAGGCCGATGGCGATAAGGTCGAGACCATTGAAGGCCTGAATGAGCGCGCCGCAATCACCGATCTGCAAGAGGCGTTTTTTGACCGCAACGCGCTGCAATGTGGTTTTTGCACCACCGGAATGGTTGTGAATGCACACGCGTTTCTGCAAACCGCAGATGCGCCGGACAGAGACGAAATCCGTGATGCAATTTCCGGAAATTACTGCCGCTGCACGGGTTATGAAGCCATCGTTGACGCGATCTCATCGGTTGCAGAAAAACGCCGTGGCAACTCTGCGGACGGGGGCACCGCGCAATGAACATGCAGCGCAAATCCGGGAGCACAACAAAACACATCGGCCACTCCCACCGGCGCCTCAACGCCAAACGGCATCTGGCCGGGCGCGGGCAGTTTGTCAGCGACAAGACCCTGCCCCGGATGCTTCACGCCGCTTTTGTGCGCAGCCCGATGGCGCGGGGCCGCATCCTGGACATCGACATTTCCGACGCGCTTAAAGCCCCCGGTGTGATGCGGGTTTTCACCGCTGCGGAGTTGAACCGGATCTGTGAACCCTGGAGCGGCACACTCGACCATTTTGCCGGTATGAAAAGCACGCCGCAGAATATCCTGTCTGAGGGCGACATCCTTTGGGCAGGACAGCCGGTTGTGATGGTGTTGGCGCACTCGCGCGCCGAAGCTGAAGACGCCTGTGAACTGGTCTTCATCGACATTGAAGACGAGGAGCCCGTCATCGACGGCGCGGCGGCCATGCTGCCGGGCGCAAAACTTGCTGCCCCTGGTCTGACGGATAATATCTGTTTTCAGACCGTGCTTGAAACCCCCGGTGTGGATGCCGTTTTTGCCGGTGCTGCCCATATTTTCGAAGAGTCCTTCATCTTTGGCCGCCACACCGCCGTCACGCTGGAACCCCGCGCCATCCTCGCCGATTTCGACAGCGCGTCCGGCCAGTTGACCGTGCACCACGGCACCCAGACACCGTATCAGTTCCAGGACCTCTATGCGCGCCATTTCAACCTGCGCGAAGGTCAGGTCCGGGTCATTGCGCCGGATGTCGGTGGCTCTTTCGGCATGAAGTTGCATCTTTATCACGAAGAAATGGGCGCGGTCGCGGCCAGCATTCTCACCGGCAGGCCGGTGCGTTTTCTGGCCGACCGGCTCGAATCCTTCGTCTCCGATATCCATGCGCGGGACCACCAGGTCCAGGCCCGGATGGCGGTGAGCGCGGAAGGCGAAATCCTCGCGATGCAGGTTGATGATCTGGCGCCGGTGGGCGCGGTTTCGGCTTACCCCAGAACCAGCGCCGCCGAGGGCAACCAGGTCATCCGTCTGATGGGCGCGCCTTATCAGATGGCGGATTACCGGGGGCGCTTGTCGGTGGTGTTCCAGAACAAGGTCCAGACCAGCCAGTACCGCGCTGTGGGCCATCCGATTGCCTGCGGTGTGACAGAACGGCTGTGTGACATGGCCGCAGAGGCACTTGGCGTTGACCCGTTTGATTTCCGCGCCCGGAACCTGATCCGCGATGACGCCTACCCGCAGACTTCGGCCACCGGATACCAGTTCGAAAAACTGTCCCATGAGGCCTGTTTGCAGCAACTGCGGCAGATGATGAATTACGACGGGCTGCGCGCGGAACAGGCGGAGCTGCGCAAAAAGGGCATCCACCGTGGCATCGGCATCGCGCCCTTTGTCGAGATCACCAATCCCGGCGCAACTTTTTACGGTGTCGGCGGCGCCCGGATTTCAGCCCAGGATGGCGCCATTGTCAAACTGACGCCCGCCGGCGATGTGCAATGCCTGATCTCGGTGACCGAACAGGGCCAGGGCACCGAAACCATCATTGCTCAGGTGGTAGCTGAACAGCTGGCACTGCAGCCCTCCGCGGTAAAAGTGGTGACCGGCGATACCGACACCACCCCCAGTGGCGGTGCCACCTGGGCCTGTCGTGGCGCCGGCATTGGCGGCGAAACGGCGCTGCGTGCAGCGCGCAAACTGCGTGATCAGATCCTGTCGATTGCCGGGAAAATATTGCAGGCGGACGCCGCAACGCTGATGCTCTCGGACGGGGCGGTGGTGGATGCCGCCACCGGCACCCATCGTCTGGATCTGGCCGAGATCGGCCGCATTGCCACCTACCGGCCAGACACTTTGCCCGCCGGCACGGACATCTCCCTGACCGTGGCGCATCACTTTGCACCACAAGGCTATCCGTTTGATTTCACCAATGGCATTCAGGCCAGCCTGGTGGAAGTCGATGTGGAAACCGGATTTGTCAAATTGCTGAAACACTGGGTGGTGGAAGATTGCGGCACTATCATCAACCCGCTGCTGGTGGACGAACAGATCCGCGGCGGCGTGGTGCAGGGGCTTGGCCCCGCCTTTTTTGAAGAATGTCTGTATGACGACACCGGCCAGCTGACCAACGGTTCGCTCGCGGATTACCTGGTCCCGATGGCCTGCGAAATGCCCGACATCGAAATCGGCCATGTGGAAACACCCACACTAGACACGATTCTGGGTGCCAAAGGTGTCGGCGAGGCCGGCACCGCCGCAGCAGGGGCGGCGGCGATGAATGCGGTCAATGACGCGCTGCGCCCGTTCAACGCCTCTGTCAGCCAGACCCCCATGACACCCGCCCGCATTCTTGCGGTGCTTGGCCACTGATGATGCACGCCTGAAGGAAAGAAAATGGAACTCGACGGAACATATACTCTGGACGCCAGCCCTCAGCAGGTCTGGGATGCGCTGTTTGACCGGGACGTGCTGGAAAAATCCATCCCCGGATGCACGGAGCTGCTCCAGATCAGCCCCACCACTTTCAGCGCTGTGGTGAAACTGAAAATCGGCCCGGTGTCCGCAAAATTTAAAGGCGATGTTGAGCTGTCAGATATCGTGCCGCTGAAGTCCTGCACACTGGCGGGCAAAGGTAATGGCGGCATCGCAGGCTTTGCCAAAGGCTCGGCCAGGATCACTCTGGAAGAAACGCCGGAGGGCACCACATTGACCTACACGGCCGAAGCCGCGATCGGCGGCAAGATTGCCGCGCTTGGCAGCCGCCTGGTCAAAGCTGCGTCGCGCAAACTGGCCGACGAATTTTTCTCAAAATTCAGCGCGGTTCTGGCAGAGATCAGCGCAGAAAACCATATCGAAACCCCGTCTGAAAGCGTCGCGTAACGCGGCACTGCAGACCAAGAACTGACCGGTGGCAAACGCCGGCACATTATTTAGCGCCACGACACCGTGGTCAAAATTTCACCGGGAGGAAACCAAGATGACAACGCGCAGGGCCTTTTTGGCCGCAACCACGGCAACACTTGCCATGCCATTCCTGAACAAACGTGCGATGGCCGCTGAAACGATCAACATTCAGATCGGCTCCAGCCATCCCACCAATAATATCTGGGTCTGGGCAATGCAGAATGTACTGCAGCCGGAAGTGAACCGCCTGCTGGTCGAAGCCGGTGGCAATTATACGGTAAAGTGGAACACCAACTATGGTGGCACGCTGTATAAATTCAAAGACACCCGCGCCGCTGTGCGTGACGGGATTGTCGATATCGGCATGGTTGGCACTGTCTGGGAAGGCTCAGCGATGCCGCTTCAGAACGTCAGCTATTTCACCCCGTTCGCAAATTCAGACCACAATCTGGTGATCGACATTTTCGACCGGCTGACCGATGAGCTGCCCGAACTGCGTGCTGGCTGGACAGACCAGAACATGGTGCATCTGTCCTCGCTTGTGACCGACAGCTATGACGTCTACAGCAATTTTCCGATCAATTCGTTTGACGATCTGAAAAACCGTCGCCTGAACGCCCCCGGCACTTCTGCCAACTGGCTGATCGACACCGGTGCCACGCCTGTCAACGGCGCGCTGACCACCTATTACACCGACATTCAGACCGGTGTGTCCGAAGGCGCGCTGTCCTTTGCCAGCGGCATTCACCCCACGCGGGTTTATGAGGTTGCGCCTTACCTGACACGCGTCGGGCTTGGGTCGATGTATTTCGGTGGCATTGGCGTCAACAAAACCTTCTTTGACCGGCAGCCCGAAGAAGTTCAGGCCGCCATCCGCGAAGCCGGACGTATCACCTCGCGCCGCCACGGCGAATATGTCACTGAGCGTTCCACCAATGCACTGGTCGAAATGGAGGCCGCCGGTCTGCAGATTTCTGAGCTGCCTGCAGCAGAAAAGGCCAAATGGGCGCAGTCTTTGCCAAATGTAGCCAAGCCCTGGCTTGACGCAAATGGTCCGGCAGCGGCAACGGTTCTCAAAGCCTATTTCGCAGAACTGAACGCCGCAGGTGTCACACCTGTGCGCGACTGGGCTTCTGAAGCCTGATACATAAAGATCTCCGGACAGAAAGATGGTAGTGATGATGGAAGCTGAAATGCAAACGGACGTGGTTGTTGCGTCAATCGCGACGCGATTCCGTCGCCGGCTGCAGGGCATACTGAACGCCGTCGCAGCCATTGGAACTGTCTGGATATGCTTTTTGATGCTGTTGATTGTGGCCGACGTTGTCGGCCGCAATTTCTTCCAGTTTCCAATAGTCGGTGTGGCCGAAATCGCCGCCCGCTCGGTGGTGGCGATTGTCTTCCTGCTGCTGCCCGCAGTGGCGCTGAACGACACCATGATCCGGGCAGATTTTCTGCTGCGGATCATGCGGAAAGGGTCGGCAGCCAGCGTACATCTGCTCGACAGTCTCTTCTCGGCCACCGGCGCGGTGCTGTTTGCCATTGTCGCGGTCGCGGCATGGCCCGACACCTACCAGGCCCTGCAGTCCGCTGAATTCTTCGGCGTGCGCGGCGTGTGGACACTGCCAACCTTTCCCTTCCGCCTGATCGTTGTATTGGGCTCCGCGGCCACCTCGCTTGCCTTTGCGGTCTCTGCTCTGGGCAGTGTCGCCAACATCCGTTCCAGAAAGAACCCGTAATCATGAGCAATATAGAGATTGGGTTTCTGCTAATTGCAGTTCTGTTTGTTCTGGTGCTGATCGGGATGCGCATTGCCGTGGCCCTGATGGCGGTGGCATTTGTCGGGGTCTGGGTTATCCGTGACAATTTCGATCTGTCGATGCGGTTGATGTCGATCGCGGCGTATAACGGTGTGGCAAACTATTTGTTTGCCACCATTCCGCTGTTCGTGCTGATGGGGCTGCTGGTCAGCATATCCAACGTCGGCAAAGACACGTTTGATGTTGCCGAGGTGGCGCTGCGCCGGATCCTGGGCGGTCTGGGTGTGGCCACGGTTGCCGCCAATACCATTTTTGCAGCGGTCACCGGCGTTTCAATTGCCTCCGCAGCCGTCTTTACCAAAGTGGCGGTGCCGGAGATGACCCGCCATGGCTACAGATCCTCCTTTGCCGCAGGCACCGTCGCGGGCAGTTCCGTGCTGGGCATGCTGATCCCACCCAGCCTGCTTTTGATCATCTATGGCGTGCTGGCCGAAGTTTCGATCGGGCGCATGTTCATTGCCGGTCTGGTGCCGGGCGTCCTGCTGGCACTCGGGTTTGTGCTGGTCATTATCGGCGCGGCAAAATTTGCACCTTCATTTGTCTTCACCGCAGAAACATTGGCCAGCCGCGCCGCACCACTGGCACCCGAAATATCAATGGGCCGGCGTGAAATGGCCCGCAAAATCCTGCCGATCGTGCTGCTGGTCGTTTTTGTGCTGGGCGGGCTTTACAGCGGATTTTTCACCCCGACCGAAGCCGGTGGTGTCGGCGCGTTTGCCGCCCTTGTGATAGCCTTGCTCCGCCGCAGCCTGACCCTGAGCAAAACCTGGGCTGTTGTCACCCAGACCGGCTCCATCTCGGTGGGCATCCTCATTCTGCTGGTCGCGGCCAGTTTTTACGGCCAGATGCTGGCGGTTGCAGGCATTCCCACCGCGATCGGTGATCTGGTGACCGGCAGCGGGCTTGGCGCTTACGGGTTCTTGTTGCTCTACGTGCTGCTGGTTCTGCTGCTGGGCATGATTCTTGACAGCAGTTCCATCCTGCTGATCCTGGTTCCCATTGCGGCACCGATTGCGCAGGGGCTCGGTTTCAACCTGATCCATTTTGGCATTATCACCGTTATTGCTGTCGAAGTGGGCCTGCTGACGCCGCCGTTTGGCATCTCGATCTTTACCGTGCATTCGACACTTGGGGACGACGAAACCACGCTGGAATCAATCTTTGCCGGTGCCCTGCCCTATGTGGGTGTGATGCTCGGCGTTCTGCTGCTGATTGCAGTATTCCCCTGGCTGGTCATCAGCTAGGGGCTCAGCCCTGTTCGTTCGACTACTCAAAGGCGTGGCGCACCGGAATATGGCAGCGCCACGGCCCCCCGGGGCATCAGTGCCACGAGGTGAATGGAATTTTCAGCCCCAACTGCATCGTCGTGCTGTTCAGCCCGCCCGGTTTCAACGCGCTTAGCCCCCCAAGCCCGAGACTGAGTTTAAGCGTGTCATTCAACGCATAGTCGACCTCAATGCGATAACCTCCGACCAGGCCGCCTTTGGTATCAATACCACCGCCCCCGGCGACGCCGGCAAAGAGCTCGAATCCAGCGTTCCACTGGTCAGACAACGCCCGTTCATAACCAAGCCCCAGCAGACCCACCGCATAACCACCGACACCACCTGACAGCACGGTCTGCCCGATGCCGGTGACATACACGCGCTCGGTTACGAACAAATCCAGCGCGGTTTCAAACAACAGCGGTGAAGCTTCCCCTGCGGACTTGAGAATCGATCCAGGCTGCGATGTGATGCCCATTGTCAGGTTCCAGTCCTGGCGCGCGTCCGCGTCACTGGTGCCCCGGCCTTTCTCCCGCCCCTGACCAAACTCGAACGAGCTGCGGATATAGGGTGCAACAGCCGACAGCCCGCCATTGCCGGAGCGGGTCAGATCAGCGCCAAATTGCAGATCGAGCCCCCCCACTAGTTTTTGCGCCACGCCGCCGCCCACTTCGGCGACAAAACCACCGCCGGTATCGACATCTCCGCCACCGGCAAACCCGGCGCCTGCGTTCCAGTAAAGCCGGGTATTGCCCTGTCCAAGATAGCGCCGATAGCCAAACATCAACTCGGCAAATCCTTCGCCGTCGCCGGCCCCGGCGCCACCGGCTTTCAGATAAGCCTCCTGCATCTCATCAAGAGCAAATCCGATTTCGACCCCGACCAGGTACATGGTTTCGAGCGGCTGCCCGCTGCCTTTCAGGCTGCCCTCCGGCACGATCGTATAGACCATCGGGCGGAAAGCGCTGAGCGACAAATTATAAGGCGTCGAGGCGCGCGCTGGCTTGGTGCCGGCAGAGGTGTTCAGATTGATGGCCTGGCTGATGCCCAGGCTGATCGCGTTGGTGTCAATGTCAGACCCGGTGATTTTCACCCGCGCCACGCCGAGACTAAGCCGCGTTGCCTCGCTGAGCGCATAATTCAGCGAGGCCCCCGCGCGCATCATCAACCCGTCGCCCGGGATCTGACCTGAGCCACCACCACCGCCCAGGAACCCTTCCAGATCCACGCTCAGACGGTCGGAAAAACGAAATCGCTTCTGCGCCTCAACCCCGCCAAAAAAGGCACCGCCGCCATCGCCCAGCGCCGAAGAATAGACCGATTGCCCCAAATAAAACCCCGGCCGCACTTCCCCCATCAGGCTGAAATAGTGAAAGCCTTCAATGGTACTTTGATCGCTGACAAACGTGTCAATCCCAGAGGACAGCTCAAGTTCTGAGGCGCGCAGGTCTGAAGGCGTGCTCAGCGCAGCTACTGCGACAGTTGCAGCGGCAATAAGGCGATGGGAATTATCCATATTCGGCGGGTCCTAACACATTAAACAGCCGCAGACTCTGGTGCCGGGCATCATCCGGCGTATTGGCCGCCCGAAACCCCCGCCTGTCAATCAAAGCCCCGGAAGACTGCGTCTTTTTGAGAGAGCTGTGGTACAGAGGCAGCCAAATATATTGCCTGAGCGCAACGCTTCGTTTAGATGTATTGAACGTACGTTCAATTAATGAAGTGATCGGGGAGGATCAGATGCTGCAGCAAAAGGACACTCTTGAGGCAACACGGGCCGGGTTTTCATGGGATATTCCTGAGCATTTCAACATCGGCACCGACATTTGTGACAAGTGGGCCGATAAAACGCCGGAGCGTCTGGCACTGATTGATGTCAGCCCGGACGGCATCGCCACCGAATATAGTTTTGGCGATCTGCGCGACCTGTCCAACCAGTTGGCGCATGTGCTGCGCAAACACCGCCTGGACCAGGACCGCGTCGGCGTGCTTTTGCCGCAAAGCATGGAAACCGCGGTCGCCCATATCGCCATAAGCAAGACGGGCTGTGTCTCCCTGCCGCTGTTCACCCTGTTTGGCCCCGAAGCGCTGCTGCACCGTCTGCGCGATTCCGGCGCCAGGGCGGTGATTACCAATGCGGCAGGCGTGGCGCTGATTGCTGAAATCCGCAGCGAGCTGCCCGGGCTGGAGTTGATCCTGTCGGTCGATGGCGCCAGCGGCGACGCGCTGGATTTCCTGGCGGAATGCGCCGGGCAAAGCACCGAATTTGACGCGGTCAACAGCCTGGCCGAAGACCCCGCTATTCTGATTTACACCTCCGGCACCACCGGCAATCCCAAAGGCGCGCTGCATGCGCACCGGGTGCTGTTCGGCCATCTGCCCGGCGTCGAGATGAGCCATGATTTCCTGCCCCAACCCGGCGACCGGATCTGGACACCTGCCGACTGGGCCTGGATTGGCGGCCTGCTCGACGTGATGATGCCGGCGCTGCACCACGGCGTCCCGGTGGTGGCGTGCCGCTTCAAAAAGTTCACCGCCAAAGCCGCGTTTGACCTGATGCGCGATCACGGGGTGCGCAATGCATTCCTGCCCCCGACCGCGCTGAAAATGATGCGCCTTGAACCTGAGGCCGCCAACTGGGGTCTGAAACTGCGCTCGGTGGCCAGCGGCGGCGAAACCCTGGGCGAAGAGCTGATCCGCTGGGGTCAGGATGTGCTGGGCGCCACGATCAACGAATTCTACGGCCAGACCGAATGCAATATGATCGTCTCCTCCTGCAGCGTATTGGAACCGGCAATGCCCGGTGTGATGGGCTTTGCTGTGCCGGGGCATACTGTTGCTGTAATCGATGAAGACAGCGGCGATATCATGACAACCGGCGACGAAGGCGGCATCGCCGTGCTCAGCCCCGATCCGGTGATGTTCCTGCGCTACTGGGATAACCCACAGGCCACCGCGGAAAAATTTGTCACCGGCCCGGCGGGCAAATGGCTGCTGACCGGTGACCGGGGCGTGCAATTGCCCTGTGGCCGCATCCGCTTTGTCGGCCGCGACGATGATGTCATCAGCTCCGCCGGCTACCGCATCGGTCCTGCAGAAATCGAAGACTGCCTGCTAAGCCATCCGGCAGTTCACCTGGCCGGCGTGGTCGGGAAACCCGATGCGCTGCGTGGCTCTGTGGTGGCCGCCTATATCACCCTGTCAGACGGGTTCACCGCCTCAGAGATGCTGGCCGATGAAATCGCCGGCCATGTGAAAGCGCGCCTTGCGGCCTATGAATACCCGCGTGTGGTGCGCTTTATTGACGACATGCCGATGACCACCACCGGAAAAATCATCCGCGGTCAGTTGCGCGAAATGGCCAAAGCGGAGGCGCAAAATGACTGACACCTCTGTTCTCTACGAATCCCGCGACGGCATCGCACTGATCACCCTGAACCGCCCGGCGCAACGCAATGCGATCAATACCACGCTCAGCGACCAGTTCCGCGCCGCAATTGAGCGCTTTGAGACCAACCCGGACCTGCGGGTGGCGGTGATCGCGGCAAACGGTCCGGTGTTCTGTGCTGGCATGGATCTGAAAGCCTTTGTAGCCGGGGAAGGCGACGCGATTCTGTTTGGCCCTGGTGGTCTGGCCGGCATGGTGGCGCGCCCGCGGCGCAAACCGGTGATTGCAGCTGTCGATGGCGCGGCTCTGGCCGGCGGCTTTGAAATCGTTTTGGCCTGCGACATGGTTGTGGCCGGGGAAAGCGCCACTTTCGGCCTGCCCGAGGCGCGCATCGGCCTGGTGGCGGGCGCAGGAGGCGCTCTGCGCCTGGGCGCCCGTATGCCGCGTGTTGTCGCCAATGAAATGCTGCTGACTGGCACCCCGATCGGGGCCGCACGGGCGATGGAACTGGGGCTGTTGAACCGCTGCGTTGCCAGCGGCAAAGCACTGGAGGCCGCGCTGGAGCTGGCCGCACAGATTGCCGCCAACGCGCCACTGTCGCTGGAGGCTTCACTGCATCTGGCCAATCTGGCTGAGCAGCGCGCTGAAGCTGCGTTCTGGGAAGAAAACAACTGCCACCTCGCCCGGCTTGCGGCCTCAGACGATGCCAGCGAAGGCATTGGCGCATTTATCGAAAAACGCGCGCCCCGCTGGTCAGGCAGCTGAGCACGCGTCGATGATTTTCCGGATTTGATCCCGGGACCGGCCCGGGCTTAACTGGCCAAAGCGTCGGCAACCGGGGTGTAGTCCAGGCCCAGCGCTTCTGCGGATGGTGCATTGGTCAGCTTGCCGTTCCACACGTTCAGACCCTGTGCGAGATGCGGATCCGCCTGACAGGCAGCTTGCCAGCCCAGACGCGCCAGCCGCAGCGTAAACGGCAGTGTCACATTGTTCAGCGCATAGGTAGATGTGCGCGCCACACCGCCGGGCATGTTGGCCACGCAGTAATGCACGATACCGTCGACCTCATAGGTGGGATCAGCATGGGTGGTGGCGTGGGAGGTTTCAAAACACCCCCCCTGATCGATGGCAACGTCCACAAGCACCGCACCGGGGTTCATTGTCGACAGCATATCGCGCGACACCAGTTTTGGCGCAGCAGCCCCGGGCACCAGCACCGCACCGATCACCAGATCGGCCTCAGCAACGCATTCGGCCAGCGTGGTAGAGGTCGAGAACCGGGTCTTGGCGGCGGCGCCAAAATGGGTGTCCAGACGTTCCAGCACATCGGCGCTGCGGTCGAGAATGGTAACATCCGCGCCCAGGCCAACCGCCATCTGCGCCGCGTGGAACCCAACCACTCCGCCGCCAATAACAACGACCTTGCCAGGAGCTACACCCGGTACACCGCCGAGCAGCACACCCCGGCCGCCATGGGCTTTTTCAAGCGCATTGGCGCCGGCCTGAACCGACATCCGCCCTGCAACCTGACTCATAGGTTTTAGCAAAGGCAGGCTGCCATCCGCGGCCGTCACGGTTTCATAGGCAATACAGGTGGCGCCGGAGGCCAGCAGGTCGTGGGTCTGCTCGGGATCGGGGGCCAGGTGCAGATAGGTGAACAGCAGCTGGTCCTGGCGCAGCATCGAGCGCTCAGCCGGCTGAGGCTCTTTCACTTTCACGATCATTTCAGCGGTGGAAAACACCTCCGCGGCGGTGTCCGCGATCTGAGCCCCGGCCGCAACATAGGCGGCGTCATCAGAGCCAATGCCGGTGCCGGCACCGGTTTCGACCAGAACCGAATGGCCCTGACTGACACATTCAGCAACGCTCTCAGGCGTCAGGCCAACACGATACTCGTGGTTCTTAACTTCTTTGGGTACACCAATGATCATCATGCGGTCCTTTATTACGCAACGGGTTATTCTGCGCCTATGATCCACCACATCAGACGGGATATCTTTCATACTTCCCCAAATTACCACGCAATATTCGAAGAAACCCGCGCCATATGCCGAAAGATGGCGATATTATCCTGCACAGTGTCGATTACAGGGCATTCTTGACCCTGTTGCCTATGCGGCCTAGACAGATCGTCTGAGATGACCGGGCCCGCGCACGAGGCGCCGCCCACAGCTGACGGAGCCGCACGTGGCAAATTTCCTCTACCAGAATGACTTGCCTGATGACCTGGAGCTGGGGCCGGTGGTCGCGATTGACTGCGAGACCATGGGGCTCAATCCGCACCGGGACCGCCTCTGTGTGGTGCAGATGTCGGGTGGAGACGGCAACGCGCATCTGGTGCAGGTGGCCAAAGGCCAGTCTGAGGCGCCAAACCTGTGCCGGATGCTGGAAGACCCGGATGTGCTGAAACTGTTCCATTTCGGCCGTTTTGACATCGCCGCGATGTACAATGCGTTTGGCGCGCTGACCGCCCCGGTCTACTGCACAAAAATCGCCTCCAAACTGATCCGCACCTATACCGACCGCCACGGGCTGAAAAACCTGCTGGATCAATTGCTGAAAATAGACATCTCCAAGCAGCAACAAATGAGCGACTGGGGGGCGGAAAAACTGAGCGATGCGCAGATCTCCTATGCCGCCTCGGACGTGCTGTACCTGCACCGGCTGCGCGAAGAGTTAAATCAGCGCCTCGTGCGCGAAAACCGGATGGAAATGGCGCAGGCCTGTTACGATTTTCTGCCCATGCGGGCAAAACTTGACCTGGCCGGCTGGCCGGACACCGATATTTTCTCGCACTGAGGACCAGCGCCATGAGCCATGAGACATTTCTGAACACCGGGCGACGGGTCTTGCAGCAGGAAGCGGACGCGCTGAGCCTGCTGGCAAACAGTATTGGTGACAGTTTCGCCGAAGCCGTGGACCTGATTCTTGCCGCCAAAGGCCGCGTAATTGTCTCCGGTATGGGCAAATCTGGCCATGTGGGCAAAAAAATCACCGCAACATTCGCTTCAACCGGCACACCGGCACATTTTGTGCATCCGGCGGAAGCCAGCCACGGCGATCTCGGCATGCTGTCGGTCGGGGACGTGGCGCTGGTCTTGTCCAACTCTGGCGAAACCCCGGAACTGGCCGATCTGGTCGCCTATACCCGCCGCTTTCAGATCCCGTTGATCGGGGTTGCCAGCCGCGCCCAGTCGACGCTGATCAAACAGTCAGATGTGGCTCTGATCCTGCCCAAAGCCGAAGAAGCCTGCGGCAACGGCATCGTCCCCACCACGTCGACCACGATGACGCTGGCGCTCGGGGACGCGCTGGCCGTCGCTCTGATGGAACACCGCTCCTTTTCGCCGGAACAGTTTCGCGTCTTTCACCCCGGTGGCAAACTGGGCGCACAATTGTCCAAAGTGAGCGATCTGATGCACCGCGACCTGCCGCTGGCCGAGCCCCACACCCCGATGAGTGAGGCGTTGCTGACGATCAGTCAAAAGGGATTTGGTGTGGTTGGTGTCACCGACAACGGCGCCCTGACCGGCATTGTGACCGACGGTGATTTGCGCCGCCATATGGACGGTCTGCTGGATCACACGGCCGGGGAAGTTATGACCGTTGCCCCGACCACGATCGCTCCGGGCGCTCTGGCCGAAGAGGCGGTGGCAGTCATGAACGAACGCAAGATCACCTGCTTGTTTGTCGTCGATCCCGACGGTGACGGTGCCCCGGAAGGTATCCTTCACATTCACGACTGCCTGCGTGCTGGTGTGGTGTAAACCATGGCGCGCTATGACAACGCCCATTCCCGTGTTGTCGCATGGCTGAAAATTGCGCTGCCGCTGGTGGCTGCGGCGATCCTGTTGGTGTTGTTTTTGCAGGCGCGCACCATTCAACCGGCGCAAAACATCCCCTTTGCAGATATCGATGCCGCCGATCTGGCGCGGGAACAACGCATCGGCAATCCGATATTTGCCACACAGACCGACAGCGGCGCGCTGCTGCAGTTTTCCGCCGCAAGCGCGCGACCGGCCCTCAATGACCCGGCGGTGATATTTGGCCAGGACCTGGTTGTATCGTTGCAAGCGCCTGCGGGCGACCGGATTGACCTGCTGGCCCGGGACGGTGTTCTGGACGGCACCTCTGAAACGCTTGAGCTTGGCGGCGGCGTCACGATCACCTCTTCCGCAGGCTACCGGATCGAAACGGACCGTATGGCGGCCCGGATGGACGCGACGCTGCTGGAGACCGGGTCCGCGGTCACAGCCGAGGGGCCGCTGGGCCGGCTTGAGGCCGGCAAATTGCGGATTTCACTGATCCCGGACAGCGACAGCTATGTTCTGGTTTTCAACGCGGGTGTGAAGCTGGTATATACACCAAAGTAACAGGGAGTTTGGGTTTGTTTACATTGCGTTTTATGATGACCGTGCTGGCGGTTGCGACACTGATGACCGGCCCGGCTGCAGCCCAGGCGGCCGCGGGTGCACAGCTTGCCTTTGGCAACGCCGGCTATGACAGCAGCCTTCCGATCGAAATCACCGCCGACACGCTGACGGTGGACCAGCAGGACGGCACCGCCATTTTTGAGGGCAATGTGCTTATCGGCCAGGGTGATCTCCGACTGACAGCGGCCCTGGTCCGGGTGGAATACGGCACCGCGGCAAATGACAACAACGGTGAAATTTCGCGCCTGCTGGCGTCTGGCGGCGTGACTCTGGTCAACGGCAGTGAAACCGCCGAAGCGGCCCGGGCGGAATACAGCCTGGCCAGCGGCGTGATTACCCTCACCGGGTCCGTTCTGGTCACCCAGGGGCGCAGCGCGTTGTCCTCTGAAAGCATGACCATCGACCTCGACACCGGCACCGGCACCATGCAGGGCCGGGTCAAAACCATTTTGCAGACCGGAAGCAATTAATGTCCGACCGCACGCAGGACACGCAGCCTCAGGGGCTGGAAGTCATCAACCTGCGCAAAAGCTACCGCAAGCGCCTGGTGATCCGGGACGTCTCCCTGCGCCTTGGGCGCGGCGAAGTGGTGGCCCTGCTCGGCCCCAACGGTTCGGGCAAAACCACGTGTTTTTATTCCATTGCCGGTCTGGTCACGCCCGAAGGCGGGCAGGTGCTGATCGACGGGCGCGATGTGACACTGCTGCCGATGTACCGGCGCGCCAAACTTGGCATCGGGTATCTGCCCCAGGAGGTCTCGATTTTCCGCGGCCTCAGTGTCGAAGACAATATCCTGGCGATTCTCGAAATCTCCGTCAAAGACATCCACAAACGCCGCGAAATGCTCGAAGAGCTGATGTCGGATTTTTCCATCACCCACCTGCGCCGGGCCTCTGCCCTGTCGCTGTCGGGCGGCGAGAGACGCCGGGTCGAGATCGCAAGATGCCTCGCCGCCGGCCCCAAATATGTCCTGCTCGATGAGCCGTTTGCCGGGGTAGATCCCATTGCCGTAGGCGAGATCAGAACCCTTGTTGCCAAGCTGAAAACAAGGGAAATCGGCGTGCTGATCACCGACCACAACGTCCAGGAAACCCTGGGCATTGTCGACCGGGCTTATATCCTCAATGACGGGGCGGTGATGATGAGCGGCACCACCGAAGAAGTGGTGCAGGACGAAAACGTCAGGCGTGTTTACCTGGGCGACAGCTTTCGTATTTGAAAATAACTTTAGTCCGGTTGCTGTTGACGCGCCCCTGAAAAAGGCGCTCAATACCCTTAATGCAGGAACATGCCTTCACCATTTGTGCGGGGGCCATACCCGGCCCGGCACACCAAGCGCCCGACATTTTCGGACCGTATGTTGCCCTGCAATCCTCTCAAATATATTACCGGAGCCTTTACTTCTCCCAGGTGAAGGCCGTCTTTTCCCAACGAAGGAGTGCTATATGCTTTACCAAATCAGCGGCAAGCAAATTGACATTGGCGAATCTCTGCAAATTCACGTGAAATCCGAACTCGGAGCGGTGGTCGAGAAATACGCCGAACGCCCGACGGATGCGCAGATTGTTTTTTCCAGAAGTGCCAGTGAATTTGTTTGTGAAGCCGTTGTACATCTTTCGACCGGGCTGTCTGCACAGGCGCGGGGCCATGCCCATGATATCTATGCCGCATTTGATTCGGCGGCCGAAAAAATGGAGAAACAACTGCGCAGATACAAACGCCGGCTGAAAGATCACCACCGTGAGCGGACCTCCCCGGTTGAACTTTCACGCGCTTCCTCTTATATCCTCGCTGGATCGGAACACGACGAGTCAGCTGAACCCCAGTCGCTGCAGCCCATTATCATCGCGGAGATGGAGACAAAGATCCCCTCTCTTTCAGTCGGTGAAGCGGTAATGCAGATGGAATTGGCGGGCTCACCTGTGCTAGTGTTCCAAAACGAGGACAAGAGCGGTGTGAACGTGGTCTATCGCCGGGAAGATGGAAACATCGGATGGATTGACCCCAAGAACGCCTCATAACATCCCTGCACTCAAAGCAGGTCTGAAGAAGCGAACTGATGGATCTTTCAAAAATCCTGGAGCCAACGGCCGTGAAGGTCGTTGGTAAACTGACAAGTAAAAAACGCCTGCTGCAGGAGCTTGCTGAGCTTGCAGCGGTCACCTATGGGCTAGACGTGCGCCGGACTATGGAAGCGCTTCAGGAGCGCGAAAGCCTCGGTCCGACCGGGGTTGGCCATGGTGTGGCACTGCCCCACGCCCGTATCGAGGGCCTGGACCACGTCGTCGGCGCTTTTTTGCGCATCGAAAGCCCGATGGATTTTGATGCAGCGGACCGCCAGCCTGTTGACCTGGTTTTTGCCCTGTTTGCACCGGAGGATTCCGGGGTGGAGCATCTGAAAGCACTGGCGCTGGTGTCGCGCACCATGCGCAACACCACCACCTGTAGCAAATTACGCGCCAATAATGACTCGGTGACATTGCACGCGCTGCTGACGGAAAGCCCGGCGACCAAAGCGGCCTGACCGCGCCCGCGGCTCTGACCGCAGCAGCGGGCCTAACCGCTCCAGGGCGCAAATCCAAACATCATGTAATCCCGCTGATAGGCCGCTTTGACGGCGGCCTCGACGCTGTCATCCCAAACCTGCTCCAGCGCAAAGGGGCTGTCGGCGGCCACCGGTGCCATATCCGGCGCACTGAGGCCCATCTTTGCACTCAGATGGGTCAGATCCGCCGCGAGTTCATCTTCGCGGATCAGCAGGTCTGGTTGCATAAAACCGCCAAAGCCCTGCACGCAGGCTGCCTGCGTCGCCCAGGCCGGATCCACCCGCAGGCTGGTCTGGCCGGACAAGTTGCCTTTGACCCAGGCCGCAAACTGCAGAAATGCCGCGCGATGCTGCTCAATTGTGTACGCCGCACCCGGCACGCCCTTGGGCAGGGCAATATTGTATTTTTGCCGCAACATCTTGCGGATATCATCAAAACAATCGTCGCCCGGGTTCAGAATGTGCCGGCAAAACACTGCATGCAGCCGGGCCACCGGGTGGCGCAGAACGGTGAAACTGCGGTGCCCGGGGTGTCTCCGTTTCCACTGACGCAGCGTTTTCTGATTGAACCCGCTGAGCAGACCGCCGCCGACGGCCTCCAGCCACGCGGCAATCCGGTCGTCCGCCGCCCCTTTGAGCGGCAGGTACAACAGCCCGGCCTCGCGGCAAGCCAGCATCTGCGGCACCGCCGGCCCCCGCCGGGGTTCAAAATTGGGCGTGCGCCCCAGATCAAAATGATCGAAGTCCCCCAACTGGCCCATCATTTCGTCAAAATTCTGCACCTTGTCCCGCAGCGAGGACGGGTTCTGTACTTTGGTTTTGGTCGTGGGACGCTCTTTTTTATGCGCGACACCAAGAAAACGCGCCAGACCATCCAGCACTTCCAGATCCCGGATGTCTTCATAGTCCAGGTAAAACGCGGTCTGACCGCTGCGTTGCAGGATCCGGAGAATATCCAGCTGCCGGGCCTGCAACTGTGCCAGCAACCTTTCAAACTCGCCCTTGTCAAAGATGATCCTGGCGGACCGCGCATCTTTCATATCGCCCAGCCGCCACTGCCCGGTCTGCGTGGCAATTTTATGGGACACATAACTTTCAAGAGGATTGCGGGTCAGGATGATTTTGCCGCAACGCGCATTGCCGAGGATTTCTTCATACATCCGGGGCTCGTGGTCACGGAAATACCGGAACCCCGCCAAGCCGTCTGTCTTGTCGCGAACCGCCGCCAGCAGGGTCATCGGATCGTGATCCCGCGCCTCGCGCGTCACACCACACAGCGCATCCAGTTTTGGCCTGCCAATAAACGCGGGGTTATAGGCCTCCCCAAGACAGGACAGCCCCGGATAATCATTGAGACTTTCTTCCAGAAAGTTTGACCCGGTGCGCATCTCTGCCAGAACGACAAAATAATCAAAGTTATTGGACATAATCACGATTTCACAACATAGGCCCGCCGGCGTAATTGCCGCGGTTCAAACGCTTCGCCAGTCATCGGGTAGTCGCCGACGGAATAGGGATGCATGCCCTGGTTCTTAAGGTTTTGCAAAAACCGGCCGAATCCGTTCAGATCCACCATTTTTGGCGCTTCACTGATGCGCTGCGTTGCCCTTGGGCCGATTTCATCCAGCACCGATTGCAACGGCTCCATCGGAGATTCAATAAAATCTGCCATCGACCAGACCCGGACCCGCGCTCTGGCATGGGGCGATTGCAGCGCCTGCATATGATCGTTTTCAATCCGCTGCAGCCGCGCGGCCTCTTTGCGGATCTGGTCAAAATTTCCCTTTGAGCGGAACAGCGCCAGCGCCCAGGTGCCGGTGATCACCGATATCTGCGCATTCGGGTCCTCTGCCATCAGCCAGGTCACCTCCTGATTGTCCCGCGGGCTGAACTGAAAACACTGGCGTTCGCCGCGGGTGTTCCAGATCAGACTGGTCAGAAAAGCCTTCGCATTATAGTCGCGAATGTCGCCTGAATGACTCAGCGCCCCGGTGAACACAGCGCCCCCGCCGTGGAACTGAACATCCCCGGGCGCAAACAGATGGCCATGCACACGCGCATTGACCACCTGGGACAACCAAAGGTCAAAGTTTTCAAACAGATCACTGAAGCCTTCAAATACCGAATATGGCGCACAAGTTTTGACCTGTTCATGCCCCCACCTGGGAAACCGGCTTTGCATATAAAGCCCGGGCCGTCCCTTGGTGCGCCGCTCGACCGCCTTGGAAAAAATGCGGTCAATTTTGCCAGGATTTGGTTCGGCGTCATGCATCAGCGTCTGACCGGGGGCCAGAAAGCTGTCATAGAGCCGATGCGCATGGGGCCAGATTTTGCGCGCCACAAAACAATCTGAACGCCGCAACAGCTGCAGGTGATCGTCATAAAAGACATGCGGTTTGCCCTCAAAATCAAATTTTGACAGCGTCAGAGAGCGGCTTTCGATATGGTCCGAATACAGCCGGACCAGGGTCTGATAATAACTTTCATCCGGAATCCAGACCCGCGAAAAATAGCGGTCATAGATCTCACGGTCCGGATCCTCGAGGATCGCCGTCAGAGTCTGACGGGTCAGGCACCACCACTGAGATCCCAGATGCGGCACCAGACCTTCGGGCATACGGCGTTTGATCCGCAACTTGCGCTGCAGCGCCACATAGGCGTCAAACGCGCGCCGGTGCCGCTTCCAGGACAGCGGAAAACGCAAGGTGAACCGTTCTGCATCCAGGCCGCCAGTGGTCCAGGGCACATCTTCAATGGTTGCCGATTCGATAAAATCAGTGCGCGGCCGTCCACTCAGATAGTCGATCAGCTCAGACACCGGTCGCAGCGGCAGGCAGGACCCGGAAGCAAGATAGACATGCTGCACTTGCGCAAACCGCGCCAGCATCAGGGCCGACGCTGTCTGTGATGCCGCGACCAGGGACCAGGTGCCCCACTCGCACCGGTGCCGCTCACTGAACAGAATATCCGGCAGATCGTCCAGAGCAGCGACAAAGGATGCATAACCAGAGCGCGAGACCCGCTTGTCCACATGGATCACCACCGGGCAACCACTGTCGGACCAGTGCCGCGCTACCTGCGCCGCCCGCTCCAGCGCGGTATGCACCAGCATGACTACTCCAACACTCATATCCGCCCCTCAGGCCCAGTTGCCCTTGGACATCAGCCCAAGAATTTCCAGCTGACGCCAGTTGATGTATTTTTCCGACCATTTGCACCACAGGTCCGGGCTGTGCTGCAATACATCGTGATAGGCGACATATTCTTCGCTGTTGCCAAAATGCTGGCGGCGCTGCATTTCCTCCCGGGTCTTTTCACCAATGGTGTGCAGGAATTTGGTGTGCAGCAAAACGCCCGAGGCTTTTTCACCACCCCACTGGTCATAGACCTGGTTCAGCTCGCGCGGCAGCAGCGCATGGGTAGAACTGACATAGGCGTAGCGCCGGTTCCATTTCACCAGCGGTGTTTTGTTCAGTGAAGGGGCGCGGCGCGGCTGGTCGGGGAAAAATTTGCGCGCCCGCACGCCGCCCTGAATCCACAGGTTGTGCAGCTCCGGATGGCGCTCCATCATATAGTTGCCGCTGTCAAACCAGGACAGGATTTCAAACGGATCCTGGCCGGGCTCACAGGTCTGCGCGTCCAGCGGGCCTTTGGGATACATGTCGAGCATCAGGGTGCCAAAACTGCGGATCGAGGAATCGTCCAGCCAGTCGGTCAGCGCCCGCAAAGAGCGGGTATCACAGAACGGATAGACCAGAATTTCATCCGCATCGACCGTCAGGCACCAGTGGTTATGGCCATATTTAATCTGCAGCCAGGTCAGCCAGTCCACACCAAAACGCGACAGCTTGTAACTTTCGGGCGTGGTCCACAGCGACACATCCGGCTGTTCGCGCAGATATTCTGCAGTGCCGTCATCACTTTCATTGTCGACAAACAGGAAATGGTTGACCCCCAGAGCACGGTAATACTCAAGGAAATACGGCAGACGGACCATTTCGTTGCGCACGGTAGAAAAGGCGAGAATGGAGTCCGCTTTGATCCGGGAAGTGCGGTTTTCAACCGGATGTAATTGCCGGCGTTTGCGAAACGAGCGAAACAACAACCGGCGCCGTTTCATGCGCAGCCGCCCGGCGATGCGGAGCGATTTGGCGATCCCCATTGATCAAAAACCCCGGTAAAAAACAGGATCACCGCAGCCGGTCAACCGTGTACAAACGTAATAGAACCGCTGCATTTCCAAACCCTTGCTGACACCTGCGTTGACCGCTTACGACATGGTCACGACCAACCTACACCTAATAAATTTCACGCACAATAACATGAAAAGATATCTATTGTTTCCCCGTTTCAGGAAGCTGAAACCGCCGCCCGACAGCGCCTGAAGACCAGGTCAGGGCCGGTGCCAGACATCTTGCAGCCCTGGATCAGTGCCACCACTCAAACGGTATTATTTATCGTAGTGCCCATTCTGGTGCCATCTCCAGGCGTCGCCGATCATCACCCCCAGCGTTGAGCGTTCCGGCGTCCAGCCAAGTTCCGTCATGGCGCGCACACTGCCCGAAACCAGCTTGGTACAGTCTCCGGCCCGGCGCGCGCCCTCAACAACCGGAACATCCCTGTTGGTCACCGCCCGGCTGTGATCAATCACTTCCCGAACGCTGAACCCTTCGCCGGAGCCGAGATTAAAGATCCGGTTGCCGCGCCCGTCCTGCAGCCATTTCAATCCCAGAATATGGGCGTCCACCAGATCACAGACATGCACATAATCGCGGATACAGGTGCCGTCGGGCGTATCATAATCGGTGCCAAAAACTGTCAGCGCCGGACGTTTTCCCGCAATCGCATCCAGCATCAGCGGAATCAGATGGGTTTCCGGCTGATGATATTCACCAATCTCGCCACCAGGATCACTGCCCGCCACGTTGAAATAGCGAAAGATCACATGGGTCAGACCATGGCTGGCGCCAAAATTCCGCAGAATGTCCTCAATCGCCCGTTTAGACGCCCCGTAGGCGTTGATCGGCAACTGCGCGCTGTCTTCATCCAGCACCACATTGTCCTGATCACCATAGGTGGCACAGGTGGAAGAAAAGACAAAATTCTGACAGCCCGCCGCAACCGCTGCCTCAATCAGCGTCAGCGACCCCATCACATTGTGGCGCCAGTATTTCCCCGGGTCCTGCATCGATTCACCAACCTGGCTTAAGGCGGCAAAATGCATCACGGCGACAGGCTGGTATCTGGCGAAAACCGCGTCCAGAGCGGCGCGGTCGCTCAGGTCCCCCTGCTCAAACGGGCCGAACTTAACCGCGTCTGACCAGCCCGTGGACAGATTGTCAAAGGTAACCGGAATAAACCCAGCAGCTTGCAGGGCTTTACAGGCATGGGAGCCGATATAACCCGCCCCCCCGGTGACCAGAACATGCTGCATCAGAAGCGCGCCCTCATTGCGCGGCCTTACGCTGCGCCATTATTTCATAAAGGTAAGCAGATAATTCGTCTTTCAGATCGTCGCGCGCCAGCGCAAATGCCACTGTTGCCTGCAAAAAACCTGCTTTGGAGCCGCAGTCAAAACGTTTGCCGTTGAAGCGGAATCCATACACATCACGGCCCTTCTCGATCTCAAGCGCAATCGCGTCCGTCAGCTGAATTTCACCGCCGGCACCGCTTTTGATCTGATTGAGATTCTGCATGATTTTTGGTGACAGAATATAGCGCCCGATGACCGCGAGGTTTGAAGGCGCCGTGCCCGGTGCTGGTTTTTCAACCATGCCTTTGACCGACACCAGCTGCCCGTGCCCCTCTTTCACATCCAGCACTCCATAAGAAGAGGCTTTGTCCGCCGGCACTTCCATCGCTGCCACCATAGAGCCACCGGTTTCCGCATAGGCTTCAACCATTTGCTGCAGGCAGGGTTTTTCTGCGGCGATCACATCATCCGGCAGGATAACCGCAAAGGGCTCATTGCCCAACAGGCGCCGCGCGCACCAGACCGCATGTCCCAGGCCCAGCGCTTTGTGCTGACGCATATAGGCGATCGCGCCGCTTTCCATATTGGTGTTTTTAAGCAGTTCGAGCAATTCGTCCTTGCCCTTGCGGCGCAGCTCCTGCTCCAGCACCGGCGCATTGTCAAAATAGTCCTCAAGCGCGCCCTTGCCGCGCGAGGTCACAAAAATGAACTCTTTGATCCCGGCGGCGCGCGCCTCGTCGATCGCGTATTGAATCAACGGCCGGTCCACCAGCGTCATGATTTCTTTCGGGATCGACTTTGTTGCCGGCAGAAACCGCGTACCCAGCCCGGCAACAGGAAAAATCGCTTTGGTTACTTTCCGTTTCATTCCACTGTCTCACTCGTCAATAATTCTGCCCCGGAATGCTCCGGCGATCAATAATTCAATTCGTATTAACGGTAAACCAAAACGGTTACCGCACTCACTCACAGACCAGGAATTCCTTGCAACTGGCGCAGATTTGCAACGGGGCCGCTTATTTGTCGCGCGCCCCGCCGCACCAGCCGCACCAGAAGATTATTTCGCGCCCATTTCTGCCAGCATCGCTTCGATCCGGGGCACATCACCTGGGTTGTTCAGCTCCCAGAACTGGCGCCCCCGTGCCTCGACCTCAACGCAGAGAACCGGACGTGCCTGTTCCAGAAACCGCAGCTGCTCCAGGCCTTCAAGCTTCTCCAGCGGACCTGCAGGCCACTTAGGATAGGCCGCAAGCGCCGAGGGCCGGTAAGCATAAACACCGACATGATGGAACACCGGCGTCTCATCGCCATCAGCATATTCCTGCCCGGTGTAGGGGATCACCTCTTTGGAAAAATAGAGCCCGTTGTTGTCAGCCCCAAACACCGCCGTGGTGCCCCCGACACGACCAGCGCGGCGATCGGCCAGAAAACTGTTCACCGCGCGCCCGTCACAACGCAGCACCGGGGTGGCAATATCGGCGGTTGGATGGGCCCGCAGTTCCCGCACCAGATCCTCCACAAACCAATGTGGTGTCAGCGGCGCATCGCCCTGCAGATTGACCACGATGTCAAATCCACCACCCAGATTTTCCAGCGCCTCAGAACAACGTTCAGTGCCATTGGCGCAGGTTTCAGAGGTCATCACCACGTCTGCGCCAAAAGCTTCGCAGGCCTCTTTGATACGCGCGTCATCGGTGGCGACAACCACACGGTCAACCCCGGAGACCGACATCGCGGCTTCCCAACTGCGTCGGATCAGAGAGCGCGCTTCACCATCTGCACCCCGCAGCTCAACAAGGGGTTTGCCCGGATACCGGCTGGAGGCAAAACGGGCAGGGATCACAATAAGAACTGACATCAGGCTTTTTTCAACTCCACACCAGGGGCATAGGCAATAAAAAACGGATTGGCATAGCTTTCTTTACCATAGGCAAGCGGGCTGTGATCATCAAAACGCACCACGTCACCACCGGCACCCAAAAGCACAGCATGCCCCGCAGCCGTGTCCCACTCCATGGTGCGGCCGACACGGGGATAGATATCCGCTTCGCCAGCGGCGATCAGACAGAATTTCAGCGACGAGCCCGCCGATTTGCTGTCCGCAACCGCATATTTACCGATGTAATCGTCCGTCGCCTGATCGCGGTGGGATTTTGACGCCACCACCAGCAACGCCGCATTGTCCGGCGTCGACACCGACATTGGTGTCAGCTTGCCAACGCTGTCTTTGTCAAAGTCACCGGTCTCCTCAACCGACTGGCCACTGGCGTCGGTGAAAAACATCCGACCAATGGCCGGCGCATAGACAATGCCCCGCACCGGCGTGCCGTTTTCAACATAAGCGATATTCACCGTGAATTCGCCGCGACGCTTGATGAACTCCTTGGTGCCATCCAGCGGATCAACGATCAGGAAACTGTCAGCGCGCAAAGCGTGCGACTCCGCCTGCTCTTCCGTCACCAGCGTAACATCCGGGAATTCAGCCCTCAGACCGGCTGCGATAATCGCGTCTGCGGCCTCATCGGCGGCGGTCACCGGGCTGTCATCTGATTTTGAGCGGACATCAAAATCATCTGAATTATAGACGTCCATAATTTTGTCACCGGCCTCAAGAGCAAGACGGCGCATGACGGGTGTAAGGCGGGAAAGATCCAAGATGAACTCCATTCGCAGTGCCGGTGGCACATTCGTTGTAATACGGCTTGGCCCCCCTTATGATGTGACACTAAAGGAACGGCAAGATTTCCGTGGCATAATTTGCAAATCGCAACCGGCAGGACAGAATCAGGCATGTTTGAACGCACTCACCGACGATCTTCCTTCGCTGCCTCCCTGTCGATTATCGGATTGATACACCTCAACACGGTGCGCCAGATCCGTAAAAATCATGGAAATCCGTTGCTTGGCCTCATGCTGAACATGATGAAAACCATTACGATGGTGCTGATATTCTACTTTATGTTTTCCATCCTCGGGCTGAAAAGCAGCGCCATCCGGGGTGACTTTCTGCTCTATATCATGTCAGGAATTTTTCTGTTCCTGACTCACAACAATGCCATGAGTTCTGTAATCGGATCCGAAGGGCCGACAGCCGCAATGATGAAACACGCGCCAATGAATACGATCGTTTCGATCTCTTCTGCCGCCCTCAGCTCTTTGTACCTGCAGCTTCTGACAATGGTGCTGATCCTGTTCATCTATCATGTCGCTTTCAGCCCGGTGGTGATTGATGATCCCGTCGGCGCCTTTGCAATGGTCTTGCTGGCCTGGTTGTCCGGTGTAGCGGTGGGGCTGTTGTTTCTGGCGCTGAACCCCTGGGCACCAACGTTAACAGGCGTTTTTTCCACGATTTATGCCCGCGCAAATATGATCACCTCAGGAAAAATGTTTGTCGCCAATCAATTGCCGGCAAATTTGCTGGTGCTGTTTTCATGGAATCCGCTGTTTCACACCATCGACCAGGCCCGCGGCTTTGCATTTGTGAATTACACGCCACATAACAGCTCCGCGATGTATCCGGTCTATGTCTCTGCGGCGCTGATTATGGTTGGTCTGCTGGGCGAGTTTTACACACGGCAGCATGCATCGCTCAGCTGGCAAGCGGGCAAATAACTCACGCCACCACCCGCAGGGTGACGTTGATACGCCCACCCGCTGGCAGCAGCCCCGAGCTTTGATAACGGATACGGTCCACGCCGTGCCAGACCAGACGCTTGTCCCCCTGCAGCAAAACCACGTCACCGGAGCTTAGCCACAGGCTTTCGGTTTTGCCACTGCGGCTGGTATTTCCAACCCGGAACAAACCGTCATCCCCCAGCGACAGTGACAGCACCGGCCAGGAAAAATCCGCTTCATCCCGGTCCTGATGCAGCCCCATCTTTGCCCCCTCGCTATAAAAGTTGATCAGACAGCAGTCTGGTTCCCGGGTCAGCCCGGTCAACTGGTGCCAAAGCTTTAACAACTGCGGGGGAATTCCGGGCCAGGGCGTGCCCGACGGGTGTTCCGCCAGATAGCGATACCCGGACCGGTCGGAAAACCAGCCGAATCGGCCGGCGCTGGTCATCCGCACAGACATTGCCTTGCCACTTGCCACTACCGGTGTGTAAAGCGGTGCCGCCTGCACCACATTCCGCAGCGCCATAACCAGGGATTTCTGTGCTGCGGGTTTGAGTAACCCTTTGTAAACCGGCACCCCCCGCAGCGTCACATCCGGTTTAACGGCCCAAATTGCATTCATTTTCACCAATTCCGCGCAAAAGACTCTCATTTTCACAGGTTCTGGCCCTCACAGGTGCTTGCAGCGACCAGGCCCCAACCTTATATAGCTCAGCGAAGCACAGACTGAACTATTTTGGTCTGAACTATGGGATCGGGGACGGGTGCCGCAACGGGCCTGAACCTACAACATCGCCAAGAAGGATTTTGACCATGGCCAAAGTCATCGGTATCGACCTGGGGACAACGAACTCCTGCGTTGCCATTATGGACGGCGCTCAGCCGCGCGTCATCGAGAATGCAGAAGGCGCACGCACCACGCCTTCGATCGTCGGTTTCACCGACGGGGAACGTCTGGTGGGCCAGCCTGCCAAACGTCAGGCAGTCACAAACCCCGAAAACACTGTTTTCGCAGTCAAACGCCTGATCGGCCGTCGTCTGGACGATCCGAAACTGGCCAAAGATCTGAAACACCTGCCCTATAACGTCATCGACGCAGGCGCCGGTGACGCCTGGATCCAGGCCCGTGGCGAAAAATACAGCCCGAGCCAGATTTCTGCCTTCATCCTGGGCAAAATGAAAGAAACCGCCGAGAGCTATCTTGGCGAAGAAGTGACACAGGCCGTGATCACCGTGCCTGCGTATTTCAACGACGCTCAGCGTCAGGCCACCAAAGATGCCGGCAAAATCGCCGGTCTTGAAGTGCTGCGTATCATCAACGAACCAACCGCCGCTGCACTGGCCTATGGTCTCGACAAAAAAGAAACACGCACCATCGCTGTGTTTGACCTTGGCGGCGGTACCTTTGATGTCACCATCCTGGAAATCGACGACGGCTTGTTTGAAGTAAAATCCACCAACGGCGACACGTTCCTCGGCGGTGAAGATTTTGACATGCGCATCGTGTCCTACCTGGCCGACCAGTTCAAAAAAGAGAACGGCGTTGACCTGACCAAAGACAAGATGGCGCTGCAGCGGCTCAAGGAAGCGGCTGAAAAAGCCAAGATCGAACTGTCTTCCAGCCAGCAGACCGAAATCAACCAGCCGTTCATCTCGATGGACCCCAACGGTGGTCAGCCATTGCACATGGTGATGAAGCTGACCCGGGCCAAGCTGGAAAGCCTGGTTTCTGATCTGATCAAAGACACCATCAAACCGTGTAAGGCTGCGCTGAAAGACGCCGGTCTCTCCACCAGCGACATCGACGAAGTCGTGCTGGTCGGCGGTATGACCCGGATGCCGCGCGTCAAAGAAGAAGTCACCAAGTTCTTTGGTAAAGAACCACATCAGGGCGTAAACCCGGATGAGGTTGTGGCCTCTGGTGCCGCGATTCAGGCCGGTGTTCTGCAGGGCGACGTGAAAGACGTTGTGCTGCTGGATGTGACACCTCTGTCGCTTGGTATCGAAACGCTCGGCGGTGTCTTCACCCGTCTGATCGACCGCAACACCACCATCCCGACCAAGAAGTCTCAGGTCTTCTCGACCGCAGAAGACAACCAGAACGCTGTGACCCTGCGCGTATTCCAGGGCGAACGTGAAATGGCGGCGGACAACAAGATCCTCGGCCAGTTCAACCTGGAAAGCATTCCGCCCGCACCCCGCGGCCTGCCGCAGATCGAAGTCTCCTTTGACATCGACGCCAACGGCATCGTGGAAGTCGGCGCCAAAGACAAAGGCACCGGCAAAGAGCAGAAGATCACTATCCAGGCTTCTGGCGGTCTGTCGGATGCGGACATCGAACAGATGGTCAAAGACGCGGAAGACAATGCTGAAGCGGATAAAGAGCGCAAAGAGTTGATCGAAGCCAAAAACCAGGCCGAAAGCCTGATCCATTCGACCGAAAAAGCAATGGAAGAGCATGCCGATAAAGTGGATCCAACCACGATTGAAGCGATTGAGCTGGCCATTGTTGCGTTGAAAGATCAGCTTGAAACCGAGATTGCCGAGAAAATCAAATCCGGTATTCAAAACGTGACCGAAGCGGCAATGAAACTGG
Organism: Candidatus Halocynthiibacter alkanivorans; assembly: GCF_003333265.1. Taxonomy (GTDB): domain Bacteria; phylum Pseudomonadota; class Alphaproteobacteria; order Rhodobacterales; family Rhodobacteraceae; genus Halocyntiibacter_A; species Halocyntiibacter_A alkanivorans. The sequence continues at coordinate 29,407 of NZ_QOLB01000130.1, forward strand.
GCGAAGCCATCTATAAGGCAGACCAGGCCACCGCGGGTCAGGAAACCGAAGTTGAGCCTTCAGAAGAAGGCCCTGCCGGCGTGGACGATGACATCGTGGACGCCGACTTTGAAGATCTGGACGACGACAAGCGGGGTTAATCCCCGCCCAGGGTCCGACATGTCAGCCCGGGATGAATTCCCGGGCTGACAGACGTGTTCCCGGAAGGTAAGGCCATGGCAAAACGTGATTACTACGAAGTCCTGGGGGCTTCTAAGGGCGCATCAGCGGACGAGTTGAAGAAAGCCTATCGCTCCAAAGCGAAGGAACTTCACCCGGACCGGAATTCCGACAATCCAAATGCGGAATCCCAGTTCAAAGAGGTGAATGAGGCCTACGACATTCTCAAGAATGTCGAAAAAAAGGCTGCCTATGACCGGTATGGTCACGCCGCTTTTGAAGGTGGCAACGGTGCCAGCGCCGGCCGACCCGGCCACGGTGGGCAGGGTGATTTTTCATCTGCATTCTCAGACGTATTTGACGACCTGTTCGGCGACTTTATGGGCGGGCAGCGTGGCGGCGGTGGCCGCTCGCGGGCGCAGCGTGGCTCAGACCTGCGTTACAACCTGCACATCAGCCTGGAAGAGGCTTTTACCGGCAGCCGCAAAACAATCAGCGTGCCCACCTCGGTCACGTGTACCCCCTGCACCGGCACCGGTGCCGAAAGCGGTGCGGAGCCCCAGACCTGCCCGACCTGTTCCGGCATGGGCAAGGTGCGCGCACAACAGGGGTTCTTTACCGTTGAACGGGCCTGCCCGACCTGTGCCGGCATCGGCCAGATCATCAAAAACCCGTGTAAATCCTGTGGTGGCGCCGGCCGTGTCGACAAAGAGCGCTCGCTGTCCGTGAACATTCCCGCCGGTGTTGAAACCGGCACCCGCATCCGCCTCGCCGGCGAAGGCGAGGCCGGCATGCGCGGCGGACCTTCAGGCGACCTTTATATCTTTATCGAGGTCAGAGAGCATGCGCTGTTCCAGCGCGAAGGCGGCGATCTGTTCTGCAATGTGCCTGTGTCGATGAGCACTGCTGCGCTGGGGGGCGACATCGAAGTGCCCACCATTGACGGTGGCCGCAGCCGGGTAAAAATCCCTGGCGGCTCGCAATCCGGCCGCCAGATGCGTCTGCGCTCCAAAGGCATGCCAATGCTGCGCGGTGGCGGCACCGGTGACATGTTCATCGAATTGTCGGTGGAAACGCCAGTCAACCTGACCAGCAGACAAAAAGAGCTTCTGCGCGAATTTGAAAAACTTGGCGAAGACAACAACCCGTTCAGCTCGACCTTTTTTAACAAGGTCAAAAGTTTCTGGGACGGGATGAAAAGCTCTGGTTAACACGCGTTAACCAATTGTTCAGTGTTTCGGAGGAGCCTTGTCATCATTATGACAGGGCTCCAGCCGTCTTTATTCAGTGATATTCCCCAGTCCGCACTGGCGGAGGATGAAACCGCTGTGCCGGTCGGCTCCCCGTATCCCTCCTATATCCGCGACCATCGTCAGCGCTTGCGCAGCCGGTTCCTGCGCGGCGGTGCAGCCGCCATTCCTGACTATGAAATGCTGGAACTGGTGCTGTTCCGCGCTATCCCCAGGCGGGATGTAAAACCACTGGCACGGGCGCTTCTGGAGCAGTTTGGCGACTTCAACCGGGTGCTCTCGGCCCCGGCGCCGCGGCTGGCCGAAATCAAGGGCATCGGCGAATCGGTTATCACTGAGCTGAAAATTGTCGAGGCAGCGGCGCATCGCCTGGCACAATCCCGCATCCTGCAGCACCAGGTGCTGTCGGACTGGGACGCCTTGGTTACCTACTGCCATACCTCAATGGCACACCGGGAAACCGAACAGTTCCGGGTGTTTTATCTCGACCGCAAAAACGTGCTGATTGCGGATGAGGAACAGGCACGTGGCACCGTCAACCATGTACCGGTCTATCCGCGTGAAGTGGTCAAACGGGCGCTGGAGCTGAATGCCTCCGCGCTGATCCTCGTGCACAACCATCCTTCCGGCGACCCGACCCCGTCACAAAGCGACATCGCGATGACAGAGCAGGTGCGCGACGCGGCTGCAGCGCTGGAAATCACCCTGCACGACCATCTGATCATCGGCAAATCCCGCGAACTCAGCTTTCGCAGCGCCGGCTATCTTTAACAGCGTCAGATTTCGCACCCCGGATCCCAGCGCCGCCTTGCAACACAGGCAATCGCTGTCGGGTCTCCAGGCGGATCACAGCCCGGACCAATGCGGTCAGACGAGACATCAGTCTTAAGACCCTTCCTGCCCGCCGCATCGGAAACGCCGGTCAACAGACACACCGCCCGGGCGCGGCCCGCCCGGCAAACGGTCTGACACGCTCAATGGCCGCCGCTGAGCACCTGATCTGCACTACAGCACCGTGCGGCAAGGCAGACGCGGTGCACAGGCCAGACGGCGCTGTTACACGCCTTGCGGTGCTGCCGTCACCCACCCGGCGCGAAAGCCACACACGGCACAAAAAAGCCCCGCCGATCCGACCGGATCAACGGGGCTTTGATGTCATCTGTCGGCGGCGGTTAAAACTTGCCGTGACAATGTTTGAACTTTTTGCCCGAGCCGCAAGGACAGGCGTCATTGCGCGCCGGGTTGCCCCAGGTCTCAGGGTTTTCTTCGTCAAACCCGTCCACGGCAGATTCGGCGTCAGCGGCAGATTCTACCGCCCCGGCGCCAGCCGCTGCCGCTTGCATTGCCGTCTGCTGCGCCACCATCTGGCGCATCATCTCAGCCCGCTCTTCTTCGGTCATCGGACGCACCTGACAGAGCTTCTTGGTGACCTCAGAGCGCAGCCCGTCCAGCAGGTTGCCAAACAGCTGGAACGCTTCGTTTTTATACTCATTCAGCGGATCACGCTGCGCATAACCACGGAAGCCCACAACCGAGCGCAGATGCTCCAGCGTCAGAATATGCTCACGCCATTTGCTGTCGATAATATTGAGCACAAAGTTCTTCTCAATATTGCGCATGGCTTCGACACCAAACGCTTCGGTCTTTTCAGCCATCATTTTATCAGAGGCGTCATAGAGACGTTCGCTCAGATCTTCGTCATCCACCCCTTCCTCAGAGGCCCATTCAGCGACCGGAAGTTGCATATTCAGATGTTCCGCAACCGCCGTCTGCAAACCCTCCGTATCCCACTGATCAGCGTAGGATTTCTGCGGGATATAGGTGTCGATCAGATCATCGATCGCCTGATGACGCATATCCGCCACGATCTCTTCGACCTCAGTGCTTTCCATGATTTCGCGGCGCTGGCTGAAGATCACCTTGCGCTGGTCATTCATCACGTCGTCAAATTTCAGCAACTGTTTGCGGATGTCAAAATTGCGGCCCTCGACTTTGGCCTGGGCGCGCGCCAGCGATTTGTTCACCCAGGGGTGCACGATGGCTTCACCTTCTTGCATCCCAAGTGAAGACAGCATTTTATCCAGCCGCTCAGAGCCGAAAATCCGCATCAGGTCGTCTTCAAGCGACAGGAAGAACAAAGACTTACCCGGATCCCCCTGGCGCCCGGACCGGCCACGCAGCTGGTTGTCGATGCGCCGGCTTTCGTGGCGCTCGGTGGCCAGAACATACAAACCGCCAGCTTCAAGAACCCGGGCTTTTTCATCCGTGTGCTCGGCTTCGGTTCTGGCCCGTATTGCTTCGCCATCCGCATCCGGATCCGCTGCAACCGCCTGCAGAATCATCATCTCGGCATTGCCACCAAGTTGAATATCAGTGCCGCGGCCGGCCATATTGGTGGCGATTGTGACCGAGCCAAAACGTCCCGCATCCGCCACGATCTGCGCTTCTTTTTCGTGATGACGCGCGTTCAGCACGTTGTGCGGCAGCTCCACTTCACTCAACATTTTTGACAGCATCTCAGATTTTTCAATCGAGGTGGTGCCCACAAGGACCGGCTGACCCTTTTTGTGGGCGTTCTGAATGGCCTTGACCACCGCTTCGAATTTTTCACGTGCGGTGCGATAGACCCGGTCGTCTTTGTCGAGACGCTTAACCGGCCGGTTGGTGGGCACTTCCACCACACCCAGGGAATAGATTTCGGCAAATTCATCGGCTTCAGTCGTCGCCGTGCCGGTCATACCACCCAGTTTTTCGTACAGGCGGAAGTAATTCTGGAATGTTACCGACGCCATTGTCACGTTTTCGGGCTGAATGTTCAGACCTTCTTTGGCCTCAATCGCCTGGTGCAGACCTTCGGACAAACGTCGGCCAGCCATCATGCGGCCGGTAAATTCATCAATCAGCATCGCGTCGCCATCGCGCACAATATAGTGCTGGTCCTTGAAGAACAGCTTGTGTGCACGCAGACCCTGGTTGATGTGATGCACGATCGTGGTGCTTTCAGGGTCATACATCGACTGCCCCTCGGGCAGTATGCTTTCCGTCGCGAGAAGCTCTTCGAGGAATTCGTTGCCTGCCTCGGTGAACGTCACAGATCGGGATTTTTCGTCGACCTCATAATGCTCTGGCAACAACGACGGGATCAGCTTGTCAATGGTGACATAGAGGTCGCTGCGGTCCTCGGAAGGTCCGGAAATGATCAGCGGTGTACGCGCCTCATCGATCAGAATCGAATCAACTTCATCCACAACCGCATAGTTGTGGCCCCGCTGCATCATCTGCGACAGCTCGGATTTCATATTGTCGCGCAAGTAATCGAAACCCAGCTCATTGTTGGTGGCATAGGTTACGTCACAGGCATAAGCGGCGCGTTTTTCGTCATCCGGCTGCAAAGGCAGGACGGCGCCGCAGGTCATCCCCAGCGCCTCAAACACTTTGCCCATCCATTCGCTGTCACGTTTGGCGAGGTAGTCGTTGACGGTGACAATATGCACACCATCGCCGCTGAGCGCGTTCAGATAGGCCGGGAGAGTCGCCACGAGGGTTTTGCCCTCACCGGTTTTCATCTCTGCAATATTGCCCTCATGCAGAAAAATTCCACCCATCAGCTGGGTGTCAAAAGCCCGCAGGCCAAGCGCACGATGCGCTGCTTCCCGACAGTTGGCAAAAGCTTCCGGCAACAGATCATCCAGCGCTTCACCAGCTTTGGCGCGCTTGCACAACTCTGCCGTCTTCGCTTTGATTTCCGCGTCGGAGAGCTTCACAGACCCGGGCTCCAACGCATTGATTTTTTCAATCAGAGGCCGTGTTGCCTTGATCTTACGATCATTCGCGGTGCCAAAGACTTTTTTGGCAAGTGTTCCGATGCCCAGCATGTTTTCTCCGCTATATCGCGCAATTACAAGATCGTGAGAGAGGAAAGCTTGCCCGTTTCTGCTGTGCCAAATAGAACAACGGAGGCGGGCGTCCTTTCAAAGACCACACAGCGATGTAAGGGCCCTCACAGTTACTGTCAACATTGCTGGCCAAAGAGCCGGCACAGAGAGGACCAACAGATGTTCAAACGCACCAGCTTCGCGGCGTTGGCGATTGCCATTTCCACGACCCTTCCGGCCTTTTCCCAGGTGCCTGACGCCCAGACCGTGGTTGCCACTGTCAACGGCCAGGACATTACGCTTGGCAACATGATCGTTGTACGCCGGGGCCTGCCCGAGCAATACCAGTCCCTGCCTGACGATGTTTTGTTTCAGGGCATTCTCGACCAGTTGGTCCAGCAAACCGTTCTCAGTCAGAACGCAGGTGAACCCGATCTGGCGACACGTCTGCTGATTGAAAATGAAAGCCGGGCGATGATTGCATCTTCGGTGATTGAAAAGATCGCGGCCGAACCCGTAGCAGAAGAAGCGATCCAGGCGGCGTACGAGACCCGTTTTGCCGATCTGGAGCCTGGTCGCGAATTCAATGCGTCGCACATTCTGGTTGAATCTGTAGAAGAAGCCGAAGCGCTGATCGCCGAACTGACGGAAGGTGCAGATTTTGCCGAACTGGCGAAAGAAAAATCCATGGGTCCCTCCGGCCCCAACGGCGGCCTGCTGGGCTGGTTTGGCACCGGCATGATGGTAAAAGAATTTGAAGATGCCGTTGTCGAACTGGAAGTTGGCAACACATCCGGTCCGGTGAAAACACAATTTGGCTGGCACGTGATCATGCTGAACGATTCCCGTATGCAGGAAGCGCCCTCGCTCGATATGATGCGTGATGAGCTGACCGCTGAACTCCAGAATACCAATATCGAAAAACGCATTGCTGACTTGACCAGCGCCGCCGATATTGACCGTATGGAAGACAGCGAAATCGATGCGGCCCTGCTGCGCAATTTCGACCTTCTGAACAACTAAACTACGATCAGGACTCTGACTATGGCCAACATCACTGACGTCTCCCCGCTGGCACCTGCCGACGGATTTCCCGCCCTGCCTGTGATTGACGGGGTGCGTTTTGCAACCGCCGAAGCCGGCGTTAAATACGCGGGACGACAGGACGTGATGCTGGCCGCTCTGGACAGCGGCAGCGTGGTGGCCGGGGTGTTCACCCGCTCCGCCACCCGGGCTGCCCCGGTTCTTGACTGTCAGGAAAAACTCGGCGGTGCCGCCAATGGCGGCGCTGCTTTCATCGTCAACGCGGGCAATGCCAACGCGTTTACCGGTGGTCTGGGTCAGGCTTCGGTTGAAGCGGTGACCGGCACTGTTGCAAAGACTCTGAGCATCGACATCAACCGGGTGTTCTCCTCCTCCACAGGGGTGATCGGCGAACCCCTGCCCCACGACCGCATCACGGCAAAACTGAGCGAACTGGGAGAGGCTCTGGACGCCAACAGCATCAAAGAGGCCGCAGAAGCAATCCGCACCACTGACACGTTCGCCAAAGGCGCCAGCGCCGTGATCGAAGGCGACGGCGGCACCATAAAAATCGCCGGGATCGCCAAGGGCTCCGGCATGATCGCGCCGGATATGGCGACGATGCTGGTCTATCTCTTTACCGATGCGCGCATTGGCCAGGATGAATTGCAGTCCATGGTCTCCCGCGCCTCGGATGAAACATTCAACTGCATCACTGTCGACAGCGACACCTCGACCTCAGACACGCTGCTGATGGCGGCGACGGGCAAAGGTGCTGCGGTGACCCAGGACAACGCTGTCGCCTTCTACGGCGCCCTGCGTGACCTGATGATGGACCTGGCGCATCAGGTAGTGCGTGACGGCGAAGGGGCCACCAAATTTGTCGAAGTCCGCGTCTCTGGTGCCCGCGATGACGCGGATGCGCGCAAAGTCGCACTCGCCATTGCCAATTCCCCGCTGGTGAAAACCGCCCTGGCCGGCGAAGACGCCAACTGGGGCCGCGTTGTGATGGCCGTAGGTAAATCCGGAGCCGAGGCTGACCGGGACGCCCTGAGCATCCGGTTTGGCGATATTCTGGTGGCGGAAAACGGCTGGGTCGCACCCGGCTATTCAGAAGAAGCCGGCGCGGACTATATGAAAGCGGCTGAGTTGCTGATTGACATTGATATGGGCATCGCAGCGGGCAGCAGCACCGTCTGGACCTGTGATCTCACGCACGGATATATCGCGATCAACGCGGATTACCGCTCGTGAAGACGCTTCTTGTGTCCGCCGTTGCGCTGATTGATCCCGACGGACGTGTGCTTCTGGCCCAGCGTCCCGAAGGCAAATCCATGGCTGGCCTCTGGGAATTTCCCGGTGGCAAAGTGGAACCCGGCGAAACGCCGGAACATGCGCTGATCCGCGAACTGGAAGAAGAACTGGGCATCAACACCTGGCAAAGCTGCCTGGCGCCGCTGACCTTCGCCAGCCACAGCTATGAAGAGTTTCACCTGCTGATGCCCCTGTTTGCCTGCCGCAAATGGGAGGGTATTCCCCACGGGCGCGAAGGGCAGAAGCTGAAATGGGTGCGCGCCAATGATTTGCGCAATTACCCGATGCCAGCCGCTGACATCCCGTTAATCCCGATCCTGCGCGACTGGCTGTAATCCAGCTGACACCGGCTCCACAGCCCTGACTCAGCTTCAGTCAGCGCGGTGGCAGGGGATTTGCCCAAGCGGCTGCGCGCGGCCGGTGCAATCCCCTCTGAATGGCTTCTGTCAGCACTCCCATACAGCAGACCAGAACGAAAAAAGGGCGGAAGGTTGATCCTTCCGCCCTTTTTATTTCGTGTTTGCGACGAACGGCTTAAAGCGAACGCTCGAATTCTTCCCGCTCGAAAATCTCGATTACATCGCCAGCGCGGATGTCCTCGTAGTTTTCAAACGCCATGCCACATTCCTGACCGGACTGAACTTCTTTCACTTCGTCTTTGAAGCGTTTCAGCGTTTTCAGCGTGCCTTCGTGGATCACCACGTTGTCGCGCAGCAAGCGTACACCTGCGGAACGGCGGGCAATGCCTTCGGTGACCAGACAGCCGGCGACTTTGCCGATGCCAGTGACTTTGAACACGTCTTTGATCGTCGCATAACCGATGAAGTTTTCACGTACCTCAGCAGAGAGCAGACCAGAGGCCGCCGCTTTGACGTCATCAACCAGATCGTAGATCACCGAATAGTAACGGATCTCCACGCCCTTCTGGTTGGCCGAGCTGCGCGCAGCAGCATTGGCCCGGACGTTAAAGCCGATAACCGGTGCGCCCGAGGCTTCCGCCAGGCCCACATCGGATTCTGTGATCGCACCAACGCCGGAATGCAGCAGTCGTACCCGCACTTCATCGTTGCCGATTTTTTCCATTGCCTGGGCAATCGCTTCAGCAGAACCCTGCACGTCAGCTTTGACCAGAATCGGCAGCTCGGACACGCTTTCATCGGCTTTGGCTTTCGCCAGCAGCTGATCCAAAGTTGTCGCCGCACCGGCAAGGGCCCGTTTTTCTTTGGCGGCATGTTCGCGGTATTCTGCGATTTCACGCGCCTGGGCTTCAGTGTCCACCACGTTCAGAACGTCACCGGCTTCTGGTGTGCCGTTCAGGCCCAGAACTTCAACCGGAACCGATGGACCGGCAGAATCAATCCGGTTGCCCTGATCGTCGATCAGCGCCCGGACTTTACCCCACTGTTCGCCAACAACAAAAATGTCGCCGCGACGCAGTGTACCGTTCTGCACCAGCACAGTTGCGACCGGGCCGCGGCCCACGTCAAGCTGCGCTTCGATCACCGCACCAGAGGCCGCCCGTTTCGGGTTGGCCTTCAGTTCAAGGATCTCCGACTGCAGCGCGATGGCTTCCAGAAGCTTATCAAGCCCCTGACCCGTTGCCGCAGACACTTCCACATCCTGAACTTCACCGGACATCTGCTCCACGATCACTTCGTGCTGCAGAAGATCGGTGCGCACCTTCATCGGATCGGCGTCTGGTTTGTCACATTTGTTGATCGCAACAATCATCGGCACGTTAGCCGCTTTGGCGTGGTGAATCGCCTCAATGGTCTGAGGCATCACCGCATCGTCTGCCGCAACAACCAGCACAACAATATCCGTCACCTGAGCACCGCGGGCACGCATCGACGTAAACGCCGCGTGACCAGGGGTGTCGAGGAAGGAGAGCAACGCGCCGCCATCGGTGGTCACCTGATAGGCGCCGATATGCTGAGTGATGCCGCCCGCTTCGCCCGTCACAACTTTGGTGTGACGAATTGCGTCCAGCAGCGAGGTTTTACCGTGGTCAACGTGGCCCATGATAGTGATCACAGGCGGACGCGCCACCAGATCGGCGTCGTCATCTTTAACCGAATGGATCACATCCTCGACGTCAGCGTCGGAAACGCGGACAACTTTGTGACCGAATTCTTCGATGATCAGTTCCGCAGTGTCGGCGTCGATGGCCTGATTCTGCGTGACCATCATGCCCATTTTCATGAGCTCTTTGACCACATCAGCCACGCGTTCAGCCATCCGGTTTGCCAGTTCCTGGACCACAATGGCCTCAGGCAGCTGAACATCACGGACAACCTTTTCACGCTCTTGCGTGCCCATGGCTTTCTGACGCGCACGCTCCTGCTTGCGCTTCATCGAGGCCAGCGAGCGGTGACGCCCACCAGCACCACCGAGGGCCTGGTTCAGTGTCAGCTTGCCCGAACGACGACCGTCACTCGGGGTCGCCTTGTTCCGGGGTGACTTATTGTCACGGCGCGGCTGTTCCGGCTGGCGGTCCATCTTGCGCGCAACACCGGCCGGACGGGCGGCAACAGCCTCCGCATCCGCAGGTGTCGCAGGCCGTGCAGGCGCAGCGGCGGCCGGCCGTGGAGCGGAAGCGGCTTTTTTCTCCGCTTCAACCTTTTTACGGGCCTCAACTTCGTCACGCTTCTTCTGCTCTTCGTCAGCAATCTTTTTCAGCGCACGTTCTTTGCGCTCAGTTTCTTCCCGCTCTTTGGCGTCAATCTCAGCCCGGCGCCGCGCACGGTCCTCCTGGCGTTTGAGATCATCGGCCTCGCGTTTGCGGGCCTCTTCAGCCTCATTGGCTTTGGCCAGCTTAAGCGCCTTCATCCGGCGGTCCATTTCCACATCGGAAATCCCCGCCGGGCGTTTGGAAGGATCGCTCGCATGCACGCCACCACCGCGGCCTTTTCCTGCACCCGCTTTGGGAACAATCACGCGTTTGCGTTTGGTCTCAACCACGACGCTTTTGGTACGCCCATGGGAGAAGCTCTGCTTCACTTGCCCCGGACGCGGTCCACTGCCACGCAGGCCAAGAGGTTTTTTGCCGTCACTATCGCTCATCTGGTCGTCTTACCCTTTCCGGCGGGCATATTCCCACCGCCAATCTCGCGCAAACCCGTAAGTCTCATGGCTTCCTCTACAACACTCTTTGTGAGTCCGCCAGCCGCGAGCGCGCTATGTATCACACTTTCACGCCCAAAAGCCAAACCCATTTCCTGCGCAGTCAAAACGCTGAAATATCGGCTCCCTTCGGGCGTCCAAAGTTTTCCTTTTCCGCGAACTGATCCGTCAGTGGCCTGCAGCAATACTTTTGCTCTGCCCTCAGCCAGCCAGCTCTTTACTTTTTCAAACCCGGCGATGGCCCGGCCTGATTTCCGCGCCAGCGACACCAGGTTGATCAGACGGCGTACCAGCCCCGCCTCAATCAGGTCCGCAAACCCGTCAGGAATATTCACATCCTGTCGCGCTGCCCGTTTAAACAGACCTTTTTTAAAGGCCTCTTCCAACACCGTACGCTCAGACGTAATCCAGATGCCCCGTCCCGGCAGTTTTTCTGCCAGGTCCGGAACAATTATACCCTCTGGGCCAACCACAAACCGGATCAATCCGTTTTTTGGCTGCACCTCTCCGGTCACGATGCATTTGCGCTCGGGATCGTCAGGTTTCTTTTTTTGGCCACCTCGGCTCATCAGGTTCTTCCCAGGGTCCGGATCAGACCCCGGCCTCCTCTTCTTCGACGCCGTCGTCAGCATCAGCTTCAGCTTCAGCAGCGTCGTTTTCGGTGACAAGATCTGCAGGATCCACCCAGCCCAGACCAATCCGTGCAGTCATGACCAGGTTCTGGGCTTCTTCCAGAGACATGTCAAATTTCTCCAGAATGCCGTCGTCTTTGATGCGTTCGCCGTTTGAGGTGGTCCAGCCGCCGGCCAGTTCCCAATCGGCGCAGGTCGCGAAGTCCTCAAGTGTTTTCACACCGTCTTCAGCCAGCGCTTCAAGCATCTGGGGTGTCAGACCTTCAAAATCGACCAGGCTGTCTTCGACGCCCAGTTCACGAGCTTTATCAAGAGCTTTCTTATTGGCAGCTTCCAGGTAATCGCGGGCACGGGCCTGCAGTTCACTGGCGGTTGATTCATCGACACCGTCGATTACCAGCAACTCACCAACTTCGACATAGGCCACTTCTTCCAGCGAGGTGAAGCCCTCAGACACCAGCAGCTGCGCGAAAAACTCGTCGAGATCCAGTGTATCGATGAACAGTTTGGTCTTCAGCGCGAACTCAGCCTGACGACGCTCCGATTCATCGGTCTCGGTCATAATATCGATATCGAGCCCGGTCAGCTGTGAGGCGAGACGCACGTTCTGACCCCGGCGGCCAATCGCGAGACTCAGCTGCTCATCCGGAACAACAACAACAATGCGCTCCGCTTCTTCGTCCAGAACAACCTTGCTGACTTCCGCCGGCTGCAGCGCGTTAACGAGGAACGTCGGCGCATCTTCATTCCATGGAATGATGTCGATTTTTTCGCCCTGAAGTTCGTTCACAACAGCCTGAACGCGGGAGCCACGCATGCCCACACAGGCGCCGACCGGATCAATGGAACTGTCGTTCGAAATCACCGCAATCTTGGCGCGCGAACCGGGATCCCGGGCCACGGCTTTGATCTCAATAATGCCGTCATAAATCTCAGGCACTTCCATTTTGAACAGCTCGGACATGAAGTCCGGCGCCGTCCGGGACAGGAAAATCTGCGGGCCACGGGCTTCGCGGCGCACTTCTTTGATGAAACACCGCACCCGGTCATTGGGGCGATAGCTTTCACGGCCAATTTTTTCGTTGCGGCGCAGAATGGCTTCGCCACGGCCTACATCAACGATGACATTGCCGTATTCTTCCCGCTTGACCACACCATTGATAATGGTGCCGGCGCGGTCTTTGAAATCTTCATACTGACGGTCGCGCTCGGCTTCGCGGACTTTTTGCAGAATCACCTGTTTGGCGGATTGTGCCGCGATCCGGCCCATTTCCACAGGCGGTACAACTTCGATGTAAACATCGCCAACCGCAGGGTCAGTCAGATAATCTTTTGCCTGTTTAACCGTCATTTCGGCCTGATAATTCTCAAGCTCTTCGTCTTCGACAACGGTGCGCACGCGGGTAAACGTCGCTTTCCCGGTTTTGCGGTCAATCGCAACGCGAATGTCCATTTCCGCGCCGTAGCGTGATTTCGCCGCCCGGGCGAGCGATTCTTCCATCGCTTCAATCACCAGACCGGGATCGATCATTTTTTCGCGGGCCACGGCCTCAGCGGTTTGCAGCAGCTCAAGCTGGTTTGCAGAAGTAATCGCCATTGTCGTCAGTCCTCCTGAGAACCGTCATCGGTTTCAATATCGTCAAATTTAGTTTCGTCCACTGCGCCCGTCGCCTTGCGTTTGCGCAGAACGTCGCGAATCAGCTCATCTGTCAGCACCAGCTTGGCTTCCGCCAACCATTCAAACTTCAGCCCGACCGTGCCCTCAGTGATGGTGATCAGCACCTCGTCACCCTCAGTGCCTTCGATTTCGCCCTTAAAGCGGCGGCGGCCGTCGATCAGTTCGCTGGTTTCCAGCTTCGCGATATAGCCGACCCACATGTCGAAATCTTTCAACCGGGTCAGTGGCCGGTCAATGCCGGGGCTCGACACTTCCAGGCTGTAATTTTCAGCGATCGGGTCTTCGACATCCAGAATCGCTGAAATTGCAGTAGAAATCCTGGCACATTCGTCAACTTCGATGCCACCATCAGGACGATCGGCCATGACCTGCATGATCTTGTGCTCGCCGCCCATCAGACGGACGCGCACCAGTTCAAAACCAAGATCCTCGATCACCGGGGTGATGATTCCGGCCAGGCGACGGTCGATAGCAGCTTTTGCAATCATATCAGACATTGTTCAGACTTGCCTTTCGGGCACAAAAAAACGGGCGCGCGGCCCGTTGATATTTCCCGGTGGAACTTTGAACCGAAGTCCAACGCGCCGCTGTTGAGGCACACTTAAAAGCCTTGCCGGTGAAAATCAAGTCACAAGTTAAGGCCGCAGCACCTTTGCCACATATTTGCTGCGCGATTCAGTCGCTGTCCCGCCATCCCGCGTCCCGGTGGCTGCCGTCACAAAACGGCTTGTTGCCGGATTTTCCGCAGCGGCAGAGCACGAATTTCTCTTCTGACATGCCTTCGGCCCGGGTCACCCCCCCGATAGCACAACCGGTGACCCAATAAGGCCCGTTGCGCTCAACCTCGACCCCCGCCCGGTCGGCAAACTTATGATTGCCACTCAGCGACAGCGCGCCTGACGGGCAGGCCGCGACCACGGCTTCGACCTCGGCAAGGGATCCGTTGTCCGGCTGCACCCAGGGTTTTTGCGCCGGGTTAAAAATATGACTGGCCAGACGGCCACATTCGGCGGCATGGGAACAGGTCTGCGGATTGTAATGCACCGTGACCTCCCGGCCTTCATAACTCAGAATCCTGTCCCGCCCCGCCGGGGTGCCACCCCTGGACTCAAAGCCGGCGGTTTTATGGGACCCGTCGCAAAACGGTTTATTTTTGGAATGACCGCAGCGGCAGAGCACCATCACCGGTTTCATTTCCAATTCCCGCCCGTCGGTCCCTTTCATGCTGCGCAGCCCTTTAAAGACCAATGGTCCGTTTTCGCGCTCCTCAACAGTGGGTTTTACTCGTTCCGTCATGGCTGGCCTCCCGGGGTTGCTGCCCCCAGTCTGCGGCCAACGCCTGGTCAGGTCAAAGACATTAAAGAAATCTCCGCGCCATCCGGTCGGTTGCGCGCACCAGTTCCGCCGCAATGCCCGGCTCAGAAAGCGCATGGCCCGCGCGCCCGATCATGCGCAGCTCTGAGCCCGGCCAGGCTTTGTGCAACGCATAGGCCCCGTCCGGCGGGCAAATCATGTCAAACCGCCCCTGCACAATCACCGCCGGGATATGCATAATCTTGTCGATATCCGCGATAATCTGATCGTCCTGACGCAAAAATCCGCCATTGACGAAATAGTGATTCTCCAGCCGGGCAAAGGCGCGGGCGTATTCCGCCGGAGCGTCCCCCACACTGCCATTGTTTTCGATCGAGGCCAGCGCATTTTCCCAGGACGACCAGACCCGGGCATAGCGGGTCTCTTCAGCGCGCTCGCCGGAAAACAGCCGCTTGTGATAGGCGGCAATCAGATTTCCCTGCTCCGCCGCCGGCACCATCGCGGTAAACCGGGCCCAGAGCTCGGGATAGAACCGGCCGGCACCGCCACCATAAAACCAGTCCAGCTCGCGGCGCGTCGACAGGAACACCCCGCGCAAGACCAGCGCCAGAACAGAGTCGGGGTGTGCCTGGGCATAGAGCAGCGACAGGGTCGCGCCCCAGGAGCCGCCGAACACCATCCAGCGCTCCACGCCCAGCGCCATGCGGATTTTTTCGATATCTGCCACCAGATGCCATGTGGTATTGTCGGCCACACTTGCATGCGGGCGCGAACGACCACAGCCGCGCTGATCAAACAGGATGATGCGGTAAATTTCCGGATCAAAAAACCGGCGCATCGCCGGGCTGCAGCCACCGCCGGGCCCGCCATGCAGCACCACAACTGGTAAACCGTCTTGACGTCCGCTCTGTTCAACGTAGATGGAATGACCATCGCCCACCTCCATCATCCGCTGATCAAACGGGGAGGTGGTGGGATAAAGATAGTTCTGCGCGCTTTTGTGGCCTGCGGATTTGTCCATAACTGACCTATATGAGTCATACTGGGCTGACTTGAACATATGGAGCGTGGAATGCAAGCCACTGATACAACCGTTGACCCCTCGGAAATCGCCAAATTTGAGGCCATGGCGAGTGAATGGTGGGATCCCAACGGAAAATTTAAGCCGTTACATATGCTCAACCCTTGTCGTCTGGATTATATCACATCCCAGATCGCGGCGGAATTCGGCCGTGATCTGGCGGCGCCGGAGCCGTTCAAAGGACTGCGCCTGCTGGACATCGGCTGTGGCGGCGGCCTGTTGTCAGAACCGATGGCACGGCTGGGCGCCACGGTGGTCGGTGCAGATGCGGCCGCTGGCAACCTGCCAGTAGCGCGCATTCATGCTGAGAAATCGGGGCTTGAGATTGATTACCGCCACACTGCCGCCGAAGACCTCGCCGCCGCCGGGGAACAGTTCGATGTGGTTCTGAACATGGAGGTGATTGAACATGTGGCCGACCCGCAGGGGTTCATGAACGCCTGCCAGCAACTGCTCAAACCCGGCGGGTTGCTGTTATGCTCTACCATCAACCGCAATCCCAAATCGTTCATGATGGCCATTGTCGGCGCTGAAATGATTATGCGCTGGTTGCCGCGCGGCACCCATGAGTGGAATAAATTTATCACTCCGGACGAGTTGTATACGCTGATTGAAACTGCCGGGCTGACCCCGGTGGACCGCAAAGGGTTTGTCTTTAACCCCATTGCCTGGAGCTGGTCCATCTCGGCGCGCGACCTGAATGTGAACTACGTCACCGCCAGCATCAAAGCAGATTAATCCGCGTCCAGCCGTTCCCGGATGCCACGCAGCACCGGCAAGGTCTGTTTGACTTTGTCGGTGCCAATCGAATCGACGACCTCTGCAATGATCGGCGTAATCGCC
Source organism: Candidatus Halocynthiibacter alkanivorans (assembly GCF_003333265.1). Lineage (GTDB taxonomy): Bacteria > Pseudomonadota > Alphaproteobacteria > Rhodobacterales > Rhodobacteraceae > Halocyntiibacter_A > Halocyntiibacter_A alkanivorans. Next base: position 45,699 of record NZ_QOLB01000130.1, read on the forward strand.
TGCAGCGCGGTGTCACGTGCCGCGCGTCCTGCCGGGCTGATCGCGACGAATTTGCGCCGCGCATCATCCCAGTCCGGGCGAATATGCACATGGCCCGCCCATTCCAGTTTGTTCAGCGTATTGGTCATCGCGCCGCGGGTCACATGAAAAGCCCGCGCCAGTTGTGCCGGGCTGCGTTCCACATTGCTGTGCGCCAGATGGTTGAGCACCGAAAAATGGCTGAGTTCCATGCCTTTAGGCAAGGCTCTGGACAGGCGGTTGCGCGCCAGCTGATCGGCCATAAAAATCTCGCTGAACAGTGCAACTGCCAGCGCGTCATTTGATTCGCTCATCAGGGGCCTTCAAAATCTCGGTCATGGGTCAGCGCCGGAACGCGGTTGCGAGCACCCTCTACTGCCGACAGATCAAGATCAACTAAAGAAACGCCTTTTTCAACACCGGCATCAATCAGCACCTCGCCCCAGGGCGCGATGGCCATGCTGTGCCCCCAGGTTTTGCGCTGCTGCCCGGAGCCGGCGTCATGGGTTCCGGTCTGTGCCGGCGCAAGCACAAAACAGCCGGTTTCAATGGCACGGGCACGCAACAACACCTCCCAGTGGGCGGCACCGGTCACCGGGGAAAAGGCTGCAGGTATTGTCAGGATCCTGGCCCCCGCCGCCGCTAAGGCCCGGTGCAGATGCGCGAAACGCACGTCATAACAAATGCTCATGCCCACTTTACCAAAATCAGTCTGCGCTACCACAGCGCGGCTGCCGGGACGAAAGCCGGCAGATTCCCGAAACGTCTCGCGCGCGGTGACATTCACATCAAACATGTGGATTTTATCATAGCGCGCGGTGATGTCACCGCGCGGCGAAATCATAAAGGAGCGGTTGGCAAAGCGGCCATCCGGGTCGTGTGTTTTCAAGGCCAGCGACCCCAGCAGGATCCAGACCCCCAGGGTGCGCGCTTCATATTGCATCGCGGCCAGGGTGGGGTCTTCTTCTTCAAAAAACAGCACAGAATCCTGATGCGCCCGGTCGCCGGACACACAGTTGGTCACTTCTGGTGTCAGGATGAATTCAGCCCCGCCCGCCGCCGCCTGGTGCACCAGGTCGCGACATTGCTCCAGGTTGTAACCCGGATCATCAGAGGAGGTGAGTTGAACCAGCCCGATACGCATCCCGGTTACGCCGCCAGCATGGCGTCAAGATTGCCAGCCCGCTCCAGGTCATAGAGTTCATCACAGCCGCCCACATGGGCACCATCAATAAAAATTTGCGGCACAGTCCGGCCACCATTGGCACGATCCGTCATTTCCGCGCGGCGATCGGGGTCCGTCATCACGTCAACTTCGGAAAACGTCACGCCTTTTTGTGTCAGCAACCGTTTGGCCGCATGGCAGAAACCACAGATTGGTGTGGTGTAAATTTCAACTGTTTTCATTTTCAGATCCTTTGAGTCGCCTGAGTAATATAGGATTTCATACCCGTTCGGCAACGCGTGCGAGTACAGCGACTGAAACCCGGCCTGCACCGCCCGCCAGCGCCGCCTGTGCCGCCGCGCTCAGCGTGGCGCCCGAGGTCATTACATCATCGACAATCAACACATGCCGTCCCGCCATCTGTGACCGGCGCCGGGGATGCGCCACAATCGCCCCCTCCACGTTGGCAAACCGCGCGTCATAGCTGCGGTGGCCCTGATCCGGCGTCGCCCGCACCCGTTGCAACAGATCCGGCACCCAGGGCAGATTAAGCTCTGAAGCGACGTTCTGCGCGATCAGCGCCGCCTGATTGTAGCGCCTCAGAAACATGCGCCGCCAATGGGCTGGCACCGGCGCAATCAATGTTTCTCCACTCACCAGAGGCTGCGCCGCATGCGCCAGCCAGAGCCCGGCAGGGCCCGCCAGTTCGGTCCGGTCTCCATGTTTCAGCCGCAGCACGATGTCACGACCCACACCCCGATACAGCAGCGCCGCCCGGCCCCGGTCCCAGGGCCGCGGATGGCTCAGACAATCGTCGCAATATTCCACATCTGCCCCGGCTGAGTTTCCGGCCGCGGTTCCGTCCTCACCGCGCAAAGGCGCGCCGCACCTGTCACAGACCAGCCCGTTCAGAAATGGTGTCCGCCGCCAACAGGACGCGCAAAGTGCGGCCTCGGTCGCGACCAGACCATCACATCCGATACATTGAGGCGGGTACAGCAGGCGAAGTACTCTTTGCATTTCCACTCCCCGCTCCTACATTCGCATAAAACCCGGAGCCCCTATGCAAACCCCGCCAAAACTGACCGACCGCCAGGCGCTGCTGCGCAACCGGACCCGCGCGCTTCGATCCGCCACGCCGGCGCTGTTTCTGCATGAAGAAGCCGTGTCAGAAGTTCAGGATCGGCTGAGCATGGTTAACAGAACCTTTACAGACATGGCGGTGATCACCGGTTTCCCGGCGCTCTGGGCCGCCGCATTCCCTGGTGCCACCATTGCTGCTGATGAAGATACCCTGGCTTTGGACCCCGGCAGTTTTGACCTGGTGATCCACGCCATGGCGCTGCACTGGGCCGGAGATCCGGTGGGACAGCTGGTACAGGCGCGCCGGGCCCTGCGCCCCGACGGGTTGTTTATGGCGGTGTTTTTTGGCGGTCAGACGCTGCATGAGCTGCGCAGCTGCCTGGGTGAGGCCGAAAGCCGCACCAGTGGCAGCCTGTCCCTGCGCATCTTGCCGATGGGGGAAATCCGCGATCTGGGCGGCTTGCTGCAACGGGCTGGTTTTGCGCTGCCGGTGGCGGACAGTGCCCCGCGCCATGTGACCTATGAAAGCGCCTTTCACCTGATGCGGGATCTGCGCGCAATGGGGGAAAACAACGCGCTCGCGCAACGCAACCGCCGCCCGGCACTGCGTAACCTGTTCTCCACCGCCGCCGATATTTATGCCGATACTTATCCGGCCGGAGACGGGCGCATCCAGGCGACCTTTGAAATGCTGGTGCTGACTGGCTGGGCCCCGGATGAAAGCCAGCAAAAACCGCTGCGCCCCGGCTCTGCCCGCGCCCGGCTGGCCGACGCGCTCAGCGCTGAAGAATTCAAACTGCCCGACCGCGCCGGTTGACGCCCCTATTCACGCTCGCCGTTGATCAGGCCAGTTGACGCGCCCGCTAAACCGGGTATTTCCAGACCCAACCCCAGCACGACACAGGACAACATCATGGTTTCCTCCGAAAAAACAGCTGCCGCCTGCCCGGCACACGCGCCGAGCAATCACCCGGAGATCGCGCCGTCCCGGATTGGGGTGCTGCTGGCAAACCTTGGCACCCCGGACGCCACCGATTACTGGTCCATGCGCCGGTATCTGAGCGAATTCCTCTCCGACAAGCGCGTTGTCGACCACCCGCGCTGGAAATGGCAGCCGGTTCTGCAACTGATCATCCTGAGCTTTCGTCCTTTTAAATCCGGTGCGGCGTATCGCACGATCTGGAATATGGAGAAAAACGAAAGCCCGTTGCTGACCATCACCCGGGATCAGAAAGACGCCATATCCGCCCGGCTGCGCGCGCAATACGGCGATCAGGTCATGGTGGATTTCTGCATGCGCTATGGCAATCCGTCGACCAAATCGCGGGTGCGTGAAATGGTAGCGGCAGGTTGCGACAAAATCCTGTTTTTCCCGCTCTATCCCCAGGCCGCCGGTGCCACCAGCTTCACCGCCAATGACGCTTTTTTCCGCGCCTTGTCCGAAGAGACCTGGCAGCCGGCCGCCCGCACCGTGCCAGCCTATTTCGACCACCCCGCCTATATCAAAGCGCTGGCCGCGTCCGTGCAGGCCGGCTACGACGCCCTGTCAGACAAGCCCGATATTCTGGTGGTCTCCTATCACGGCATGCCAAAACGCTATCTGATGCAGGGCGACGCCTATCATTGTCAGTGCCAGAAAACGACCCGGCTGCTGCGCGAAGAACTCGGTTGGGAAAAAGATAAAATCACCACAAGTTTTCAGTCGATTTTTGGTCGGGAAGAGTGGCTGAAACCCTATACCGTTGAAGAAGTCACCCGTCTGGCCGAATCAGGCAAAAAGAAAATCGCCGTGATTGCGCCCGCGTTTTCCGCCGATTGCATCGAGACCCTGGAAGAAATCAAAGAAGAGATCCGGGAAAGTTTTGAACATGCCGGCGGCGAGCAGTTCACCTATATTCCCTGTCTCAACGACAATGCAGACCACATCGAAGCGCTCTGTACGGTGATTGATGAAAACCTCGGCGGCTGGGTCAGCTAACCCCTGAATGCCGGTGGAGCCCGGCCACGAAAAAAGGGCGGTGGATCGCCACCGCCCCTTATATTCTTGGGTCCTGTGAAATCAGGACTTAGTCGTTAGCAGCAACTGCAGCAGCTACCAGAGCCAGCAGCAGCAGTGGCACAAGATAGCCACCAGCGGACGAAGAAGCTTCTTCTACGACAGCCATTGGCATTTCTTCAACGACGGGTTCGCTGTAACCGCCAGCAAAAGCTGCGGAACCGGCGACAACAAATGCAGCAGCAACGATAAGTTTTTTCATGTCTTTTCTCCAGATTACCCCAACGGCAAACACACTGACGCCAGGCACATATGTGTAACTGTACGTACAGTTACGATTATTTCATCATATTTTTCAATTCTGAGCATAAAGCTACGCCCAGAACGGCGAAAAATGTCGTCAAATTGGCAACACTTCAGCGCCATTATTCGTGCGCATATAAAGCTCTGCAAGGTGTTCGTTGTAAAGCCCGATACCGCGGTTTGACGATCACCGGTCTATTTTCCCCCTTGTTCCGCACTTTTCTGACAACGGGATATTTGCGTTGGCAATATCACCTGAGCGTGCAGGAGCCCCCCGTTCTTGCGGCTGGGAAAATGCGCTTGCGACAGTTTTGCCACCTTTTGAAAGACGTTCTTCAGGCAAATTGGCGCCGGGGAATTAGCCGGCATCACCTGCGTCCTTGATCAGGTTTTTCGTCTGACGGCCGCCGGTGGTGTCGTGAAACAGTGGACCTGGGACCGGCCCGGGACCCGTAAAATAAAGCCACTGCGCAGATTCCGGTCTCAAATGCCTTTATGCAGGTGCCCGGGTTTAGACCGCCTGTCCGGGGCATCGGATGGGTGAACTGTTGCGCGGCAACAATCAGCCAGACACCCGTCGCCACCGGGCTGCCCCTCAAACCAGGCCCGTGCAGACGCGGAAATCCTGGCGGCATCGCCGGTCTTCGTAATTGCGCTGCGGTTCGCCAATACACTGTGTCAGGGCTTCAGACCGCCTTCGTTTCTCACGGAAAATTGTTCTGACCGCCCGGGTTTATGGCGCGAAAGCCTCAGTCTTGCGGCAAACAGGCACGAAGCCGCCACTGGCACGGGTAAAGTTTGCCCCTGACACATCAACACGTTAGTGCTCGCTTTAAACCTTTTCAGGAGTGTCGTGAATGTTGCGGATTTTTAGCCTTCTTCTGGTGGCCCTTGTCACGTTGAGCGCCTGTGCCGCGCCAGCGCCAATCATAGGTGCGGATGGCAAACCCATTCAGAAACTTTATCGTATTCAACCCCGCAACGAAGCCAAAATTCAGTTCCGCGTGCTGGATTCGGTCAATGCACTGCGGCTGGCGTCCGGTGCAAAGCCTGTTGCGATGAATGCGCAATTGACCGCAGCGGCGGCAACCCATTCCCGCGACATGTCGGTCCAAAACCGACCCTGGCATTTTGGCTCTGATGGTTCCTCCCCGATCGAACGGGTCGCCCGTGCCGGCTACAGCGGTGAAATGACCGGCGAGCTGATCTCTGAAACCTACGAAACTGAGCTGGAAACCCTGGCCGCCTGGATGGACCAGCCCGACACCCGCCGGGTGATCCTGGAAGCCGATGCGACAGATCTTGGATTTTCCTGGTATCAGGAAGAGACCGGAAAAATCTGGTGGACCATGGTTCTGGGCGAAAACGAAGCTGTTCTGGACACGTTGCTGGGCGCAGCTACGCAATAATATCAATCACCGTGCCGTTTTTGACCATGGTCCAGATTTCTTCGATATTGCGGTCAGAAACGGCAATACAGCCAGCGGTCCAGTCCCGGCCCAGCCCATAGCCCTGCCCGGCACGACCATGAATAAATATATCGCCGCCCGGGCTTTTGCCCGCGACGCGCGCCTCGGCGATGTCTTGTGCGTTCGGGTAGGAAATCCCCAATGACAGGTAATACTGGCTCTGTGGATTGCGCCGGTCGATAATATAGCGCCCCTCGGGCGTCTTGCCGTCACCTTCAAATTTCTTGTCGCCCAGCGGCGCATAGCCCAGCCCGACGTCATAGCTTCTCAGCACGTCCTGACCGTTCAGCAGGAATAGTTTGCGTTTGCCCTTGGCCAGGATCACCCGCGTCACCTCAGGTCCCGAATACACCACAGCACCGGATAAAATGCTGGATTTTCGCGAACAGGCGGACAGAATGCCCGCCGCCATAGCTGCCAGAACGGCGCGTCTTTTCCACATGATTGCTGCCTCAGAGCTGTTATTTTGTCCCAGACTAACCTGGATCGCTGGGCCAAAAAACCCGGCAGCGCTTGTCAGCGCGTAAAAGAGGCCACAACTTCGACGTGTGGCGACCAGCGGAATTGGTCCACCACATCCACCCAGTTCAGGCTAAACCCGGCGTCTGTCAGCGTTTTTGCGTCGCGCGCGAAGCTGACCGGGTTGCAGGACACCGCAGCGATTGTGGACACACCGGAGCGCGCCAGTTCCGCGATCTGCGCCTCGGCACCGGCACGTGGCGGGTCAATCACCACCGAATCATATGATTTCAGCTCTTCCGGCAGCACCGGACGGCGGAACAGGTCGCGGGTCTCAGTTGTCACCAGCTTCAGGCCCTGCGCCCGGCGCCAGCCCTTGTCCAGCGCCGCCAGCATGTCGCCCTCACTCTCAACCGCGTGCACTTCGGCATTTTCAGCCAGTGGCAGCGAAAAGGTACCGCAGCCCGCAAACAGGTCCAGCACCCGCTTGCTGTCACCGGTAACTTCGCGCACCGCCTCAAGCAGCGCCGCTTCGCCCTCGGCGGTGGCCTGGAGGAAAGCACCCGGAGGCGGGGTAACCAGGGCTTTGCCAAATCTGTGTGCCGCCGGGCGGCGTTCCGCGACCTGTTCTTCATTCCAGCACAGGCGCGCCAGGTTGAACTTTTCCGCCAGTGCCGCCAATTCGACCCACATCTGGCCTTCCAGCGCTTTGCCATTGCTTACCGAGACATCGGCGCCACCTTCGCTGATGGTGACAGTCAGGGTGATCACACCTTTGCGCGATGCGCCGGCCACGGTCAGCGCCTCCAACGCCGGAGTTAAGGCCATCAGATCCGGATGCATCAGTTTGCAGTTCGGCACTTCAATCAGCGTATCTGACCCGCGCGCATGCAGCCCGATCATGGCACCGTTTTTGGTGCGTTTGCCGGCAAAAGCGGCACGACGGCGGGACCGCGCCGGTGACGTCAGTACTTTGCGGATCTCAGTGTCCAGCCCCTGATAGGTCAGGGCAGAGCGCACGATGGCGGCTTTCCACTCTGCCACAAAAGGCTCGGCCGCATGTTGCAGCGAACAGCCGCCACAGGCTTTGTAATGGGAGCACACCGGTTTTACCCGGATATCAGAGGGCACCAGAATGCGCGGCGCCACCATATTGGCCCCCGTAACCTCGCCCTCAACAACTTCACCAGGAAGAGCCATCGGCACAAAAACCGGACCCGCGGCAATGCCGTCGCCCAAATGTCCCAGCCGTTCAATCGTGACTTTCATGTGCTTGCCTTCCTGCTTGCTCAATGGGCGCCTATAACGCGATTGTGCAGCACCGTCGAGCCGCTGTCGCATTTTCACGCCAAAAGCGCGTCCCGCCCCAGCTCAAAGCCGCTTTTGATCCAGCGCGCTTCAAGCCGGCGCAACTCATCGCCCAGCGCCACGCCCTGAAACCGGTCCATCAGATCCGCCGCCCGCACCGGGAATCCAGCCGCCTGACCCAGCGCGATCTGATCGCCAGCATCCGTCGCCACCGGGGTTTCTATCATAGCAGCCCCCAAAAGAGTCACATCCCAGGCGGTGTCTGCACCAAAGCGATACGCCATCTCCGCCGCGCCCTGCCCGGCATTGATCAGCTCGCGCAACAGCGCCACCTGTTTGCATTGTTTTTTGGACAAGCGCAGATCAGCGGGCTCTGCCACGCCGCCCAGAGCCACCAGACGGCGCATCCCGCGTGGAGCAACGCCAGACAACGTCTCAAGATGCAGCAGAGGCAACAGCGCGCGCACCGATCCGCCGGGCCAGATGCGCGACAATACGGTAGACTGCTCCATCGCCGCCAGCGCCATGCCCGGGTCCGGCGCCCTCAGAAGCTTGCCAAACTCTGCGCCCACACGTTCACGCGACAGGCTTTCAATGCCGTCGGCGTGCTCAGAGCAGGCCGCAAGCCCGTCTGCATCCATGCCAGCTTCATCATCGCTATACCAGGCGTGAAAGCGGAAAAACCGCAGAATGCGCAGATAATCTTCCTGAATGCGCTGCGCCGGATCATCGATAAAGCGCAGGCGCCGGGCCTTCAGATCCTCAAGCCCGCCAAGAGGGTCCGTCACCGTGCCGTCCGCCGAGGCATACAGCGCGTTGATGGTAAAATCACGGCGATGCGCGTCCTCAGACACGGTATCGGCAAAGGCAACCACCGCGTGGCGGCCATGGGTCTCTACATCGCGGCGAAACGTGGTGATTTCATAGGGAACGCCTGCGGCAACCACGGTCACCGTGCCATGGTCGATCCCGGTCGGGATGGCTTTCAAACCCGCTGCACGGGCCAGTTCGATCACCCGCTCCGGCCGGGCGTTGGTTGTGATATCGATGTCAGACACCGGCACGCCCATCAGCGCATTGCGCACACAGCCGCCGACAAACCAGGCTTCAAATCCCGCATCCGTCAGCATCGCCATGACGCTCTGTGTCGCGGCGGAATCGATCCAGGGCCCTTTGAGCTGCGTCACCGGCTCATCCGTTCAGCAAAACCGCGCAACACCCGCGCTGTCGCCCCCCAGATATAATAGGGGCCAAACGGGGCAGCGTAATATTTGCGGGGTCCGCCCTGCCAGATCCGTGATTCAACCCGGTATCTCGCCGGGTCGGCCACGTGAGACAACGGCACACGAAACACTTCGGCCACTTCGCCGGGTTCCGGAACAGGTGTAAACTCCGCCCGCACCCGCGCCACAACCGGCGTCATCGCAAAGGCAGTAACGGTTTTATGAACCGGCAATACACCCAGGATCTCAACGTTTTTCGGATCAAGCCCGATCTCTTCCCAGGCTTCACGCAAGGCTGCAGCTTCCGGGCTGGCATCGTCCTCGTCCACTTTACCGCCGGGAAAAGAGATCTGCCCGGGGTGATGTCTCAGAACGGAGGAACGTTTGGTCAGGATCAGCTCGACCCCGTCAGGACCGTCAATAAACGGCACCAGCACCGCTGCTTCGCGCAGCCTGCGCCCCGGAGGCAAATCAATACCTGGGTTCAGGTCAAAATCAGACGTTGGGCCACTGTCGCAGCCCAGCGCCTTATTTATCGCAGCAAAGGGATCAGCCTTTGTCACCCGCCATCTCCTCTTTCGCCTGAAAACCGAGCGTCGCCGGGTCAAAGCTGTAATGCGAGCCGCAGAACTGGCAATCTGCGGTGATGGTGCCGTCGTCACGGGTCATATGCACAAGTTCCCGGGCGGAATAGATCGACAGGCTCTGACGCACTTTGTCCTCGGAACAGCTGCAGCCAAAGCTCAGTTTCTGCGCGTCAAATATGCGGGGTTCTTCTTCGTGGAACAGGCGCACCAGAAGATTGGTCGGGGCAACGGACGGGCCGATCAGTTCCAGCACTTCCACTGAATCCAGCAAGATGTTTACCCGGTTCCAGTTTTCTGCAGCATCGCCGCTCAAAACATCTGCTGCGGCCAGAACACCCTCTTCGCCGGTGCCGCCTTCGCCCGTCACCTGCGGGCTTGCTTTTGGCATATGCTGCAGCATGACACCGCCCGCACGCCAGGATTCAGAGCCCTTTGCCAGCGTCGAGCGTCCGTGTTTGAGTTCAAAACGGGTTGGCAACTGTTCAGACTGGGCGAAATAGGTTTCCGCACAGTTGGCCAGTGAGTCACCGGCAATCGGGGTGATGCCCTGGTAGGGCACCATGCCTTCGCCCTGGTCGATCAGCACTGCAAAATAACCATTGCCAATTTGGGGAAAGGCGTCGCCATTGGGATCCAGACGCTCTTCATCATAGCTGGCGTAGGCCCGGATACGCGCCGGTTCCCCATTCTCGCCGGGACCATAATAATCGGTGGCAATCAGACGCGCCGCGCCAGAGCCGCGCACCTGCAGCGAAAGCTTCCAGCGCAGCTTGATAGATTCACCGATCAGCGCCGTCAGCAGGGCCATCTCCGCCACCAGTGCTTCGATCGCCGGCGGGTAATCATGCTGCGCCAGCACCTGATCCAGCACCCCATCCAGGCGGGCCACCCGGCCACGGATATCTGCGCGGTCCAGCTGAAAAGGAAGGACGGTGTCGTCCCAGGCAATTTTTGATCCGGTCATAGTGGCTTTCCTTGCGCATCGTGACCTGGCATGTCACGTCGGTCTTGGCTTATCGCGTCTATATAGGCACAACTACCGCAAACGAAAGAGCAAGGCCGCTATGATCCGACGATATGACGAACCGGTACGCCACGATGTGTCTTATAAATCGCGCCCTGGCGCCTATGCAGTTCTGGTACGGGACAGCAAAATACTGCTGACCTGGCAGGGCGCGCCACATGATGAGCTGCAACTTCCGGGCGGTGGTATTGATCCCGGCGAAGGCCCGCTGAACGCGCTGTATCGCGAAGTGTTTGAAGAAACCGGCTGGCGCATTGCAAACCCCCGGAAATTCGGCGTTTTCCGGCGCTATTGTTACATGCCGGAATATGGTTTCTGGGCCGAAAAGACCTGCCATATCTATGTCGCAACACCTGTTTTACGCCTGGGCCCACCTTCGGAGGCGGGCCATACAGCAGTCTGGGCAGATAAGGATCATGTTGCCGGCATAATCGCCGGTGAGGGCAACCGCGCCATGGTGCGCGCCGTGTTGAAACAACTGGCTCAGGTCTCGTAAAGGACCGCTGATATATCGTCCGGGAAGTCCTGATCTTCAGAAAACTTGTTCAGATCCCAGATCATCGCTTCAAAAAATGCGTTGCTTTTCTGAAAGCGATTCCGCTGCATCAACTCAATCAGACCGTCTTCGCCAAGCAGCTCCCCACTTGGGTCGGGGCATTCTGAAATTCCGTCAGACTGCAATAAAAGCCGGTCGCCCTTCGCCATCGTCACTTCAAAATCTTCCCAGGTCGCGCCCGGAATCAGACCGATGGGCATGCCGCCCTCGCCAATATATTCAACAGAACCATCAGCATGTTGCAGCGCCGGGTGCGGGTGACCGCACTGGGTCATGACAACCCGGCCCGTTTTCAGGTCGGCATGGGCCAGCAGCATAGTGAAATAGAGCTCGGTTTCCATTTCCTGTAACATCAGCCGGTTGAAATGTTCCGCCACCTCAGAGGGTGGCCTGGCGACAAACTGACCATTTTTATCGCGGGCCAAAGCAATATTCTGATCCGGAGATGTGCCCGACAGATATGATGCCAGGCGTGCGGTCATCAGTGCGGACGCCACGCCGTGCCCTGAAACATCAATCGAAAACAATCCGATTTCGTTCTCATTGATCTCAAAAAATCCAACCAGATCACCGCCCACATGCCCGCTCGGACGCAAAAGCAACGAAACTTGCGCTTTGCCAAAGTCACGAAACCGCTCGCGCACCAGAGATTGTTGCAGTTTGCGCGCTTCGATCAGATCGCGGTCCAGGGATTCGTACAGAGAGGAAATTTCTGCCAGTGTTGAGGTGACCAGACGGTTTTTCTCCGTCAGTTCCCGCTCGATGCGCAAAATCCGGTCCCCGGCGCGGATCCGGGCAAGCAATTCATCCCCCGCCACCGGTTTGGTGAGAAAATCGTCGGCGCCGATATCGAGACCATGGGCCACTGCGGCTTTCTCGCTTTTGGAGGTCAGCAGAATAAAATACCCGTAGTTCTCCCGCTCAAGCTTTCGGAATTGTTGACAAAATTCCAGACCATTCATGCCCGGCATCATCCAGTCGCTGACCACAAGATCAATCGGATGCTCACGGCACAATTCCAGCGCCTCCGCGCCCGAGCCCGCCTCCAGAACAGTATAGCCCCACCGGTTCAGATAGGAGGACAAAATGCGTCGCTGTGCCCGGCTGTCATCAACAACCAGCACCAATTTCACGGCGGCTGAGCCCGACTCCGGGGTACTGATCTTTTTATCCACTCGAACTACAGTCACGTGATTGGCTCCAAAGCGTGAGGAAAGCTTCCTCAATACCCCTTACTGAACCAAGAGAATTAATGCGTGATTAAGACTAAAATTTAACAGTTATAGGAACTTGCGGTCACAACTCGTTAAGATCATATTCCTAAAATGTTAAAAGCCGGAACTTACGCGTTAGGCAAGTCCGGGGTAGTGTGAATTACGATCTGTAACAAGGAAATAGTGATGATTGACTGGCAACGCGTCACTGACCTTCGCGATGAAGTCGGTAGCGAAGATTTTAAAGAAGTGCTCGACCTGTTCCTGGAAGAGGTCGAGGAAGTCATAACACGCATGCGCCGCATGCCTGATCCCGCCCGCTATGAGGAAGATCTGCATTTTCTGAAAGGCAGCTCCCTGAACCTCGGCTTTGCGGCATTCAGCACTCTTTGTGAAGAGGGCGAACAAAACGCGTTGCAGGGAAAAACCGATCTGATTGATCTGGCAAAAGTCTTTGCCACCTATGAAGCGTCAAAAGCTGCTTTCGCCGTCCGCTCTGAGGAATTGTGCTCCGCCGCCTGACTTACAGAATAAACTCGGCCACCGTCTCATCGCCGGTGATATCGCGATACGTCAGACCCGCCGCATCAAGCCGGGCGAACAAATTCTGAAAATTAGCCGCATTCCGGGTTTCGATGCCGATCAGAACCGAGCCGAAATTGCGCGCCGATTTTTTCAGATATTCAAACCGGGCGATATCATCCTCCGGGCCAAGCAATTCCAGAAAATCCCTCAGCGCGCCGGGCCGTTGCGGCATGCGCAGGATGAAGTATTTCTTCAGTTCCAGAAAGCGCTGTGAACGTTCTTTGACTTCTGGCAGGCGCTGAAAATCAAAGTTTCCACCCGACGTTACGCAAACCACTGTTTTTCCGCGAATTTCATGCCGCAGATCTTCAAGGCAATCAATCGACATAGCGCCGGCAGGCTCCAGAACAATGCCTTCCAGGTTCAGCATCTCCAGCATGGCCGTACAGATACGGTCCTCCGGTGAGGCCAGGATGTGGTCCGGAGCCACCCCGCGCAATTGTTCAAACGTCTGATCGCCAATACGCGCAACCGCCGCGCCGTCGACGAAACTGTCAACATGATCAAGTTTCACCGGATGACCGGCTGTCACCGCTGCGGCCAGGCTGCGCCCGCCCTTCGGTTCTACATAATACAACTCTGTGCCCGGCGCTTCTGAACTGAAATAGCGGGTGATGCCCGAAGACAGGCCGCCGCCGCCAACCGGCAGGATCAACATATCGGGTGCCTGTTCCATCTGGGCCAGCAATTCAACCGCAACCGAGGCCTGGCCCCGGATCACGTCCGCATCATCAAAGGGGGACAGGAAATGGCCGCCAGCCTGTTGGCAATAGTCCTTGGCCGATGCCAGCGTGTCATCAAAATAGTCGCCAATCAGTCGAATTTCCACCGCGTCCCCGCCAAAAACCCGTGTCTTATCAATCTTTTGCTGTGGAGTGGTCACCGGCATAAAGATCACACCGCGCACCCCGAAATGACGACAGGCAAACGCAACGCCCTGCGCATGATTGCCCGCTGAGGCACAGACAAAGACCTCCTGAGACGGGTCACGCTCCAGCACTGTGCGCATCGCCGTATGGGCGCCGCGGATCTTGTAGGAGCGCACCGGTGTGAGATCCTCGCGCTTCAACCAGATATCGGCACTAAATTTTTCAGACAGGTGATCGTTGCGCTGCAAGGGGGTCGGCTCAAACAGGTCGCGCAATGCGCGCTCTGCAGCCCGGGCGGAGGAGATGAAATCTGTCATAAATACTGTCTTGCGCAAACCTGGCGCAGACGCAAGCTCAGAGCATTTCCCGGCGCTGTTCTCAGACCAGGCTGCGTTCTTCGACCGCGACGCCATAGATAGTGGTCAACACACTGATGGACACCATGAAAGTGATCCAGCTGACCGCACCCGAGAGTGTAACCTGAACCAGGCTTCCGTCAGCAAACACCGACAACACCGGCGCTGAAACAGCGTTCACCAGATACCCAAAGACAAAAACCAGCAGCGAGGCCTGGAAAATTGCGGCGGCATAGGGCTTGGTGACCCCCATCGCGTCAGACAGCGTAAAGGGCTCGCCAAGCGCAGCCGCGGGCAGGATCGGAGACACCCGGTAGAACAGATAGCTGAGCGCAATCAACAGCACGAAGGGCGTAATATACATCACCGGCGCAAACAGCATGCCAATAGAAAGCCCGATAACAATCATCGCAACGACAGCACCAAGAATGCCGATAACGGCCAGACCCAGCGATCGTTTGAGATAAGACAACACCAGGTTCAGATGCAGCGCCGGCACTAGACGTTTTGGCTTTTCGTCAAGTAAAACAAAGCGATGCCACGAGACTGCAATCCAGAAAGCGATCAGAAAAGCAATCACTGAGCCGACTAAAAACCGTGTGATCAGCCCTTCAGGAATCTCGGTCATCTGGCCGGTTTCCAGCATCATCGCCACGTCAAACATATCGGAAAACGCCCAGACATAATCGACGATATAGAGCAGCCACAATACCGCCGAGACCCGCAAAGCGTCCTTCAGATTGCCAAAGACCTGGCGCACAGAATGAATAAAAATATGAAGGCCGTTCATCGAAATCTCCTGCAGTTCCGGGCAGAGAGATAACCACTGCACGCGCCCAAAACAATGGCAAACGCCCGGCGCAGGTCGCTATCCTTGATTCCATGCTCAAAATCCGATAATCGCGCATCAATACACGCAAAAGGAAATCGCTCATGTCTGCGCCCAAAAAAGTCGTGCTCGCCTATTCTGGCGGCCTGGATACGTCGATCATTTTGAAATGGTTGCAAACGGAATATGGCTGCGAGGTGGTGACGTTTACCGCTGATCTGGGTCAGGGAGAAGAGCTTGAGCCAGCGCGCAAAAAAGCTGAACTTCTTGGTATCAAACCAGAAAACATCCATATCGAGGATGTACGCGAAGAGTTTGTGCGCGATTTTGTCTTCCCGATGTTCCGCGCCAATGCGGTCTATGAAGGTCTGTATCTGCTCGGCACTTCTATCGCCAGGCCGTTGATTTCAAAGCGTTTGATTGAGATTGCAGAAGAGGTCGGTGCCGATGCGGTCGCCCATGGCGCCACTGGCAAGGGCAACGATCAGGTGCGTTTTGAACTGGCCGCCTATGCGCTGAACCCGGAGATCAAAGTGATCGCGCCATGGCGCGAGTGGGATCTGTCGTCCCGGACCAAACTGATTGATTTTGCTGAGAAAAATCAGATCCCGATCGCCACAGACAAACGCGGCGAAGCGCCGTTCTCGGTCGATGCCAACCTGCTGCACACCTCCAGTGAAGGTAAGGTTCTGGAAGATCCGGCAATTGATGCGCCTGAATATGTCTACCAGCGCACCGTTAACCCGGAAGACGCGCCCAACACACCCGAGTTTATTGAGGTGGGTTTTGAGCAGGGTGATCCGGTTTCGATCAATGGTGTTGACATGTCCCCCGCCGAAATTCTGACCAAACTCAACGAGTTGGGCGGCAAACACGGCATTGGTCGTCTCGATCTGGTGGAAGGTCGTTTTGTCGGCATGAAATCACGCGGCATTTATGAGACGCCTGGCGGCACCCTGTTGCTGGAAGCGCATCGTGGCATCGAATCGATCACCATGGACCGGGGTGCGATGCATCTGAAAGATGAGCTGATGCCGAAATATGCCGAGCTGATCTACAACGGGTTCTGGTATTCGCCCGAGCGTGAGATGCTGCAAGCTGCCATCGACAAATCCCAGGAACATGTCACCGGAACCGTAAAATTGAAACTTTACAAAGGTCTGGCCCGCACCGTCGGCCGCTGGTCCGAGCACTCGCTCTATTCCGAGGAACACGTGACCTTTGAAGATGACGCCGGGGCCTATGATCAGAAAGACGCCGCTGGCTTTATCCAGCTGCAGGCACTGCGCCTGAAACTGATCGCGGTGCGTAACCGCCGTGTCGCCGGCAAAAAATAAACACATCGTGCGTGGCACTCATCGCTGCGCACTTATGTGAAAATTGCACAAAACACTGCACGACCTGTGCAAAACGCCCATCGCCACGCGCGGTGGGCGTTTTTTCGTGCCGCGCTCCCTGCCCCATTGCCCCACGCCCCATCCCAGAGGTCGGGTAAACTCATTTCACCCCTGCGTGAGACCCATTGCGTGCCGCCCTGAGGCCACCGCATGCTGGTGAAAAGGAGGACGTCTTATGCGATGCAAAGAGATTGTGCGACTGATACTGATTGCCGCAACCTTCACCCTGGGCGCTTTGGTTGAAAAAGCCCGGGCCGAGATCCTGACTGTGGCAGGGGGCTGTTTCTGGTGCGTAGAAAGCGATTTTGAGTCCGTGCCCGGCGTGCGCGGCGTGGTGTCGGGCTATACCGGCGGCACATCACAAAACCCGACCTATAAACAAGTCAGCCGGGGCAATACCGGACATTTCGAGGCGGTGCAGATCGATTTTGACCCCAACATCGTCAGCCGTGAAACCCTGCTGGATATGTTCCTGCGCTCGGTGGATGTGCTGGATGCTGGTGGGCAGTTCTGTGACCGGGGCCAGGTCTATGCCACAGCGGTCTTTGTTGAGGGTGCGACGGAGCGTGCGCTGGCACAAACAGTCATCGCCCGGGCCGAAGCCGATCTGGGGCAGCAGGTCGTCACCCCGGTGCTGGCGGCCAAACCGTTCTGGCGCGCGGAAGCCTGGCACCAGGATTATTACAAGAGCCGCAAGCGGGTGGTCACCCGGTTTGGCGTGGTGCGCAAGGCCGACGCCTATAAGCGCTACCGCGCGGGCTGCGGCCGGGACGCGCGGCTGCGGGCGTTATGGGGCGCTGACGCCCCGTTTGCCCAGGCCCATTAACGTGAGGGCCATTAACGCTGGAGCCCGCTGACGCGGAAGAAATGAGCGCGCGGCGCTGGCCGGGCACGGTGCTTTGTCGCAGCGTGCACCGGCCCGGCGACGGGCCACAGAAGAAGATTCTGGCCTTCGGCGAGGATATTTACACCAAAAAGAAACCTGGGCGGCAGCAGACTGCGGGCCGCTGGCGGATACCAAGCTGGCGGGGAGGGCGGACCAGTTATAAATCGCCTGAGGTGCAGGATTAACTGGTCCTGACCCCAAGTTTATCGGAAACGCATTAAAAGGGCGCCGCCCGAACCTCGCTGAGCGTCGGGATCACATCGGCCGCACCTGCCCTCGTGACCATCAGTGCGCCGGCGCGGGTGGCCTGGGCGATGGCCTCCTGCATCGAGAGCCCGGCATCCAGCCCCGCCAGCACATAGCCGGTGAACGTGTCGCCGGCACCGGTGGTATCGACCGGGGTCACTTTGAGCGCGGCAAAATCCCGCTGGCTGTGGTTGGCATTGTCAAACCAGCTGCAGCCGCGGGCGCCCAGGGTGACGATTACATCCGTTACATCCAGATCCGCCGGGCGTTTGCCAGTGGCGGCAAACAACTGCTCTGCCTCCACCTCATTGAGGATCAGGAAATCGAGACAGGGCAGCACCGAAGCCACTGCTTGCGCATCAAACGGCGCCGCCGCATAGGCCACCCGCAGGCCCAGTTTCGAGCCTGTTTCCGCACAAAACGCCTGATTGTTGGTTTCGTTCTGGATCAGAACCGTGTCCCCGGGCACCGCCTGGGCCAGCGCGTCGCGCACCGTGGACTGCGCAATTTCCACATTGGCACCGGGAAACAGCAGGATCGAATTTTCGCCCTTCCGGTCCACCGCAATCACCGCATGGCCCATCGGGTGGTCCAGCGTGGCGATGTGGCTGGTATCGACGCCATAGTCCTGCAGGCGGTCGCGCGCCCAGGCCCCGTCCGCCCCCAGCGCGCCGATATGCATCACCTGCGCCCCGGCGCGGGCAGCGGCAACGGACATATTGGCGCCCTTGCCGCCCATGCCCCGGGTCATAGACGTGGCGGCCAGCGTCTCGCCGGGCCCCGGAAGATGGGGCACGGCGTAGACGAGATCGGCATTGATGGAGCCAAGGTTCCAGATGGTCATCGGCCTGTTTTCCCGACTTTACAGGCGGCAATCACCGCCATATTCAGGATGTCATTGGCGGTTGAAACCGAAGAACAGATCTGCACCGGCTGGTTGAGACCGGTCAGGATCGGACCGATCACGGTGGCGCCGGCCATTTCCTGCATCAGTTTCACCGAAATCGACGCGGAATGGCGCGCCGGCACCACCAGCACATTGGCCGGTCCGGTGAGACGCGAGAACGGGTAGGCTTTCTGCGCTTCCGGGTTCAGCGCCACATCGACGGTCATTTCACCCTCATATTCGAAATCAACGCCGCGCTGATCCAGCACTTTGGGTGCCTGATGCATTTTTTCAGCCCGTTCGGACCGCGGATAACCAAAGGTCGAAAAACTGGCAAACGCAACCCGCGGCTCCAGCCCCAGTTCGCGCGCCACACTGGCCGCATGTTCGGCAATATCCGCCAGATCATTTTCATCCGGCCATTCATGCACCAGGGTGTCGCCAATCAGCACCACCCGGCCTTTGAGCAGCAGAGCCGTCACACCGACAACCCCGTCCCGCGCGCGGGCGTCAAACACATGGTTCACCAGTTCCAGCACATGGGCAGATTTGCGGGTGGCACCGGTGACCAGGCCATCGCCATGGCCGTGTGCCAGCATCAGCGCCGCAAACACATGGCGGTCGCGCGCCGCCAGCCGGTGAATGTCATGACGGTCAAAGCCTTTGCGCTGCAGGCGTTTATAGAGAAAGGCCTTATATTCGCGCAGATGTGGTGTATTGGCGGCGTTGACCACTTCCAGCTCGCCCACCGCGTCGCCGAGACCGACCGTTTCCAGCTTGATTTTCACATCTTCTTCGCGGCCCACAACCAGGGCTTTGCCAAGACCGGAGCGCTGATAATTGACCGCCGCACGCAGGACCCGCGGATCATCGCCCTCGGCAAAGATTATCCGGGCCTGGGCGGCACGGGCGCGCACGTTCAGCCGCTGCAGGATCGAAGCGGTGGGGTCCATCCGCGCTGCGAGCGTATCGGTATAGCCTTTCATATCGATGATCGGGCGCCGTGCCACGCCGGTGTCCATGCCGGCCTGGGCCACGGCCGGCGGGATGGTGTAGATCAGCCGCGGATCAAACGGCGTCGGGATGATATAATCGCGGCCAAACGACAGCTCCTGCCCATAGGCCAGCGCCACTTCGTCCGGCACGTCCTGACGCGCCAGTTCCGCCAGCGCCCGGGCACAGGCGATTTTCATCTCGTCATTGATCGCCCGGGCATGGATATCCAGCGCGCCGCGGAACAGGTAGGGGAAGCCAAGCACGTTGTTGACCTGGTTGGGATAATCAGACCGCCCGGTGGCGACAATCGCGTCCGGACGCACCTCATGGGCCTCTTCGGGGGTGATTTCAGGATCGGGGTTGGCCATCGCAAAAATCACCGGATCGGGCGCCATGCCCATCACCATGTCCTGGGTGACAGCCCCTTTGGCCGAAACCCCGAGGAACACATCCGCGCCGACCATCGCTTCTTTCAGTGAGCGCGCATCGGTCACCGCCGCATGGGCCGATTTCCACTGGTTCATGCCCTCGGTACGGCCCTGATAGATCACCCCTTTGGTATCGCACATGATGCAGTTGTCATGTCTCGCGCCCATCGATCTGAGCAGTTCCAGGCAGGCGATGCCGGCGGCGCCGGCGCCATTGAGCACAATTTTGACGTCTTCGATCTTTTTGCCCGACAGGTGCAGCGCATTGATCAGCCCGGCGGCGCAGATCACCGCGGTGCCGTGCTGATCATCATGGAACACCGGGATGTCCATTTCTTCTTTCAGCCGCTGTTCAATGATGAAACATTCCGGCGCTTTTATGTCTTCCAGATTGATGCCGCCAAAGGTCGGCCCCATCAGTTTCACCGCATTGATAAAGGCCTCGGGGTCAGAGGTGTCGAGCTCGAGATCAATCGAGTTCACATCGGCAAAGCGTTTGAACAGAACCGCCTTGCCCTCCATCACCGGTTTGGAGGCCAGCGCGCCAAGATTGCCAAGACCCAGAACCGCCGAGCCATTGGTGATCACCGCCACCAGGTTGCCCTTGTTGGTATAATCATAGGCGGTTTCCGGGTTGGCGGCGATCGCCATACAGGGCACCGCCACGCCAGGGCTGTAAGCCAGCGACAGATCGCGCTGCGTTGCCATCGGAACCGAGGGTGAAATGTCGAATTTTCCCGGCCGCGGGTCCAGATGAAAGGACAGCGCTTCTTCGTTGGTTATCTTGGCTTTGGGCACAGGTGGGCCTCCCTTTTGCGTGCGTCAACCATTGTCATAGCGCCGCAAGCTCTGTGGCTCAACAAAAGATGGGTTTCATGCGGCGGTCAGGCTTTGTAAAGTCGCGCAAACTCAAACGGAGACCCAGGTGAGCAGCGTTACATCTAAAACCACAGCCAAAAACACGGTCAATTCCCCTGTGACACCGATGATGGTGCAATATCTGGAGCTGAAAGCTCAGTATCAGCAGGCGCTGCTGTTTTACCGCATGGGCGATTTCTATGAAATGTTCTTTGACGATGCGGTGGCGGCGTCGGCGGCGCTGGATATTGCGCTTACCAAACGCGGCAAACACAGCGGCAACGATATTCCGATGTGCGGCGTGCCGGTGCATGCGGCCGAGGGTTATCTGCTGCAGCTGATCCGCAAAGGCTTTCGTGTCGCGGTCTGTGAGCAGATGGAAAGCCCGGCGGAGGCGAAAAAACGCGGCGCAAAATCGGTGGTACACCGCGATGTGGTGCGGCTGGTCACCCCCGGCACGCTGACCGAAGAAAGCCTGCTGGAGGCGCGGCGGCACAATTACCTCGCCGCCTGGGCCCAGGTACGCGATGAGGCGGCGCTGGCCTGGGTGGATATTTCCACCGGAGAGTTTCACGTGATGGCCTGCCCACCGGTGCGCCTGGCGCCGGAACTGGCGCGGTTGATGCCCCGCGAGCTGTTGATCAGTGAGACAAACGAGGCCGATTGGGCTGAATTAGAGACCGAAACCGGGATTTCCCTGACGCCGCTGTCACGCGGCAGTTTTGACAGTGGTGCCGCCATTGGCCGGCTGAGCGCGGTGTTTGGCGTTGCTTCTCTGGACGCGTTTGGCAATTTTGAACGCAGTGAACTGGCGGCGATGGGGGCGATTGTTGATTACCTCGACATCACCCAAAAGGGAAAATTGCCGCTGCTGCGCCCGCCCCAGCGTGAAGCGCTGCACGGGGTGATGCAGATTGATGCCGCCACACGGCGCAATCTGGAACTGACAAAAAGCCTGTCCGGCGGGCGCGACGGCTCCTTGCTGGCGGCGATGGACCGCACCGTCACTGCCGCCGGGGGCCGGCTGCTGGACCGGCGCCTGTCCAGCCCGTCGCGCGAATTGCCGGTGATCCACGCACGGCTGGATGCGGTGAGTTATGCTGTATCAGAGACTATTTTGGCGCGCGACCTGCGCGAGATGCTGAAGCAGGTGCCCGATATGGACCGGGCGCTCTCGCGCCTGGCGCTGGAACGCGGCGGCCCCCGTGATCTCACCGCGATCCGCAACGGCATCACCCAGGCTGGTGACATTTCCGCGCTGCTGGCAGAGCAACAGACGCCTGTTTTGATACAGGAAGCCACCAGGGCGCTTACCGGCCATGAAGAACTGCTTGATCTGCTGGAAGCGGCTTTGGTGGCGGAACCGCCGTTGCTGGCGCGCGACGGTGGTTTTATCGCGCCCGCGTATGACGAAGAACTGGACGAAGCCCGGCGTCTGCGCGATGAGGGCCGCGGTGTGATCGCCAGCCTGCAGGCGGAGTATGCGCGCGACACCGGCATTGCCGCGCTGAAGGTCAAACACAACAATGTGCTGGGCTATTTCATTGAAACCACCGCCACCCACGCGCAAAAAATGCTGTCAGCGCCGCTGTCAGAACGCTTTATCCACCGCCAGACCACCGCCAACCAGGTGCGCTTTACCACCGTGGAACTGAGTGAGTTAGAGACCAAAATCCACAATGCAGGTGGCCGCGCCCTCTCAATTGAAAAACGGCTGTTTGACATGCTCTGTGCCGCAATCCTTGAAGCGGGTGCTGCGCTCTCGACCGCTGCGCGCGCCCTCGCGGAAATTGATCTGGCCACCGCGTTGGCGGACCTGGCGCTGGCGGAGGCCTGGAACCGGCCTGAGGTAGACAACAGCCGCGCCTTTGAAATCACCGGCGGCCGTCACCCGGTGGTCGAGCAGGCGCTGCGCCGCCAGGGCGGCCAGGGGTTTGTCGCCAATGACTGTGGCCTGAGCTGTGTTGAGGACAGCGCCGCGATCTGGCTTTTGACCGGTCCCAACATGGCCGGTAAATCGACTTTTCTGCGCCAGAACGCTTTGATTGCGCTGCTGGCCCAGGCCGGCAGTTTTGTGCCGGCCTCATCGGCGCGTATTGGTCTGGTCTCACAGCTGTTTTCCCGCGTCGGAGCATCAGACGACCTAGCGCGCGGGCGATCCACGTTCATGGTGGAAATGGTCGAGACCGCCGCCATTCTGAACCAGGCCGACGACCGGGCGCTGGTGATTCTGGATGAGATCGGCCGCGGCACCGCCACCTATGACGGCTTGTCGATCGCCTGGGCGACGCTGGAACACCTGCATGATGCCAACCGCTGTCGCGCGCTGTTTGCCACCCATTACCACGAGATGACGGCGCTGTCTGACAAGCTGGCGGGGGTGGAAAACGCCACCGTCACGGTGAAAGAATGGCAGGGCGAGGTAATTTTCCTGCATGAGGTCACCCGCGGCAAGGCGGACCGCTCTTACGGGGTGCAGGTCGCCAAACTGGCCGGGCTGCCACCGGCGGTGGTGGAACGCGCGAAAGTGGTGCTGGCGGCGCTGGAACAGGGCGAATCCGAGGGCAAGGCCGGGCAAAAGGCCATTATTGACGACCTGCCGCTGTTTTCAGTCATGGCCAGCGCACCGCCCCCTGCCCCGGTGGCCCTTGCTGAGGACGCGTTGCGCACCCGCCTGGCCGATTTGTCGCCCGATGAACTGACGCCGATCGAAGCGCTGAGCCTGATCTATGAGCTGAAAGGCCTGGAATAGTCTCTGATTTCGACGATTTTACACTACGGGCAGCGCCAGACATCGAAATAGCGCTTGTCCTGCGCTTCCTGGTCAAGCTGGGACGTATCCAGGCAGCTCTCTCTGTCGCTTTCTGCCTTGAGCAACTGCAGCGACTGACCGTCGTTCAGGCAGCGCGGCGCAGTGTTGCGCTTGTCCAGGCGCATCTGCTGGATCTTGAACACAGCCGCCATCAGCCCCAGCGGCGCGATGGCGAGAAGATACAGCCAGAGCGGCCCCTCTCCCCGGGAGGTGTTGGGCAGAGGACCGGCGCCGGGGCTGACGGCGGGATTTGAGATTTGCGGTGAGATCTGCAAATCTCGTGCCTGGCCAATTTCAGGTGAAATGACCGCAAGAAAAACTGCTGTGAGAAAAAACCGCATGTAACCTCCTGTGGAAAATGGATTTCACTGGTGCAACGGCCATCTAATTGATCGGGTGTGTGCAAACGGGGCGGGCCAACAAACTACCAGCTGCCACCACCACCGCCACCTCCGGAGGAGCCGCCGCCGCCGGAATGGCCGGAAGAGGAACTGCTGGTCAGCCGGGCTGTCGCGTATTGCTGGCTGAAGCGGTAATCGCAATTTGCACAGCGGCTGTCGCGTCGCTCAACGCCGCCTGCATGGCTGGTGGCGGCAACAATGGTGATCTTATTGCTGTGCAGAGTGGAATAGTTGCAACTGGGGCAGGCACCGAATTTTTTGAACCATCTGGGCCAGGCTTTGGTCACCGCATGGCCGCAGCCGGGGCATTCCCAGACGTCATAATCAATGGATCCGATGCGTTCTTCGACCTCTTCACCGGCGTCCAAAAATTCATTTTCCCGTTCTTTTCCGAGCCGCAGCATCTGCAACCGGTCATGGGGGCAACGCGGCACTCGGTTGCGCCGCCAGATCCTCAGCCGCCACCACGCGATGAGCGCGGCCAGAACGGCAATCAAAACGGCGAGGATTCGCAGCATGATGCCATTTAACGGCCATACAGCGCGGTTGTCTGCAAGTGGGGCGTCGCGGGTGGCGTCCGGGCTCCGGCTGGCCTCGCCACTGTTGCCAGAGCCACGAAATTCGATGGCGGCGGCCTGCCCGCTCAGCACCCGAACTACTTGCTCGACCCCGTCCTGAATACCGGTGGCGTAACTGCCATTGCGAAAGCGTGGCAGCACATCCTCATCAACAATCTGTTGGATCTGCGCATCAAAACGACGGCCGTAATCCGCACCCAGCTCAATGCGCATCACCCGGTCATGCAGCACCACCAACATCAGAATCGCGTTGTTTTGCTGCTGTGAGCCGGGCGCCCAGGCGTTAAACAGCCCAGTCGCAAAAGGTCCGATGGCGCCGGAATACTCGTAATCTGCCAGTGTTTTCAGGGTGACGACGGTAAATTCAATGTTCTGCGCAGTTTCAATGGCCTTCAGCGTCTGAAGCAGCTTGTCTTCCTGAAAAGGCTCAAGCAGAGCGGCGTAGTCATTGATATATCTGTGCTGGCGAAGCGGGTAATTCTGCGCCGTCAGCGGTGTCGGCATCGCCCCGGACAGCAGGGCGAGCATCAAAGAAAAAACAAATAATATCCGCATAAAACCCCTGATATAAAAACGGCCCCCGAAAATGCGGGGGCCGTGTGATTGATCAGGCGGGGGTGGAACTGACCCCGACCTGGGCGGCACGCAGCAAGCGCTCATGCAGCACAAAGCCTTCGCCCATCACCTGGATGATGTCTCCGGACTTGGTGCCAGGCACCGGCGCTTCAAACATCGCTTCGTGAACTTTGGGATCAAAGCGATCGCCTACGGCAGGCGTCACCACCTGAATCCCGTGTTTGTTGAACACCGACAGCAATTCGCGCAGGGTCAGCTCAATGCCTTCGATCAGCGCCGAATGGGCGCCGCGCTGCTCTTCGGTGATAGTATCGATGGCGCGTTTCATGTTGTCGTACACCGGCGCCATATCGCGGGCCAGTTTGGAACCGCCATAGTTTTCCGCTTCACGCCGGTCGCGTTCCGAGCGTTTGCGCGAATTTTCCGCATCCGCCAGCGCCCGCATGAAACGGTCTTTATATTCGTCGCGCTCGGCGATGATTGCATCTACACCCGCCTGCACAGGATCTTCCTCTGCGGCGAACTGTTCATCCATCGCCGCTTCCAGCGCATCGATGTCATCCAGAAATTCTTCGTTTTTCTGCTCAGCCATTTCTCATTCCTTAGCCCTGATCGGAGATCAGTTTTCCGACCAATTGCGCCGTATAATCCACAATCGGCACGATCCGCCCATAATTCAGACGGGTCGGACCGATCACACCAACGGCACCTACTATCTTGCGATCAGCGTTCATATAGGGAGATACCACCAAAGAGGAACCCGAAAGTGAAAAAAGCTGGTTCTCGGAGCCAATAAAAATGCGCACCCCGTCGCCTTGCTCGGCCAATTCAAGGAAATTGGCGATATCCCGCTTCTGTTCGAGGTCATCAAACAACGAGCGGATGCGGTCCAGGTCGCCGGATTCGTCCAGCAGGTTGGAACGCCCCCGCACAATCAGCCGTTCATAGTTGCCCGAATCCCCGTCCCAGATCGCCAGACCGTTTTCCACCATTTCCGCCGCCAGCGTGTTCAGCTCCTGGCGCCGGGACGAAATTTCGCGCGCAATCACCCCGCCCAGTTCCGACAGGGTACAGCCTTCGGCCAGCGCGTTGAGGAAATTCGCTGCCTCCCGCATCGAGGACGGGGTCTGACCCGGGCTGGGTTTAAACACCCGGTTTTCCACATGACCGTCGCCAAAGACCAGCACCACCAGCGCCCGGTCCGGTGCCAGAGAGACAAATTCGATATGTTTGATCGGCGCTTCGTGTTTGGGGGCCAGAACCAGGCTGGCGCCATGGGTCATGTTAGAAAGCATCGAGCCGACCCGGTCCAGCATGCCATGCACGTCACGGTCGCCCGTGACGGTGGCCTCCATTTTTTCCCGGTCCGCCAGCGTCACAGTGTTGATCTCAAGCAGGCCGTCGACAAACATGCGCAGCCCCTGCTGGGTCGGGATCCGGCCGGCAGATATATGGGGGCTGTCGAGCAGGCCCAGATGCTCCAGATCGGACATCACATTGCGGATGGTGGCGGCGGAGACATTTTCTTCCAGCGACCGCGTCAGGGTGCGCGAGCCCACCGGCTCCCCCGAGCGCAGATAGCCTTCGACCACCCGGCGGAACACTTCGCGCGACCGGTCGTTCATTTCTTCCAGTATTTTGCCGCTGTTGCTCATCTCTACCCTGATCGTCCACAATTTTCCCGCGCCCTATTAAAAACCATATGCTCCCGGGGTCAATGAGGGTTGCACGGTGCACCGCGCCGTGCCTATGTCTGCGCCAGTAAAAGAAAGGACATCCTATGCGCCCCTCTGGCCGTAAGACCGACGAAATGCGTGCTGTTTCCATTGAAACAGGTGTGACCAAACATGCCGAAGGATCCTGCATGATCCGTATGGGCGACACCCATGTTCTGTGCACCGCCACCATCGAGCCCCGGGTGCCGCCGTTTCTGCGCAACTCCGGTCTGGGCTGGGTGACTGCGGAATACGGCATGCTGCCCCGCGCCACGGATTCGCGCATGCGCCGCGAAGCAACTGCCGGCAAACAAGGCGGCCGTACCGTGGAAATTCAACGGCTTATCGGTCGTTCTCTGCGTGCCGGTGTCGACCGTGTGGCGCTGGGTGAACGTCAGATCACCATCGACTGTGACGTGATCCAGGCCGATGGCGGTACCCGTTGTGCCTCGATCACCGGTGGTTTTGTGGCGCTGCGGCTCGCGGTCAACAAGCTGCTGAAAGCCGGTGATATCACTTCTGATCCGCTGATTTCCAACGTGGCCGCCGTGTCCTGTGGCATCTATGCCGGCCAGTCGGTGCTGGATCTGGACTACCCCGAAGATTCTGAAGCCGGGGTGGATGGCAACTTTATCCTGTTGGGCAACGGCCAGATGGTGGAAGTGCAAATGTCCGCCGAGGGGTCGACCTACAACCGGGCGCAGATGAACGAGTTGCTGGATCTCGCCGAAAAAGGCGTCTCTGAACTGGTGGCCGTACAGAACGCGGCTGTGGCCTGATGCGCAAGCTGACGGAAAAGAAAATCGTCCTGGCGTCGCACAACGCCGGGAAACTGCGCGAAATCGGTGCTCTGCTGGCGCCCTTTGGCATTGAAGTGGTCTCGGCCGGCGATCTTGGCCTGGCCGAGCCCGCCGAGACCGAGGACACGTTTGCCGGCAACGCCCGCATAAAGGCGCATTTTGCCGCCAGGGCGTCCGGCCTGCCGGCGCTGTCGGACGACAGCGGGCTGCAAGTGGACGCGCTTTTGGGCGATCCTGGGGTCTATTCTGCTGACTGGGCCGAAACACCGACGGGGCGTGACTTTCCGATGGCGATGGAAAAGGTCTGGACCGCGCTGCAAGCGGCCAATGCCTCTGAGCCCCGCAGCGGGCGCTTTTGCTGTACACTGTGCCTGGCCTGGCCCGACGGTCATGACGAGATCTTTGCCGGCACGGTTGAGGGCCGCATGGTCTGGCCGCCGCGTGGCAGCCAGGGTTTTGGCTATGACCCGATGTTTGTGCCCCAGGGCCATGACATCTCCTTTGGTGAAATGGATCCGGTGAATAAGTCGGATATGAGCCACCGGGCCGATGCTTTTGCGAAATTTGTGACCGCCTGTCTGGAGAGTTAAGATGGCTTCTGAAAAACGACTGATTTCAACTGGTTCCGCCTTTGAAATGACCATGGGATATTCCCGCGCTGTGGTCCAGGGCGACTGGTGTTTTGTCTCCGGCGTCACTGGCTATGACTATGCCACCATGGAAATGCCGGCATCCGTTGCGGATCAGGCGCGCAACTGTTTTGCCACCATTTCCAAAGTGCTGGAAGAGGCCGGATTTGGGCTCAAAGACTCTGTGCGGGTACAATATACCGTCACCGACAGCGCTCTGGTCGAAGAGCTGGTGCCAGCACTGGGCGAAGCGCTTGGCGACATCCGCCCCGCCGCGACCATGGTGATTGCGGGTCTGATCAGGCCGGAAATGAAGATCGAGATCGAAGTGACGGCGTTCAAAGGATGAGTGCCCTGGTCCAAAGCCCACAGGCCGCACCTGCCCCGTTGACGAGGGCTGAGGACTGGCGCAACGGCGGCTTTGGGCTCTATATCCACTGGCCGTTCTGCGCCTCAAAATGCCCTTATTGCGATTTTAATTCTCATGTTTCAGCTGAAATAGAGACTGATGCCTGGCGCAACGCCTATATTTCAGAACTGCGGCGCGTCGCGGCGCTGACACCTGGCCGGGTGCTGAATTCGGTGTTTTTTGGCGGCGGCACCCCCAGCCTGATGGATCCGGAGCTGGTCGCTGCGATCCTTGAAGAGGTGCGCGCTTGCTGGCCCCAAGGCAATGACATCGAAATCACCCTTGAAGCCAACCCGACATCGGTTGAGGCCGGCCGTTTTCGCGGCTTTCGCGACGCCGGCGTTAACCGGGTGTCGATGGGCATCCAGGCGCTGAATGACAGCGACTTGCGCGCCCTTGGGCGGTTGCATTCAGTTGAAGAGGCCCGCCACGCCTTTGACATCGCGCGCAATACTTTTGAACGCATCAGCTTTGATCTGATCTATGCGCGTCAGGACCAGACGCTTGCTGCCTGGCAGGCCGAGCTGCGCGAAGCCATCAGCATGGCAGCGGATCACCTGTCGCTTTATCAGCTGACCATTGAGCAGGGCACTGCCTTTGGTGACCGCTATGCCCGTGGCCGGCTGAAAGGCCTGCCGGATGACGACCGGGCCGCGGATATGTATTTTGCCACCCAGGAGCTCACCGACGCCGCCGGCCTGCCCGGCTACGAGACGTCCAACCACGCCGCCCCTGGCGAGGAGTCGCGTCACAATATGATCTACTGGTCTTATGGCGATTACGCCGGCATTGGCCCCGGGGCGCATGGTCGACTGACGCTCGACGGCCAGCGCTACGGTACTGAGGCGATCCGGGCGCCGGCGGCCTGGCTCAATGCGGTTACAGAAAAAGACAGCGGAGACGTAGTAAAAACTACTCTCTCTGGTGAAGATCAGGCATGGGAGTACCTGATGATGGGGCTGAGGGTGACGAGAGGGATCGACCTGACCCGGTTTTCCACCCTGTCAAACCATGATTTAACGCCTAAAATCAATGAGTTAACCAGTTACGGCCTGGTGGAAAAACAATCGGGTATTTTACGGGTCACTAAGGCCGGTCAACCGGTGTTAAACGGAATTTTGCGCGAATTACTGCCGTAACCGCGCAAACTCTACCCTAACTGGAAAGTTTTCCACACAACTGGTCGAGTTGATCGAGTGTGCTGTATTTGATCACCACTTCGCCGGATTCCGTACCGGGCGTGTGGTTGATCGAAATTTCCAGACGCGTCGCCGCCGACAGGTCAAGCTCCAGCGCCCGTGTGTCGGCGTCTTTTTCTGTCACCGACCGGCTGCGCGGGCTGCCCGGGGCGCGTTTTGGTCCCGGTCCCTTGACCAGTTTTTCGGTATCGCGCACAGACAGGCCCTTGGAGACCACTTTGCGCGCCAGTTCTGACGCGTTCTCTGAGGTGATCAGCGCCCGGGCATGGCCTGAGGACAGCTTGCCCTCCTGCAACAGATCCTGCACGTCGACCGGCAGATTCAACAGCCGCATCAGATTGGCGATATGGCTGCGGCTCTTGCCAAGCGCCTCCGCCAGTTTCTCCTGGGTGTGGCCAAACTTCTCCATCAGCTGCCGATAGCCGGCGGCCTCTTCCACCGGATTCAGATCGGCACGCTGGATGTTCTCGATAATGGCAATTTCCAGAACTTCGGTATCGTCATAATCGCGCAGTAACACCGGCAGCTCGTGCAAACGCGCCATTTGCGAGGCACGCCAGCGGCGCTCGCCGGCAACAATCTGGAATTTTTTCGCATCCTGCGGGTCCGGCCGCACGATCAGCGGCTGAATCACGCCTTTTTCACGGATCGAATTGGCCAGATCATCGAGATCGCCGGGTTCAAAACGGCGTCGCGGCTGGTCAGGGTTGGGGATAATCTGATCGATCGGCAGCAGCATATCGGGGCGGCGCGCGCTCCGGCTGTCAGAAGTGATCGCAGGTTCAACCGGTGCCACATCCGCCATCAGCGCCGACAGGCCGCGCCCGAGTCCCCGTTGTTTTTTCAAAGCCATATTCTGCTCCCTTTTCTGCCTCTGCCTGGTAACGCTTATGTATTGCGGCGCGACAACTCGGCCGCCAGCGCACGATAAGCGATACTGCCCTTGGAATTGCTGTCGTAATCCAACACCGGCAGCGCGAAGGACGGTGATTCACTGATGCGCACATTGCGTGGGATCACGGTCTTGAACACCAGATCGCCAAGATTGTCACGGGCGTCAGATTCCACCTGCAAAGACAGGTTGTTGCGCGCGTCATACATGGTCAGAACCACGCCCTCAATGCGCAGGTTGGGGTTGGCGGTGCTGCGCACTTCGCGGATCGTCAGCATCAGCTGAGACAGGCCCTCCAGCGCGAAAAACTCGCTTTGCAGCGGCACCATCACCGAATCTGCCGCCACCATCGCGTTCACCGTCAGCAGGCTGAGTGAGGGCGGACAGTCAATCAGGATGTAATCAAAACCATAGGCGTCCATCGCGGTCTGGCGCAGGGCGTCATGCAGCAGGTAGCTGCGTTTTTCATTGGACACCATTTCCATGTCAGCCGAGCTGAGATCAATGGTGGCCGGGGTGATATACAGCCCCTCAATACTGGTGGCGCGGATCACATCAGACAGCGGCGCTTCGTCCAGCAGCAGGTCATAGGTGGTGAATTCGCGGTCATGGGCCTCAATGCCCAACCCGGTGGAGGCATTGCCCTGAGGATCCAGGTCGACCAGCAGCACATTAAAGCCCTCTTCCACCAGCCCTGCCCCCAGATTGATGGCGGTGGTGGTTTTGCCCACGCCGCCCTTCTGGTTGGCGATGGCGATAATTTTCGGGGCCCTGGGCCGGCTGGGATCAGACACGTCTGATATCTCCGATGCTGAGAATTACGGCGTTTGAATCTGTCTTGCTCGGGTATTCTTGAACGTCAAAGCTCCAGTTCGCAAGCGCAATGCTGCGTTCGCGGTATTCTGTTGCGCCTTTTGAAAAAATTGCCCGCCCACCAGGCTTCAGATGACGTTCCGCGAAGCCGAGAAGCAGATCCAGCGGCGCCAGCGCCCGTGCCGTCAGCACATCCGCTTGCAGCGGCGCCAGTGATTCGATGCGTTCGGCATGGATTTGCGCCCGGATGCCACAGTCGCGCACCACAGCGCGCAAGAAGGTAGACTTGCGCTGATCGGATTCAACACAATGAAATTCAAGATCCGGCGCCTGCTCCGCCGCCATGATCGCCAGCACCAGGCCGGGAAAACCACCGCCGGTGCCCAGATCGGCCCAGATGCCGCTGCGTGCCTGCGCCAGCGCAAAGATCTGTGCGGAATCGAGGAAATGTCGCGACCACAGGTCCTTCAGCGTCGATTTGGCCACCAGGTTGATCGCTGGGTTCCACTTGCGCAGCAGCGCTTCATAGGTTTCGAGCCGCGCCATTGTTTCACGTGAAACATCAACGGCGGCGATAAAGGCTGATTTGCTCATTCAGGCGGACTTTCGTTCATTCTGGCGCAGTTTGGCCAGTAACAGGGTCAATGCAGCTGGGGTCATGCCCTCAACCCGGCCGGCCTGGGCCAGGGTGTGCGGCCGCACCAGCGACAATTTAGAGGACAGTTCATTGGACAACCCGTTCAGCCCGTCATAGTTGAAGTCCGCCGGAATTTTCTGCTGCTCATCCCGTTTGACTGCGGCAACGTCTTTGGCCTGGCGGTCGATATAATTGGCATAAAGCGCGTCTTTGGCCAGTTGGTCGCGGATCTCGCCGGTCACCTGATCAAACGACGGGTCAAGTTTGGCCACATCACCCCAGGTCACATCGGGGAAGGACAGCAACTGATAAGCACTGCGCCGCACGCCGTCGGCGGAGGTTTTAATGCCGGCGGCGCCAACTTCGCGCGGGGTGAACGCTGTGTCTTTCAACAGGGTTTCCGCCGACGACAGCGCTTCCATTTTGGTGGTAAAGGCAGCCTTACGCTGCTCCGAGGCACAGCCAAGTTCGATCGCAAGCGGTGTCAGCCGCTGATCGGCATTGTCGGCGCGCAGGGACAGGCGGAATTCGGCGCGCGAAGTGAACATGCGATAGGGCTCGGACACACCGCGGGTGATCAGATCATCCACCATCACGCCGATATAGGAGTTGGCACGGCTGAATATCACCTCATCCCTGCCCTGGACCTTGCGGGCAGCATTGAGTCCGGCCACCAACCCCTGGGCGGCCGCCTCCTCATAACCGGTGGTGCCGTTGATCTGACCGGCGAGATAGAGCCCGGGCACATCGCGCAGCTCCAGCGTCGGGGTCAGGCAGCGCGGATCAATATAATCATATTCAATGGCATATCCCGGCTGCTGGATTTCGACCTGCTCCAGCCCAAAGATCGAGCGCACGTAGTCCTGCTGCACCGGCAGCGGCAGCGAGGTGGAAATGCCGTTCGGGTAGACGATATTGGTGTCGAGCCCCTCGGGCTCGAGAAAGATCTGATGCGAGTGCTTGTCGGCAAAGCGCACCACCTTGTCTTCGATTGAGGGGCAATAGCGCGGCCCAACCCCGTCGATATGACCACCATACATCGCAGATTTATTGAGGTTTTCGCGAATGATGTCATGGGTGACAGCATTGGTATGGGTGATGCCACAGGCGATCTGGCGGGCCTGGGGCCGGGAATTCAGGAAAGAAAACACCACCGGATCTTCGTCGCCGGGCTGCATTTCCAGCGCGTCCCAACGGATTGTCTTGCCATCCAGCCGGGGCGGCGTGCCGGTTTTCAGCCGGCCCAGCGGCAGGTTAAACCCGTCGATGCGTTCGGCCAGCCTGACCGAAGGACGGTCCCCCATACGGCCGCCAGCGCTTTGCACGTCGCCAATATGGATGATGCCGCGCAGAAAGGTGCCAGAGGTCAGGATCACCGCCCCGGCGCGGATCTCAGACCCGTCGGCAAGAACAACGCCGCTCACGCGTTCGCCGGTCATCAAAAAGTCAACGGCTTCGCCCTCAACCACCGTCAAGCCTTGCTGGTTGGCAAATTCCGTTTGCATGGCGCTGGCGTAAAGCTTGCGGTCGGCCTGAGCGCGTGGCCCCTGCACCGCCGGGCCCTTGCGCCGGTTAAGCAAACGGTACTGGATCGCAGCCACGTCGGCAACACGGCCCATCACCCCGTCCAGCGCATCGATCTCGCGCACCAGATGGCCTTTGCCCAGCCCACCGATAGCGGGATTGCAAGACATTACGCCAAGATCTGCCCGGCGCAGAGTGATCAGCGCGGTGCGCACGCCCATCCGGGCCGCCGCATGGGCGGCATCGGCGCCGGCATGACCGCCGCCCACCACCACCACATCAAAGTCGCAATGTTTCACGTGAAACACTCCTTACGTGCCAGGTTAGCTGCCATGTTATTTGCCAAGACAAAAACTGGCGAAAATTTCATCGAGGATGTGTTCAACATCCACCCGCCCCACCAGCGAATCCAGCGCCCGGATTGCGCTGTGCATTTCTTCCGCCGCCAGCTCGGCCCGGTCGGGGCCATGTAATACCTCAAGCTGCGCCGATTCCAAACCTTTCAATGCGCGCAGCATCGCCTCGCGGTGGCGGGCATGGGTGGCGGTGGCAGCGCCAGAGGCGCGTGTTTCCAGGATACCGGTGATTTTGCGCACCAGATCGCCGATGCCGGCGCCGGTTTTGCCCGAAACAGCCAGCCCCTGCCCCGCAAGCAGGTCAGATTTGCTGCTGGCGATGATGTCGTCGGCCTCGGGTTGCAACTGCGGCAGCTCATCGCCAGTGAGCAGGAATACGCGCAGATCAGCAGCGCGCGCCCGTTCCAGCGCCCGCTGAATGCCAATCGATTCGACATGGTCTTCGGTTTCGCGCAACCCGGCGGTGTCCAGAAAGGTCACCGGCAGCCCGTGCAAGTCCATGCGCACTTCGATCACGTCACGGGTGGTGCCGGCAAATTCCGAGGTGATGGCGGCATCGCGCCCGGCGAGCGCGTTCAGCAGCGTAGACTTGCCCGCGTTGGGCGCGCCGACAATGGCAACCTCAAAGCCTTCGCGGATGCGTTCCGCCACATGGGAGCCTTTGATCTCGGCGTCCAGATCGCGACGGACCCGCGCCAGCAGGTCCAGCACTTCCGGGCTGACATCCACCGGCACGTCTTCGTCGACAAAATCAATGGTGGCTTCCAACAGGGCCGCGGCGCGGATCAGCTGCTGCCGCCAGCGTTCGGCTTTTTCGCCAAGCGCGCCGGAAAACAGCCGCTGGGCCTGGCGACGCTGCGCTTCGGTCTCCGCCTCAATCAGATCAGCGAGCCCTTCGACCCGCGCCAGATCCAGCCGTTCGTTTTCCAGCGCCCGGCGGGTGAATTCGCCAGGCTCCGCAATGCGCAGCCCGTCGAGTTCTGAGAGGCGCCGCAGCACCGCGTTCACGATGGCGATGGAGCCATGCATCTGCAGCTCAGCAACGTCTTCGCCGGTAAAACTGGCACCATGGGGAAAACAAAGCACCAGAGCTTCGTCGAGGATTTCACCCTGCCCGTCGCGCAGGATGCGCAGCGCGGCCTGGCGCATATCCGGCAAGGAACCCGCCAGGGAACGAGTCGCCAAAAACGCCTGTGGCCCGGAAATCCGGACCACTGCCACGCCCGCTTTGCCGCGGGCCGATGCAAGAGCGTAAATTGTATCCATCAGCTCATGTGTTCATGGAATCGAAGAATTCTTCGTTGGATTTGGTCTGTTTCAGCTTGGAAATCAGGAACTCGATCCCGTCTGTGGTGCCCATCGGATTAAGGATGCGGCGCAACACATAAGTTTTCTGTAAGTCCTTGGCATTGGTCAACAATTCCTCTTTCCGTGTACCGGATTTGAGGATGTCCATCGCTGGGAAGACCCGTTTGTCGGCCACTTTGCGGTCCAGAACGATTTCCGAGTTACCGGTGCCTTTGAATTCCTCAAAGATCACCTCGTCCATGCGCGAACCGGTGTCGATCAGCGCGGTGGCGATGATGGTGAGCGAGCCGCCTTCTTCGATGTTACGCGCAGCACCAAAGAAACGTTTCGGGCGCTGCAGCGCGTTGGCGTCGACACCACCGGTCAGAACTTTACCGGAAGATGGCACCACGGTGTTGAAGGCACGGCCCAGACGAGTGATCGAATCGAGCAGAATTACCACGTCGCGTTTGTGCTCGACCAGTCGTTTGGCTTTTTCGATGACCATTTCCGCCACCGCAACGTGGCGGGTCGCCGGTTCGTCAAAGGTGGAAGATACCACTTCGCCTTTGACCGAGCGTTGCATGTCGGTCACCTCTTCGGGCCGTTCATCGATCAGCAGCACGATCAGATAACATTCCGGATGGTTGATACCAATGGAATTGGCGATGTTCTGCAGCAGCATGGTTTTACCCGTGCGCGGCGGCGCCACGATCAGCGAGCGCTGGCCCTTACCGATCGGCGATACCAGGTCGATGATGCGGGCGGAACGGTCCTTGATGGTGGAGTTTTCGACCTCCATTTTCAGACGTTCATCCGGGTAGAGCGGCGTCAGATTGTCAAAAGCAATCTTGTGGCGCGCCTTTTCCGGGTCTTCAAAGTTGATCAGCACCACTTTGATAATGGTGAAATAACGCTCAGTTTCGCTGGGTGCCTGCACCACGCCGTCGACTGTGTCCCCGGTGCGCAGCGAATGTTTGCGGATAATTTCCGGAGAAATATAGATATCATCGGGGCCCGGCAGATAGTTGGCTTCGGGCGAGCGCAGGAAGCCAAACCCGTCCTGCAGCACTTCCAGCACACCGTCACCGGAGATCTCCCAACCTTCATCCGCACGTTCGCTGAGAATCTGGAACATCATCTCGCCTTTACGCATGGTAGAGGCGTTTTCGATCTCGAGCTCTTCTGCCATCGCCACCAGCGCTTTGGGGCTTTGTTTTTTCAGATCGGCGAGAGCCAGCGTTTCAATGCTCATACAGACAGGTATCCTACGCGAACGCAAATGCGCCGGGCGTTGCAAAAGACAATAGGGAATCCCCACGGCCGGACGGCCAGGTTAAATCTCACATAAGGCGCCAAAAGATTCGAGTCAACTCGTGGCTTAGAACGGTTTCACCACCACAGACAGCACGATGATGAGCAACAGCACCGTCGGAACCTCGTTCATCAGCCTGTACTGCCGCCCTGTCAGCGTATTTGTACCGTTAATGAAGTCCCTGCGGCGCCAGCCAAGCCAGTGATGGAACCAGGTCATCGCCAGAACCGCCACAGCTTTGCTCCAGGGCCAGATTTGCGACCAGTCCACCACTCCCGGGGTGAAGATCAGCATCAGACCAAAGACCCAGACCGCGATACTGGCCGGGTTGATGATCATTTTCAGCAGTTTCATCTCCATGGTCAGGAAAATCTCATGGCTGTCGCCCTGAGTGCCGGCACGTTCCACGTGATAGACAAAAAGACGTGGCATGTAGAACAGCCCGGCCATCCAGGTGATCACGGCGATGATATGGAGCGCTTTGGTCCAGAAATACAGAGACGTGAGGATTTCACCCATGATTTTTCCTTTCGGGAGTGTCCCCTCTTTAAAAATAAATAAAGAGAAAAGAAAAGATGATGATTTTGTAGTGTCGCCGATTTCTGTGGATTATTGAGTCATTAAGAGGGTTATCCCCAACAGATCCACGGTGTTGACAAAATGCGAATCGGAAAAGTGATTCTGGGATATTGTGACTAAAAACTGTGTTTTTACAAACTGTTACCGTGTATCTATACTTTTGCTCACCTGTGGATAACTCTGTATAGTGTTTTTTTGAAATTGGTTATCCACTGGCCTGGACTTATTCATATCCACGGTGGAAATCTACTGTGGAAATCTTGACAAAACGGGCGGAATTCGGGGATGAAACAGAAAACCCGGCTTATCCCCAATTTCATCCAACCCGTAACACCGGGTTTTTCCACAGGGCTGTCAACATGCAGAAACCACTCATTCTGGCCTCAGGATCAGAGATCAGACTCACTTTACTGCGCAACGCCGGGCTGGTGCCCGAGGTGGTTCCGGCGCGTATAGATGAGGAGAACATTCAGGCCGCGCTCCGGGCTGAAGGCGCGCTGCCGCGTGAGATTTCCGATGCGCTGGCCGA
This sequence comes from Candidatus Halocynthiibacter alkanivorans, assembly GCF_003333265.1. Lineage (GTDB taxonomy): Bacteria > Pseudomonadota > Alphaproteobacteria > Rhodobacterales > Rhodobacteraceae > Halocyntiibacter_A > Halocyntiibacter_A alkanivorans. Next base: position 83,491 of record NZ_QOLB01000130.1, read on the forward strand.
GGGAAAGGCGCGCAAAGTATCGCTGAAACATCCTGGGGCGCTGGTTCTGGGTTGCGATCAGATCCTGGAGCTAAAGGGCGAAATATTCTCCAAAGCCACCAGCGAGGCGGAGGCGCTGCAACAGTTGCAGAAATTACGCGGGCAACAGCATAAATTGCTGTCGGCGGCGGTGATTTATGAGGATGGTAAGCCGGTGTGGCGTCATATAGGCGAAGTGCGGCTGCGCATGCGTCAGGCGTCGGATGCTTATTTGCAGGACTATGTGTCGCGCAACTGGCACAGTATCCGCCACGCGGTGGGTTGCTATAAGCTGGAAGAAGAAGGTGTACGCCTGTTTACCCATGTCAGCGGCGACTATTTCAACGTATTGGGGCTGCCACTGCTGGAAGTGCTGTCCTATCTGACCCTGAGGGGGGATTTGCCCGGATGAGTGATGTGAAAATTCCGCTGGCTGGCGTGATCGGGTCGCCGGTGGCCCATTCCAAGTCACCGGCTTTGCACGGGGCCTGGTTGAAACGCTACGGTATTGCCGGCCATTATGTGCCGCTTGATATTGCCCAGGGCGACCTGGCCGAAGCGTTGCAACTGCTGCCCAAAATGGGTTTTGTCGGGGTGAATGTCACTATTCCGCACAAAGAAACTGTTTTGGCGCTGGCGGATATTGTCACCGACCGGGCGTCGTTGATTGGTGCGGCGAACACCCTGATTTTCCGCAAAGACGGCAAGATTCACGCCGATAATACCGATGGGTACGGATTTATCGAAAATCTGCGTGTTGGCGCGCCAGGCTGGAAGCCGCCGGCCGGACCTGCGGCGGTGATTGGCGCCGGGGGGGCCGCACGGGCGGTTCTGGCCTCACTGCTGGATGTGGGGGTGAAAGAAGTCCGTATTGCCAACCGCACCCGGGCCCGCGCCGAAGCGCTGCAGACGGAGTTTGGCAACCGGGTCAAAGTCTATGACTGGGTGCACGCCGGCAATATGATGGAGGGCGCCGCGACGGTGGTGAACACCACCTCGCTGGGCATGGTGGGCAAACCGGACTTCCGGGTGCCGCTGGACGGGCTGGAAGCGGATGCGGTGGTCACGGATCTGGTCTATGCGCCGCTGCGCACGGCGTTTTTGCAAAAAGCGGAAGAGATGGGCTGCGTTACGGTGGACGGGCTGGGCATGTTACTGCACCAGGCGGTGCCGGGGTTTGAACGCTGGTTCGGTCAGCGGCCGGAAGTGGACGACGAGCTGCGCCAGCTGGTGCTGAACGCATGAAAAAGCCGTTCCTGATTGGTCTGACCGGATCGATCGGTATGGGTAAATCCACCACCGCCGCAATGTTTGTACGCCAAAGCTGCGACCTCTGGGACGCGGATGCGGCGGTGCACCGGCTTTATGGGCCGGGCGGCGCTGCGGTGGCCCCCATTGGCGCGCTGCACCCGGCGGCGGTGGTGGGGGGTATGGTGTCACGCGCGGCGCTGAAGAGCTGGATCGCCATGGACAAAGGCGCCCTGCCCCGGATTGAAGCCGTGGTGCATCCTTTGGTGGCACGCGACCGGGCGGATTACATTGCTCACAGCCAGGCTGATATCGTGGTTCTGGATATTCCGCTGCTGTTTGAGACCGGAGCCGCGGCGCAGATGGATGCGGTGGTGGTGGTCACAGCGCCTGCGGATCTGCAACGGGCGCGTGTGCTGGCACGGCCGGGCATGACTCAGGCGCATTTCGACACTATTGCCGCCAAACAGATGGCAGATGTCGACAAACGGGCGCGGGCCGATTACGTGATTGAAACCACGTCTGTGGTGGCCGCTGAGGCGGCAGTTGCTGAAGTGCTGGTCCAGATCAGAAAGAAACTCCATGCGTGAAATCGTGCTTGATACCGAAACCACCGGCTTTGAGCCTGAGGACGGCGACCGCATCGTCGAAATCGGTGCGGTGGAGCTTTTGAACCACATGCCGACCGGCGAGACGTTTCATGTCTATATCGACCCGCAGCGACCGATGCCCAAAGACGCGTTTGAAGTGCATGGGCTGGGCGATGACTTTTTGCGCGGTAAGCCAAAATTCACCGAGGTGGCGCAGGGGTTTCTGGATTTTGTCGGCGACAGCACCATGGTGATCCATAACGCCGCCTTTGACATGAAATTCCTCAACGCGGAGCTGCGCTGGTCGGGGCTGCCGCAATTGCCGATGAAACAGGCGCTGGACACGCTGGCGATCGCGCGCAAACGCTTTCCGGGGTCACCGGCCTCGCTGGACGCTCTGTGCCGGCGTTTTGGCATAGATAACTCGAGCCGCACCCTGCACGGCGCACTGCTTGACAGTGAAATTCTGGCAGAGGTCTATCTGGAGTTGATCGGCGGGCGGCAGCCGGATTTTGGCCTGTCTTCCGGTGGCACAGATACGGTGGAAGATGCGCAGGACGCCTGGCGGCCGGGCAAACGGGAGCAGGCATTGCCGTCACGTCTCACCGCAGAAGAACGTGCCGCCCATCAGGAGTTTGTCCAAAAGATGGGCGACGACGCGTTGTGGAATAAGCTGAAAGCTTAGTTTGGCTTGGCGTCGCCCTTCTGGGCTTCCATGCGGCGGGCCAGATCCTGGCGGTAGAGTGCAACAAAATCGACATTGTCGAGATTCAGCGGCGGGAAACCGCCGTCACGGGTGATGTCATGCACAATGCGCCGCACAAACGGGAACAGCATGCGCGGGCATTCGATCAGCAGGAACGGGTGCATCTGATCTTCAGGCACGTTTTCGACGTGGAAAATACCGGCATAGTCCAGTTCCAGCAGGAACAGGGTTTCGCCGCTTTCCTTAGATTCAGATTTAACCTCGAATTTGGTCGAGATTTCATACTGATGATCAACGCTGCGTTTTTTCGCATCCAGCGCAACTTTTACCGAAACATTGGGCTGAACGTCGCCGGAGACGCCTTTTTGAGCCACAATATTTTCAAAAGACATGTCGCGAATGAATTGACCCAGGACCTGCATTTTTACGGGTGTGGGGACGTCTGCCGCTTCTGGGGCTTTGGTTTCGCCGGTCTCGGCCATGGAACTCTCCTGCTTTCAAATATTCTTTCGCAAACTCTGTATCAGGTCAGGCGGGCTGCCTCAATGCCTGGTCCAGCCGGAGCGGTTTTCACCGATCCCGGCGCCGAGCTCACCGTTGGAATTTGACGGGGCATCGGAGTCGGGATCTTCGTCCTGCCAATCGCCCTCGATCACATCTTCGTGTGTGGTATGCTGGCTGTGCCCACCTTGCCCACCGGGCCGGCGATGGGTCTGGGAATCTTGCATTGTTACATGGCTGCGAAAGCCCTGCACCTTAATGCGGCTACGCAAATAATTGAACAAAAACAACCGGAAAGCGGGGATCAAAAGTGCAAATCCGACCGCGTCGGTGAAAAAACCAGGCGTCAGAAGCAGCGCGCCGGAAAACAGGATCATTGCGCCATCCGCCAGCGCCCGCGTCGGGTCACCGCGGCCGGCAAAAGAGCTGCGCAGTTCGTTTAAGGCCATCAAACCCTGGCTGCGCACCAGCCAGGTGCCCAGCACAGCCGTCAAAATCACCACCCCCAGGGTGGGCCAGAGCCCGATCAGCCCGCCGACCTGGACAAACAGGCCGATCTCAACCAGCGGAATTGTCAGAAAGAGAAGAAAAATCCACATATTGTACCTCAGACTCTGTCAGTTTTGGAGCGGTGGACTTGATGCCCGCCCTGCCCTACATATGTGCTGAAGGTGCCCTTTGCCATATGCCTGCCCTGAAAAGAGGTTCTGATGAATTCTGCCGTTATACAGCTACTGGTTCTTGCCGGTATTGCCGTGTTTATGATTTTAAAGCTGAAAGATGTGCTTGGAACCCGGGACGGGTATGAAAACCCGCCCAGATCCCTGCCCGGCCATGCCAGTGAAGCGGAAAAAAACCGCGCCAAATTTGAAGTGATTGATGGCGGCCCTGACCGCGATATTACCGACCACGTGGGCGAAGACAGCGATGCTGCCCAGGCGCTGGCAAAAATGAAAAAGGCCGAGCCGTCTTTTTCGGTCAGCGAATTTCTGCAAGGCGCCAGCGGTGCTTATGAAATGATCCTGATGGCGTTTGAACGCGGTGATCTGGACCAGGTGCGCGGCTTTGTCTCCGACGAGGTCTATGATGCGTTTGATTCGGTGGTGCAGCAGCGCACTGAAAACGGCATCACCATTGAAGCCGAATTTATCGGCGTGCGCGAGCTGGCGCTGCATGGGGCCAGTTTTGACGACGAGACCGGTACCGGCGAAGTGTCGGTGCGTTTCCTGTGTGAGCTGACCTCTGTTGTGCGCGACAAAGGTGGTGATATCATCGAAGGGGATGCCAGCCATGCCAAGCGCCAGAAAGACACCTGGACATTTGGCCGGGTGATGGGTGCGGACGATCCCAACTGGCAACTTGTTGCGACCGCTGAATAATGCAGTGCCACCGGCGGAGGATACTGGCGGTGGCGCCTGTTGCGTTGTCTGATCCGGGGGCTGCGGCCCCCGTTTTTCTGGCGTCAGATTCTGGCGTTTCGGCTCTGCCAGGAGCGTCGCTGTGAGACGCAAAAAACGCCTGTTAAAACCCGATGAGATCGCGCTCTGGGACAAGGTGCGCGAAACCGCCGTGCCGTTGCGCCCGGAACGGGTGATCTCCGCCGGGGTTGAACGCGCTGTGATGGGCGAAACTGAAATCCGCGCGGACGTCCAGGGCGTGGACGCGAAAAACCTGATGCCGGAGAGCTTTGCCCCGTTTGAAATCGGTTCTGGTGCCGCCAGAAAACAGCCAGGACACAATTTAAGCCCGGGCATTGGCGCGCGTCTTAAGGGCCAGGCGTTGGCGATGGACCATAAAAAACACGGCAAAATGACCCGGGGCAAACTTGCGCCCGAAGCGCGCATTGACCTGCACGGTATGACATTGAATGAGGCGCATCCGGCGCTGACCGGCTTTATTCTCTCGGCCTGGACGCGCGGTTTGCGTCTGGTGCTGGTGATCACCGGCAAAGGCAAACAGCGCGATGAGGGCGGGCCGATCCCGGTGCGTTTTGGCGTGTTGAAAAACCAGGTGCCGAACTGGCTGCACATGGCGCCGCTGAAACCGCTGGTGCTGCAGATCGATGAGGCGCATCTGAAACACGGCGGCACCGGCGCCTATTATGTTTATCTGCGGCGCAACCGGTAAGTCTGACGCTGTATCGAAAAAGGGGCGCAGTTAACGCCCCTTTTGTATGCCAGCCAACTTTTGTCCGGCGCTGTGTATTTTCCGTGAGATCAAGTTGGGGCGCGCCAGGCGCCCTGCCCCAACGGCTTCAGTTCACAGCATGTAGCGGCTGATGTCGGTGGATTTTGTCAGCTCACCCAGATGGGCTTTGACGAATTCCGCGTCCACCGTGACCGCGTCGCCGCTGCGGTCGGGCGCGGTAAAGGACAGCTCCTCAAACACCCGTTCCAGCACGGTATAAAGCCGTCTTGCACCAATGTTTTCAACGCTTTGATTGACCTCAGCCGCGATATGGGCCAGCGCCCGGATGCCGTCGGGAGTAAAGTCCACCGTCACCTCTTCGGTCTGCATCAGCGCGGTATATTGCAGGGTCAGCGCATTGTCGGTCTCGGTCAGGATGCGGACAAAATCATCTTCCGTCAGCGCGCGCAATTCGACCCGGATCGGCAACCGGCCCTGCAGTTCGGGCAGCAGGTCGGAGGGTTTGGCGATGTGAAAGGCGCCCGACGCGATGAACAGGATATGGTCGGTTTTCACCGTGCCGTGTTTGGTGGAAACACTGGTGCCCTCGATCAGCGGCAACAGATCGCGCTGCACGCCTTCGCGGGACACGTCAGCGCCGCGGGCGTCTGAACGGGCACAGACCTTGTCGATCTCGTCGAGAAAGACGATGCCGTTCTGTTCCACCGCTTCAATCGCGGCGCGGGTGACGGTCTCATCATCCAGCAGCTTGTCGGCCTCTTCCGAGATCAACATCTCGTAACTGGCTGCAACAGTTAGTTTTTTTCGCGTGGTACGACCGCCCATCGCTTTGCCAAGCATGTCGCCGAGGTTCATCATCCCCATCGAGTTTCCGGGCTGACCCGGCATGTCAAACATCGACATCGGATTGGAGGTGTCGGCAATGTCGAGCTCAATTATAGTGTCGTCCAACTCGCCGCTTTTCAGCTTGCGGCGGAACATGTCGCGGGTCTGTTCGCGTGCGTCCTTGCCGGCAATGGCCTCCAGCACCCGGGTTTCGGCGGCGTCATGGGCGCGGGCTTTCACGTCTTCGCGCATTTGTTCGCGCGTCGTCAGGATAGCGCTCTCGACCAGGTCGCGGATGATCTGTTCCACATCGCGGCCAACATAACCGACCTCGGTGAATTTGGTGGCTTCGACTTTCAGGAACGGCGCACGTGCCAGTTTCGCCAGCCGGCGCGAGATTTCGGTTTTGCCAACGCCGGTGGGGCCGATCATCAGGATATTTTTCGGATAGACCTCGTCGCGCAGGTCATCGGGCAGTTGTTTGCGGCGCCAACGGTTGCGCAGCGCCACCGCAACGGCGCGTTTGGCGTCATTCTGGCCGATGATGAAACGGTCGAGTTCAGAAACGATTTCGCGCGGGGTCAGGTCAGTCATTTTGCAATCTTTTCTACGGTCAGCTTGCCGTTGGTATAGACACAGATGTCGGCGGCGATGGCCATGGCTTTGCGGGCGATGGTTTCGGCGTCCTGATCGGTTTCAAACAGGCCACGCGCCGCCGCCAGGGCAAAATTACCGCCGGATCCGATCGCGGCGACATCATTTTCAGGCTCAAGCACGTCGCCGGCGCCGGTGATCACCAGCAGCGTGTCGCCATCGGTGACGATCAGCATTGCTTCCAGTTTCTGCAGATATTTGTCGGTGCGCCAGTCTTTGGCCAGTTCAACCGAGGCGCGGGCAAGCTGGCCCGGGGTGGCTTCAAGCTTGCTTTCCAGCCGTTCCAGCAGGGTGAACGCATCGGCGGTGGAGCCGGCAAAACCTGCCACGACCTCATAGCCGCCGGGGCTGAGGCGACGCACTTTTCGCGCGGTGCCTTTGATCACGGTCTGGCCAAGGCTGACCTGACCGTCACCGGCGATGACCACCTCATTGCCTTTGCGCACCCCGATAATCGTGGTGCCGTGCCATCCTGGGAATTGATCGTCTGCCATTGCCGGGCTCCTGCTGTTGTGCTGTGAATATGGACATTGCGCGCGAGATTAACAAGCGCAGGGCCGTCACAGGGCAGGCATAAAAAAGGCGCCCGGTGAAGCGCCTTTTTACGTTTACCAATAGGGGTAGCCTCAGATCGATTCTTCGATCCAGGACTGCAGCGCGGCTTTGGGCGCGGCGCCGGTTTTGTTGGAGACAATGACGCCATCTTTGTACAGGAACAGGGCCGGAATGCCGCGCACACCGACTTCGGCCGGGGAATTCGGGTTTTCGTCCACGTTCACTTTGACGATTTTCACTTTGCCTTCCAGTTCATCGGAGAGTTCTTCCAGCGCCGGGCCGATTTGTTTACAGGGGCCACACCATTCGGCCCAGAAGTCGACAATGACGGGCAGGTTGGATTTTTTGACTTCGGCGTCAAAGGTGGCGTCAGTTACGGCGATTGTTGCCATCAGGGTATTCCTTAACAGAGGGTGCAGCAGGTTGCGTTGAGGGGAACCTAAGAACTGCTCCCGCTGAGGTCAAGTTGTGGTGGTGATCCGTTTGCGATCCTGCCGCAGATGAGGACCGTGTTCTGCAACGGATCGGGAATTGCGGCGTCTGGTGCGGGCGCAGCGCGAAATCCGGACTTTCGTTTGTGGCTCAGCGACGCCGGTGGGTCGGCTCTATATATCTATATATAGTGTCGCCCCCAACTCGTCCATCATCATACGGTAGTTGATTGGCATGAGTTCCGCATTCGCCGTCCACAAGATTGCGGCGCGGATGTCGTGTTCCGGATAAATCTGAGACAGGGCGGTGACATAGGCCGCCATCTGCCGCAGCAGCCCGGCGGGGATGTCGCTGGCGGTTTCAGGCACCACGGCGTTGGTTTTGAAATCCACTACCAGGATGTGGTCTTTGTCGATGATCAGGCGGTCAATCACCCCGTGCAGGCGGCTTTTGCCGAGCGTGGCAGTGAAGGGCACTTCGGCGAGTGTGCCGGCGGCAAAGAGGAATTGCAGATCCTGGTTGCACAGCACTTTGACAGCGTCTTGCAAAAGCTCTGCAGCCTCACTTTCTGTGGCGGCGTCTTCTCCAGCCGCAAGCAGGTCGCGGGCGATATTGTGCCAGCCGTCAGACGGGTAGGCGGGCAGGAATTCCAGCAGCCGGTGGATCTGGCGGCCGCGGCGTTTGGCGTCCTCCTCAGACAGGCCTTCGCCAGGCAGCGCTTTGGCACCGCCAAGATCCGAGGGCGACAGGGTATTGTCTGCGGTGAGAGGCGCCGGGGCGGAGGTTTGCGCCCAGGCGGGCAGGGGGGATTCGTTGATTTCTGGCTGGCGTGGGGCCAGCAGCGCGCCGGCGTGCCAGTCGCCATGGCTGAGTCGCAGTCCAAGTCCGCAATCAAAACTGTGGGCGCCGGCCCCGCGGGCGCGCAGCCCCTGTTCAATGATCGAATACCAGCTGTCCTCACCACTGCCGGTCTCGCCGGCAGCGCAGACGATCAGCCATTTTTCCGCCCTGGTCATCGCCACATAAAGCAGCCGGCGGCTTTCCTCCAGGTTGGCCTCTTTTTGCTGTAACAGAGCCGTTTTGATCGCCGGGGGGGCCTGGGTCTCGGCCTGTTTCCACACCGGCTGCCCCTCCGCGAGGGTGATCAGCTCATCGCCGGCGCGGGCACGGCGTTTCATGGTTTCGGGCAGGATAACAATCGGGGATTCAAGCCCTTTGGAGCCGTGCACCGTCATCACCCGGATCTGATCGCCGGCGCTGTCGAGCTGGCGTTTGACCTCAACGTCATCGGTTTCCAGCCAGCTGAGAAAGCCGGTCAGGCTGGGCACATCAGAACGTTCATAAGACAGCGCCTGGGCCAGCAGCACATCGACACCGTCTTCGGCCTCTGAGCCAAGCCGGGCGATGATATTGCGCCGGCCGTCATGGCGGGTGAGGATGCGCTCAATCAGGTCATAGGGGCGCAGGAAATCGGCGCTGTCACGCAGGTCCTGCAGCATGGCGACGGTTTTGGGCCATTCGTCCTGACGCCGCTTTAACGCCGGCCAGAGTTGGGTCTCGTGCCGGCTGTGGGCGAGATTGTAGAGCTGCGCCTCATCCCAGCCGAGCAAGGGCGAACGCAGGGCCGCGGCCAGCGACAAGTCGTCATCTGAGGTGGCCAGAAACCCCAGCAGCGCCGCGATGTCGCGCACCGCCAGTTCGGCGGCCAGCTTAAGACGGTCAGCACCGGCGATGGGCAGTTCTGCTTTTTTACAGGCGCGGATAATCTCGGCAAACAGGTCGGAACGGCGCTGCACCAGGATCAGAAAATCTCCCGGGGTGATCGGGCGGATTTCACCATTTCCGGCGGGAATAGTGCCTGTTTCGCACTGAATTTTGATTTCCGCCGCGATGTTTTCGGCGAGCCGTACATTGTGGTGGTGTTCCGAGGGCTGGTCGACCGGCTTGTGCCATTCACGGCTGGCCTCGGACTCGGTCTTTGGTTCGACCGGCCAGAGATCGACCCGGCCGGGCATGCCGTCGTGAAAGGCGATGTGGTTGGTATCGCCGCCAAGCCCGGTGCCGCCGGTCGCCTCAAAGGTGGTGTCCACCGTGCCCAATATCGCCAGCGAGGAGCGGAAGGAAAAGTCCAGTGACAGACGGTTCAGGGATTTTCCCATCGCCCCGAGCCGGGCGCCAAAAATATCGTGCATGCGGTCAAACGCTTCGGGATCGGCGCCCTGAAACGAGTAGATCGACTGTTTTTTATCCCCCACCACAAAAATGGTGCGTTCCACATCCGGGCGCGCGCCCAGCCCTGAGGTGAACTCCTGGGCCAGCTGTTCCACCACCCGCCATTGCTGCGGGCTGGTATCCTGCGCCTCGTCGACCAGGATGTGGTCGATGCCGCCATCAAGCCGGTAGAGCACCCATTGCGCCACCGCCGGGTCGGTCAGCAGATTGCGGGCCCGCAGGATCAGATCGTCAAAATCAAGCCGGCCGGCGCGCATTTTGCGATCGGCATAGGCGGGCAGGAATACATCGGCGAACTGATGCAGCGCCAGCGTTTTGCGCGCCGCCATCAGCCCAAGGCGCAGCGGCCTTGTGTCTTCCAGCCGTGCCATCAGATCATTGACCGCATCCAGCGTGTCGCCCAGCAGCAAGCGGGTGTCTTTGGCGGGAAAAGAGCCGATTTTAGCGCTGAACGGGCTTTTGGCGCCGGCGCCGGTCAGCATCAGGGATTCCAGCGCCTCCAGAGTTTTCAGATCGGGTGCTGAGAGGTCAAGAGCGGACAGTTTTGCGGCGTTTTCGGGATCTTTCTTGGTGCTGCTCTGCGACATTGCGGTGCTGAGGCTGCGGATCAGATCGGGCTCATTGCCGAGAAATACCGACGTAAGCACCATGGTCTCGTCAAACTGGTCCGGCAGCTCAAACCAGGACCAGATGGTGGCGGCATCTGCGGCCGGGCTCAGCGCCTCGCGGTGTTTCACCACCTGTTCGCTGAGCCCGCTGAAATCCTCGCCGGTATAAAACCGCGCCAGACCGTCAATCACCGCAACATCCGGCCCGTCGGCCATTTCTTCGATGATCTCTTCGCGCAGCAGCCGGGCAGCGCGGTCTTCCATTTCGACAAACTGCGGCGAGACACCGGCCTCAAGCGGGAACCGGCGCAGCAGTGCCGCACAGAATGAATGGATGGTCTGGATTTTCAGACCACCGGGCGTCTCAATGGCGCGGGCAAACAGGGTGCGGGCGTTTGAAAGGCGGTCCGGCGCGGTGACATCGGCCACGCCGAGTTCGGCCAGCTCCAGCGCCAGTTCCGCATCCGGTTTCATTGCCCAGGAGCCAAGCCGTTTGAACAGCCGGTTCTGCATCTCGCTGGCAGCGGCTTTGGTATAGGTCAGGCAAAGAATGTGCTGTGGCATCACGCCTTGCAGCAGCAGCCGCGCCACCCGGTCGGTCAGCACCCGGGTTTTTCCTGAACCTGCATTGGCCGAAAGCCAGGTCGAGGCCAGCGGATCGGCGGCCTCAATCTGGCGGCGGGTGGCTTCGTTCATATCCATTACGGACCCACTTTCACGGCATGTGCGTCATGGCTTTCGTCCCATTCGCCAAAGCGCGCCAGATGGTCATAATCATAGGCATAGGCCATTTTTTCCATGGCGCGCCGCGAGGTGTAGCCGTTGTCGACATCCTGATAATGGGCGATCAGCTGTTTGAACTCGGTGAGAATCTTTTGTGTATCGCCGGGGAACAGCGGGCGTTCCACCATTTTTGGTTTGGAGCCGAGGCCGATATAGGCGATTTTATAGACCGGGCGCGGCGGCAGGTCTTCAAAAGCGCCGTCTTCGGCCATCACCGCCTCCAGCAGCAGCTGTTTCTGGTATTCATCCATTTGTTTCTGGGTCGGTGGATTGCCGGTTTTGTAATCATAAATCACCCAGTCGCCACCTTTGGTTTCATCAATCCGGTCCGCCTTGCAGGTGAGGGAAAAGTCCATATCTGCCAGATGCAGCCGGCCTTTGACCTCCTGGACCCTGGGGGTGGCGACGGTGCGCCGGGCGCTTTCGGTGAGAATGAACCAGTCGGCCACCCTGGCCAGTTTGGCGCGCCAGATCCGCCGCGACGCCGGCCAGGGTACCTCCTGTTCCAGCACCTTATCGGCGATTTCAAACAGTCGGGCACGGGCGGCTTCAAGCGGCTCATCATCCTGCATTTCTTTGATAAAACGTTCAAAAATATCGTGAATGACCGTGCCACGCACCATGGCGTCCGGGCTTTTGCGCAAAGGCGGCAGCGCATTAAGGCGCAGCACATGGCGGGCGTAAACCGCATAGGGGTCGCGGATCAGCTTGTCGATTTCGGTCACCGACAATTGCCGCGGGCGCGCCTCAAGCGGTGGTTTTGGCGCCGGGCGCGGCGCGGCGGGCACCAGGGCGGCGGGTGTTTCCAGCTCTGCTACCAGCGCCAGCCATTGCGCACCGCGCGCGCGCATCGCCTGCAGCGCTATGCTGCCCTCATCCGACATGCCCTCAAGCAGATTGCACAGCCGGTTGAGCCAACGCGAACTGACGGTCTGGGCCTCGGCATCGCGGATGGCGCGGCTGAGAATGACCCGGCGCGCGCCAATGGCCTGTTGAAAATCATGGGCGGACAGGCCGACATTTTTTTCCGGCAGGGCCAGGCCGCAGGCTTTGCGCATGCTGCGCGACAGCCACGGATCGGGTGCCGGAAGGGAAGGCCAGATACCGTCGTTCAGCCCGCCCAGAATGACCAGATCGGCGCCCTGGACCCGCGCCTCCAGCGTGCCCCAGATCATAATATTGGGGTGGGGCAGGGTCGGATCACGGGATTCCCCACGCGACAGCACCGCCTGGAACAGATCGGTGTAATCGCGCGGCGACATGTCCCCACCATGGGGCGCTTCCTGTTCCAGTTGCGCAGTGATGCGTGCGGTTTCGCGCCCGGCGGATTTGGCCCAAAGTTCGCTGTCGTCCACGCTGTCGGGCCCGGAGGTGAGGGCGCGGGCGAGCAGGATATGGTTGCGGATATGATCGGTCAGGGGGCGGGTCGGGATGTCCTCAAAGCCAAAAATCAGCGGCGTGAACCAGGCGGCCCAGGCTTTGCGCCCGTCGTCGGACTTTTGTTTTTTACCGCAATAGTCCAGCCATTGTACCATGGTCTCTGCGGTGGGAAAGGCCGGGCCACGCCGGCGCAGCCAGATCTCAAGTTCGCGGGTCCACAGCAGGTGGTAGCCGCGCAGCTCTGAGCCGGCGGCGACCAGCGGGTGTTTCAGCAGCGCCAGCAGGGTTTCAGAGGTCAGCCGGTTGCCAAACAGCTGGGCGATATGGCGCAACAGCCGGCCAGGCGCGGTCTGGGCCAGCGGGGTACCGGCGCTGTCATCGGGTTCAATAGACCAGCGGTCCAGCGCCGCGGTGACCTGGCGGGTTAACATCCGGTCCGGTGAAATCAGCGCTGCGGTTTTGCCCTGCTCCGCAGCTTCGCGCAGGGCCATGGCGATCGCCATCGCCTCGGCACGCGAAGACGGCGCTTCAATCAGGGTCACGCCTTCGGTGGCGGCACCGATGTCTTTAAAACCAGGCCCCTCGATCAGCCACTGATCGGTGACCGGCGCCGGGCGCAGAGCGAGTGAGACAAGACGGTTGCGCGCCGGGCAGGGGGACGGGGCGCTGGCCCAGGCGGTGATGTCGCCCGGGCGCAGATCCAGCGCGGCCATCAGTTGGGCATAGCGGAATTGCGGGTGGTCATCCATCGCCTGTTGCGGGTCTAACCTGGCCCAGACTGCGTCGGGCTGGTCAAAATCATAACCGGGCAAGATCAGCGCGCCCTGGGGCAGCCGCGCCACCGCATGCATCAGTAGTGCTGTGGTACCGCGCGACCCGGTAGAGCCGGCGATCAGCACCGGGTGCTGCGGCGGATTTTGCTGCCAGGAAGTGACCAGGCGCTCAATGACGATGCGCTGGCGCGCCTCCGCCAGAGGCGCTTCTCCGCTGTCATCGCCAAAAAACTGCTCCACGATCTGCAGGAATTTGAGGCTGCGCTGCCAGTGGCCGGATTCGTCCGGCACTTCCATATTGCGGATTGTGGCGGGGCTGACGTCCTCGTCATACATTTCTGCCATCAAGAGGGTCAGGCTGTCGGCGAGCTCATAGATCGCGGCGCGCGGTGCGAGACCGGGCTCGCGTTCCAGCAGCAGCGCCACCAGTTGCGACAGTTCCAGCCGCCGGCGCAATCCGGGCACCGCAGGCGGCACATCGGCGAGCGCCGCATCCGCGCCCAGATCGGTGACTAGCCGCACCCGGGGCAACAGCAACGCCGGTCCCTGGTCAAAAGCGGTGCGGATCTGGCGCTGCATGCGGGCGGTGTTGGTGAAGATCTCGACCCGGGCCAGCTCCTCCGGGCGCAGATGTTTGCTGCGTTCCATCAGCCCGCTAACCAGCGCGGCGGGGAAATCAACGCCGCCGGGCAGGCCAAACACGCGGGCGCTGTGTCGGGGATCAAACATCGTGGGTCTCCAGCAGGGTTTCGGCGATTTTGATACTTTCAGGGCGGCCGACATCACACCACTGGCCCTGGTGTTCCAGCCCGAATACCCGGTCCCGGGCCAGCATTTGGTCCCAGAGCAGGTTGAGGGAAAAGGCGCGCTCAGGAATGTCCTGCAGCAGTTCGGTTTTAATAATTTGCGCCCCGGTGTAGATCAAGCCGGCCCCCCGGCGCAGCCGTTTTTGATCATCGATCAGGAAATCACCGCCGCCGCTGTGGCCATGGGCGTTTTGGGGCGCCACCAGCAACAACAGCGCATCCATGCGCTCCGGGTCCCAGGCGGCGCGCAGCTGGCTTGTCGCCAGCGCACCGGTCCAGACCGCATCACTGTTCAGGGTGAACACCGGTCCGGTGCCGAGCAGCGGCAGCGCCTGGCGCAAACCGCCGCCGGTTTCCAGCCGCTCAGTCTCAACAATCGTCTCTGTTCCCGCTGATCTCAGGTGCGCCTGCAGGATATCGGCGTGGTAGAACAAGTTGACGACGACGGTCTCGGCACGATCGATCTGCGCCAGAGCATGGTCGATCAGCGGCCGGCCGGCGACCGGGATCATCGGTTTGGGCAAGTTTTGGGTTAACGCGCCCATCCTTGTGCCAAGACCGGCGGCAAAAATCATCACGGCGTCGGGCATGGGCGGCTCATCCGTTGCATTAGAGTGTCATCCGGGGGGGTGAGATCGGCCAGCACCCGGGCCCGCAAAGGGGCCAGCGCCGGATGGGACAGGCTGGTCGTCAGATGCGCCCAGGTGCGTGGCATAAACTGGAGATACTGCGGTTTGCCAAAGATGCGGGCGAGGCGGGCAAAAATGCCGAGGATGCGCAACTGCCGCTGGGCAGCGTTCAGCGCCGCGGCGATGTGGAACTGGTCTGCGTCCTGGCCGGTGCGGGTGATGTAACGGCGGATCATACGCTCCGCCAGGCTGGCGGGCACATCGCGGCGCGCGTCATAGAGCAGCGATACCAGATCATAAGAACGGTGCGCCAGAACCGCGTCCTGAAAATCGAGCAATCCGACGCGGACAAGCCCCTGACGGTCGGGCAGCCAGAGCAGGTTGTCAGCGTGATAATCGCGTAAGCACAGCACCGGGGTTCCGGTGGAGTATTGGGCCAACAGCGTCTCTAACACAGCCTGAAACGCCGGTTTGTTCTCAGCACTTTTGGCATAGAAATCATAGACCAGCCCGGCCTGATCCGGCATCAGCGTTTGCAGGTCCGCTGTGTCTGAAGGGGCCGGGTGGGCGTGAATATGGGCCAGCACATCGACGGCGGCGCCATAGAGCTGTTCCTCACTGGCGCCGGCGGGGATCTCCCGGCTGTAAAGCGCGTCGCCCAGGTCTTCCAGCAGCATCAACCCGTTGGGCTCATCGCAGGCAAAGATGCGCGGGGCGGAGAGATCCAACTGGCGCAGGTGCTTTGCATAGCGGGTAAAATCGCGCAGCGGGCTGTTGTTGGCAGGCGGCGCGTCCATCAGTACGGCGCTGTCGCCGGCGGTCCGTTGCAGCCGTTCATAGCGGCGTGCTGAGGCGTCTCCGGCCAGCGCGCTGCGCCGTGCCCCGGCCCAGGATGTTGCGGCGAGGAAGGCGCGGATTTCGGCCGCGCGCTCAGTCATCGCCGACCTGAGCGATCTGACCCGTCTGACAGAGCCCGGCGGTGGCGCTGGCGAGTTTTTGCCATTTTGCATCGTCCCAGCGCAGGGTCAGGATACGGGAGTCATCCTCGGCGCCCTGTTCCAGATGCGCATGCAGCGCGCCCCGCGGCAATGCGTCGCCCAGCCGGTCGGGCCATTCCACCAGGCAGATGGCGTCGTCAAACGCCTCTTCAAGCCCCAGTTCAAGCGCTTCATTCGGATCCAGCAGCCGGTAGAGATCGGCATGCCAGATGTCACAAAGCCCGTCATCATAGGTCTGCACCAGGGTAAATGTGGGCGAAGGCACGTCTTCCATCCGCCCGGCGGAGGCCAGGCGAGCCTGGATGAAAGCGCGGCAAAAGGCGGTTTTACCACTGCCAACACTGCCCTCAAGCAGCAGGGTATCGCCGGGCTCAAACAGCGTCGCGAAAGCGGTGGCGAGCCGTTGGGTGGTGCCGGGGTCCGGCAGCTGCAGGCGAAGGGGGGATCTGGCTAACATGCGCCAAGTTTTAACGCCCCCGCAGCTGCCCGCAAGTCAAGAAGCGGCGGCAGCGGCGGTCAGCACCTGTGACGGGGCGTCGCCACGCAGCAGCGGGCTGAAACCAACGAGGGTTTTGCCACCGGCCAACGGGCTGATCCGGCAGTTGAGACGGCGGCCATCCCACATCCTTGTCTCTGACAACCATTCGGCGCGGTCTTCGCGGTTGGCGACAAAATCGCGCAGATCGGACCAGACCGGGGTCGGGGCGCAGCGCTCGTGCCAGGTGCTGGTGGCGTCCAGTACCGAAATTTCGCGCAGGGTGGTGTCATGGTCGCTGCCCCAGAGGCCGGAATAGGCGCTGTTGGTCATGATCATCATCCCGTTGGCGGAAAACACTGCGATCGCTTCCTCAAGGCTGTCGATCACCGCCTGGCCGGTTTCAAGTTCGGCGCGGAAGCGGCGGGTCAGCGAAATTTCCGCCGAGATGTCTTCAATCAGGAAGGCAATGGCCCCATCAGGGTGCGGCCGGCCGGTGACGCGGTAAGTCTGGCCGGACGGCAGGCTCCAGGTGTCTTCATAGGTGCCGTTTTCCGCAGCGGTTTCCATCGCTTCCACGTTCTGACGCCAGCTGCGGTAATCCTTGGGTTCCGGCATCATGCGGTTTTCACGCATGCGGTCGAGAAAGCCGGACAGGGTCGGGCGGGAGGAGAGAAATTCGGCGGGCAATGCGGTCAGATCCGACATCGCCGGATTAAACAGGCCAAGACGGCGCGTTTTGTCGAAAATTGCCAGCCCGATGGTCAGGTGCGAAAAGGTTTTGGTCAGTGTCTGCACAAATTCGCGGGATTCGCTTTCGGCGCGCACCACTTTGTCGGCGTTGATGGCGGTGAACAGCGCGTCCTCGCCCAGTGACACGCGGTTGCATTCAAACCAGCGCACGTCCTGGCTGTCAGGCATCTTCAGTTTCAGACGGCGGGTGACGTCACTGCTGTCCACCAACGACAGGGCGCGGGTGTCAAACAGGCGCCGCGGCGGCCAGCTGGGGCTGCCTTCGGCGATGTCAAAAGATTCGGCGGTTTCCAGATAGGCGGTATTGGCCCAGGTCACGCTGCCATTGGCCGCTTCCCGCCACAACAGGAACGGGGCGCTGTCCACACTGGTGCGCAGGTTTTCAATCTCGCGTTCCATCGAGGCCAGGCTGTGTTTGTCGAGATTGGCGGGGCTGTCAGTGTCGGCGGTTTCCGTCAGGCTGACCCGGGCGAGACCATCGCGCAATTCGGCAAACAATGTGCTGGTTCCATCCTCAGAGCCCAGTTCAATGGTGCCATATTCGGCGAGATTGGTCATATCATCGCTGAGATTGGGAAAGCGCGGCAGCAACAGAGTGGTGAGCCGGGCCCAGTCACTGCCATGTTTGGCGGTGGTCCGCAGCATTCTGCGCGCGTCATGGGTTGCGTTCACCATGTCTTCGTCTTCGAACAGGAACACCACCGGATCTGTGGTTTGTTTCAGAAAACCGCGGGCCTTGCGCCGGCTCCGGTTTTCGATCCATGCCAGCAGGTACAACGCTGAATAAGCAAATAAAAAGCTGATGGTGCCAACAATGGCAATCATAGAAAAATCAAGCGTGTTCATAGCTGGTCCTGCGCTTCTGCACGTGGCGGTTGTCTCGCAGGATTGGGTATTTTAGTTAATGGGTGGTTAAGCTTGCCACAGTCAGGCCTTTATTGGTCGATTTTCCCCCAGACCGGTGCTGGAATCAGCCAGCTCTTTGGCGAACAGGCTGCGGGCCCAGCGGATCTCGATCAGCGCGCCGCTGCGCCGGCCGATGCGCGGCGTTAAATCGCGCGCATCAGACGCATTGGCAAAAGTCAGTTCCGCGCCCGAGCGTTCCAGCAGCGTTTTGGCGATGAACAAGCCAAGCCCCATGCCCTCATATTGCGGCCGGGTATTCTGCGCGCTGCGGCTCTTGCGCTGGCGCATAAACGGGTCGCCAATACGTCCGATCAGGGTGACTGGATAGCCCGGCCCGTCATCGACGATGCGCAGTTCGATTGTGTCTGCGGACCAGATCGCATCAATCCACACGGTGGAGGCGGCGAAATCCACCGCATTCTGGATCAGGTTGCGCAACCCGTGGATGATTTCCGGACGGCGCGGCAACAACATCTGGCCCGCGCCGGTATCGTCCTCAGAAAACACGTCAATCAGCACCTCTTTGCCGCGTTCCATATGGGGCTCGGCGGCTTCGCGGATCACCGTCTCCAGCGGTGCCACCCGCAGATGCAGATCGTCTTTGCCGGCGCGTCCCATTGAGCGCAGGATGTCGCGGCAGCGGTCTGACTGCTGGTGAATAAGCTGCGCGTCAGCAAGCAGCTCCGGCCTGTCGCGCAGGTCTTCCATCAACTCGGAGCTCACCAGTTTGATCGTCGCCAGCGGCGTGCCCAGCTCATGGGCGGCGGCGGCAACAACCCCGCCCAGATCGGTAAGTTTCTGTTCGCGCGACAGCGCCATCTGTGTGGCAAGGAAGGCTTCGGACATGGAGTGAATTTCCGAGGTGACACGCCAGGAATAGATGCCGAGAAAGCCAACCCCCACAACCATCGCCACCCAGGAGCCGAACAGGAATATGCGCGGCGATTCAAGCACCTGGCCGGCGGCGTCCAGGATCGGCAGATGAAACACCGCCAGCAGAGAGACAAACAGGATCGCAGCGGCACCGACAAACAGGGTGGATTTCAGCCGCAGCACGGTGGCGGCAATGGTGACCGGTGCCAGGATCAGCAAAGCAAACGGATTGTGCAGGCCGCCGGTCAGAAACAGCAGCAGCGACAGCTGGCCAATATCAAACAGCAGCATCGCCGCGACTTCATGTTCCTGCAGACGTTTGCTTTCGGGGTAGATAAAAATCGCCACCAGATTGGCGATGACTGCGGCCCCCACAACCATCACCCCGGCGCCGGTCTCAATCTGCAGCTCAAACAGGAACTGCGCGGCAGCGATGGCAATGATCTGGCCCAGGATGGCAATCCAACGCAGTAAAATCAGCGTGCGCAGCCGGACCAGATTGCTGCGCCGCGCTTTTGAAATGACAGTAAAACTGCTATCGGACATGGGACACTCCTGCTGCGTCAATCCGACCCTTGTTAGTCCGGCGCAAGTGTTGGATCAATGTGCCAGTTTTCAGAAGGACCAGTGAAATGACCCGTACAAGAGTTTTGGCCGCAACAAGCGCTACATCCGTGATACTTGCTGTTGGCGCCTGGTTCGCCTTTGGCCCCGGACCCGGTGATCAGTTTGCGCAGTGCAGCACCAGCCAGATTGCCGGTGGCACCGCTACCATTGGCGGCCCGTTTGAGCTGATCTCGGAAACCGGGGAAACGGTGACCGATAAAGATGTGATCACCAAACCGACCATTGTCTACTTTGGGTATACCTTCTGCCCCGACGTCTGCCCGCTGGACAATGCGCGCAACGCCGATGCGGTCTATATGCTGCAGGAACAGGGCTTTGATGTGCAGCCGGCCTTTATCACTATTGATCCGGCGCGCGACACGGTTGAAGTGGTCAAAGACTACACCGATCTGTTTCACCCGGAAATGATCGGGCTGACCGGCAGCCTCGAGCAGGTCAAAGCCGCCTCCAAAGCCTATAAAACCTATTTCAGCCAGCAGGCGGACGACAGCGAGTTCTATCTGATGAACCATTCGACGTTCAGCTATCTGATGTTGCCGGAGCAGGGGTTTGTCGAATATTTCGGCCGCGACGTCAGTGCTGAGAAGATGGCGGAAACGGCCGCCTGTTATATCGGCGCGGCCTGATTCGGCCGAAAATATGCGCGCGGCTGCCGGGTGGTCCGGCGCCGCGGCGATGAGTTTGACCTTGCCGGGGCAAAGGTCCAGGTTGACGAAAAGATAAAGCTGTTGCGGAAAAGGGGATCCGATGTCTGAGCGCGGTATTGCAGAGATTGGCGAAGATAAATCCTTGCTGTTGGTGGACGATGACGAGCCGTTTTTGCGGCGTCTGGCCCGGGCGATGGAAAAACGCGGTTTTGAAGTTGAAACGGCGCTGACCGTGGCCGCCGGGCGTGCCATTGCCACCGCGCGGCCGCCGGCCTTTGCGGTGGTGGACCTGCGGCTGGGCGACGGCAACGGGCTGGATGTGGTCGAGGTGCTGCGCGAGAAACGCCCTGAAAGCCGCATCGTGGTGCTGACCGGTTATGGCGCCATTGCCACCGCTGTGGCGGCGGTGAAAATCGGGGCTGCGGATTACCTGTCCAAACCGGCTGATGCCAATGATATCACTGCCGCGTTGCTGGCCAGTGGCGACGGGCTGCCCCCGCCACCGGAAAACCCGATGTCAGCAGACCGGGTGCGCTGGGAGCATATTCAGCGGGTCTATGAGCTCTGTGACCGCAACGTGTCTGAGACCGCCCGGCGTCTGAACATGCACCGGCGTACGCTGCAGCGCATCCTGGCCAAACGCAGCCCGCGTTAAGACCGATCTGGGATGGGGGCGTGGTGAGTGCCGCGCCGGGTCAGGCGTCCGGTGCAGAACAGGTCGCTGCAGCCCGGTCCGGGGCTTTGTCCCGGGCATTGTCAGGAGAAATTGTCTGCGGCCCTGTCTGTGGCCGGATCTGCTGCCTGGCCGCGCAGCCAGCGCAGCAGGCGTTTCAGTTTTGGCGACGGCACATCACCGCTCGTCACCAGGTGATAGCCAAGCCCGCCGCTTTCACCCTGATGCAGCGCGATCATGCGACCCTCGGCCAGGTCGTTTTCCACCAGCGCGCGGGCCTGGATCGACAGGCCATGGCCGGCGCGCACCGCCGCATGTGCCATGCCAAGTGTGCCCATGTCCTCAAACGGTATCTTTTCAAAATCCAGCCCGATGGCGCGGCCCCAGACCTGTTGTTCTTTGGCCGCAAAAGCAAAGAACCAACGCAGGGTTTCCGGCGTACCGAGTTCCGCGAGCGTGGTCGCGCCGCGGGCGTAAGCCATTGAAGCCACCACCACAAAGGGTGACATCAGCAAGGGTTCGACCTGTAACCCGGGCCAGCTGCCGTCGCCAAAGCGGATCGCCAGATCAACGCCGTCGCGGCGCATATCCACCAGATCCGTTGACGGTTGCAGCGACAGGGCGATGTCCGGGTTGCTGGCCCAGAACCCGCCCAGCCGCGGCATCAGCCAACTCTCGGCAAAAGACGGGGTGAGCGACAGCACCAGCGGCCGGTTTTCCTGCTCAGCGCTCAGCTGATGAATGCCGTCCGCAATGGTTGAAAACCCCTCGCTCAGACTGGCGGCCAGCCGGGCGCCGGCGTCTGTGGTCACCATATTGTGACCCTGGCGCCGGATCAGACTGTGCCCCAGCCGGGATTCCAGCCCGCGCACATGCTGGGCAATGGCGGCCTGTGTGACGTTCAGCTCGCGCGCTGCGGCGGAAAAACTGTTGTTGCGGGCGCTGGCTTCAAAGGCGCGCAGGGCCGCGAGAGAGGGGATATTGCGCCAGTCCATGTCGCGCTCCAATGATAGTTTTACTAATAGTGTGAAAATTATCCGGATTCGTCTTGCCCGGTCAAGCGGCGTAAAAGAAATCCATAACCTTCACAGGAGAGACGCAATGTTCGGTATATTCTCAAGCGCTATCAACACAGCAACCCGCACCCCGGGCGGCACGACCCCGCCACGCAATGAACGCGGCGACTGGTATGAGGTCCGGCGGCAGTTGAAAGAAGAACTTCGTCGTCAGCTGCATCTGCGCGGCGGCAGTTGGTGATCAGAGGTCAAAGCGTTTGCTGATCTTATTGACGAGGGTACCGTCAGGCAGAGCCACATCCTCGTCAAACCGCCAGTCGCGAAATCCGCGGCTTTGATAATAGGTCAGCCCGCTTTCATTGTCCGCACGGATGGTGGCATTGATCCAGATATAGCCCAGCTGCTGCGCCGCCTGGCGGGTGGCATCAAACAGGCGGGAGCCGATACCAAGCCCTGTCTGTCCCATGCGCACAAAGGTGGCGATGTCCACCGCACCTGGCGGCAGCGTCGCATTGGGGCCGATCCACTGAAAGCCGACGACCTCGCCCAGGCTGTCACGCGCCACCTGGCAGGCGCTGTCATCGGGCTGGCTGAGCAGCACCCAGTCGCGCAGATCACCGGCTGAAACCGGATCGGTCAGGGCGGTGGTGCCGCCGGCTTTGATAATGTCGTTGAGAAGCTCTGCCATCTCGCGGCAGTCACCAGTGGCGGCGCGTTGCGTCCGGATCATGCGAGCTGCTCCAGCAAGGCCTGGTGGCGGGCGGTGAAATCACGGCGTACTTCCACCGGCGGGCGCAGGGAAATTTCCAGATCCTGCACCAGTTCTGGTTTTTGCCTGCCAAACAGCTTGTCGGCTTCAGCAACACTGAAACCGGCGATCTGGGTCGCTTCCAGCCAGGCCGAGATCCTGTCAGCGCGTTTGATGTTCTTTTTTACCGAGACCGGCAGCACGGCGGGCAGACCAAAACGCACATGGATCGCTGCCATCAACCGTTCGTCCAGCAGGCCGTAATCAGGGCCGACCGCGGCTTTGACCGGGGAAATCATGTCGCCGATCACATATTCCGGTGCGTCATGCAAAAGCGCTGCCAATCGCCATTTCACCGGCGCTTTGGGGCAGATGCGGCCAAAAATGTCTTCCACCAGGATTGAATGTTCCGCCACCGAATAGGCAAAATCGCCGCTGGTCTGCCCGTTCCAGCGCGCCACAAAGGCCAGGCCGTGCGCAATGTCTTCGATTTCAATGTCAACGGGGGTGGGGTCCAGCAGGTCAAGCCGGCGGCCCGACAGCATGCGCTGCCACGCGCGGGGTTGTTTCATCTTCACCTCTCTTACACCTGCGCAGGGTAATCCGGTCAGGCGACTATTGTCGAGACCCGGGCAGGGTGTTATCTCCGCCTGGATAAAACACCGTTTTGGAGGGCAATATGACCCAGGATTATATCATTAAAGACATTTCCCTGGCGGCGTTTGGCCGCAAGGAACTGGATATCGCAGAAACCGAAATGCCGGGCCTGATGGCGCTGCGTGCGGAATATGGCGAAAGCAAGCCGCTGAAAGGCGCCCGCATTGCCGGCTCCCTGCACATGACAATTCAGACGGCTGTTCTGATTGAAACGCTGAACGCGCTGGGCGCGGATGTGCGCTGGGCCTCCTGCAACATCTTTTCGACTCAGGACCATGCGGCGGCGGCGATCGCCGAGGGCGGCACACCTGTGTTTGCGATCAAAGGCGAAACGCTGGAAGAATACTGGGACTACGCGGACCGGATTTTCTTCTTTGGTGGCGAAGACGGCACTGCCAACCTGATCCTGGATGATGGTGGCGACGCGACCATGTATATCCTGCTGGGTGCACGGGTTGAGGCCGGCGAAACCGGTCTGATCGACGTGCCGACCTCGGAAGAAGAAATTGCGTTTTTCGCCCAGATCAAAAAGCGCATGAAAGCCAGCCCCGGCTGGTTCACCAAACAGCGTGACGCGCTGCAGGGTGTGTCGGAAGAAACCACCACCGGTGTGCACCGTCTCTATGAGCTGGTGAAATCCGGCCATCTGCCCTTCCCGGCGATCAACGTGAATGATTCGGTCACCAAGTCGAAATTCGACAACAAATACGGCTGTAAAGAATCGCTGGTCGACGGCATCCGTCGCGCCACCGATACGATGATGGCCGGTAAAGTTGCGGTTGTCTGTGGTTATGGCGATGTGGGCAAAGGCTGTGCGGCCTCGCTCAGCGGTGCCGGCGCCCGGGTGAAAGTGACCGAGATTGATCCGATCTGTGCGCTGCAGGCGGCGATGGACGGGTTTGAAGTTGTGATCCTGGAAGAGGTGGTTTCGTCCGCCGATATCTTCATCACCACCACCGGCAACAAAGACATCATCCGTATCGAGCATATGCGCGAGATGAAGGACATGGCGATCGTTGGCAACATTGGTCACTTTGACAATGAAATCCAGGTGGCAGCGCTGAAAAACCACAAATGGACCAACATCAAAGACCAGGTGGATATGATCGAGATGCCGTCCGGCGCCCGTCTGATCCTGCTGTCTGAAGGCCGTCTCTTGAACCTTGGCAATGCCACCGGTCACCCGTCTTTTGTGATGTCTGCCTCCTTCACCAACCAGGTGCTGGCGCAGATCGAACTGTGGGTCAACGGCGACAACTACAAAAACGACGTCTATATCCTGCCCAAACATCTGGATGAAAAAGTGGCACGTCTGCACCTGGAACGTGTGGGTGTGAAACTGTCGACCCTGAGCAAAGAGCAGGCCGATTATATCGGTGTGACCGTTGACGGTCCGTTCAAGCCGGAACATTACCGCTACTGATCTGACAGCATTTGTCGGATCGCTGAAAACGCCGGGCCACACGCCCGGCGTTTTTTTATGCGACGTATACTGGCAGTGTTGCCCGCTGTTTTACCTTTGGGCCGAACTCGTCAGCTGCGCCACGGCCCACATCAATTGTGCAAAATCGTGCCGACCAGGCGGGAACTGGCCGGTATGGCCAGCGATACAAGCCACTTGCCGCACAGCTGCGGCGATCACAATTCTGTGATGACGGCAGAGCTTTCCCCGCTGCCGCCCGGCTCTACCTGCGTCCCATTGCTCCTTCACTATAAGGAAACGGGACATGAGACTTTGGCAAACAGTTGCACTCAGTGTCGCATTGGCGGCCCCCATCAGCGTCCATGCCGGGGCGCTGGACGGGTTTTACGGCGGCGCGGCGCTTGGCTATGCAGATGCCAGCGCCAGTGGCACCAGCGGCGACGGTGAGATATTTGGCGTCTTTGGCGGCTATAATTACACCTGGGGCGCCACGGTGGTCGGCGGCGAGCTGTCCTATGATACCACCAATATCGACCTGAGCGGTGGGGGCTCCTTTGATGAGATGCTGCGCCTGAAAGGGCGGGTCGGTACAGAGATCGGCGATGGGCTGCTCTATGGCACACTGGGCTATGTCAGAGGCTACAGTACCGGCTTTGGCGATGATGATGGTTGGCTCTATGGCTTTGGCTATGACTACAACCTGTCGGACACAACCTTTATCGGTGCGGAATATCTGCGCCAGGAGTTTGACAGTTTTGGCAGTTCCGGGCTGGATTTCGACGTCGACACTTATTCGCTGCGCGTAGGTTTCCGGTTCTGAGCCCGCCGCGATTATGGCCGGGACATTGCTGAGACCCTGACAGGGCGCCCGGCCTGAATGATTTGCCAAGCAGGCCTGCCTCAGGCATAGATTTCCCTTTTTTTGCCGTGCCGCCAGCGCTAGAATTCCGCTGGCTGGCCCGCAATGGTTGTGCGGACACTGGTAGTATTGGGAGTGGTGTTATGGGTAAACGTGATGATCTGATCGCATTATATGCCAGTGATCTGAGCCATAAATGTGGTGTTGTACCGGATATGGAGCTGTTGGGCAAAGTGACCATCGGCTGTGGCCCGGCGATTTACAACGCGGAGACCGCCGTAATTGCCGTGAATGATCCGGCTGAGTTGCAGATGGTGAAAAACAACTTTCTGATCCGGAAACTGGGGCTGGCCGACAGCGCCGAGCTTATGGATGCGATTGAGTCGGTGCTTGAGACCTATGGCCGCACTGAGCCGGTGAAATACCGGGCGGTGGTCTATTACATGCTGACCCGGTATTTTGGCAAAGAGTCCATTTATGGCCTCGGC
Organism: Candidatus Halocynthiibacter alkanivorans; assembly: GCF_003333265.1. Taxonomy (GTDB): domain Bacteria; phylum Pseudomonadota; class Alphaproteobacteria; order Rhodobacterales; family Rhodobacteraceae; genus Halocyntiibacter_A; species Halocyntiibacter_A alkanivorans. Next base: position 109,522 of record NZ_QOLB01000130.1, read on the forward strand.
TGAGCCTGTCTGATCTGCAATACCCCCGGTCGCCGCTGCTACGATGTTAACGATGTTAACGATAATTTCCAGAGACTTAACAAACTGACTCCTGTTCTAGCTATTTGCAGTTTGCGAAAACAGGCCAGTCAGATTAGCTTGAATACACGGCGCCAGGATGGCCCGGAGCAGTTTACAGAACAACATGGGCACCTACGGGGTGCAAGTGGGGTGATGGAGGGTTCCGGGGGGTCGGAGCCCTCCAACTTTTTTGGGCAGCAGACAAAAATTCCTTTTTCAGTATCGCGTCAGAACAGCGTCAGGATGGCGCCAATAATGGTGCAGCCGATGAGCGCATAGCCCCCGTCAATCAACATCAGCGTGCGCGACCGCGCCGCATAGGCGTAATTGGTGACAATCCAGGGCGCGGCGATAAAAGCGCCGAGACCCAGACCGGCCACCAGGCCTTTGCCCACCGAATCAATCCCGGCCATGCCGAACATATCGCGCATCATGCCGGCCACCAGAATAACGGCGATGGCGGAAATGATGAACGGGGTGGGACCGGCGCTCACCGGCCTGCCGTTTTCATCCAGTTCAACGCCCGATGCCCTGACCCAGCTGTCGCCCGGCCGCATATACCAGAGGGCGCCAAAGACATACGCTCCGGCCGCGGCAAGCAATATCACTTCCATCGCATATCCTCCTGCTGGTGTTTCACAACAGCAGGGCGTGGAAAGGCAACGAGGCTACGATTTTTTCGTTATATGTTGTTCGCTTACGGCTCGGTCTGGCCGAGCTCGCAGAGGATGTTCCATTCCGTCTCGCTGACCGGCTGCACGGAGAGACGGGTGTTGTTGACCAGCACCATGTCTGTCAATCGTGCGTCTTCTTTGCACATCGCCAGGCTGACCGGGCGGGTGAAAGGGCGCACCGCTTTGATATCGACGCAGTCCCAGCGCGCATCATCAGTGCTGCTGTCGGGATGGGAGGTGGCGCAGACTTCAACAATGCCCACCACTTCTTTGTCGGCGCGGGAATGATAGAAAAAGCCCAGATCGCCAAGCTGCATCAGGCGCATATTGTTACGCGCCTGATAATTGCGCACGCCGTCCCATTCCTCGCCTGCGGCGCCTTTGGCAACCTGCTGATCCCAGGACCAGGTGTCGGCTTCGGATTTGAACAGCCAGTAGGTCATCAGCCGATCACCCGCTTCCACGCCTCGATGCGCACGTTTTCAAACAGACCGGCCAGCGCATAGGGGTCATTGTCAGCCCAGGCCTGCGCGGCGTCACGGTCGGCCACGTCCAGCACCACAAGAGAACCGCTCATCGCACCCTCAGCGTTCAGAAAAGGGCCGGCCTGGGTCACAACACCGGTCTCTTTGATATAGGCAAGGTGGGCGTCGCGGTTGTCGAGCCGGGTTTGAAGCGCACCCGCTTTGTCGGTGCAGATCAGGGTGTAGAGCATGGTTTATTCCTTGGTTAGCGGACGGGAGAGCAACGTCTCCATCGCCTCAGCAACAGTTATAGTGTGATCGAGGATTGCTGCAACAACGCGGGTGATCGGCATGTCGATATTGTTATCGGCCGCCAGACGGGCAACGGCGCGCGCAGTGGCGACACCTTCGGTGGTGATGCCACTGGCCGTGCTGTCGCCCCGGCCCAACGCCAGGCCGTGGCTGAAATTGCGTGATTTTTCTGAGGTGCAGGTCAGCACCAGGTCACCAAAGCCCGACAGGCCGGCGAGCGTGTCGGCACGGGCGCCGCGGCTGGCGCCAAAGCGCACCATTTCCGCATAACCCCGGGTCATCAGCGCAGCGCGTGCACTTTCGCCAAGCCCGGCGCCGACGGTCAGCCCGCAGGCAATGGCGATGACGTTTTTGAGGGCGCCGCCGGTCTCGACCCCGGCAATATCGGTGCTGCGGTAGAGCCGCAGATTGGAGGTGCTGAGCTGCGCCTGCAGCCGGGTGGCGTCCGCTTCATCTTTGGTCGCCAGAGTCAGCGCTGTGGGCAGGCCGCGCGCAATATCGGCAGCAAAACTGGGCCCCGACAGGATGGCTGCACCGGCATCTGGCACATGTTTACGGATCAGATCGGTGGCGGACAGGTTGCTCTTCAGATCGACGCCTTTGCAGCAGGCAATCAGGATTTTGTGCTGAAACAGGCTCGCATTTTGCGCCAGAAAACCCGCCAGCGCCTGCATCGGCACCGCCAGAAGAACGGTATCGGCCTCAATGTCGCGCAGATCGGAGATCACGCTCAGACTGTCGGGAAAGGGCGCGCCGGCCAGGCGTTTGCTGTTCACCCGGTCGCGCGCCAACTCGGCGGCGTGTTCCGCGTCCCGCGCCCAGAGCTGTACCGGGCGGTTGTCCCGGGCGATGGAAATGGCCAGAGCGGTGCCAAAGGCGCCGGCGCCCAGAACTGCGACACTCATGCTTTGGCGCCTTTTTTGCCCGAGCCCAGCATCGCCGGGCTGCTGTTGTCCAGCGGCCAGCGCGGCCGGGCGGACAGCGTCTGGTCGTCGCGGTGACCGGCGCGGAAATGTTCAATACCGACCCAGGCGATCATCGCCGCATTGTCGGTGCACAGCGCCAGCGGAGGCGCGAGGAAATCAGCGCCAAATTCGGCGGCAACCGTCTCTAATGCAGCCCGTATCGGAGTATTGGCGGCGACCCCGCCCGCCACGGCGATGGTGGGGCGCGGCGGGTTCAACTCCATATATTGCGCCAGCGCCCGGCGGGACTTTTCGGCCAGCACATCGCAGACCGCGGCCTGAAACCCGGCGCAAAGATCGTTGCGATCCGTACGCGTCAGCCCGCCGTTCTCGGCGATCACCTTGTCGCGCGTGCGCAGCAGCGCAGTTTTCAGCCCGGAAAAGCTCATGTCACAGCCTGGACGGTCCAGCAGGGGGCGCGGCAGGCGGAAGCGTTTTTTATCTCCCTGCTCTGCGGCAGCCTCGACCGCGGGCCCGCCGGGCTGGGGCAGCCCCAGCAGGCGTGCCGATTTGTCAAAGGCTTCACCAGGCGCGTCGTCAATAGTGCCACCCAGCCGTTTGAAATCATCAAACCCGTGCACAATCAGGAACTGACAGTGGCCGCCCGAGACCAGCAGCATCAGATAGGGAAATGGCAGCTGATCAGTGAGCCGCGGCGTCAGCGCGTGGCCGGCAAGATGATTGACGCCGACAAAAGGCAGTCCGGTGGCAGCCGAGAGCCCTTTGGCGCACATCACCCCGGCCAGCACACCACCAATCAGCCCAGGGCCGGCGGTGACCGATATGCCATCCAGATCCTTGAGGGTGAGGCCAGCGCGCTCCAGCGCCTGTTCCACGCAGATGTCGAGCTTTTCGGTGTGGGCGCGGGCGGCGATTTCCGGCACCACCCCCCCATAAGCGGCGTGCAATTCGGTCTGCCCGGCCACCACGGAGGACAGGATTACCGGGGGGTCTCCCGGGCTGTGGCGCACGATGGCGGCGGCGGTGTCATCGCAGCTGCTTTCCAGCCCGAGTAGGGTCAGGGTGCCGACGGGTTTGTCCGTCAGCGGCGCCGTCAAAGTGTTGCTCAGAGTGTCGCTCATAGGGGCCGCCAGTTGCCTTAGGGTTATATGGCAGGTAACACCGTGAGACTGTTCACACAATGCCGGGGCCAGATTGATGTCCGATGCGATCCTGCTTTTGACCCGGCCTCTGGCCCAGTCCCGCGCATTTGCGGCGCGGTTTGGCGGCTTGGACTGCGTGATTTGCCCGCTGCTGCGCATTGTCCCGACCTTGCCGGTGCTGCCTGAGCGGAAATACGCGGGTCTCATTTTCACCTCCGTCAACGGGGTTTTGACGGCGGCTGAACTGCTGCAACTGTCCGGGCGCACGGCCTGGTGTGTTGGCGACAGGACTGCCGCCGCGGCACGCGCGGCGCAAATGGAGGCGCATTCCGCCGGCGGCTCGGCGGAGGACCTGGTGGCGCTGATCCGCGCCCGGGCTGCGGCGCCTTTGTTGCATCTGCGTGGTGAACACAGCCAGGGCGATGTGGCGGCGCGGCTGAATTCAGCCGGAACAGAGACAGATGAAGCGATAATCTACCAGCAGAGAGCCGAGCTGCTGACCGCCGCGGCACGCGCCACGCTCGCCGGGCAGAGAAAAGTTATTTTGCCATTATTTTCAGCACGTACGGCGCGGATCTTGTCTGAGCGCGCGGGCACCATACATGCCCCGGTGCAGGTCATTGCGATCAGCGACGCGGTGGCTGCGGCCTGGGCACGTCCCGGTGTGATCGTCGCCGCCACGCCCGATGCCGGCGCGATGGAGCGGGCCATACGGTCGCAGCTGAGCTGATGTTGGCTTGAGACCCCGCTGCGCGCGGGCTAAAGTTTTTGTGAGACAGCGCCCTGGCGCAAGATGAGATTCGAAAGGTTTGGTTCCTGGTGACGCAGTCTGATGACGTGAATGATGGCAAAAAAACCGAAGATTTGACTGGGGCTGAGGCCGGGCAGTCTGCGGCTCCGCTGCCGCCGGAGACCGCCGGTGAGCCGGGCAGCGAAGATCTGAGCAGCAGCAATGAACCCGTTGACGCGCCGGACGACAGCGAGCAATTCGAAGCTGACGAAGCTGACGAAGCTGACGAAGCTGACGAAGCTGACGAAGCTGACGAAGCTGACGAAGCTGACGAAGCTGACGAAGCCGACGAAGCCGACGAAGCTGTTGAGGCTGAGCCGGAGACCGGCGCCGAAATTCCTGAAGCCATTCTTGCCGATGAAGTGCTTGCCGGGACGATGGCCTCTGAAACGGCACCCGTTGCGGAGGCTTCGCCTGCCCGCCGTGGCGGATTCCTGCCCCATTTGCTTGGAGGCGTGATTGCCGGCGGCATCGGTTTTGGCGCTGGGCATTATCTGGTGCCAGTTCCGGTGTTTGATACCACTGTGCTGGAGGCAGAGATTAAGGCGCTGCAATCGCGCATTGAGAACAACACCGCACAGATTGCCCGGCCGGCGGATACGTCCGTACTTGAGGCCACATTCGCAACAGAGCTCGACGCGGCGCAGGCGCAGATCAGCGACCAGTTGGCGGCGTTTGACAGCCGCCTGACAGACCTGGAAAACCGCCCCCGCGCGGAAGTGGTGCTGCCGGAAGAAGCCCAGGTGCTCTATCAGGCGGAGCTGGCGCGGATGCGGCAGACGCTCGACAGCGAACTGGCCGGCATTGCCCGGGCGCAGGAAGCGGCGGCAAAAATGGTGGCGGATGCGGATCAGACCGCGCGCCGGGCCAAAATCGTCACCGCCTATGAACAGATTGCTGCCGCAGTGAGCAGCGGCGGTGCCTGGGACGGCGCCTATGGGGAGTTGAAAGCGCTGATCGGCGATGTGCCAGCGGCGCTGGGTGAATTTTCCACCAGTGGAATCCCGTCGCAGGCAGTGCTGGTGGCAAGTTTCCCCGACGCGGCTCGGGCGGCGTTAAACGCGTCCAATGCCAACGATACATCTGCCGGCAACACCGGCGGTCTGTCCGGATTTTTGCGCAACCAGCTGGGCATGCGCTCGTTGCAGGCGCGTGAGGGCGATGATGCGGACGCGGTGTTGTCGCGTGCTGAGGCGGCGTTGCGCGCCGGTGATCTGGACGCGGTGTTCCGCGAAATTGCCGCGCTGCCGGAGCCGGCACAGGCGGCGCTTGCCTCCTGGGCTGAAAACGCCAGTACCCGTCTGAACGTGCTGAACGCGCTGGGCGAATTGTCAGTAACAGTGAACAAATAAGGACGGCCGCCATGCTTTGGTCCCTGATCAAGATTATCTTTTTTGTAGCGCTGGTTGCGGCCATGACCTGGGGCGCGGGTTATCTGCTGGAATCTGACGGTGGCATAAGGGTCGCGGTCGCCTCTGTCGAATTCAACCTCAGCCCGCTGAAGGCGGTGATGGCGCTGCTGGTGCTGGTGCTGGTGATCTGGTTGCTGTTGAAACTGGCCAGCCTGATGGTGGCGGTGCTGAAGTTCATTTCCGGCGATGAAACCGCGATTTCGCGCTATTTTGACCGCAACCGGGAGAGGCGCGGCTACGAGGCGCTTTCTGAGGCGCTGCTGGCGCTGGCCTCGGGTGAGGGGCGCATGGCGATGACCAAAGCGGCGCGCGCCAATAAGTTTCTCGACCGCCCTGGTCTGACCAATCTGGTCACGGCGCAGGCGGCTGAGATGGTCGGCGACACTGCCCGGGCGGAAAAAGTCTATAAAGCGCTGTTGCAGGACGAAAAAACTCGCTTTGTCGGGGTGCGCGGGCTGATGAAACAGCAGCTGTCCGTCGGCAATACCGAGACCGCGATGCGCCTGGCAGAAAAAGCCTTTGCGCTGAAACCGCGCCATGTGGAGACCCAGGACGCACTGTTGCAGCTGCAGGCCGGGTCCGGCGACTGGGCGGGGGCGCGGGCGACGCTGGGCGCCAAGCTGAAACACGGGGCGCTGCCGCGCGATGTGCACAAGCGGCGCGATGCGGTGCTGGCGCTGTCGCTGGCGCAGACGGTGCAGGGAAACGGCAATGAAAACCAGGCGCGGGATGTGGCGATTGAAGCCAATCTGAAGTCGCCGCACCTGGTGCCGGCGGCGGTGATGGCAGCGCGCGCTCTGGTGGCGCGCAGCAAGGGCCGTGCGGCGGCCAAACTGTTGAAAAAGGCCTGGGCGGAGGCCCCGCATCCGGATCTGGCGGCGGCATTTGCCGAAATCCATGCCAATGAGGATGCGGCGACGCGGTTGAAACGCTTTGCGGAGCTGACAAAACCAAATCCCGACCACGCACAGAGCCGCATGTTGCTGAGCGAGCTGCAGATCGCGGCGGAAGATTTCCCAGCGGCGCGCCGGGCGCTGGGCGATCTGGTGGAAAAAGACCCCACCGCACGGGCGCTGACGCTGATGGCGGCGATTGAACGTGGGGAAGGCGCCGATGAGGCGGTGGTGCGCGGCTGGCTGACCAAAGCACTGAGCGCCTCACGCGGACCGCAATGGGTCTGTGACAATTGCCACACGGTGCAGGGCGAATGGGCGCCGGTCTGTGCCAATTGTGCCGGCTTTGATACGCTGAGCTGGACTGCGCCGCGGGTGCGCGAAGTGGCGATGCCGGCCTCAACCGAAATGCTGCCGCTGATCGTGGCGCCGGTGAACAGCGCGCCCGCAGAGCTGGTGGAAGAGGTGAAACTGCCCCATGCGCCGGATTATGCCGACCCGGAAGAAGAGGTCACGCCGCGCAGGGGGCAGGTGCTGGAACAGGTGGTAAAATAGGGCTACATAAGGTGCAGACCGGGTGTTAAACAGCGCCCATGTGCCGCTGTAGCTCAGCAGGTAGAGCACGTCATTCGTAATGACGGGGTAGCAGGTTCGAGTCCTGTCAGCGGCACCACCACAACAGATAAGCCGTTGTTTATCTTTAGCTTTTTAGCAAGAGAGGGCTATCGTAGACTATGTTGGAGACCAAGACAGCACCGTTCACATTTATTAAGAACGGCATCTTTTACTTCCCTCGTCGCGGTCCAGACGAGCTGAAGCATCATTACACCGCATTGCTTATTCACTACGCACAAGGGCAGTTTTCCTCGCCGGATCCCGCGCACAAAGGGCAGCGCAACAACTTGACGAATACTGGTACCACCTGCGCCTGAGGGACATTGACCTTCCCGGCAAGCATATCATCCGTCTGGCCGCTGCTCAGTCGATGCAGGTGGCTCAGGTCATTCGTCATCACCCACACAGCGTGAGACTGGCTGTATGAAGCTCTCTGAGGCGGTCTCTCTGAGCTTGCGCCTCAAAGGGCAGGGGAAGCCAGTGATCTTTCCCAGGGCTGCTGAGCGCTCTTGTGGCTACGTGTTGATCGCGTTGAGAATTGCGACCGCTGAAACATCGAGCGCCGCGTTCTGCCTTTGCTCCGGATCGTTAAATTTATTCCGGTCAATCCCGACATGATTACAAAACCACTCCACAGTTGAATGGTGCCTTTTGTAGGGCACCACTTTCAAGGCATTGGAAAACCCGCGTTTCCACCTGTTGTAGATATCAAAATATTCGAAATACGGACCATTAGCCGTTTTCAGGTAGCGCTTTTGCGAAACTTCACCGCCGCTCCGCGCTGCTGTAGATTGCAAACTTCGTGCCAAATCTGCCTGAGGCCTGAGAAACAAAATGCGTTCCTCACGCACATCAAATCCGGTCCAAAGCGACCTGAGCCGTTCTAATTGTTGGTCGGTGGTGATCCGGGAGTGCAGGTGCTCGCTGCGTATGACAAAGGCTGAACACCCGGACTTCATCGCCTTTTTGAATTCAGCGCGAAAATCGGCTGCGACTGTCTGGCGAAAATCATCCAGACCATCTTCGTCGTGCACGCCGGCAATATGCAACATCTCAGGGCCAGCGCTTACCCCTGCGGCGTAAACAGAGGCCCATGAGTTTACGGTGCGGCCCAGTGTTGAACGGTACCAGATACCGGCGCGAACAAGTGCCCGTTCGTTCTCATGCATCCAGATCTGCAGGGAGGTTGTGCCGGTTTTTTCGGTGCCAATGTGGACAATTATTTTCAACGGAGTGGAGCCTAAGCTTTTAACATCACTACCAGGATGAAAATGCCTTGGATAGTCTGATGCTACCGGCTGCGCTTTGTCCCGGTTTCCGGACATCATGGCGTCTGGCTAAGCGCGGCGATTTCCCGGCGCCGGACTTCAAAGGCGGCAATCGGGACTGCACGCAGAAATATGCCGGGGGACGGACCCATGGCGCCGATGTTGATCTTTAGAATGTGTCGGGGGGGCAGCGGGGCTGGTAAACATCACCACCCGCCAGGTCGTTGAAACTTAACAACTAACCTGGCGGTAGTGGTGCCCAGGAGAGGATCAGCGCGACTCAATCATTTCAATGACTTGTGAGGTTTCTTGGACCTTCGGTGTCACAACGGTGTCACAATTTTCAGCGAGAGTCGCGCATGGTTGGGGATTTAACTTTTTATGGGACACCCGGACCCGAACCCGGGGACCGTCGGGACTCGAAGCGACGTGGATTCGACGTGGTGATTCTCTCAGGATTTGAGCCGAACGCACCAGAGAACGTAAAACGCCGTTGCCGGGCGCATCCGGTGCGGCGACGCTGCCGCAGAACCGAGGAAGAGGCCGGTGCTAATTTCCGAGTTTGTGGACGCTGCTGAGGCTCGTCAGCCGGGGCAAACTGTATGCGTCTTGTGTAGGATCAGTGCGCCATTCTCAACCGAGAACTCGGCGACACCGTGGTTGCCCTTGAATGCCATCCAATGCCTTTACCGACACTAGAGGTTCGTAGGCCAGAGCACTTGGATCCGGCCAATGTTTTCGGTTCCAGCGAAGAATGCAAGTGCC
>NZ_QOLB01000122.1 GCF_003333265.1 Candidatus Halocynthiibacter alkanivorans
TCGCCAGGCTTCCTGTATTCCGGCCTTTTTCCCTGAAGGCACCGAGGTCGGCGTTGATGCTGATTTCTTCTACTTCCCGGCCTATGCGGGCAAAGATCTGGGTAAACCGGTTCTGGGTGCAGGCACCGTCTGGGGCATCACCAAAGACAGTCCGGCAACTCAAGCGTTTATCGATTTCCTGACCACCCCGATCGCGAACGAAATCTGGATGGCGCAAAAGGGCTTCCTGACCCCCCATAAGGGCGTGAACACCGACCTGTATGGTGATGATACGCTTCGCAAAATGGGTGAAATCCTGCTCGGAGCCGATACGTTCCGGTTTGACGGTTCTGACCTGATGCCTGGGGCTGTCGGTGCCGGGTCTTTCTGGACCGGAATGGTGGATTATGTCGATGGCAAAGACGCCAGCGTCGTTGCCGCGGAAATTCAGAAAACCTGGGACGCGATCAAATAGATCCCGCTTCTGTTGCTTCCTCCGGCCCATGCGCCGGGGGAAGTCTCTCTGACCTGAGAAAATAAATACCGGAATGAAAAGAGGAGCGATCCATGTTGGCGCAATTGATCAGTGCATTTGACATCATGATCCTCGGTGTGTTTGGCTGTGTGGCATATTATTACTTGTCCAACCTGGCGCTGGACACGCTCTGGCCAGCACATGGCAAGCGCGCGGCGCATAATATCAACCGCACCACCGCGATCCGTCCCTGGTTGTTTTTGTTCCCGGCACTTCTGTTGCTGACAGTATATCTGGTTTACCCGGTGATCTTTTCGATCTGGTTGTCGCTGCATGACCGCTCTGGCGAAGTGTTCATCGGATTTGACAACTATCGCTGGATGGCCAATGACGCAAAATTCAGAGAGTCGTTTGGGAACAATCTGTTATGGCTTGTAGTTGTCCCGGCGGCTTCGACCGCATTCGGCTTGCTGGCGGCGGCGCTGACCGACCGTATCAGATGGGGAAACATAGCCAAATCACTGATCTTCATGCCGATGGCTATCTCTTTCATCGGGGCCTCGGTGATCTGGAAATTCGTCTATGATTTTCGCGCCGAGGGCCAGGAACAGATCGGGCTGCTCAATGCGATTGTGATCGGGCTGGGCTTTGAGCCACAGTCCTGGATCACCACGGGTTTCTGGAACAGTTTTTTTCTGATGGCGATCCTGGTCTGGATCCAGACTGGTTTTGCCATGGTGATCCTGTCGGCGGCGTTGCGCGGCATTTCTGAAGAAACCATTGAGGCGGCGGTGCTGGACGGCGCCAACCCGCTACAGATCTTCTGGCGCATTAAAGTGCCGCAGATCTGGGGCTCAATTGCAGTGGTCTGGACCACAATCACCATCACCGTTCTGAAAGTGTTCGACATCGTTCTGGCGATGACCAACGGGCAGTGGGGCAGCCAGGTGCTGGCGAACCTGATGTTTGACTGGATGTTCCGGGGCAATGACTTCGGTCGTGCCTCTACCGTAGCTCTGGTGATCATGGCGATGGTGACGCCGATCATGATCTGGAACATCCGTAACGCGAAGCGCGACTTGTAAGGGGCTGGAAACATGGACAATATCGCCGGAAAAAAATCAGCGCTCAGCTGGGTGGTCAACCTGTCGGTTATCGCTCTGGTCCTGCTATGGACCATCCCGACGTTCGGCTTGCTGATCTCGTCATTCCGCGACCGGGACCAGATCACCAGTTCCGGATGGTGGACCGCGCTCAGCGCGTCCGAGCGTAATGTGATAGTGCGCGCGGCAGCGCCGGACAGCGCAGTCAAGGTCGGGGACGTCTGGACAATCTCCGGATCGGTGCTGGAGGGCGCAAGCGGCACGGTTACGGCGTTTGGCATCACCTCGCGCGCGCCGGTGGATTTTGCACCGGGCGCGGTGGCAACCCACCGCAACGGCACAGTGATCACTGTTGAAAGTGACGGCGCCTACAGGCTGGAATACGCTGAAGAACCTGAGGGTGGCAAAGGCCAGCGCCTGTTCGTGACGCTCAAAAGCGCGCCGGGTGTGACGCTGGAAAATTACAGTCAGGTGCTGTTCTCTGAGGGCATCGGGCGCTCGTTTCTCAATACGTTTACCGTCACCATCCCTGCCACTGTCATCCCGATTTTAATTGCGGCATATGCTGCCTACGCGCTGGCCTGGATGGAGTTTCCGGGGCGGACAATTCTGATTGCGGTGATTGTGGGTCTGCTGGTGGTGCCGCTGCAAATGTCGCTTATCCCGCTGCTGAGCCTGCACAACAAGATCGGACTTGGCAAAAGCTATGCCGGCATCTGGCTGGCGCATACGGCGTTCGGGCTGCCGCTGGCGATCTATCTGCTGCGCAACTATATCGCGGGGCTGCCGCGGGAAATTATCGAAAGCGCCCGGGTGGACGGGGCATCGGATTTCGACATTTTCCGCCGCATCATCCTGCCACTGAGTTTTCCAGCACTGGCTAGCTTTGCCATTTTTCAGTTCCTCTGGGTCTGGAATGACCTGCTGGTAGCGACGGTGTTTCTTGGCAACAATGAAAACCAACTGGTGATGACCGGCCGACTGCGCGAGCTGCTTGGCTCACGCGGGGGGGACTGGGACATCCTTGCCGCTTCGGCTTTTGTATCGATCGCAGTGCCGCTGGCGGTGTTCTTCTCAATGCAAAAATATCTGGTGCGCGGTCTGTTGGCCGGCTCCGTCAAAGGTGGATAGTACGATTATGAAGGCAAATGAAACGCTGGCGCAGGCACAGGGGTGTGATGCGGATTGGTGGCGCGGTGCGGTGATCTATCAGATCTACCCGCGCAGCTATCAGGACAGCAATGGGGACGGCATCGGGGATCTGGGCGGCATCGTCACGCGGCTGCCTTATATCGCGTCCCTTGGGGTGGATGCGGTGTGGATCTCACCGTTCTTCACCTCGCCGATGAAGGATTTTGGCTACGACGTGTCAGACTATCGTGGTGTTGATCCGATGTTTGGCACCCTGGATGATTTCGACAGCCTTGTTGAGGCGGCGCATGCGCTTGGCCTGAAAGTGATGATTGATCTGGTGCTGAGCCATACCTCAGATCAGCATGACTGGTTCAAGGCCAGCCGGCAGGATCAAACAGGCGAGCAATCAGACTGGTATGTCTGGGCAGACGCTAAGCCGGACGGCACCGCGCCCAACAACTGGTTGTCGATCTTTGGCGGGCCTGCCTGGCACTGGGACGCGCGACGTTGCCAGTATTACCTGCATAATTTCCTGGCCTCACAACCAGATCTGAATTTTCACAATTCACGGGTCCAGGAGGCGTTACTGGATGTGGCGCGCTTCTGGCTTGAGCGCGGCGTAGACGGCTTCCGGCTCGATACGATCAATTTCTACTTTCACGATACCCAACTGCGTGACAATCCGCCGCTGCCGGCCGAGGCGCGCAATTCAACTATTGCGCCTGCGGTGAATCCCTACAATCACCAGGAACACCTGTATGATAAAAATCAGCCTGAAAACATAGAGTTCCTGCGTAAACTTCGTGCAGCTATGGCACCTTATGATGCCGCTGCTGTGGGCGAGGTTGGCGACGCGCAACGCGGTCTTGAGATCCTCGGGCAATATACCGCCGGGCCCGATCTGATGCAGATGTGTTATGCGTTTGAGCTGCTGTCCGGCGCGCGGCCCACCGCCAGTTATGTTGCTGATGTCATGGCCCGGGTGGCTGATGTTGCCGCCGACGGCTGGGCGTGCTGGGCCTATTCCAACCACGATGTGATGCGCCATATCTCGCGCTGGGGTCTGGGGCAGGCGGCGGCACGGCTGTTCACCACTTTGCTGATGTGTCTGCGCGGATCGGCCTGCATCTATCAGGGTGAAGAGCTTGGATTGCCTGAGGCCGAAGTGGCGTTTGAAGATCTGAAGGATCCGTATGGCATTGAATTCTGGCCAGAGTTTAAGGGAAGGGACGGCTGTCGTACCCCGATGGTCTGGGATGAGAGTGCCGTGGGCGGTTTTACTCAATCCGGGCAGTCCTGGTTGCCGGTGGCGCAAGAGCATTTGCCATTGTCGGTGGCGGCTGCGGAAAAACTGCCAGGTGCCTTGTTGCATCACTACCGCGAGGCCATCGCACTGCGGCAGCGCTATGGCGCGCTGAAAAATGGCGCGCAAAGCCCGGTTACGGCGCAGGGGGATGTCTTGTCCTTTGTCCGCAGCGGCGATGCGGAAGAGATTTTCTGTGCCTTCAATATGGGCGACAGCGCCGCTGATATCGCGCTTCCACAGGGGCAATGGCGCAGGATCGGGACCGAAGCAGGAGCGGCTTTCGACGCGCAGAGCAGGCGCGTTGAACTGGCGCCCTGGCACGCGGGAATATTTCAGAAATCACTGACGTCTCAGCAAGGGATCTGACTATGGCGAATCTGAAGCTTACTGACATTACAAAGACTTATGGCGACAGTGTTAATGTTCTGAATGATATTAATCTGGATATATCCAGCGGCGAGCTGATCGTCTTTGTCGGCCCCTCGGGCTGCGGCAAATCAACTTTGCTCCGCATGATCGCCGGGCTGGAGAAAATATCCGGCGGCACGTTGGAAATTGCCGATCAGGTGATGAATGACGTGCCGCCGGCAAAACGTGGCATTGCGATGGTGTTCCAGTCCTATGCGCTTTACCCGCATATGACCGTGCGCGACAACATGTCCTTTGCGTTGAAAATCAGCAAAAAAAGCAAAGCCGAGATTGATGCGGCGGTTGAAAATGCGGCGCGCATTTTGCAGCTGACAGACTATCTGGACCGACTGCCCAAAGCACTGTCTGGTGGGCAGCGTCAACGGGTGGCGATCGGGCGCGCTATTGTGCGCGATCCCAAGGTCTATCTGTTTGATGAGCCGCTTTCCAATCTGGATGCGGCTTTGCGCGTTGCGACCCGGATCGAGATTGCTCAGCTGAAAGAGTCGATGCCGGAGTCGACGATGATCTACGTGACCCATGACCAGGTCGAAGCGATGACCCTGGCCGACCGCATTGTGGTTCTGGCCGACAAGGGCATTGCCCAGGTTGGTTCGCCGCTGGAGCTGTATGGGCGCCCGGAAAACGAATTTGTGGCGCAGTTTATCGGCTCTCCCGCGATGAACCTGTTTTCCGGCGTGATAACGGAGGTCGGCGACAGGACCGGCGTGGCGCTGGACGGTGGTGGCCATGCCTGGTCTGCGGTGCCCACACGCGAAAGCGACCTTGGGCGGGCGGTCAATATCGGCGTGCGGCCCGAAGATCTGGTGATCACCGCGGAGGAGCACCTGTTCAAAAGCAAAGTATTGATCGTGGAAGCACTGGGTGAGGTGACACTGCTCTATCTTGAAACGGCGGCCGGCGCCGAACGGGTGGTGGCGAAAATTCCAGGCATCAATGACGGCCTGCGCGGGCAGGAAGTTGCATTGTCAGCAGATCCCGCGCGCGTGCATATTTTTGCAGAGGGGCGATCTCTGCTGTACCGGGCTGATTGAGATATAAAGGCGAACTCACAAGAGGTTAACTTTGGAAATTAGTGTGACGATTTGCCAAATAATCTGCACACGCACCGACTGTTATCTGGTCACGGCCTGCGATACGCTTTGTTGAGGCGCAGCGTGCCTGTATCAATTGCAGGGTTTCAAAGGATTACCGGTATGAGCCAGAGGTCGAACGGCCAACTTTCAAACGGCCAGAGTTCAAAGGGCCTGTGGCGCGATACGCCTCCGGCGATTTTTCCGCCGGTGCTCGGGCTGTTTGGCGTTGGTCTTGGCTGGCGTCGGGCGTCTGAGGTGCTGGGCGCGCCGGACGGTATCAGCGAGATGATCCTGGGCGCGGTCAGCCTGGTGTTTCTGACTGCGCTGGTCGCTTATCTGGCCAAAGTCGTGCGCAAACCTTCAATTGTCCTGGAGGATTTGCAGGTACTGTCCGGCCGGGCGGGTCTGGCAACTGGCACGATGTCTATGATGTTGTTTGCGGCGGTGTTGGTGCCCTATACGCCGGATCTGGCACGTCTGATGCTGGTTCTGGCACTTGTGGCTCATGCGCTGCTGGCGGTCCTGGTGTTTTGGGTGCTGGTCACAGGCCCCGCCGAGCGGCGCCGGGTCACGCCGGTCTGGTTGCTGACTTTTGTCGGTTTTATTGCTGCCCCGATCGCTGCGGTGCCGCTGGGCTGGAGCGCGTTGTCGGCGTTCATCTTTGCCGCAACCCTGCCCATTATTGCGTCCATTCAGCTGCTCAGTCTGCTGCAGTTTGCCCGCCAGAAAGTACCGGCGCCCCTAAGGCCGCTGCTGGCGATCCACCTGGCGTCCCTCAGCCTGTTTGGCATCACGTCCCAGCTGTTGGGGTATGAGCAGGTCGCGCTGGTATTTTTCACCCTGGCCTCGACCTTGTTTGTGCTCTTCGTGTTGTCAGCGTTTTATCTGACCGCCGCCGGGTTTTCGCCGTTCTGGGGCGCGTTCACTTTCCCATTGGCGTCATACGGCAATTTGTTGCTGCTGCGTGGTGCCAACGGAGCAGGGATATTCGGCACCCTGGGAGGCATTGAGCTGGTGCTGGCGACGCTTGTTGTTGTCGCGATTGCAGGCAAAATCATCCGGCTTTGGAGGCAGGGCAAACTGGCGCGCATGACCAGTGCGGCCTCGATCTGAGGTCGCGCGCCAACAGCCGGACGTTGAGTGCGACCGTTCAGTCCGCCCGAAAAATTCGCGGCTGCAGCGAGAATTGTCGAAATAATTCTTTCCCATTGCTGGCATCCATGTAATAGGGACGCGTCAAACGAAGCATCCAAGGAGAACCCCTATGGAGATTCGCGAGGCGCTTACCTTCGACGATGTCCTGCTAGTCCCGGCCGCATCCAATGTGATGCCGTCTACGGCTGATACACGTACGCGTGTGACCCAATCCATCGAAATGAACATCCCGCTGCTCAGCTCGGCGATGGACACGGTGACCGAGTCCAGGATGGCGATTGCCCTGGCTCAGGCCGGTGGTATCGGTGTGATCCACCGCAATCTGAGCCTGGAAGAACAGGCGCGTCAGGTGCGGCGGGTGAAACGCTTTGAAAGCGGAATTGTCTACAACCCGATCACCCTGACTTCTAACCAGACCCTGGCCGACGCCAAGGCGCTGCAGGAGCAATATAAGATCACCGGTTTCCCGGTTGTTGGTCCTGACGGTCGCATCGTCGGCATCGTCACCAACCGCGATATGCGTTTTGCCTCTGACGACAAAACGCCCGTGTCCGCGATGATGACATCCGACAATCTGGCTATGTTGCAGGAACCGGCTGATCTGGATGAGGCCAAGAGCCTGATGCGGGCGCGCCGGATCGAGAAGCTGTTGATCTCGGACGCGGCTGGCAAGCTGACCGGCCTGCTAACGCTGAAAGATACTGAACAGGCGGTGCTGAACCCGGAATCCTGCAAGGATGATCTGGGGCGGCTTCGGGTCGCGGCGGCCTCCACTGTCGGGGACGCGGGCTTTGAACGCAGCCAGGCGCTGATCGAAGCGGGTGTTGACCTGCTGGTGATCGATACGGCGCATGGCCATTCCGAGGGCGTGGCCCTTGCGGTTACCCGGATCAAGAAGCTGTACCCCAATGCGCAGGTCTGTGCTGGCAATGTGGCCACCGGTGCTGCAACGCGGGCTTTGATTGATGCGGGTGCGGATGCGGTGAAGGTTGGCATCGGCCCCGGCTCGATTTGCACCACAAGGATGGTGGCAGGCGTGGGTGTGCCGCAACTGACCGCGATCATGGATTGCGCCAAAGCGGGTGGCGACGTTCCGATCATCGCCGACGGCGGCATCAAGTTCTCCGGTGATTTTGCCAAGGCCATCGCGGCAGGGGCCTCCTGCGCTATGGTTGGCACAATGGTCGCTGGCACAGATGAGAGCCCGGGCGAGGTGATCCTGTATCAGGGACGCTCCTATAAGTCCTATCGTGGCATGGGCAGCCTTGGCGCCATGGCGCGTGGTTCTGCGGATCGTTATTTCCAGAAAGATGCCGCCTCGGACAAGCTTGTTCCCGAAGGCATTGAAGGTCAGGTGCCTTACAAAGGTCCCGCCGGAACCGTGCTGCATCAGCTGGTCGGCGGCTTGCGTGCCTCCATGGGGTACACCGGAAACGCCACCGTAGCTGAGATGCGCAAAAACTGCACATTTGTGAAAATCACCGGTGCCGGGCTGAAAGAAAGCCATGTGCATGACGTGACGATCACCCGTGAAAGCCCTAACTACCGGGCAATGTAACAACTTGTTCCGAAAGGAATTTGTTTAAAGAAGAGAAAGCTGGCCCATGATACCCTCTGCACGCATATCTGCTGCTGTCGACATCCTTGATTTGATTTTGGACGGGGCGGCGGCGGAACGCGTTCTGACCTCATGGGCCCGCAACAACCGCTATGCCGGCTCGGGGGATCGGGCCGCAATCCGGGACCACGTATTTAGCGCATTGCGCTGCCGGCGCTCTTTTGGGCTGATCGGCGGTTCGGACACCGGACGCGGGTTGATGGTCGGGGCGCTGCGCTCTCAGGGGCTGGACCCGGCGGCGTATTTCACCGGTGAACGTTTTGCGCCGGAACCGCTGAGCAAAGAAGAGCTTCACGTGGGCGATCTGTCCGCTGCGCCGCGCGCGGTGCAGCTGGATTGTCCCGACTGGTTGATGGACCGGTTTGAAAGCTCCATCGGTGACGAGACTGACGCAGTGCTCGAAGCTTTGCGTCACCGGGCGCCGGTGTATCTGCGCGTCAATCTGCGTAAAACAGACGTCAAAGCGGCTCAGGCCATGCTTGAGGAGGACGGTGTTGAGACCCAGGCGGTGGATCTGGTCAGGACGGCGCTCGAAGTCACTAAAAACCCGCGCCGGGTGTCGCAATCGGAAGCCTATAGTGACGGCGTGGTGGAGCTGCAGGATGCGGCCAGCCAGGCGGTGGTACAGGCGTTGCCCCTGCGCGACGGGATGCGGGTGATGGACTATTGTGCCGGCGGCGGTGGCAAGACCCTTGCTATGGCCGGCCTGGTACGGGCCACGTTTCATGCGCATGACATCGATTTTGACCGCATGTCCGACATGCCAGCGCGCACCGCCCGGGCCGGAATATCGGTGCAGCGCCTGAAGCAAGACGCGCTGGAGCGAGACTACGACCTGGTGCTGGTGGATGCGCCCTGTTCCGGTTCCGGCACCTGGCGCCGGTCTCCGGAAGCGAAATGGCAGCTGAATGCTGAGCGTCTGACGGAGCTGACCGGCTTACAGGCTGGTATACTCGATCAAGCGGCTGATATCGTTGCGGAAGACGGCACCCTGGCCTATGCGACCTGTTCGGTGTTCCGGGACGAAAACGATGCCCAAATTCAGGCTTTTCTGGCGCGGAACCCAGGCTGGAGCTGTGAAAATACGCAACAGTTTCTTCCCGGGGCGCTTGGGGATGGCTTTTATCTTGCGCTTTTGACACGTGTCCGGCCTAATTCCTGAGCAAGTTTACGGTGTATTCAGGGGTCGGTTAAGCGGCAATTAACTAATCGTTGGCCAAATGTTCCTGAACGAATCAAAAAGGGGGCGAGTAGTGTCTAATCCCGCACTATCACCGAAACCAATGGCCCGTCTCGCGAGCGGGCTTGCACCGCGGGCCGGGCTCATATTTGTCGTATCTCTGGCAGTGCTGGGCGGGGCCTTTGTCATGCCGGAGCCGGTCATTGGGCTGGCTATGCTTGTTATTGGCCTGACATTCATGTGGGTGTCAGGATTGGTATGGTTCAAGGCAAAACGTCTGAAAAAGATGCGCTCGCAACTGCATAAGACGATTTCGGGATTTGTGGAACTGGATGCATCGCCGTCCTTCACCACCAACGCAGACGGTGTCATCGGCTATCAGAACAAAGCGGCGCTGGAACGGTTTGGCAGCCATGATGGCGACACGCTGCTCAAGGCGCTTGGGGATCTGTTTGCCTCGCCTGCGGCCACGCTGTTCCGGCTGCAAAACCGCGCGCAGGCCAAAGGGGCCGCGCGTGAAGATGTGGTGATGCGCCGTGGCCATTTGCGCCTGGCGGTGCACCAGATCGGCGATGATGGTTATCTGTGGCGTCTGGAAGATATAGCCGACAAAACCGGATCGCGCGGCGCCGACGGCATTTCCGTTCCGATGATGACAGTGTCGCGCAGCGGTACAGTGCTGTTTATGAACGAGGCGCTCAGACGGCTTCTCGGCGGGCGGGAAAATTCATTGGACCGGATTGTGAATGATCTGCCGTTGCGCCCGGGGGACGTGCATGAAATTTCGACCATTGACGGTAAGATGCGCGCTTTGGTTGCTGAGATCGAAAGTTCCGCCGGACGTCGTGAGATTTATTTCCTGCCGGAAGGTAAATCGCGCAATGAGGACTGGACACTGCTGGACGCGATGCCGGTGCCGCTGCTGAAGATTTCGCCTGCGGGTGATATTATGATGGCCAACCGTCCGGCGCGCGAATTGCTGGCAGATCACGATGCGGTCGGCCGGCCTCTGGCTGAGCTGGTCGAGGGGCTTGGCCGGTCGGTCAGCGACTGGGTGCGTGAAGCGGCCGTCGGGCGTACGATTTTAAAACCCGAGGTTCTGCGCGCGTCGATCCCGGCGCAGGAGACCTTCCTGCAGATCACCCTGAACCGGGTGGATGAAGGCGACACGCAATCACTGATCGCAGTTCTGAATGACGCGACTGAGCTGAAAACACTGGAAGCACAGTTTGTTCAAAGTCAGAAAATGCAGGCCATTGGCCAGCTGGCTGGCGGTGTTGCGCACGATTTCAACAATCTTCTGACCGCAATCAGCGGCCATTGTGACCTGCTATTGTTGCGCCACGACAAAGGCGATCCTGATTATGGGGACCTGGTGCAAATTCACCAGAACGCCAACCGGGCCGCCGCGCTTGTCGGCCAGTTGCTGGCCTTTTCGCGCAAACAGACTTTGAAGCCGGAAGTTGTGGACATGCGCGAAACACTGTCCGATCTGACCCATCTTCTCAACCGGCTGGTCGGTGAGAAAATTACGCTGACGCTGGACCATGAACCTGGATTGCGCCCGATCCGTGCTGATAAACGGCAACTGGAGCAGGTGCTGATGAATCTTGTGGTGAATGCGCGCGACGCCATGAAAGACGGCGGCGAAATCAAAGTCGAAACGCGCAATGAACTGTTGGTGAAACCTCTGGAACGGGACCGGGTGAAAGTGCCGGTCGGCGAATATGTTGTGGTGACGGTTACCGATCATGGCGTCGGTATTCCCGCTGAAAATGTCCAAAAAGTGTTTGAGCCGTTTTATACAACCAAACGCACGGGCGAGGGCACCGGGCTTGGGCTTTCTACCGCATATGGCATCGTCAAGCAGACCGGGGGGTTCATCTTTGTTGATTCAGTTGTTGGCAGCGGAACCGCCTTCACGCTGTATCTGCCGGCGCACGAACCGGTGGAAGAGGATCTGAAACCCGTTGCTGCCCCAGCGCCTGTCGTAACACAAGGCCGCAGTACGGGAGTTGTCCTTCTGGTCGAAGATGAAGCGCCGGTGAGGGCATTTGCCTCCCGGGCGTTGCGCATGCGTGGGTACACGGTGCTCGAAGCAGAAAACGCCGAAGAAGCGCTTGCAACACTCGAAGACGAGTCGCTTGATGTCGATGTTTTTGTCACCGATGTGATTATGCCGGGCATGGATGGGCCCAGCTGGGTGTCTCTGGCTCTGAAAGACCGGCCAGGTGTCAAAGTGGTCTTTGTCTCTGGCTATGCAGAGGACAGTTTTTCCGAGCAACAGGCCCGCATTCCCAACTCGGTTTTCCTGCCAAAACCGTTCTCGCTCAGCGAGTTGACTGCCACAGTACAGGAACAGATTCACTAGGTGGGTTGCCGTCGGCGCGGGGCAGCGACTCCGGGCTGACAGTGAGGAGTAAAAATTCTGATCAGAAAAGAGCGGGGCGCGAAGGCCCGCTCTTTTTTTGTTCGTAACGTTCTGTTAACCAAATTGGCGAATTATCGTTCCTTATTAAATAACAGTTGAAATGTTCTTGTTTTGATCTCATAACGGAGTGAAGAGAACAAGATGCGAACATCTGTAGCATTGCCGCCCGCCACAGGGTGTGGAATAAGGGATTAAATCAAATGGCTCAGGCGAATTTACTCGACATGGCAAGCAAGCGCGAAACTGATAAACAAAAAGCTCTGGACTCGGCTCTGGCGCAGATTGAACGGCAATTTGGCAAGGGGTCGATCATGAAGCTCGGGGCCGATAACCCGATTCAGGAAATTGAAGCCACGTCCACCGGCTCCCTGGGACTGGATATTGCGCTTGGCATCGGCGGGCTGCCCAAAGGGCGGGTCGTGGAAATCTATGGTCCTGAAAGCTCCGGCAAAACCACGCTGACCCTGCACTGTATCGCTGAGGTTCAAAAACAGGGTGGCGTCTGTGCCTTTGTCGACGCAGAACACGCGCTGGACCCGCTGTATGGCAAAAAACTTGGCGTTAACCTGGAAGAGTTGCTGATTTCGCAGCCTGATACCGGCGAACAGGCCCTGGAAATTGTCGACACTTTGGTACGGTCCGGTGCCGTGTCGATGATTGTGGTGGATTCTGTTGCGGCGCTGACCCCAAAATCTGAACTCGAAGGCGATATGGGGGACAGCAGTCTTGGTGTTCATGCCCGTCTTATGAGCCAGGCCATGCGCAAACTGACTGGTTCGATCAACCGCTCCAAATGCACGGTTGTGTTCATCAATCAGATCCGGATGAAAATCGGCGTAATGTTCGGCTCACCTGAAACCACCACCGGTGGCAACGCGTTGAAATTCTACTCCTCCGTCCGTCTCGACATCCGCCGCATTGGCGCGATCAAGGACCGGGATGAAATCGTTGGCAACCAGACCCGGGTCAAAGTTGTGAAGAACAAAGTGGCCCCGCCGTTCAAACAGGTGGAATTCGACATTATGTACGGCGAAGGCATCTCCAAAATGGGCGAGTTGCTTGATCTCGGCGTCAAGGCCGGCGTGGTGGACAAGTCCGGAAGCTGGTTCTCTTATGGCGACGAGCGTATCGGCCAGGGCCGTGAAAACGCAAAGAATTACCTGCGTGAACATACCCGCAGTGCGCTGGAGATCGAAGATAAGATTCGCGCCGCACACGGGCTCGATTTTGACCTGCAGGCCCAACTGGGCACCGACGACGTGATTGCTGACGACTGATCTGTCTTAGTCAGTTCAGAAACGGGGGCGGAGAGCAATCTTCGGCCCCGTTTTTTTGCGCCGGTGTGCGCTTGATGTGGACAGGGCAGGCAGGCAGGGCTACACGGGTTGAGACCCTGTATTCATTGCAAGAGAGCCGCACGACCATGGCCAGCCTGAACGATATCCGATCGACCTTTTTGAACTATTTTGACCAAAGTGGTCACCAGGTGGTGGAAAGTTCGCCTCTGGTGCCGCTCAACGATCCGACGCTGATGTTCACCAATGCGGGTATGGTCCAGTTCAAAAACGCTTTTACCGGCCTTGAAAAACGCAATTATTCACGCGCGACAACGTCGCAGAAATGCGTGCGTGCCGGCGGTAAACACAACGACCTGGACAATGTCGGCTATACCGCGCGCCACCATACGTTTTTTGAAATGCTGGGGAATTTTTCCTTTGGCGATTATTTCAAGGAAGAAGCGATCCCTTATGCCTGGGACCTTTTGACCAAAGAGTTTGGTATCAACAAAGACAGGCTTCTGGTCACGGTTTACCACACCGATGATGACGCAGCGAATATCTGGAAGAAATACGCCGGCCTGTCAGACGACCGTATAATCCGCATCGCCACCGACGACAATTTCTGGTCGATGGGTGCCACCGGTCCCTGTGGTCCGTGTTCGGAAATTTTCTATGATCACGGTGACCATATCCCGGGCGGCCCTCCCGGCTCCCCGGATGAAGACGGTGACCGGTTTATCGAGATCTGGAATATCGTGTTCATGCAATATGAGCGCTTTGCGGACGGGCGTCAGGAAAACCTGCCGAACCAGTCGATCGACACTGGCATGGGGCTGGAGCGCGTTGGCGCGCTTCTGCAAGGCCACCACGACAATTACGACACCGATCTGATGCGGGACCTGATCGAAGCCTCGGCCCATGCCACCAGCCAGGATCCGGATGGCCCTGGCAACGTGCATCACCGCGTGATCGCCGATCACCTGCGCTCGACGTCCTTCCTGATTTCCGACGGGGTTATGCCCTCCAATGAAGGACGCGGGTATGTGCTGCGCCGGATCATGCGCCGTGCCATGCGCCATGCGCATCTGTTGGGGGCCAAAGACCCGGTGATGCATCAGCTGGTGCCGGCGCTGGTTTCGCAGATGGGGCAGGCATTTCCGGAACTGGCCCGTGGCCAGACACTGATCGAGGAAACGCTGCTGCAGGAAGAAACCCGGTTCAAACAGACGCTGGACCGCGGCTTGAAACTTCTGGACGATGAACTGTTGGGGCTGGCGGACGGTGCCGCGCTGCCGGGTAAAGCCGCGTTCAAACTCTATGACACTTTTGGTTTCCCGCTTGACCTGACCCAGGATGCATTGCGTGAAAAAGGTCGTGAAGTCGATACCGACGGTTTCAACTCCGCGATGGAAGAACAGAAAGCCAAAGCGCGTGCGGCCTGGTCGGGATCGGGTGACACGGCTGATGCGGCGATCTGGTTTGATATTGTTGATAAACACGGCGTGACCGAATTTCTTGGCTATGAAGCAGAGGCCGCTGAGGGGCAGGTTATTGCCCTGGTGCGTGATGGTATCGCCATCGACAAAGCAGTGTCGGGAGAGCGCGTTCAGATTATCCTGAACCAGACGCCGTTTTACGCCGAAAGCGGTGGCCAGATCGGCGACTGCGGGATCATCAAATTTGAAGGCGGTGAAGCGCGGGTCACCGATACCAGAAAAGTTGCGGGTATTTTTATCCACGTCGCTCAGGTGACTGAGGGAAAAATCACAAATGGCGTTGCGGCGGAACTTGTTGTGGATCACGCGCGTCGTACAGCGATCCGTGCCAACCACTCTGCGACCCATCTGCTGCACGAGGCGCTGCGGGTTCACTTGGGAGACCATGTGGTGCAGCGCGGCTCGCTTAACGCAGATGACCGGCTTCGCTTTGACTTCAGCCATGGCAAAGCTCTGACAGCAGAACAACTGGCCAGTGTTGTTGATGATGTGAACAGCTACATCCGTCAGAACACGTCGGTTGAGACCCGGATTATGACACCGGATGACGCGCGCGCCCTGGGTGCTCAGGCCTTGTTTGGCGAAAAATACGGCGATGAGGTGCGGGTGGTCTCCATGGGCCGTGCGGACACTGGCAAGGGCAGTGATGGCATGACCTATTCGCTGGAACTCTGTGGTGGCACCCATGTGCGCCAGACCGGTGACATCGGCGCTTTTGTTGCGCTTGGCGACAGCGCCTCTTCGGCCGGTGTGCGCCGGATCGAAGCGCTGACCGGGCAGGCGGCCATGAGCTATCTCTCGGCGCAGGATGCACGGCTGGCGTCGGTAGCGTCCGAGTTGAAAACGCAGCCTTCTGACGTTGCGGAACGGGTGAAAGCGTTGCTGGGTGAACGTAAGTCACTGCAGAATGAAGTGGCACAGCTGCGTCGCGATCTGGCGATGGCAGGCGGTGCCGGGCAGGGCGATGGCCCTGAGGCAAAAGAGATCAATGGCGTGAATTTCCTGGCGCAGGTACTGAGCGGCGTGTCCGGCAAGGATCTGCCGGCGCTGATCGATGCTCACAAGTCCCGGCTCGGCTCCGGTGCGGTTCTGCTGATCGCCGATGCAGATGGCAAAGCGGCGGTTGCGGCCGGTGTGACGGACGATCTTACCGGCACAATTTCTGCGGTGGAACTGGTGCGTGCAGCGACTCCGGAACTGGGCGGTAAGGGCGGCGGTGGTCGCGCGGATATGGCGCAGGGCGGCGGGCGCGACGCGGGCAACGCAGCGGCTGCGATTGCGGCCGTAGAAAATATTATAAGGGGCTGAATGATGAGCGCACTCTGGATTGCAAATGTGCATGTAACGGACGAGGACGCCTATGGTCGTTACGCAAAGCTGGCCGGGCCGGCGATTGCGGATCATGGCGGTTATTTTTTGGTGCGTGCGGGGGCCTATGAACAGCTGGAAGGCCGCGACCGGGCGCGTAATGTTGTGGCGCGGTTCCCGTCGTTACAGGCCGCCCATGATTGTTATAACTCCGACGCATACCAGCAGGCGCTGGACCATGCGCGTGGCGCCTCTGAGCGCGACCTGGTGATCGTTGAGGAAAACGAACACCGGGACTGACCGGTCTGCAGTGCGGCTTCGCTTCGGTTTAGCGTGATCAAAACGAAAAAGGGCGCGGAGATTTCTCTCCGCGCCCTTTTTTGTATATCCGGGTATTACGCCGTTACTGGGCCGCTTTGGCCGCACGTTTGCGCTCATGCGGGTCGAGATGGCGCTTGCGCAGACGGATCGAATTTGGCGTCACTTCCACCAGTTCGTCGACGTCGATATAGGCGATAGCTTCTTCCAGCGACATGGTGATCGGCGTGGTCAGGCGCACTGCTTCATCGGTACCGGAGGCCCGCACGTTGGTCAGCTTTTTGCCTTTCAGCGGGTTCACTTCCAGGTCGTTTTCACGTGAATGTTCGCCAATGATCATGCCCTGGTACAGCGGTGTCTGGGCACCGATAAACATTCTGCCGCGGTCTTCGAGGTTCCACAGCGCAAAGGCTACGGATTCGCCGTTCTCCATCGAAATCAGCACGCCTGCGCGACGGCCCGGGATGGCGCCTTTGTGGGATTCCCAGGAATGGAACACACGGTTCAGCACGCCGGTACCACGGGTATCGGTGAGGAATTCGCCGTGATAACCGATCAACCCGCGCGAGGGCACATGGGCGATGATACGGGTTTTACCAGCGCCAGCCGGTTTCATTTCCGTCATCATGCCTTTGCGTACACCGGTCAGTTTTTCAATGACCGTGCCAGAATATTCGTCATCCACGTCGATGGTGACTTCTTCTACGGGTTCATGACGCACACCGTCGATGTTCTGAAACAGAACCTGCGGGCGGGAAATCGACAGTTCAAAACCTTCACGACGCATGTTTTCGATCAAGACGCCCATCTGAAGCTCGCCACGGCCTGCAACTTCAAACGCTTCGCCACCAGGGGTGTCGCTGATCTGAATCGCGACGTTGGTTTCGGCTTCTTTCATCAGACGGTCACGGATTACGCGGGACTGAACTTTTTTGCCGTCTTTGCCAGCCAGAGGGCTGTCATTGATGCCGAATGTCACAGTGATGGTGGGCGGGTCGATTGGTTGTGCCTTGATGGCTTCGTCGATTTCCATAGCGCAGAGTGTATCGGCTACGGTGGCTGTTTTCATACCGGCAACAGACACAATGTCACCCGCCTGGGCTTCATCGATCGGGGTGCGCTCCAGACCGCGGAAGGCCAGGATTTTGGTGGCGCGGAACTGTTCGATCTTGCCAGATTCCTGCGACAGTGCTTTGAGCGTGTCGCCCACTTTCAGAACACCGCTTTCGACACGACCGGTCAGCAAGCGACCGAGGAACGGGTCGGCGCCCAGCGTTGTGGCCAGCATCGAGAAAGGCTCTGCCATGCGCTGGACCTGAGCGGGTTCGTTGACATGTGACAGGACCAGGTCAAACATCGCGTCGAGATTTTTGCGTGGGCCGTTCAGCTCCATGTCAGCCCAACCATTGCGGCCGGATGCATACATGATCGGGAAATCGAGCTGTTCGTCGGTGGCACCGAGGGACGCAAACAGGTCAAAACATTCGTCCAGTGCCCGGTCAGGTTCGGCGTCAGATTTGTCGACTTTGTTCAGCACAACGATGGGACGCAGGCCCAGGGCGAGGGCTTTGGACGTCACAAATTTCGTCTGTGGCATCGGGCCTTCAGCCGCGTCCACCAGCAGGATAACGCCGTCTACCATCGACAGGATGCGCTCAACTTCGCCACCGAAATCGGCGTGGCCGGGGGTGTCGACGATGTTGAGGCGGTGGTTGGCCCACTCAACGCTGGTTGCTTTGGCAAGGATGGTAATGCCGCGTTCGCGTTCCAGGTCATTGCTGTCCATAGCGCGTTCGCTGACAGCCTGGTTCTCGCGGAAGACGCCAGATTGTTTAAGAAGCTCGTCGACCAGCGTGGTTTTGCCGTGGTCCACGTGAGCAATGATAGCGATATTTCTGAAGTCCATGGTGCGTGCCCTTATACGTTTGTGCGCGGCCTATACCGGGCGCGCACAAAAATCCAGTGCTAATCCGTCCACTGGCCCGAAAGCGGGGCTGATAGCGTGTTTCAACGTTCCCACAAGGGGAAATCACGATTTAATGCGTCGTCGATCCCGAAAAGAGATGGATGGTGCCGACACCAGCCAAAATGAGAACCATGCCAAGAATCGCGGGCATATCCAGCTTCTGACCGTAGACAAAATAACCGATGGCAGCGATCATCACGATGCCAAGGCCGGACCAGACGGCATATACGATACCTACGGGCATGACTTTCAGGGTCAGGGACAGCAGGTAAAAACTCGCGGCATAACCGATCACGACAATGGCAGAGGGGCCCGTCCTGGTGAACTGTTGGCTGGCCTGCAACGCAGTGGTGCCAATCGTCTCCATCACGATGGCCAGTAGCAGGTAGAAATAGGTCATGCTCGCGTCCTTTACATTGCGATATAGCGGTCTTTGCGGTGGTTGACGGCGATCACCACGTTGACAATCACAGCTCCGACCAGCGACCAGCCAACGATTTTCAGCGGGAAGAAGATTGCCGCGACCGAGAACAGGGTCACATCAAAAATCAACTGGGTCCAGCCGGCTTTGAAACCAATTTTGTCCTGCAGATAAAGCGCCAGGATGCCGATGCCTCCAAGCGATGCGCCGTGGCGGAAAATGGCCAGCAGGCCGGCGCCGGACATGGTGCCAAACATCAGAACGGCCACCAGCGGGTGAATGTCGGCGAAAGAAACATACTTGGGCACTGTTTCCGCGATCAGCGATACCAGCGCCACAGCGAGGGTGGTTTTGATGGTAAAACGCGCGCCCATGCGCAGATAGGCCAATGCGAAAAACGGCAGGTTGATGACAAAGAAGATGGCACCAAAACTATAGTCAGTCAGGTAGGACAGCAGGATCGCAAGCCCGGCGGTCTGCCCGGTCACCAGGCCAAGGGCAGTCAGCGGAAGCAGCGCGGTAGCGCTGAGAAACGTGCCGGCCAGCAGGCCCTGGAGGTCTTCGAATGCGGAATGTGATTTTGGATCTGTCATAGGGCTCTTTCACCCTGGAAACCCGCCGGTGTCCACACGGAAATCCTGCCGGCGGCTGATGGACGCAGTTTGGCGCAGCAGAAAGGGCCACCTGGCGGGGCAGCCCTTTCTGTATTTTCTATCGAAGTGCTTTAGTCTGCCAGAGCTTTGCCGAGGTTCTCGTCGATCTTTTCAAGGAAACCCATGGTGGTCAGCCAGCTTTGATCCGGGCCAACCAACAGCGCCAGGTCTTTGGTCATGTGGCCGCTTTCCACAGTGTCCACAATGACTTTCTCCAGCGTTTCCGCAAAACTTGTCAGCGCGGCGTTGCCGTCCAGCTTGGCGCGGTGCTTCAGACCACCGGTCCAGGCGAAAATTGAGGCGATGGAGTTAGTGGAGGTCTCTTTGCCAGCCTGGTGCTGACGATAATGACGGGTCACTGTGCCATGCGCCGCTTCGGCTTCGACGATTTTTCCGTCCGGCGTCATCAACTGGCTGGTCATCAGGCCGAGCGACCCAAATCCCTGGGCCACGGTGTCGGACTGTACATCACCATCGTAGTTCTTGCAGGCCCAGACGAAACCACCGTTCCATTTCATCGCACAGGCAACCATGTCGTCGATCAGGCGGTGCTCATAGGTGATGCCGGCTGCTTTGAATTTTTCTTCAAATTCGAGCTCAAACACTTGTTGGAACAGGTCGAGGAAACGTCCGTCATAGGTTTTGAGGATGGTGTTTTTGGTCGACAGGTACACCGGCCAGCCAAGGCGCAGGCCATAGTTCAGCGAGGCGCGGGCAAAGTCGCGGATCGAGTCATCCAGGTTGTACATGCCCATGGCAACACCGGCAGACGGCGCATCAAAAATGTCTTTTTCGATCACCGTGCCGTCTTTGCCGACGAACTTCATGGTCAGTTTGCCTTCACCGGGGAAATGAAAGTCAGTGGCCTTATACTGATCCCCAAACGCGTGACGGCCGATTACAATCGGTCTGGTCCAGCCCGGAACGAGGCGCGGCACATTTTTGCAAATGATCGGTGCGCGGAAAATTGTGCCACCCAGAATGTTGCGGATGGTGCCGTTTGGCGAGCGGTACATGCGCTTCAGGCCAAACTCCTCAACCCGGGCTTCATCCGGTGTGATGGTGGCGCATTTGACGCCAACGCCGTATTTTTTGATCGCCTCGGCCGCATCGACGGTGATCTGATCGTTGGTCTCGTCACGGGCCTCGATGCCAAGATCGTAATATTTCAGATTTATGTCGAGGTAGGGCAGGATCAGTTTGTCTTTGATGAACTGCCAGATGATGCGGGTCATTTCATCGCCGTCGAGCTCGACGACGGGGTTTTCTACCTTGATTCTGGTCATAGCGCTGCCCCTGTGTTGATTGAACGTATCGGGGGCTGCATAGCGCAATTAATGTGGTTTGGAAAGCTCGGTATGCGATTGTATACCGAGCGCGGTTAAAATATTTTGTCGCGTTAATCGAAAAACGGGGCGACCTGGGCGCGAACATGGCGCCAGACATCGGGCGCGCCGCGCATGACTTTGACGCCGACCCGTTGATCGAGCTGCGCCAGGGTGACGTCGTAGTCATTCCAGGAGCCCCCGCCAGAGGCCATGTTCAGCAGCAGCGGCTGCACCCGGTCAATGGATTTGGCGAACACGGCGTCCGCGGTTTCTGCCGCTTCAAACTCGTCCCAGATCGCCCGGAATTCTGTCGCCAGGTCAGCGGGCAGAAGATTGAAAATCCGGTCTGCGGCGGCCTGTTCTTTGGCCTCTTGCTCCGCGGCATCAAAGTCGCCGTGAATCGGAGCGTCACCGGCGTCAATTTCGACAATATCATGCAGCAACAGCATCTGAATGACCCGGGCGATCTGCACGCTGTCGCCGGCCTGATCTGCCAGCGTCATTGCATAAAGCGCGATATGCCAGCTGTGTTCCCCGGAATTCTCCCGGCGTGAATTGTCAGTAATTGGCGTGGCCCGCAGGATCGATTTCAGCTGGTCTGTTTCACACAGGAAATTCACCTGGGCTCTCAGGCGCGCCCACTCGGGACGCGCGGTGCTATGTTCGTTCAGTGCCGCAAGCATAAAGGCATGGCCCTGTGGCCAGCTCTGTGCAAAACGGGAGGCGCGGCCCGACTGCAGGTTGTTGCGCACGATTTCAGTGTGGTCCGCGCGTTTGGGGCTGGCGAACAGTGCCTGGAAAATGGGTTGGCTGTGGTCCAGGGTTTTTGCGAACCTTGCGTCCGGGCTCTGCGCTGCTTCAAACTCCAACCACAAGTTGATGAAGCTTTCGCCCAGATCCGGCGGAAGAAGCGCAAAAAGACGCTCTGCGGCGCGACGTTCAATAACCGCAACATGTGCATCATCAACGTCGATGTGAATTGGATGGTCGCCGGCATCAATTTCGACAATGTCGTGCAGCAAAAGCATTTTGATGGCGCGGTTCACATCGACTTCTGCCGACGCCATATCCGCAAAGCACATGGCATAGAGCGCAAGGTGCCAGCTGTGTTCGGCAGAATTTTCGGGGCGGGAATTGTCCAGCAAAGAACTTGATCGCTGAACGGTCTTCAGCTTGTCCGCTTCCAGAAGAAAGGCGAACTGCTGGTCGAGGCGCTGGTTCATGCCGGCGGGCTCCCGCCTGACTTGATTTTTTTCTGGAGGTAAAGCCGCGCCCGCTTTTCAGCCAGGCGGACGCGGATTGAAGTCATGAACGCTTCTTCCATGGTGGTAGAACTGGCGCCGAGCTGCTTGGCGATTTCTTCGATCAATCGTTCATCCGCCAGATTTTCAGCGGCTTCAATTGTATCTTTGGCTAGGATATCGGCCAGATCTTCGTGCAGTGCCATGTCAGCCTCTGGAGTCAGTATGGAGTATCAGCGTGTGGTTTCGGTCAGACGACGGCGCACATAGCCGTCCACAGAGCCGATCATCTGGTCCATATGCGGATCTTCAAAGAAATGGCCCGCGCCTTCGATTTCCTGATGGGTAATGGTGATGCCCTTTTGCTCGTGCAGCTTGTTCACCAGCGTATGGGTGTCTTTTGGCGGCGCCACACGGTCGGAAGTGCCGTTGATGATCAGCCCGGAATTGGGGCAGGGCGCGAGGAAAGAGAAGTCATACATGTTGGCTGGCGGGGCCACCGAGATAAATCCGGTGATTTCCGGGCGGCGCATCAAAAGCTGCATGCCGATCCAGGCGCCAAACGAAAAGCCGGCAACCCAGCAATGTTTGGAGTTGGTGTTCATTGACTGCAGGTAGTCCAGTGCGGATGCCGCATCAGACAGCTCGCCGATACCCTGGTCGTATTCACCCTGGCTGCGCCCGACGCCACGGAAATTAAACCGCAGCACCGTAAAGCCCATTTTGTGAAACGCGTAGTGCAGGTTGTAGACCACGCGGTTGTTCATGGTGCCGCCAAACTGCGGGTGCGGGTGCAGGATAATTGCGATCGGTGCGCCCCTATCCTTCTGTGGAT
>NZ_QOLB01000120.1 GCF_003333265.1 Candidatus Halocynthiibacter alkanivorans
GTTCCTGACGCGCTGCGGCATGGGCATCAAAACCGTCAAATGCGGGCTGCTCGGGGGCCTGCGCGGCAACCGGGGCTGGCGCAGGGGCGGCAACCGGCGCAGCCTCGGCCGGAACAAGCGGCTCGGACATGCGACGACGCGGGACCGGCATTTCAGCGATCGGGCTGGCATCGATACCTGTCGCAACAACAGAGACGCGCATCATTTCGCCCAGCTCGGTGTCGAGCGTGGAGCCGACGATGATATTGGCTTCGGGATCAACTTCTTCGCGGATCCGGTTGGCGGCTTCATCGAGTTCGAACAGGGTCAGGTCATAACCGCCGGTGATGTTGATCAACACGCCTTTGGCGCCTTTCAGCGAGATCTCGTCGAGCAGCGGGTTGGCGATGGCTTTTTCTGCGGCCTGGATGGCGCGGTCTTCGCCAGTGGCTTCGCCGGTGCCCATCATCGCTTTGCCCATCTCGTCCATCACGGCGCGCACATCGGCAAAATCGAGGTTGATCAGGCCGGGACGGACCATCAGATCGGTGACGCCTTTGACGCCCTGATAGAGCACATCATCGGCCATGGAGAAGGCGTCGGTGAAGGTGGTTTTCTCATTGGCGAGGCGGAACAGGTTCTGGTTTGGGATGATGATCAGCGTATCGACCATCTTCTGCAGCTGCTCAATACCCTCATCGGCCTGGCGCATACGTTTTGCGCCTTCAAACTGGAACGGTTTGGTGACCACGCCGACGGTCAGCACACCGAGTTCACGTGCTGCCTGAGCGATGATCGGCGCCGCACCGGTGCCGGTGCCGCCGCCCATGCCGGCGGTGATGAAACACATATGCGCGCCGGCGAG
This sequence comes from Candidatus Halocynthiibacter alkanivorans, assembly GCF_003333265.1. Taxonomy (GTDB): domain Bacteria; phylum Pseudomonadota; class Alphaproteobacteria; order Rhodobacterales; family Rhodobacteraceae; genus Halocyntiibacter_A; species Halocyntiibacter_A alkanivorans. Next base: position 845 of record NZ_QOLB01000120.1, read on the forward strand.
GTGATCGACGATCTGTTCGATGCTTTCCTCAGCTGCGGCGGCACCAACCGAGGGGCGCGCGCCGGCGCCGAGGCCTTCGGTGACTTTGATGCCCATCTGAATCTTGGCGGCGGGGGAGGCCACACTCAACGCCTGGGCGTCGGTGTTTGCCATCACAAAATCAACACCTTCAAGCTCTTTGGCGATCATATTATTAACCGCGTTACCGCCGGCACCGCCGACGCCAAATACGGTGATGCGGGGCTTCAGGTCATCCCGCTCGGGCATGGTGAGGTTCAAGGTCATGGATGCATCCGCCTGTATTGTTTTTGCGGCCCTAACGGCGGGCCGAATTAACCATTTCTAACTGAATCTTAGCGGTTTTTGGCCAGTACGTCACCCGAAAAACACAAAGTAACCACAAAATCTGCTACAACTTTGCGGTGAATAAGCGGTATCTCGCCAGAATTGGCAGATCCAGGGGTTACCAGTTATCCCGGAACCATTTGACCGCGCGTTTCAGCGAGCGGCCGGCATAGCGGTCGGCCGGGATTTCGAAGTCCCACCACTCATCCTGGGGGTGCGCGGCAAACAGGCAAAGCCCCACGGAAGAGGAGAATGCCGGACCGGCAGCGGCCTGCGGCAGGCCCCGCACCCGGAGCGGGCGACCAAGGCGCACCTGCTGGCCCAGAATGCGCGGTGCCAGGTGATCCATGCCGGGGATTTGGCTGGCGCCGCCGGTGAGCACGATCTGCTGGCTGGGCAGGTGTTCAAACCCGGCCGCATCGAGGCGGGCACGCACATCTTCGAGAATCTCTTCGACCCGGGGCCGCATGATGCCGATCAGCTCGGCGCGGCTGACGGTGCGCCGGTCATGTTCCCAGTCGCCGGTCTCGCCGCCCACATCGATCATGTCGCGGTCATCACGCCCGGTGGCGACAAGCCCGCCGTAGACGGTTTTGATCCGTTCGGCCATCGCCCAGGGCACTTGCAGCCCCATCGAGATATCTGAGGTCACATGATCGCCGCCAAAACGCACGGAATCGGTGTAGATCATGTGTTTCTTCATAAAGATCGAAATGTCGGTCGTGCCGCCGCCCATATCAATACAGGCCGCGCCCAGTTCCTGTTCGTCCTCCACCAGCGCCGAAATCCCGGCGACATAGGCGGAACTGGCAATGCCGGCCAGTTCCAGATCACAGCGTTTGATACAGTAGATCAGGTTCTGGATCATCGCCGCATCCACCGTCAGCATATGCAGATCGGTGGAGAGCTGATGGCCGATCTGACCACGCGGATCAGCAAGACCAGAGCGGTGGTCGAGCGCAAAGTTCACCGGCTGGGCATGCAGCACTTCGCGCCCAGAGCCATAGTCAGGGACGTCACAAGAAGCCAGCACCCGGGCCACATCCTGCTCGGAAACCTGAGTATGCTCCACATCAACCGAGCCGGTCAGCCCATAGGAGCGCGGCGCACCACCGGCAAAACAGGCGATCACATGATCCACCCTTGTGCTGGCCATTTTCTGCGCCGTCTGCACCGCAGTGCGGATGGCGCGTTCGGTTTCCGACATAGTTTCGATTTCGCCGAATTTGATGCCGCGCGACCGTGTGGTGGCGGCACCAATCACCCGGAACGAGCTTTGCCCGGCCATGGCACCCACGCCGTCGCTTTCACGGAAATCGTCATTGCCGTCAAACTGCAGCACCAGACAGGCAATTTTAGAAGTGCCCACATCGAGGATCGCAATCACGCCGCGTTGCATGGCGGCGGTGCGCATCTGGCGCATGGCGCGCTGAATAGAATAGAGCTCGCTCATTCTGAGGGGCCTCCGAATTCACTGATTTTAATCCGCCGCAGATCCGCTGCTGCCGGGGCAGAGAGACGCAGGGTGGGTCGGTTGATATTTCGCATATCGACCGCAACGATGTCGCGGTCGAGTAATTCCTGAGTCTGCTCCAGCAGCATCACTTTACGCAGTGCGGCAACTGGCGCGGCGGCCGGCAGCATGATGCGCTGACCCCGGTCCAGCACCACATCCCAGCGCCGCTCGCCGATGCGCTGCAAGCCGCGGATCCGGCCGGACAGCGCCGCGCCCGCGCGCAGCAGAGCGATGGCCTCGACAACGGCGCCGTCGGCCCCTGCCCCGGCCAGCAATGGCAGATCCGGGCGGTCAGTGCGCGCAGAGAGACCAGCAACACGGCGGCCCTTTTGGTCCAGCAGTTCAATAGCAGAGGCGGTGCGCCAGACCACAGCAGGGCTGCGTTCAGTGATGCGCACATTGAGAATGCCGCCGGTAATGCTGAGCGAGACGGTTTCCACCGCATCCAGCCCTTCCAGCGTCAGTTTGGTTTCATCGAGATCCAGATCAAAGCTGGAGAGCGGGAAGTCCAGCCCCATAACTTCGCGGATGTCTTCGGCAACTTCGTCAGAAGCACCGTCAATCGCCATCAGCGTGACCATGAACTCAGGGCGCTCTTCGATCTGACGCCGCAGGTCGGCGGCATAGGACATGGCGTTTTCGAGCCTGGTCTGATCCGAAAAATACAGCGTGGTGCCGCCAAACATCACAACCAGAGGCAGGCCAACACGCACCGCCAGCCGGAACGCCGGCGTCAGCCAGAGCCGCTGAAAGCGGTAGGCCATACGGCTGGGCGCGGCATCAACGGGCTGCGGTTTCTGGCCGATCGGCACATGGCGGGGAATGTGGTTCATCTGTTGCAAGAGGCATCCCCGATCATCCAGGCGCAGAATTCGCCAAAGTTGATACCGCAATGGGCGGCCTGTTCCGGCGACAGCGACGTCGCGGTCATACCGGGCTGGGTGTTGATCTCGAGCAGGATCAGACCTGCGAGGCCGTACGCTTCGTCCCAGCGGAAATCGGCGCGGCTGACACCGCGGCAGCCAAGCGCCTGATGGGCGCGCAGCGCATAGTCCATACAGGCGTCAAAAATCTCAGTGGGCAGGTCGGCGGGAACCACATGGCGGGAGCCGCCGGCGACGTATTTGGCATCATAATCATACCAGCCGTCGGTGAGGATATCGGTGACCGTCAGAGCGCGGTCGCCCATCACGGTACAGGTCAGTTCGCGCCCGGCGACATAGCTTTCGACCATCACCTGATCCGGCATATCATCTGCGAGATGGGGGGGAGAATTGGCCGCCTCATGCACCAGATAGATGCCGACCGAGGAGCCTTCGTTGTTGGGTTTGACCACATAGGGCGGCGGCATCACATGGGCGGCCATCACTTTGGATTTGGCCTCAATCACGCTGTGCGCCACCGGCAGGCCGGCGGCTGCGAACAGCGATTTGCTGTGCTGCTTGTCCATCGCCAGCGCCGAGGCCAGCACGCCGGAATGCGTATAGGGGATTGCGGCCCATTCGAGCAGGCCCTGAACACAGCCGTCTTCGCCCCAGCGCCCGTGCAATGCATTGAAAACAACGTCAGGCTTCACGTCAGACAGGCGTGCGGCCAGATCCGGACCTGCGTCCAGCTCAACCACTTGGTAACCTTCTGCCCGTAAAGCTGCTGTACATGCCTGTCCTGAGGACAGTGAGACGTCCCTTTCTGCGGAAGGGCCGCCCATCAACATTGCAACTTTCGGGAGTGTCCTGCTCGACATGCCCACGTTTCGCCTCGTCTCAATGCCCCTTTTAGCGGGGCTTATTGGGTGAAATCAGCCCTTTGACGGACCGTTTCAATCATTCGTTGTCTGCGGCCGGTTCGCCGACCCGCATAATTTCCCACTCTAGCGTGATGCCACTGTTTTGGTAAACCTTTTTTCGTACTTCTTCGCCCAGAGATTCGAGATCTTTTGCCGAAGCGCCGCCGGTATTCACCATAAAGTTGGAATGCATCTCGCTCATTTGAGCTCCCCCCAGGGTTGCGCCGCGCATACCGGCGTCGTCGATGACTTTCCAGGCCTTCAGATCATGCACGTCATCGGCCTTGCCGGTGGAGGAAAATCCGGCTGGGTTGCGGAAGGTGGAGCCCGCGCTGCGTTCACGGGTTGGCTGGCTGGCGTCGCGTTTGGCGATCTGCTCCTGCATGCGGTTTTCAAGCGCTGCTGCATCACCGGGTTCAGCCTGAAAAGTGGCTTCAATCAGCACCCAGCCCGTGGGCAGGTCGCTTTGCCGGTAGCGCAGGTTCAGTTCTTCGGCGCTGAGGCTGATCAGGTCACCGGCACGGTTGACGGCGCGCACAGAGACCAGATGATCGGCGACATAGGTGCCGTAACAACCGGCGTTCATGCGCACCGCACCGCCGATAGCACCGGGGATGGTGCGCAGAAAGGTCAGGTCCAACCCGGCCTGAGCGGCGCGGCGCGCCACATGGGCGTCGAGCGCCGCAACCCCTGCGGTCACCGTGGTGCCGTCAATGGTGATGTGATTAAAGCCGCGCCCCATGCGGATCACTGCGGCGCGGATGCCACCATCACGCACAATCAGGTTGGAGCCGACGCCGATCGGAAATACTTTGACTGCCGGATCCAGCGCGGCAAGGAATTGCTGCAGGTCGGCGACATCTGCCGGCTGGAACAGCGCATCACAAGGCCCGCCGACACGCAGCCAGGTCAGATCAGACAGCGCCCGGTTCCGGCTCAGGCTGCCGCGCGGCGAAAAGTCGGGCGAAAGAAAGATCTGCGGCATGGTCATCGGCATTCCAGAGTTTTACGGGGCATCAAGTCGACAGATATGGCGTATTGCAGGCGATAACGCCACAGCAGAGCACCGCAGGTTGGACCCGGGCGCGGGAATGCGCTCAGCGTCGGCGGCCATCAGCGGTAAACTATACAATTGCGGCGGAGGTATCAGGCACCGGGCCAGGCGTGGTAAAATCTGGCCCTGCCCTGCAGCCTCCGCAGAGGGTTTAAAGCGACGGTTTGCGCAGGGTTTTCAGCCAGCGGGTCAGATAGATCACCGGCCAGCGCAGTACAGAGATGCCAGCGGCCAGCACCAGCAACCCGGTCAGCGGGCCGTTCTGATAGGTGACAAAACCCACAATCGGCACCCCGGTGGCCATCAGCATCCAGGCCGCGGGCCAGTGGTTGCGTTTGGAGGGCAGCATCGCCGACACATTGGCCAGCACGCCCCAGAGGAATGCAAGGATAAGAGAACTCGTCATCTCAGGCCCCCGGTCAGCCGCTTCAGCCGTTTCAGCCGTTTCAGCCCGTGAAAAATCGGGCGGCGCAACAGCGACAGCAGCACCAGCGCCGTCGGCAGCAGCGCGATGGCGCCAAAGTCAGAAACCAGCATCACCAACAGGGGCAACAGCAGCACCAGCAACAGAACGACCGGGGCTTTTTGCCGCCGCGCCGGCAGAAACGCCAGCGCCGACATCGCCAGCACCCAGATGCTGGCAAGAGTGAGTGACAGGTTCAAACCATGTCTCCTGCTTATTCTACTTACGCCCGTCCCGGTCCCTCGGAAGCCACCGGCCGGCCCTGCATTCAGGAACAGCCACCGACCTCAAAGGCCGTAGCGTCAACGGTTTTCCCGTTCAAACGGATACGCGCGCGCTCCACAAGCGAAAAAGCGCGAAATCGACGTATGAAACCTGAAAAACGGCCCGGACAGGGCCGGTATTAACGCTTTGCTGTGCCTGAGGCGAATCTGCTGCGTCTAAAGACGCGCCGGGGTTGCAACTACCGCTTGGCAAGCCGCGCCGGCAGCCCGTTGGCCCAGGTGGAAATGGTACCGGCGCCGAGGCAGACTACCATGTCGCCGGGGCCGGCCTGTTCGCGCACAAGCCGCTCCAGATCATCCTCCGATACAATGGCACGGGCGTGGCGGTGGCCATGGTTGATCAGCCCGGCGACCAGATCGTCGCGGTCTGCGCCCTCAATCGGCTCTTCGCCGGCGGAGAATACATCGGAAATGGCGACTACATCGGCGTCATTGAAACAGGCGCAGAAGTCTTCAAACAAGGAATGCAGCCGGGAAAAGCGGTGCGGCTGGTGCACGGCGATGACACGCCCGTCACAGGCCTGCCGCGCTGCTTTCAGCACGGCGGCAATCTCCACCGGGTGGTGGCCGTAATCGTCAATAATGGTGACACCATTCACCTCACCCACTTTGGTGAAACGACGGTTCACCCCGGCGAAACTGGCCAGAGCGCCGCGGATTTCATCCACCTTCATGCCGAGATGGCGGGCGACAGCAACAGCAGAGAGCGCGTTGGAGACGTTGTGATCGCCGGGCATTGGCAGCGAGCAGCCTTCGATCAGCATGTCCTCGGCCTGCAGCGCGACATCAAAATGCGCCACGCCGCTCTTATAGGTCAGGTTGATTGCCCGCACATCGGCCTGGGCGTTAAAACCAAAGGTGGTCACCCGGCGGTCGGTGATCTTGCCGACCAGCGCCTGAACTTCCGGGTGATCGGTGCAGCAGACGGCGAGACCATAGAACGGGATATTGGAGACAAAATCGAGAAAACCCTGACGCAGGCTGTCAAAATCGCCCCAGTGCTCCATATGTTCCGGGTCGATATTGGTGACGATGGCAATGGTGGCAGGCAGCCGGTTAAAGGTGCCGTCGCTCTCGTCCGCCTCGACCACCATCCATTCGCCGGTTCCCATACGCGCGTTGGAACCATAGGCGTGGATAATGCCGCCGTTGATCACAGTCGGGTCGATGCCGCCGGCGTCCAGCAGGGTGGCCACCATAGTGGTGGTGGTGGTTTTGCCATGGGTGCCGGCCACCGCGATGTTGGATTTGAGCCGCATCAGCTCGGCCAGCATTTCCGCGCGGCGCACCACCGGCAGACCTGTGGCGCGTGCGGTGTCCAGCTCGGGATTGCCCGGTTTGATGGCGGAGGAGATCACCACCACGGAGGCCCCTTCAAGATTTTCGGCGCGCTGCCCTTCATAGATAGTGGCACCCAGGCGTTTCAGCCGGTCGGTGATTTTGGTCGCCTTCAGGTCAGAGCCCTGCACTTTGTAGCCGTGTTCCAGCAGCACTTCGGCAATGCCTGACATGCCGATGCCGCCAATACCTACAAAGTGGATCGGACCCATTTCCTGCGGGAGTTTGGTTGCGGCATTCATTGGCATGCTCTTTCGTTTTGTTTTTGTCGGGTCCGGCCTTCAGAGCCGGGCCAGTGTTTTTGCAGGCCACCAGGACGCAGCCCGTTTTCTGCGCCGGACCAGTGTTTCAGCGCCCGGCCAGGGCCTCGACCATTTCAACAAGCCGCTCTGTAGCATCCGGCATACCCAGAGCCAGCGCGGCATGGGCCATCTGCACTGCGCCTTTGGGCTGCTGCATAACATTTTCAATCTGGCGTGTCAGTGCCTCAACGCTAAAGGCGCTTTCCGGGATCAGCACCGCCGCACCGGCCTCCACCAGCCCGCGTGCATTCAGCGACTGATGATCTGCGGTCGCCGCCGCGAAGGGCACCAGAATGCTGGGACGGCCAATGACTGAGATATCAGCGACAGAGGAGGCCCCGGCGCGGCTGATCACCAGTTGGGCTTCACTCATGCGTTTGGGCACGTCATTGAAAAAGGGCTGCACATCGGCGTCGATGCCCTGCTCCGCATAGAACTGTGCCACCCGGTCGCCGTCTTCATCGCGGGCCTGGTGGCTGATACGGATATATTGCAATAACTCGCGTGGCAGCGCGGCAATCGCAGCCGGCACCACGTCGGACAGAATGCGCGCGCCCTGGCTGCCACCCATCACCAGGATCGACATCGGATAATCGCCGGGCGGGATATAGGGGGCGCCAGCGCGCTCCAGAACCGAGGCGCGCACCGGGTTGCCGGTCTGCACGCCTTTGATGCCTTTGGGAAGCTCCGTCGGCCAGGTGCCACAGGCGATGGCCTGGACCCGGTGGGCAAAGCGCTGGTTCACCCGGCCCAAAATGCCGTTTTGCTCGTGGATCATGCGCGGCCGGCGCAGCAGCCAGGCCGCCGCCAGCGCCGGGATGCTGGGGTAACCGCCAAATCCCACCACCACATCGGGCCGGTCGCGCAGCATATTGGCGCTGGCGCTGGCAATGCCACGAAGGATGCGGAACGGCACCATCAGTTTCGCCAACGCACCGCCGCGGGCAAAGGTGGCCGAGGGGATGGTTTCGATTTCCACCACATGGGGAAAGCCGCCGGTGTAACGCGCACCGCGCACATCGGTGGAGAGTTTCACCCGCCAGCCTTTGCGCAGCATCACTTCTGCCAGCGCCTGGGCGGGGAACATATGGCCGCCGGTTCCCCCGGCTGCGATCACCAGAAGCGGTTGTTTGTCAGTCATCGTTTATCGGCCTCGTGTCGACAGGATTTCGCTAAGTTCGCTCTGAGGGCGCGAGCGGGTGAAGGCCAGCAACATGCCAACCGCAATCGCCGAAGCAATCACCGAGGAGCCGCCATAACTGACAAAGGGCAGCGTCATGCCCTTGGAGGGCAACAGCCGCACTGCCACCGCCATGTTGATAAAGGCCTGAATGCCGAACATACAGGCCAGCCCGGTGCCGGCGAGACGGATGAACGGGTCTCGCTCGCGTATCAGCCGCAGCAGCGAGCGCACGGTGATGGTCAGATAGATCGCCAGGATCACCAGCACCAGCACCAGGCCGTATTCTTCAGCCGCCACTGCAATGATGAAATCGGTATGGGCATCGGGCAGCGACCATTTCACTTCGCCCTCGCCGACACCAACCCCAAAGAGGCCACCTTCGCGGATCGCATTGGTGGCATAGCCGATCTGGGTGGTGGGATCGATTTCGCGGTCAAAAAACCCGTCAATGCGGCGGGCGAAATGTTCAGAATTGGCGTAGATAAAACGCCCGATCGGATAGATTGAGCCGGCAAGCCCGACCAGCAGCAGGATCGGTGCACCAGAGATGAAATACATCACCCCCCAGCCAAACAGCACCAGCGCCGCCTGGCCAAAGTCCGGCTGCATCGCCAGCATCAGCACGATCGCCATGGTCAGAATAAAGGAATAAATGCGCCCGGGAGGTCCGTTTATTTCGCTGGCCGCCGCCATCAGCCAGGCCGACATGATGACAAAGCCAGGTTTGAGAAATTCGGACGGCTGCAACGAGGCAAAGCCCAGCGAATACCAGCGCACCGCCCCTTTGCCAAAATCAGTGCCAAACACCGGCAGAAAGGCCAGTGCCACAAAAGCAAAAGCAAAGCCGATCACCCCGAGACGACGCACCAGCTGCGGGGTCATCATCGAGGTCAGCACCAGCGCCACCATCGCCATACCGCCAAATATGGCCTGGCGTTTCACGTAGTAAAACGGCTCAAAATCGTTGCGGGCGGCCAGTGGCGGTGAGGCGGCAAGGCCCAGCAATAGCCCGATGGCAAACAACAGCAGCACACAGGAAAGCGACCATTTGTCGATGGTCTGCCACCAACGTGGAAGAATCGGATCACCGTCCCGCGTGGGGACCGTGCCATAGACCATTTCTGTCATCGGATACCGCCTGTACTGCCTGAGTTGCGCCCGTTTGCCGGGTCTGCCGCCAAGCCTAGCCGGAAAACCGGATTGGGGCCAGTGTCTTTGCAACCCGGAGGCTGGTTTCTGCCACCATGCTTTTAGGTGCTCCGGCCGCTTTGGCCGCGGCTGCGACCGCCTGCCAGATAGTCGCATACCGGCGGACCTGGCACCAACTACCCCGCCCGTCATCCGCTCCGTCCGCCCGGCGCGTAAGCGATGCGGCCCGGCAAACGGCCCGGACCGCGCCAGTCAGGCATCCGCAGCGGGGTGATGCCCGCAGAGCGCGGCACCACCGCTGCCAGCAGATCCCTGTTGTCCCTCAGGAGAGGCCGGCGGGAAAAACCTGCGCCGCCATGCCGTTGCCGCCACAGGGGTACACCTCCGCCCGCCCGCCCGCGAAAAACGTCCCTGCCAGCATCGCCGCGCAGGAACATTTCCCGCATCAGGCGCTAACGCAGCGCGCGGCACCCTGCGGCGCCGGCTTCACACGCTGGGGTGACGGGTTTATTCGCCCGACAGCACGTCCTGAACGCAGGCAATGAAATCCTCGCCGCGTTTTTCGAAATCCGGGTATTGGTCAAAGCTCGCCGCCGCCGGGGCCAGCAACACCGTGTCGCCGGCTTTTGCGTCCCGCGCCACCGCTGCGACGGCGGCGGCCATCGTGTCGCAGATCTCATAGGGGGTTTCGCCCAGTTGCAGCGCAAATTCACGCGCTGAATGGCCGATCAGATAGGCTTTGCGCACCGCGCCCAGCTGCTCCTGCAGCGCTTCAATGCCGCCGTCTTTGCCCAGACCGCCGGCGATCCAGCGGATATCTTTGAACGCCTGCAGCGCTTTGCCTGCCGAGGCCACATTGGTGGCTTTGGAATCGTTCACCCAGGTGACGCCCTCGGCCTCGCCCACCAACTGACTGCGATGCGGCAGGCCGGCGAATGTGTGGAACGCCGCTTCAATCACCCGCGGTGCCAGGCCAAGACTGCGCGCCACCGCATAGGCGGCGCAGGCGTTCTGGTGATTGTGGCTGCCCGGCAGGCCGCGCACAGAGCGCAGATCAATCGAGGCCATCTGGCGGCCCTTGCGGTATTCGCTCAGAAAGCCTTTGCGGGCAAAGATATTCCAGCCCGGGCCACTCAGTTTACGGGTGACCGATATCCGGATCACCCGGTCATCCGCCGCACCATAGCTCATCTGATTGGCCAGGTACTGCCCCTCAGCCTCATCAACGCCAATCACCGCCCGGTCCGGGCCGCCCTCGGCAAACAAACGGCGTTTGGCGGCAAAATAGCCGCCAATACCACCGTGACGATCCAGATGATCGGGCGACAGGTTGGTGAACACCGCAATGTCCGGCGTCAGCGAGCGCGCCAGTTCGGTCTGATAACTGGAGAGCTCCAGCACCACCACTTCACCATCTTCCGCCGGATCGATGTCCAGCACGCCGCGACCGATATTGCCCGCCAGCTGGCTTTCGCGTTTCACATGCTGCATCACATGGTGAAGCAAGGCCGATGTGGTAGATTTGCCGTTGGATCCGGTCACCGCCACCACGCGTGGCATAGTGACATAGCCGTCCCATTCATCACTGGCAAAAGACTGGAAAAACAAGCCGATATCATTGTCCACCGGCACCCCAAGGCGCAGCGCGCGGGCGATATGCGGGTTGGGGGTGGGATAGAGATGGGGAATGCCGGGCGAGACAATCAGGCTGGCAATATCGTCAAAGGCGCTGTCGCGCGACAGATCATGCAGGGTGAAACCCTCGGCTTCAGCCAGGCTGCGCGCTTCCGCACTGTCATCCCAGACCAGCGCTTCCGCACCGCCTTCACGCAGCGCGCGTGCCGCCGCAAGACCCGAACGGCCCAGACCCAGCACCGCCACCCGCAACCCGTCATATCCACGTACCGGAATCATCAGATCCCCCCTTTATCGCAATTCGTTACAATCCCAGCGCGGCCAAAAGAAAATCAGCGCGTGCGGCCACCGGCACTTTCGGGATCACCCTCACCTCATAGCCATATTCAGGCAGCCCGTCCACGAGCGCATGATATTCCGCCAGCCCGGCTTCAAAACCATGGCGACGCTCCTGATCCTGCACAAAAATGTCGCGCCAGGGCGGAGTCAGAAACACGATGTTATGGTAAGCAGGGCCACGCGCCGCAGCCACAAGGCCGAGCCGCGCAAGCCCGGCGCGCGCGTCCAGAGCAGAGCGGTCAAAAAATACCGGCCCCTTTACCAGCCGCATCCGTTCAAAATCCTCACAGGCCAGGGCAAAACAGCGGCGCAGGAACGCCTCCATATCCGCCTCGGGGCGCACAGCCTCATCAACGATAATGCGCCGCCCGGGCTCCTCCACCACCGCATAACCGCGCCGGGCCAGTTCCGCCAGCAAAGTGGACTTGCCGCCGCCGGAGCAACCAGAGATCACAATGCGCAATGGCTGCATGAGTGCCCCGTTCATTTCTGTCTTGTTTTCTGTGCTTGTTTTCTGTGCTTGTTCTCTGTGATCGGTATCCGTGCATCGTTTAAGTGCATGGTGTCCGCAGCGGGATTGCCCGCCTGCTGTCGACGCAGCGTTTGCCCCGCCCGGTGGCCCGCAGCTGCGCAGCAGCTGCCCGGCCCAACATATGGCAGGGCGTCAGCCCGAATATGGCGGGAGAGGTCCTGTGCGCCCTGCATTGAGAGTGCGGTGTATGCGCCTGAGGCCGCGGCGTGCCAGAGACGCCAGGCCGGGCCCGCTCCGCCAGGTCGCGGTGTGCGGGCCGGACCGCCAGGCCCGCCCCGGGTGAAAAGCAAAACGCGCCAGGACCGGCCCGGCGCGCGTTTGGTGTCAGCGGATCTTCAGCGTCGCCAGCCCGACCAGCGCCAGGATCAGCGAGATGATCCAGAACCGGATCACGATTTGCGGCTCGGCCCAGCCTTTTTTCTCGAAATGATGGTGGATCGGCGCCATCAAAAACACCCGTTTGCCGGTGCGTTTGAAATAGAGCACCTGGATGATCACCGACAGCGCTTCCACCACAAACAGCCCGCCGACAATGCCCAGCACGATCTCGTGTTTTGTCGCCACTGCGATCGCCCCAAGTGCGCCGCCAAGTGCCAGCGAACCGGTGTCGCCCATAAACACCGCCGCGGGTGGCGCGTTATACCACAGAAAACCAAGACCGCCGCCGATCAGCGCGGCGACAAAGATCAACAACTCGCCGGTGCCCGGTACATAATGCACTTCCAGATATTCGGTGAAATCGACCCGGCCAACCAGATAGGCGATAATGCCAAGTGCAGCCGCCGCGATCATCACCGGCATGATCGCCAGCCCGTCCAGCCCGTCGGTCAGGTTCACCGAATTGGCTGCGCCGACGATGACAAACATGCCAAAGGGCACAAACCCCCAGGACAGGTTGATCAGCACGTCTTTGAACAGCGGCAGCGCAAGTTTATAGGCCAGCGCGTCCGGGTGATAGGCAGAGGCCCAGACGGTGGCGATGCCGGCAATGATAAAGCCGAGCGTAAGGCGGATCTTGCCGGAAACACCCTTGGTATTGCCTTTGGACACTTTGGCATAATCATCGGCAAAGCCGATCAGACCATAGGCGAGCGTCACAAACAGCACCATCCAGACAAAACCGTTGTCCCAGCGCGCCCAGAGCAGGGTTGAAAACACCAGCGCTGAGAGGATCAAAAGCCCGCCCATTGTCGGGGTGCCAGCTTTGGCGAAATGGGTTTCAGGCCCGTCTTCGCGGATCGGCTGGCCTTTGCCCTGGCGCCGGCGCAGCAGGTTGATCAGCGGCTGACCAAAAACAAAACCAAACACCAGCGCAGTAAAAAAGGCCCCACCGGAGCGGAAGGTGATGTAGCGGAACAGATTGAAGGCATCTCCGCCATCAGACAGGTTGGTGAGCCAGAACAGCATTTCGCGCCCCTTCAGGAATGTGTAGCAGGCGCATGGCCCAAATTTCGGATGACGTCAACAACACGGCTGACCTGCGAGCCCTTGGAGCCCTTGACCAGCACCACGTCGCCGGCGGCAATAAGCTGGTGGGCGCGTAAGGCCAAATCATCGGCGTTTCCAACGCATTCTCCACGTTTTCGCGCCGGAAGCGCCGCGTGCAGATGTGCCATCAACGGCCCCGATGTATGCACCAGATCCACCGTCTCAAAAAATTCGCAATTTGCAAGTCCGCGGTGAATGGCAGCACTGTCTGTGCCCAGTTCCAGCATATCACCCAGCACCGCGATGCGCCGCCCGCCCGGCCCGGGTGTGGCCGCCGCCAGCACTTCCAGCGCCGCCACCAGCGAGGTCGGGTTGGCGTTATAGGCGTCGTCCAGCAGCACCATGTCGGCGTCTTCCACCGGATCAAGCCGGATCACTTCGCGCAAGCCCCGCCCGGCGGGGGGCTGCCAGTGCACCAGATCGCGCGCGCCCTGGGTGACATCCGCCCCCAGCGCCTCAAGCACCGCCAGCACGCCGGCGGCGTTGGTGGCAAAATGACGCCCGGCAGAGGCCAGTTTGAACAGGTGGGTGTCGCCCGCGATACGCGCCTCAGCAATGGTGATGTCGCCGGTGAGCCGCACCGAGAGCAGATGCACATCATTGCTGCTTTTCTCGCCAAATGTGACCAGCGGCACCTTCAGCGCTGCTGCATGGTCGCGCAGCACCGGCAGGGTTTCCAGATCGCCATTGACCACGGCCACGCCGCCGGGAACCAGCCCGTCAAAGATGGCGGCTTTTTCGTGCGCAATCGCGTCTATATTTTCAAAAGCTTCGAGATGCGCTGCCGCCACCGTGGTGATCAGCGCCACGTGGGGGGCTGCGAGACGGCTGAGCGGCTCAATTTCGCCGGCGTGGTTCATGCCCATCTCGATCACCGCAAACTCGGTGTCGCGCGGCATCCGCGCCAGCGTCAGCGGCACGCCCCAGTGATTGTTATAACTGGCTTGTGCCGCATGGGTACGGCCCTGGCGCGACAACACGTCCCGCAGCATTTCTTTGGTCGAGGTCTTGCCCACCGAGCCGGTGACACCGATCACTTTGGCCGCGCTGCGGGCGCGGGCCGCCTGCCCCAGTGCCGCAAGTGCTGTGAGCACGTCATCGACGATCAAAAGTGGCGCGTCCGCTGCGACGCCGTCCGGAATGCGTGATACCAGCGCAGCGCCAGCACCAGAGGCCAGCGCCTGGGCAACAAAATCATGGCCGTCGCGGGCGGCACTCAGTGCAACGAACAGGTCACCAGGTTTTAGCGTGCGGGTATCAATTGACACTCCAGACACCGAAAAATCACACGTGGCACGGCCGCCGGTCGCCGCAGCGGCGTCATTTGCGTTCCAGAGGTTCATCCCAAACGTCCTTCCAGTGCAGCCACCGCGATGCTGGCCTGTTCCACATCGTCAAAATGTAACGTGTCCTCGCCGACGATCTGAACCGTTTCGTGCCCTTTGCCGGCAATCAGCAATGCATCGCCAGGTCCCAGCGCATCCACGCCGCGCAGAATAGCTTCGGCGCGGTCGCCGACCTCGATCGCCCCGGGGCAGCCCGCCATCACCATCTGACGGATACGAGCCGGCTCTTCTGAGCGCGGGTTATCATCCGTAACAAACACCAGATCGGCATTTTCTGCCGCCGCCTGGCCCATCAGCGGCCGTTTGGTGGTGTCGCGGTCGCCGCCCGCGCCGATCACGGCAATCAGCCGGCCCAGAACATGGGGGCGCATGGCGCGCAGCGCGGTGACAAGCGCGTCCGGTGTATGGGCGTAATCGACATAGACCGAAGCCCCATTGTCGCGTGTCGCTGCCAGCTGCATACGGCCGCGCACGGTGGTCAGTTCCGGCAGGGTGGCAAAGACACGCGCAGGCGTTTCGCCACAGGCAATCACCAGAGCCGCGGCTGTCAGCACGTTTTCGGCCTGAAAGCCGCCGATCAGATCCAGGCGCACCTGGGTTGCTTCGCCAAAACAGTCAAACCGCAGGTCCTGGCCGGTGCCGTCATAGCGCTGGCCGCGGATGCGGAACTCGGCCTCGTCCTGACGGCCAATGCGGAACACGTCGATACCGCGTTCCTGGGCGATCATTGCCATGTCGGCACCACGGGCATCATTGCTGTTGACCACCGCCACGCCGTCCACGTCGAGAATACGGGAGAACAGCCCCGCTTTGGCCTCGAAATAGGCCTCAAAACTGGCGTGGTAATCGAGATGGTCCTGGCTGAAATTGGTAAACGCGGCGGCGCGCAGCCGCACCCCGTCGAGCCGGCGTTGTGCCAGACCGTGGGAAGAAGCCTCCATCGCGCCGTGGGTGACGCCGGCAGCCGCAGCGCCTGAAAGCATCCGGTGCAGGGTGATCGGTTCCGGCGTGGTGTGGCTGGAAGGTGCGGTCCAGCTGCCTTCAACGCCCGTGGTGCCGAGGTTGATCGCCGAAAGGCCCAGAAGTTGCCAGATCTGGCGGCAAAAAGAGGCCACGGAGGTTTTGCCATTGGTGCCGGTGATGGCGACCATATAGTCGGGCTGAGCGCCAAACCACAGCGCTGATGAACCGGCCAACGCCTGGCGCGGGTCTTCCACCACGATCAGCGCTGCTTTTGAAGCGGCAAGATCGTCCGCCGCCAGCGCGGCACCGGCGGGATCGGTCAGGATGGCGGCCGCGCCCATGCGCAGCGCGAATGTGATGAAACTGGCGCCGTGATCATGGGCGCCGGGAAGCGCGGCGAACAGATGGCCGGCTTTCACCTGACGACTGTCCACCGACAGGCCGGTGATTCGCACATCTGAGGCATGTTTTGCCGTCAGACCCAGCTCTGAGAGTGATTTTTCCAATGATGCCACCTTTGCCGCAAATCAGTTTGAGGTGAGCAATACCTCATCGCGCCCCTCGGGCTCAACCTCTGGCCGCAAGCCAAGCAAAGGTGCTGTGCGGCGGATCATCTCGGCGACAATCGGCACTGCGGTCCAGCCGGCGGTGCGGCGCGGTTTGAGACCAGAGTTTTCGCTGGGTTCATCCAACGTCACCACCAGCACATATTGCGGATCATACGCCGGGAAGACGGAGGCGAAAGAGTTGATCACCTTGTCCTCATAATAGCCGCCGCCCATTTCTTTGGCCTTGTCAGCGGTGCCGGTTTTACCACCCACCGCGTAGCCGGGCACGTCACCAAAACTGGCGGTGCCGCGCACCACGACCTGGCGCAACATCTCAGTAAGGATTTTTGAAGTCTTTTCGCTGATCACCCGGGGGCCCGGCGCGACTTCTGTCTGTTTCAGCAGCGTCGGTGTCACAAAGGTGCCGCCGTTGACAACGCTGGAATAAGCCGAGGCCAGTTGCAGCGGGCTGCCAGAGATGCCGTGCCCGTAGGCAATGGTCATGGTGGAGAGTTCAGACCAGTTTTCGGGCAGCAGCGGCCGGATCCTGCTGGCTTCGATCAGTTCAATACTGGTCGGGTCAATCAGGCCCAGCGTTTTCAAAAACGCCTTTTGGCGTTCGCCACCAAACAGTTCCGAGATGCGGGCGATGCCGATGTTGGAGCTTTTGACCAGCACGTCGGTGGCGGAGAGCTCTTTGCCGTAGTTGCTGAAATCGCGGATGCTGAAGCCGGCCATGCGCAGCGGGCCGCGGATGTCGATGATGGTATCGGGCTTGATCAGCCCTTCGTCGAGCGCCTGGGCCATGGCAAAGGTTTTATAGACGGAGCCAAGTTCATAGAGCCCCTGTACTGCGCGGTTGAACAGCGGGCTGTCAGAGGCCAGGCCGCGGATCAGCGGCGCCGGGCGGGTGTTGGGGTCAAAATCAGGCAGCGAGACCATCGACAGCACTTCGCCGGTTTTCACATCCATCAGCACTGCCGCAGCGCCTCTGGCGTTCATCAGCTTCATGCCGCCATAGAGCACTTCGCGCATGCTGGCCTGGACGCTGAGATCAATGGACAACTGCAGTGCTGCGCCATTGTTGGCCGGGTCACGCAGTGCGTCATCAAATTGTTTTTCAACGCCGGCCACCCCGACCACTTCGGCCGAATTCACCCCTTCGCGGCCAAAACGGGCGCCGCCAAGAATATGGGCGGCCAGACGACCGTTGGGATAGAGCCGCATTTCGCGCGGGCCAAATTCAAGCCCGGGATCGCCGATGTCATGCACCTGCTGCATCTGCTCCGGGCTGATGCGTTTTTTGATCCAGACAAATTTGCGTTTGCCGGTGAACAGTGCGATCAGCTCATCCGTTTCCAGATCCGGGAAGACTTTGACCAGTTCAGCCGCGACACGTTCGGGATCAATCATCGCCGGTGGCTGGGCATAAAGCGCGTAGGTCTGCAGGTTGGTGGCCAGGATGCGGCCGTTGCGGTCCACAATGTCGGCACGCTGCGCCATGATCGCGTTGCGCGGGCCGCTGGCGTGGGGTTCGGCCGGCTCAGAGCGGGCCAGCACGCCCATACGCACACCGACGACGGCGAAGGCGGCAATGAAAAACACCCCCAGCACCAGCAGGCGGCCCTCAGCCCGCAGGCGCGACCGGTCATGCATTTCTTCGTGACGCAGGCGGATATTTTCGCGCTCAATGGTGTCCGGGTTCTCGCCTTTCTGGCGCGCTTTCAGGATCCGGGCCAGCGGGCGAAGGGGGGTACGCAAGCTCATTGGGTGATCATTGCCAGGGCGCCGACGAGGGACACCGGGTTGGTGATCATGCCCAGCGGATCAGCCGGGTAAGACACCTGTTCCACCGTGCCGAACTGTTCGGGCAGCAGCGGCAGCAGGCCAAGACGGTCAAAATTGATATCGGCCAGTTCCCGCAGCCGGTCGGGACGGTTGAGATAGGCCCATTCCGCCCGCAGCACCGTCAGCTCAACGCGCTGATCGCCAATCTGGCGCTGCAGTCTGGCCACGTCCCGCAGGCTTTCCTGGGTGCGGTAGTTTTCCTGATAGGCCCAAAATCCAAGTGCCATCACGGCAAGCGCAGAGACCACATAGATAAAAGAGCGCATCAGGCACCTCCCTGAAAGACCGGTCTGGGCAGACCTAGAGCGTCGCGGTCCACCGGTTTGGAAGGCGCGTCCGTGCGCACCCCAACCCGCAGACGCGCGGACCTGGCACGCGGATTGTCTTTCAGCTCCTGCTCATCCGGCCCCTGGGCTTTGCCCTTGAGCTTAAACCCCGGCGTGGCCTGGGCGATTTCAGGTGCGTAGCGATTGCCACCGCCCCCTTTTGAACTGCGGCTCTGAAAAAAGCGTTTAACAATGCGGTCTTCCAGCGAATGGAACGAGACCACCGCCAGTTGCCCGCCGGGGGCGAGCGCGCGCTCGGCGGCCTCCAGCCCTTCAACCAGCTGGCCGAATTCATCATTCACCGCGATGCGGATGGCTTGAAAACTGCGCGTCGCCGGGTGGCTTTGCCCCGGCTTGGAACGCGGCAGGCATTTTTCGATCACCGCAGTCAGCTGCACGGTGGTTTCAAACGGGCTGATTTTACGCTCATTCACGATGGCACGGGCGATGCGGCGCGAGGCGCGTTCTTCGCCGTAATGATAGAGAATATCGGCGATGTCCTGCTCGTCGGCCTCATTGACAAAATCGGCGGCAGAGGGGCCGGACTGGCTCATGCGCATGTCCAGCGGGCCTTCGCGCATAAAAGAAAAGCCGCGTTCGGCCAGATCAAGCTGCATGGAAGACACACCAAGGTCGAGCACCACACCGTCGAGATCGCGGGCGTAGTCGTCCATCTGGCCAAAGGTGCCTTCGACCAGTTGCAGGCGTTCGCCATATTTCGAGGCCCAGGGCTGTGCCATTTCGTGGGCCAGCGGGTCGCGGTCGACGCCGTAAACCACATCGGCACCGGCATCGAGCAGGCCACGGGTGTAACCGCCGGCGCCAAAAGTGCCATCAAGCCAACGGCCGGTGACCGGGGCCACCGCGGCCAGAAGCGGGCGGAGAAGTACGGGGATATGGGGTGCGTCGGAGCTGGGAGTGGACGCGGACATAGATTAACCTTCGTTGTCGGAGAGCAGGGTCAGAGGATCGAAGTCATCGGGGAGTTCCTCAAGCCAGGTCTCCATCGTTGCTGCGTTTTCGGCCTCAAATGTTTCCGGCTTCCATATCTCAAAGGTTTCACCAGCGCCAATGAAATAAGCTTCTTTTTCGAGTTCAATTTTTTCGCGCAGCTTTTGCGGCAGCACCAGGCGCCCGTCCCCGTCCACTTCGGTGGGGTGGGACATGCCGAGCACGAGGCGCTCCAGCATGCGGCGTTTTTTGGTGCCACGTGGCAGCGCCAGAATATCATTGGAAAGTTTGGTAAAAGCTTCAGCGGTATAGACTTCGAGGAACTTTTTGGAGGCGTTGCCGTAGACGATGAAGAACTTCGGCCGCTGACCGCCGGTCCACTTTGGGTCGCCCTCTTCCAGCTCACGACGAAACAGGGCGGGGATCGAGGTCCGGCCCTTGCTGTCCACCTTAAAGGTGTATTCGCCTATGAACATGCCTGCCACCTGGCGGCGCTCCTTATCTGTCCCTGCCGCGCCTGATTCTCAGGTCGCGGAAATGAAAAAGGCGGATTGAACTGCTGCCACTGTTCAATCCGCCGTCTTCGTCCCGTTTCCGGGGTGTCCGACTGCGCGCGCCATCTGGGGGGATGTCTGCTCGCTCGCGCGCCGGATCTCTTGGTTCGATGAAGCGGGTGCCTGTATGAAGCCTGACTTGAGATTTTTTTATTAGCGGGGTTCTGTGTGCCCCTTAATCCCGTCTCATCTCGTGTAATCATCATTGCCATGGGAATTCATGGAAATCAATAGGGTTTCATGGGATTTCTGTGGAAGCCGGTCGTAAAACCGTTTAGGAAACCGTTGTTTTTTCGCAGACTTACAGTCAATTTCACAAATTGTGGCCAGATAATGGCTCAACTAACACCAGATATGGTAGGTGCGCGATTCTCGACGCAAAGACCATGCAATCCCATATTTTTAAAACACCCCCACGGGATGTGACAATTTCACATCAGATATCTGGGCGAATCCCCGGCGATTCCACTCACCTCGCCCCAATCTGCTGGGAATTCCCACAATAGTTCCATAAATTCCCATACGCGAGAAACCCCGCGCAGCCAGCCGGTTGTCAAACCCCACCCCGCCGGGCGAAACAGAAAAAAGGGCGGCCACCAGGCCACCCTTTCACGCCCTGGACGGGCGCTTTTTTAAACTGCGGGCCGGTTTAGCCCATGCGCGACTGGCTCAGGCCATGCCACCGCCAACCAGGCGGGCGGCAATCGCGGCATAGGCGTCTGACTGCGCACCCTCACCCGCAGCCACCGGCGTGCCGGCATCCCCTGCCAGCCGCACATCCAGAGACAGCGGCAGCGCACCAAGGAACGGCACATCGATCTTTTTGGCCTCTGCAGCCACACCGCCATGGCCAAAGATCTGACTTTCCCCGCCACAATGAGGGCAGATGAAGGTCGACATGTTTTCAATCAGCCCCAGCACCGGTGTTTTCAGCTTTTCAAACATCGAAATGGCGCGGCGCGCGTCCAGCAGCGCCACATCCTGCGGCGTGGAGACGATCAGCGCGCCGGTGAGGTTGGTTTTCTGGCACAGGGTCAGCTGCACATCGCCGGTGCCGGGCGGCAGATCGATGATCAGCACGTCCAGTTCGCCCCAGGCCACCTGGCCCAGCAGTTGTTGCAGCGCGCCCATCAGCATCGGACCGCGCCAGATCAGCGCTTCGGTTTCTTTCACCATCAGCCCGATCGACATCACGGTGACACCATGGGCGTGCAGCGGCTCAATGGTCTTGCCATCGGGGCTGGCGGGTTTTTTGCTGACGCCCATCATACGCGGCACGCTTGGCCCGTAGATATCCGCGTCAAGCAGACCGACTTTGCGACCCTGTTTTGCCAGCGCCACCGCCAGGTTGGAGGCGACGGTGGATTTGCCGACACCGCCCTTGCCCGACGCAATCGCCAGGATGCGCGCCACGCCGGGCACATCCAGCGGTCCGGCCTGGGGCGTGGCGTGACGGCCGATTTTCAGATCGGGCGCTTTGGGCGCTGGTTTGGCCGGACCATGGGCGGTCAGCACGGCGGAGACAAACTCCACCCCGGGCAGCGCCAGAAGCACACGCTGCGCCTCGGTGCGGGCATCTTCCAGCAAACGCGCCTGATCCGCATCCGCCGCCTCGATCACAAAGCTGAGCTTTGCACCATCAATCACCAGCGCCCGCACCAGATCGCGCGAGCTCAGAGTTCCGCCGCCGGGCACATCGACGCCCTCAAGCGCCGTCCGGATTTCCTGCTCAGTTACCGCCATGGGTTTTCCTTCAATAGCCTTCCCCGCATTAATTGGCGCGTTTGCCGGCAACCGCAAGTCAAACCGCATCATTGAGGGGCGTGGTTTTTGGCCACATGCACAGGCAGGCAAGGATCTGCACCGCTGCATCCGCACGCGGGCGGGCCGTTTCTTGCGCAGACCGGGCCCTGAGAT
>NZ_QOLB01000153.1 GCF_003333265.1 Candidatus Halocynthiibacter alkanivorans
CAGCACGGGGCAGAGGGCGCGGCGTAGCGGCCAGAACCTGACGGAGCAGAATGACGGACCAGCACGACGGACCCGCGCGACAGACAAACACGACGGCCAGACCCTGACGGACCAGCACAGCGGCCAGAATACGACGGCCAGGTCACGACGGCCAGAACCTGACGGAGCAGCACGACAGGCAAATACGACGACCAGAACACGACGGACCCGCACGACCCTCCAGCGCGCTGGCAGCGCCCGGTTGACGCAGGCGGTAAAACTGCCTGCCGCCCGGCGTCAGGACTGACCGGACCCGTGACCCTGGTCGCCCAGCCCGTTCACCAGCGTCACACTGGCCTTGCACACACCTTCGCGCAGGGCACGGGCCGCGCGGTATTCCGGCGAGTTATAGCAGGCCAGCGCCCGGTCCATATCGTCAAATTCAATGACCACATGGCGCTGCCATACCTCGCCTTCCAGCGTTTGCGCATCAACACCCCGGGCCAGGAACCTGGCGCCGTATTTCTTGAACGCGGCCGGAGCCAGTTCCATATAACCGGCGTATCGCGCCGGATCAGTGACGGTGACATGGGCCACCCAATAGGCTTTGCTCATGCTTTATATCCTTTATTCACTGCTGTTTTCCGCCGCCAGCAAGCGCCCGGCAATGGCGCGCGCATCGCGGAGATGCGCCTGCACCGCCTGCTTGGTCGCCTTTGGATCCCGGGCAATGATTGCATCACAGATCGCCTGCATATGGGCGAACCCAGAGGTGTGGCGGTCGCTGGTGGACAGGGTCATCAGCCGCAACCGGCTGATCCGCCCGTTCAGCCGCTGCACCGTTTCCCAGGCGATGTGATGCCCGGCGGCGTCAAAGATCACCTGGTAAAACCCGGTGCTGGCCCGGAACAGCGCCCCGGGTGTGCCGTCTTCAAACGCCTGTTTCAGCCGGGCGAGGGCTGCGCGCAGTGCCGCCTCCAGCCCCGGGGTGCCGGCTTGGGCACAGGCCACCGCGGCGCTGGTTTCCAGCAGCAGCCGGATGTCATAAATCTGCCCCGCAATGTCCCAGTCCAACCGCGCCACAATCGGCCCTTTGTTGGGTTGGATTTCCACCAGCCCCTCGGCCTCCAGATAGCGGATCGTCTCGCGAATCACGGTGCGGCTGACGCCGAGCTGATCGCACAGCGGACGTTCCACCAGCCGTTGCCCGGGTTTGAAATGGCCTTCGATAATGGCCGCCCGCATTTTCTCCTGCACGATTTCTCTAAGCGTGGCAGGTGGTTGCAGTATTTTCAGATGGGAAAGATCAGATTTATCCATGGCGCAATCCATAACAGTCACCGGGCAGGGGGGCAAGAATTTCTTGACATGCCGTATTATGGTATACCATGATTACGACCAACAGACACCCAACCCGTGAGACCTGCCAATGCCCGCTGAAATCCGCAAAACACTGCTGCATATCGAGGAAACGCTTATTGAGGGCGGCAAGGTCGCGCCCCAGCCGCTTAAAATGATCGCTGCGGTGGCGGTGATTAAAAATCCCTGGGCCGGGCAGGGCTTTGTCGAAGACCTGAAGCCGGCGATCCTCGACTGTGCGCCGGGTCTGGGCGAGTTGCTGACCAAAATGGTGCTCGATGCTGCCGGCGGCGGTGACAAGGTGGAAGGCTATGGCAAATCCGCCATTGTCGGGGTCAACGGCGAGATCGAACACGCCTCCGGCCTGATCCACACCCTGCGTTTTGGCAACCATTACCGCGAAGCTGTCGGCGCTAAATCTTACCTGGCCTTCTGCAACACCCGTGGCCCGGCCAATGCGCCGCTGATGATCCCGCTGATGGATAAAAACGACGGCGGCCGGCGGTCGCACTACCTGACAATCCAGCTGTCGGTGGCCGATGCGCCGGGCCCCGATGAAATGGTGATCGCGCTTGGCGCCTCCATCGGCGGCCGTCCGCATCACCGCATCGGCGACCGTTATCAGGACCTCAGGGATCTCGGCCATGACATTGACAACCCTGCATCTGTCTGAGCCCAATGGCGGCACCCGCCGCCGGGTCACCTGCCGCGTCAAAGGCGCCGGCGCACCGCTGGTGCTGATCCACGGCGTCGGCATGCAATCCGCCGCCTGGGCGCCACAGCTTGACTCGCTTGCTACGGATTACCGGGTCATCGCGCTTGATATGCCGGGGCACGGCGGCAGTGATCCGCTGCCCGACAGCGCGGAACTGCCGGACTTTGTGGCCTGGCTGCACGCGGTGCTTGCGGCGCTGGACCTCGGCCCGGTCAACCTGGCCGGTCACTCCATGGGGGCGCTGATTGCCGGTGGTTATGCGGTCAGTCACCCGGACAATGTAAGCCGCGTGGCGCTGCTCAACGGCGTGTATCGCCGCGATGCGACCGCCCGCGCGGCGGTCGAGCTGCGGGCGCAGGAGATCCGCGCCGGTAAGGTCGATCTGGAAACACCGCTGAAACGCTGGTTTGGCGACAGCGCCTCTGACCAGGCGGCGCGGATGCAGGTTGCCGACTGGCTGTCTGCTGTGGATATGGCGGGCTATGCCACTGCTTACGGCGCCTTTGCCCGCGGCGACCGCACCTATGCAGACGGTTGGGCAAGCGTAAGCTGCCCGATGCTGGCGCTGACCGGCGACGGCGACCTGAACTCGACCCCGGATATGGCCCGTGCGATGGCGGCGGCCAGCCAAAACGGTGAAGCGGTGATTCTTCAGGGCCACCGTCATATGGTAAACCTGACTGCACCCGAAGCGGTGACTGAGGCGCTGCGGACCTGGTTGCAAAGACCGGTGCCAAACCCGCCGGTCACCACCACCGTGCGCACCACCGACCATACCACCGACCATACCACCGTCTCTACCGCTGTCACCACCGCAGCGACACCGCCGACAGGTGCCAACCCGACCCATGCAAAGGAGACCCCGATGACCAAGCTGGATCCCCGCGCCCTGCGCGACGCCTTTGGCACCTTCATGACCGGCGTTACCGTTGTCACCGCCCGCAACAAAGACGGCGCGCCGATTGGTTTTACCGCCAACTCCTTTTCCAGCGTGTCGCTGGATCCGCCCCTGCTGCTGGTCTGCCTTGCCAGGTCCTCCTCCAATTATGACACTCTGACCCAGGCGACAGGCTTTGGCATCAATGTGCTGGCGGAAGAGCAGAAAGACGTCTCCAACACCTTTGCCCGCCCGGTGGATGACCGGTTTGCCGCGGTCACCTGGCGTGCCGGCCCCCATGGCGCCCCGGTGTTTGACGGCGTGTCCGCCTGGTTTGACTGCTCCATGCACAAAGTGGTGGAGGCGGGCGACCACGTGATCCTGATTGGCCAGGTCGAAGCCTTTGACACCTCAACCGCGCCGGGGCTTGGTTATGCGCGTGGTGCCTATGTCACCGCCGCCCAGGAAGCCGAAGCGCTGAACCATGGTGCCAATGTTGTTGTGTCGGCGCTGATTGAACGCGCCGGCGAAGTATTGCTGCTGGATGATGGCAACGGCGGGCTGAAACTGCCGGAAACCAAAGTCGGCAAAGAAGGCGCCACCGCCGCGCTGCGCACGCTGATCGCGCAGACCGGTATCACTGCCGCGCCGGGCTTCATCTATTCGGTGTTTGAAGACAGCGTCCGCAAGCACCAGCATATTTCTTTCCTCTGCCAGGCCAGCGAAGGCGACCCGTCCGGCGGCGTGTTCACCACGCTCAGCACTTCGACGCTGATGGAGATCACCGACCCGGCCCTGCGCATCATGCTGGAACGCTTCGCCAGCGAAAACCAGTTTGGCAATTACGGCGTCTATTTCGGCGACCAGCAACGTGGCGAAGTGCGCCCCATTCAATCCGGGAACTGATCCTATGAAATTCTCTCTTTTTCTCCACCTCGAGCGTGTGTCGACTGACGACAGCCAGAAGGAACTCTATGAGGAATTTCTGGAATTGTGCCAGATCGCTGATCAGGGCGGCATGCATGCGATCTGGACCGGTGAACATCACGGCATGAATTTTACCATCGCGCCCAACCCGTTCATCAGCCTGGTCGACCTGGCCCGGCGCACCAAAAATGTGCGTCTCGGCACCGGCACTGTGATCGCGCCGTTCTGGCATCCGATCAAACTGGCGGGCGAAGCGGCGATGGCCGACCTGATCATGGACGGCCGGCTGGATCTTGGTGTGGCGCGCGGCGCTTACAGCTATGAATATGAACGGCTGATGCCGGGCATGGACGCCTGGGAGGCCGGTCAGCGCCTGCGCGAAGTCATCCCCGCGGTGCAAAAACTGTGGCAGGGCGACTACAGCCATGACGGCGAGTATTTCCAGTTCCCAAAAACCACCTCTTCGCCAAAACCGCTGCAACAGCCCGGCCCTCCGATCTGGGTGGCCGCACGCGATCCCAACAGCCACGACTTTGCGGTGGCCAATGGCTGCAACGTCCAGGTCACCCCACTCTGGATGGGCGACAGTGAAATTGAAAGCCTGATGGAGCGGTTCAACACGGCCTGCGCCAGCAACGCCGGCATGCCGCGGCCCAAAATCATGCTGCTCAACCACACCTATGTCGCCGCGTCCGATGAGGACGCGCAACTGGCGGCGGAAGAAATCAACCGCTTCTACTGTTATTTCGGCGCCTGGTTTAAAAATGAACGCGAGGTCAGCCAGGGTCTGATCGCACCGCTCAGCGAAGACGAAATCGCCGCGCACCCGTTTTACTCTGCCGAGGCGATGTTGCGTGACAATGTCATCGCCACCGCCGATACCGTGATTGAACGGCTGCAAAAATATCAGGCGCTGGGCTATGATGAATATTCGTTCTGGATCGACTCCGGCATGAGCTTTGAGCGTAAAAAAGCCTCGCTTGAACGCTTCATCCAGGATGTCATGCCGGTGTTTCAGTAAGGGATTTCCATGCAACAGTTTCAGCAGTATATCGACGGTGAATTTTCCGACGCTTCGGCGCAGTTCCCCAGCACCGACCCGTCCACCGGCCGTCCCTGGGCGCTGATGCCCGAGGCGCGCAGCGCGGATGTGAACCGTGCCGTCGAGGCGGCGGAGCGGGCGTTTTACGCGCCGGAATGGGCCGGCCTGACCGCCACCCAGCGTGGCAAGCTGCTGCACAGGCTGGCGGATCTGATCGCTGAGAATGCGCAGCATCTGGCGGAAATCGAAACGCGGGACACCGGCAAGATCATCCGTGAAACCAGCGCCCAGATCGCCTATGTCGCTGACTATTACCGCTATTACGCCGGGCTGGCGGACAAAATCGAAGGCGCCCACCTGCCGATCGACAAACCCGATATGGAGGTCTGGCTGCGCCGGGAACCGCTGGGCGTTGTGGCCGCCATCGTGCCGTGGAATTCTCAGCTGTTCCTCTCGGCGGTGAAAATCGGCCCGGCGCTCGCTGCTGGCTGCACCCTGGTGGTCAAAGCTTCTGAGGAAGCACCGGCGCCCCTGCTGGAATTCGCCCGGATCGCGCATCAGGCGGGCTTTCCGCCCGGTGTGCTCAACGTCGTCACCGGTTTTGGCGCGGAGTGCGGCGCAGTGCTGACCCGGCATCCCAAAATCGCCCATGTCGCTTTCACCGGCGGCCCGGACACCGCCCGTCACATCGTGCGCAACTCAGCAGAAAACCTCGCCTCCACCTCGCTGGAACTGGGCGGTAAATCCCCCTTTATCGTGTTTGAAGACGCTGATATCGACAGCGCGGTGAATGCGCAGATCTCCGGCATTTTCGCCGCCACGGGTCAAAGCTGTGTTGCCGGCTCCCGCCTGATCATCAGCGCGCAGATCAAGGATGACTTCCTCGCCCGGCTGAAAGCCAAAGCCGAAGCGGTGGTGATCGGTGCCCCGGATGACATGGCCACCGAAGTCGGCCCGCTCTGCACCCTGGCGCAGCGCGATCATGCGCTGGATCTGATTGCAAAATCGATTGATCAGGGCGCAGGTCTGATCACTGGCGGAACCGTGCCCTCTGGCGACGGGTTTTATTTCCCGCCCACCATCCTGGACTGTTCTGATGCGCCGAACGCGCCCTGTGTTCACCAGGAATTCTTTGCTCCGGTGCTTTCGGTGCTCAGCTTTGACACCGAAGAAGAGGCGCTGCGGCTGGCCAATGACACTGACTTTGGTCTCGCGTCCGGCGTCTTTACCCGCAGTCTGACCCGGGCGCACCGCATGATCCGGGGCATCCGCGCCGGCATCGTCTGGGTCAACACCTACCGCGCTGTCAGCCCGGTCGCGCCTTTTGGTGGCCATGGGTTGTCGGGGCACGGCCGCGAAGGCGGGCTGCAGGCGGCGCTGGATTATACCAGGGTGAAAACGGTCTGGCTGCGCACTTCGGACGACCCGATCCCGGACCCGTTTGTGATGCGCTGACGACGGCGCGGCGCAGCGGCTCCTCTCCCGGGCCGCTGCGTCACTCCGGACTGTGGCTCAGTTCGACCTGGACCACGTCGGTCTGCGCGGTGGCAAAAGAGGCGGCGCAGATTTCGAGATAAAATTTCCAGTTGCGGATAAATTGCAGATCATAGCCCAGCCGGGTGATCTGCGCGCTCTTGGCGTCAATCCGGTCGCTCCAGACCTGGCAGGTTGCGGCATAATCGGGCCCAAAAGCAAAACTGTCGCGGATCATCAACCCGGCTTTTTGCGCCTGATCCGCAATCACCTTGTTGCTCAGCAACATGCCGCCGGGAAACGTGTAATGGCGGATGTAATCGGAGCTTTTGCGGTAGATGGCAAAATAGTTGTCCGGCACTGTAATCGCCTGGACCACCGCACGGCCATTCTCTGACAGCCGCCGTTTCAGCGTGCTGAAATATTCCGGCCAGTAACTCTCGCCCACCGCCTCAATCATTTCAATGGAGACGATATTGTCAAAGCGCCCGTCGCTGTCGCGGTAGTCCTGCAGCCGGATATCTGCGCGCCCCTCCAGCCGGGCGTCGGCATAGCCCTTCTGGCTCGGTGAAATGGTCAGCCCGGTGACATGGCGGCCGCTGTCCGTGGCGCGTTCGGCAAACCCGCCCCAGCCACAGCCGATTTCCAACACCCGTTCCCCCGGGCTCAACCGGTTTAAAATGCGGTCATATTTGCGGGCCTGGCCGCGTTCCAGATCCCGGTCTCCCGGGGCAAAAAGTGCCGAGGAATAGGTCATGCCCGGATCCAACCACAGCTGATAGAACGCGTTTCCCACGTCATAATGGGCGCGGATATTGCGCGCCGCGCCGCGCGTGGTATTGGCGCGCAGCAGCCGGTTCACCATCCGGTATTTCAACACGCTCCAGAATCCAGGCGTGTCAAATCCGCTGAATTGTGTCTTGTTCAGCAGACCCACCGAGATCAGATCCGAAATCGACGGCGTGTCCCACAGCCCGGCCACATAGGCCTCGCCAAGGCCGATATCGCCGCGCGACGCCATCGCCGCGACCACGGACCAGTCATGAATATGCATCTGTCCCTGGGGGGTGCCATTGCCAAAATCAAACACTTCGCCCTCCGGGGTGCGCAGACGAATGGAGCCGGTGCGGATGCGGGCACAGCTGTCCAAAAATGCGTGTTTTATCTTTTTAGTTACAAATAACATTGCCTTACCCCAAATATCCCCGCCAGTTTCCCAACAGTCTTACTGGTCGTCCCGCCGCAGCCAACAGGTCCTGCGGTGCCCCGCCCCAGCGGGCAGACAGGCGTGGGACTGCCGTCTTGCGGGATGTGCACCGTCGGACAGATGTCAGCCCATGGTCAGGCCAGCCAATCTCCCGTCGATACTCCCATCCAAACGCCCCTTCAGAGGCCCGGTGTTCAGCGCGCCCTTGCCCGCTTTGGAGGCAGGACATAGTTAATTTTAGCCGAAAAATCACCTTTGGGCAATAATCCCAAGGGTATAGCGCGCAGCCGGCTGACGGCCGCGCCGGACGGCAATCGCCGGAGGTGGCGGAGCCTGCCAACCGCAGTCCCCAGGTAGAAGGCACGACACGGGCGCCGGCGTCAGTAGAGCCCGGACGCCGGGCGCGGCAGGGACACCGGTTTCAGAAGACCGTGGACGGCGGACGCAGCAGGGACGCCGGTTTCAGAAGGCTGCGGACGCCGGACGCGGCGGGGGACGCTGGTTTCAGAAGGCTGCGGACGCCGGACGCGGCGGGGGACGCTGGTTTCAGAAGGCTGCGGACGCCGGACGCGGCGGGGGCACCGGTTTCAGAAAGCTCCCGGACGCCGGACGCCCGGGCTTGCAGCTTACAAAATCCGGATCACCTCTTTGTCGATCGCCAGCACATAGCCTTTGCGCGAGATGTTTTTCACCAGCATCTCGCTGACCATCTGATTGCCCAGCGTGTCGCGCAGCCGTTTGATCCTGGTGGCACCGGCGGCCTCGTCGCAATCCACCGCATTGCGCCCCGAGACCATCGCTTCAAGTTCGGCCCCGGACAGCATGTCCTCGTCCATGCGCGCTTCCGCCAGCACCGACAGAGTTTCAATCGCCGCCTGTGTCAGCCTGAATTCCATATTGTTCAGATAGACGGTTTTTTCCTCGCGGCTGATGATCAGCGAGGAGACTTGGATGCCGGCGCGCTCAATCTCGCCCATCCGGCGGTTGAAAGCGGCGAGAAAAATCAGAAACACCAGCGCCGCAATCATCATCGCCGTGGCAAAAATCAACAGCACAAATATCACCATCCGGTAGCTGGCAAGCGTGTCAGAAAAAGCGGTGCCGGACTGGGCGAGGATTTCCAGAAGTTTGATCTGCGCCCCGGAGGTCAGATCGTCATTCTCGATAAACAATTGCTCGACCCGCGCGTTAAACGCGTTGGCGTCGGGCAGGGACAGGAACAATAACACTGCGGCCAGAAGCAGGATCGCAACAATGGCGCCAAGACCAATTGCCACAATCCGCCCGCCGCGACTCGCCTCAATAGCGGAGGAAATATTTGCCGGCACTCGCCTTCCTTTCGGACAACCCACTGTCATCAAATACTGACAGAATCCGCAGCAATGTCCAACTGTCGGCCGCCAGCTTCTGGCGGGCCACACGTTTGGCGGCGGCGGCGGAGCAGGCTGAGGCCGGCAGTTCAAGGACGCCATAGTGCAGCTTCAGCGGATTGTCGCGTTTGGCTTTGTAATCCGCGTAACAGCCGGCACTGGCCGGGCTGGCCGCGATCATCAGGCTCACAAAGGCGAGCGGCAGGGCGAGAGAGGTTATATGTTTCATGCCCCGACCTTGGATCAGCGCGTCCGGTTATTCAATAACACGCGGCATTTTTCACCTGATATCCGATAACCATCCGCTGATATTGGGTTTCTTTGGAACGGGGCGCACATTCATCTCATCCCAACCCGCCGGGCGATACCGGCAACTACCCGAGACGCCGCGCCACCCGGCACGCCAACAGAAGGATGATCCCGATGAAACGCACCATCACCGCCGCCCTTATCTCCCTGACCCTCGCGGTCACAAGTGTCACCGCCACCGCCACCCCGGCGCAGGCTGGCCAGAATGATGTGGCCAAAGCGCTGATCGGGATCGCGGCCCTTTATGCCATCAGCGAAGCGGTCAGGAGCAACCGCAGCAGCAGCCGTCTGGTTAGCCGCGCGCCAGTCCGTCAGGTCCGCCCGGTGATCCGCCCGGGCCGCCAGATTGGCAAATACAATCACTGGACGCTGCCACGCAAATGCGTGACCCGGATCAGCACCCGCCGTGGCATGCAGAACTTTCTGGGCCAGCGTTGCCTGCGCAAAAACCTGAAACGCGCAAAAATGCTGCCGGTAACATGTCTGCGCGAAGTGCGCACCCGCGGCAACTGGCGCAAAATGTACAAAGCCCGCTGCCTGCGCAACAACGGCTACCGCATGGAGGCACGTTACTGAGCCCGCCACCCAGGCTCTGCAGTGAGACACAGCACTGATACACAGCAGTGAGACACAGCAATGAGACACAGCAGTGAAACACGGCCCCGGGGCACAGCAGCGAGGCGCTGCACCGTCCCGGATCTGACGCAGAGCGGCACGCCGGGCGGGGCGGCAATCCCGGTCCCCCACCCGCCGCCACTGCCACCCGACCTGGCCGCCTGGCCACTCCCGCGACCAGGCGGCCACACACCCGTACCCTTAACGAGTAAGCCCTTTTCGGGCGGGCGCGGTTACCCCATAACCACGCCCACACCTGGGGCAGGAGCAGCCGCTTCTGCCCCTTTTTTCATTTCGCATTCCATCAAATGGAAACTCTGCTTTACAGCCCGCATTTCCTGTGGCTGGCTGCGCAGGCAACTGACAAAGGACACCTCCCATGGATCTGCAACTCTGGCTCACCTTCGTGGCCGCATCGACCGCCTTTCTGCTGATCCCTGGCCCCACGGTCCTGCTTGTGCTCAGCTATGCTCTCAGCCAGGGCCGCAGCGTGGCGCTGGCCACAGTTGCCGGCGTGGCGCTGGGCGATTTGATCGCGATGAGCGCGTCGCTGGCCGGGCTGGGGGCGCTGGTGCTGACCACGGCCACTCTGTTTGTGGCGCTGAAATGGGTCGGGGCGCTGTATCTGATCTATCTCGGGGTCAAACTTCTGCGCAGCGCCTCAACCACCACGCTGGGCGAGATCGCGTCGCGCGACAAATCCCCTGGCCGCAATGTCTTTGGCCACGCCACCGCCGTCACCGCACTCAACCCGAAATCCATCGTCTTTTTCATCGCCTTTGTGCCGCAGTTTGTGAGCCCGGAGCGGGCGCTGCTGCCGCAGTTCGTGATCCTGATCGCCACATTTGTCGGCCTCGCAGTGATCAACACTCTGAGTTACGCGCTGCTGGCGGACCGGCTGCGCCACCGTATTGCGCGGCCCTCGGTTCTTGCCTGGTTCACCCGGCTGGGCGGCGGCGCGCTGATTTCGATGGGGGTGATGACCGCCGCGCTGAAACGCGCCACCGGTTGAACCGGGGCCCCTGCTGAGCCACGCCGCCGGCTAAAGCACGCCACTGGCTGAGCCACGCCAGCAGCTGAGCCGGCGATATGGCATTGTCCGGGCAGGTGGCACGGACAGGTGGCGCGGGTTGGTTCACAGGACAGGTTTTCCCGGCGGATCGTCTGTGTGAACCCTGTGCCCCGCGGGGCTGCGGCCCGCTGATCTCTGCCGCCGCAAAAACCCTGGCGCCGCGCGCCCGCCTGGCGGTGCCGTTGTTTTTGGCCAGGGCCGCAGCGTCGCGCCCCGGCGCACAGCACGGCTGATGTGGCCAGGGAGAGTTCAGTGGGCCGCAGCACCCATACAGCTTCACGCGCGGCCACAACGCCAGTTTCGGTCCCGGTGCTGTTTTGTGGCGCAGCCGCCGCCGGCACCGCCAGCGACAGGCGCCAGACGTCCGGCCTGGAGCGTCTGAACAAGCGCACCTGGGGGCTGGCGTCCGCGGGGGATTGCCAGACGGGCAAAAATCCGCAATCTGCTGCCCATGAAAACTGCACCAGATTACAGCTATGAGCGCGCCGCCCGGGCGCAGGGCGCAACCCGTGTTGTCGGCACCGATGAGGTCGGGCGGGGTCCTCTGGCCGGGCCTGTCGTCGCCGCGGCGGTCTGGCTCGACCCCGACAACATCCCCGAAGGGCTGAACGATTCCAAGAAACTGACCGCCAAACGCCGCGAGGCGCTCTATGATCAGATCATGGCGGTGGCGGATGTGTCGATCGGCGCCTGCACGGTGGAGGAGATCGACACCCACAATATCCTGCGCGCCAGCCACATCGCCATGACCCGCGCCGTAGAGGGTCTCAGCCAGGCCGCCGACTACGTTCTGGTCGACGGCAATATGATCCCCAATGGGCTGAACATTACCGCCGAAGCGGTGGTGAAAGGCGACAGTAAATCGGTCTCCATCGCCGCCGCATCGATCATCGCCAAGACCTGGCGCGACCGGCTTATGGTGGATCTGGCGCAACAGTATCCGGGCTATGGCTGGGAGAAAAACAGTGGTTACCCGGTGAAAGCGCACCTGGAAGCGCTGCAGACGCTCGGAGTGACTCCCGCCCATAGACGAAGTTTTAAGCCGGTACACAAGATCTTGTATCAAGCGAATAACTAACCCGCTGTTTCAAAAAACAAATTGACCCTGAATCCTGGATGACTCATCATTGGGGCCATAAAATAAGCGTCAAAAATGGCGCAGATCTATGAGGCAGTACATGACTAAAACCCTGAGCCAGGAAGCGGTAACGCTTCCGATCAATACGATATTGTCCGGCGATTGCATCGAGATGATGAACAGCCTGCCGGCCGCTTCCGTTGACCTTATTTTCGCCGATCCCCCCTACAACCTGCAACTCAAAGGCGATCTTCACCGGCCCGACAATTCCAAAGTCGATGCGGTGGATGATGACTGGGACCAGTTCGCGTCCTTCAAAGCCTATGACAAGTTCTCCACCGCCTGGTTGAAAGCGGCGCACCGTCTGCTCAAGCCCAATGGCGCCATCTGGGTGATCGGCTCCTACCACAACATCTTCCGTGTCGGCACCGCGCTGCAGGACCAGGGCTTCTGGATCCTCAATGACGTGATCTGGCGCAAATCCAACCCGATGCCCAACTTCCGTGGCAAACGCTTGACCAATGCGCACGAGACCATGATCTGGGCCTCCAAGTCGGAAAAATCCAAAGCCACGTTTAATTACGAGGCGCTGAAAGCCCTGAATGAGGGCATTCAGATGCGCTCTGACTGGGTGCTGCCGATCTGTAACGGCCATGAGCGGCTCAAGGATGAAAACGGCGACAAAGCCCATCCGACACAAAAACCCGAATCCCTCCTGCACCGGGTGATCCTGGGCTCTACCAATCCTGGTGACGTGATTCTCGACCCGTTTTTTGGTTCCGGCACCACCGGCGCTGTCGCCAAAATGTTGGGGCGGAATTTCATCGGCATTGAGCGCGAAGCGAAATACCGCAAAGTGGCCGAGGCCCGGATCAAAAACACCCGCAAGCTCGACAATGAAGCGCTGCAGGTGACCCAGTCCAAACGCGCCCAGCCGCGTGTACCTTTTGGCGCGCTGGTGGAACGCGGCATGCTGCGCCCCGGCGAAACCCTGCGCTCGCCCAACGGGCGTCATGCGGCCAAAATCCGCGCCGACGGTACCCTGGTTTCCGACACAGTACAGGGCTCAATCCACCAGGTCGGTGCTTCGCTGGAGGGCGCGCCAAGCTGCAATGGCTGGACCTACTGGACCTTCAAACACGAGGGCAAAGACACCTCGATTGATACCTTGCGCCAGCAAATCCGCTCCGAAATGAACTGATTGCCAGCCCCTGCGCCCAAACTCTTGCGCCCAGCGAGTGGTGCGCGGGGGCGGCTCATTTACCGCCGGTGCCTGTGGCCTGACGCCCAACCGGTATGACTGCCCCGCCTTCTGGCGGGGCCTTTTTTAATCTGCCATCGAGGCGCGCGCGGGCAGGATCAGCCCCTGCTGTTATAGCGCGCCAGCCGGTCTTCCAGCGTGCCACTGTGCAGCTCAAACAGGTGATTGTCGGGCCCGTAAAAATACACCGACCGCCCTTCGCCTGCCACCCGGGCGCGCCCCTCGCGCAGCTCCAGCCCCAAGGCGCGCACCCGCGCCAGACGATCGTCATAGTCACAGTCACTGATTTTGAATGCGACGTGGTTGTAGCTCTTGCACGGTAACGCCTCACCCTCCATTACCGCGATCCACAGGCCGGCAATGTCATAAAACCGCTCCCTGGACAGGGAATAGGTATCTTCGCCGCTGTCATAAACACGCACCGCATCGAGCACCCGCACCAGGATCTCTTCCATCCGGTCCAGGTCGCTGACAACAAAAGTGATGTGGCTCAGACCTTCGATCATTTTGCTCTCTTCAACAGATCATAGTCCACCCGATGCACCTGAGCGCCCGCAGTCAGCGTTCCCGCAGCGCGGTGGCTGCTTCACACACTGCCGCGCGGCTTCGGATTGCTCGCCGCCTTATAGGCAGACCAGTCACTGATATGCGGGTAATAGCGTTTGCGCCAGGCCCGCACCCTCGGGTTCATCCGGCGGCGCCACAGGGGCGGCACCATCGCCACTGTCGCCATCAACGGATAGCCAAAGGGCAGTTGCGGCGCATCATCGTGGCCCCAGTTCTGCAACAGCGGAAAGCGCCGGTCAGGTTTGTAATGGTGATCCGAGTGACGCTGCAGGTTGATCAGCAGCCAGTTGGAGGCGGTATGGGCGGCGTTCCAGCTGTGATGCGGTTTGACGTGCTCATAGCGCCCCTCACCCAGGTGTTCGCGCGTCAGCCCGTAATGCTCAACATAATTGGTCAGCTCCAGCTGCCAGACCGCCACCAGCGCCTGCCAGCCAAACAGCGCCAGGCCAAGCCCGCCACCCACCAGCCAGGCCAGGCCCAGCATCGCCAGTTGCAGCACCGCATAGCGCCAGAACGGATTGTTGGGGTGAAACGCCCCGCGCCCACGCCGCGCCAGCATCGCCACTTCTGCTCTCCAGGCCGAACGCGGACATTCAAACAACACCCGCCAGAAATAGTGGTGAAACCCCTCATTATAGCGCGCCGTCACCGCATCCGCCGGTGTGCCCACATGGCGGTGATGCACCAGCAAGTGCTCGGAACGGAAATGGCTGTAGAGCACCATCGCCAGCAACAGGTCCGCCAGTCTGCGCTCAAGGTGGTTTTTTTGATGCATCAACTCATGGCCATAAACGATGCCGACGGTGCCACTGGCCGATCCGATGCCAAAGAACAGCACGCTCAGCTCAATCCAGCCCAGCTGGCCTGAGCGGGTCACCCACCAGATACTGCCAAAGATCAGCCCAAATTGCAGTGGCGGCCAGATCATCGTGATCAGCCGGTGCCAGAACAGCGCGCTTTCCGGCGTGTCAGGATCCGCATTGTTCACGTTCACCCCGAACACCGCATCCAGCAGGGTAAAAAGCCACCAGCCATAAAGCGGCAGCAGCACCACAAACCAGCCGCCATAAAACAACCCCAGCGCCGCCAGCGGCAGCATCAGCAGCGACAACCAGAACGGCGCAGCATCACGAAAGCGGGGAACGGAATAAGCGGCCGGGGAACGGGTTGCAACGCGCGTGGCGCCATCGCCCGCAGACGAGCCGCCAGCCTTGGCAGCCGCCGGGCCGGTGTCAGGGGCGGGGTGCGCAGAGGCAGCCGCAGCCGGACCCAAAGAAGGTGCCGCAGAGTGGTGCGTGGCGTGGTCTGTGGATGTTGCGTGACGTGCGTCCAGGTCGGCGCACGGCCCCGCCTTTAGGTCATCGCTCGCAACAGCATCTTCACCTGTGAGCGAAACACCCGCTGCATTTGTATCTGAACCGGCGCCGGGGCGGGGATCTGTCATATTTTCAATTCCTTCTCCGGCACCACCGCAGCGGCCTCACCTGTCTCAGCTCACATCACCCTGGCTGCCACTCTGCGGCTTTGGAATGCGCAAGATCAAATGCTTTACGCATCACCGTCGGTAAATCCCCGGCGTCAAAGCGCTCCTGCGTCACAAAATGCCCGGTTTGCGGGTTTTCCCCGGCCGCCGCCGCCACCATCACCTGCAGCTGCAGATGGAAATGGGTGAAGGTATGTTTCACCTCGCCCATATTGCGCCAGGTGGCGGCAAAGGGCGGCGCTTCAACCGCCACATCGCCCCATTCTGCACCAGGCCAGCCCAGCATGCCGCCGAGCAAACCCCGGTCCGGGCGGCGTTCAAGCAACCAGGCGCCATCATTGCGTCGCGCCAGATAGGCATATCCCAGCCGCGTTGGTTTTGGTTTTTTCGCCACCTTGCGCGGCAATTCCGCCTGCAGCCCTTTCGCGCGGGCCTGACAGGGCGCCGCCCATGGGCAAACCCCGCAATCGGGCGACTTTGGCGTACAGACAGTGGCGCCCAGATCCATCACCGCCTGGGCGTAATCACCGGGGCGCCGCACAGGGGTCAGCCGCGCCGCCAATGCGGTCAGCGCGGGTTTTGAGCCCGGCAAAGGCGCCTGCACCGCATATATGCGCGCCATCACCCGCTCCACATTGCCATCCACCACCACCGCCGGTTGATCAAAAGCAATGGCCGCAATGGCCGCCGAGGTATAAGGTCCGATGCCCGGCAAAGCCATCAGCCCGGCCTGGTCACGCGGAAACACCCCGCCCAGCTCATCCGCCACAACACGGGCGCATTTCAACAAGTTGCGGGCGCGGGCGTAATAGCCAAGTCCGGCCCACTCCGCCATCACATCCGCGTCCTGTGCCGCCGCCAGATCCTGAACCGTCGGCCAGCGCAGAGTGAATCGCAGGAAATAGGCGCGCACCGCCGCCACGGTGGTCTGCTGCAACATCACCTCAGACAACCATACCCTGTATGGATCCGGCCGCACCTCCGCTCTGCGCGCATCCGGTCCCACCCGCCAGGGCATTTCGCGTGCATGTTCGTCGTACCAGGCCAGCAATGCCGCCGTTTGCTCTACATCACGCAATATTTACATCCCGCCCGATCTGTTTCTGCTGGTGTCTTAGCAGTTGCAGCCTAAAATAAGCCAGCAAACTGATACAGGCCCTATATGACCGGCAAACTGAAAAAGCCCTGGCGCGGCCCGGACCGGCGCAAGCGGGGGTTTGAACGCACATCCTCGCTGCTGCAGAGCCAGATCCGCAAGACCAGCGAAAGCCGTGGTTTTGCCGAGACCCGACTGCTGACCCACTGGGCCGAGTTCGTCGGCGAAGCCACCGCCGCGGTGGCGCGTCCGGTCAAGATCGGCTATGCGCGCGGCGGCTTTGGTGCCACGCTGACACTGCTCACCACCGGCGCCCAGGCGCCGATGCTGCAGGCCCAGTTGCCCCAGATCAAAGAGCGGGTGAACGCCTGTTACGGCTATGCCGCCATCAGCCATATCCGCATCACCCAGACCGCCGCCACCGGTTTTGCCGAAGGTCAGGCCCAGTTCTCCACCGCGCCCAAAGCGCAAAAACCTGCCGATCCCGAAATTCAGGCCCAGGCCCATGATGTCGCCGCCCCTGTCGGCGACGACGACCTGCGCGCCGCATTGGAACAGCTGGCACAAAACGTGCTGACTAAAAATAAAGAAAACCAGAGGAAACCCTGATGAAGAACGTTTTTGTAATAGTGACAGCGCTGTTTGTATCGCTGAACGGCGGCATGGCCACCGCCATGTCTGACAGCTCCGCTGTGCCCACTGAGGCCACCACCAGCACTGAGACGACGACCACCGTCGCCAGCGACACCACCACGGCCGGCGGCACCGATACCGGGCCGGGCATCTCCACACCTGTGGTGCTGGAAATGGTGCTGGGCAGCGCCGACGCCCCGGTTGAGATCATCGAATATGCCTCTTTCACCTGCCCCCATTGCGCCCGCTTCCACGACCAGGTGCTGCCAAAGCTGAAGTCTGAATATATCGACACCGGCAAAGTGCGTCTGGTCTACCGCGAAGTCTATTTCGACCGTTTTGGCCTCTGGGCCGGTATGGTGGCGCGCTGCGGCGGTCAGGAGCGTTACTTCGGCATCGCTGACCTGATGTACAAGAATCAAAAAGAATGGATCGCCGGCGGCAATGAGCCCGCCACCATCGTTGAGAACCTGCGCCGCATCGGCAAAACCGCCGGCATCAGCGACGCCGAACTCGACGTTTGCATGGCGGACGGCGCCAAAGCTCAGGCCATGGTGGCGCTCTATGAAACCAACGCCGCGCGCGACGGCATCAACTCGACCCCAAGCTTCCTGATCGACGGCACCAAGTTCTCCAACATCTCCTACGAGGATTTTTCGGCAGAACTCGACGCCCGCCTGGCGGAATAAGCGACACGTTAAAATAACCGGCCTGCCATCTGGTGGGCCGGGACGTTTTGGGACTTCGTCAGGCCCTGGTGGAGACCACGCCAAAGTTGGCAATAAGTCCGACTGAGCGTTTTTTGGGGGAAATGCGAGGCTCCGGGGCTTGCCCCAAACGAACGGCGCTCTGCTTGAGAACCGGCTTTGAAGGCCACAGTCCCCTTTCGTTCCCGCTTTTACACAACCCGAGGCTCGAAATGTGCAAAATTCACATAAGTTCGCAGCGGTAAACCAGGTGCGAACCCGGCGCCCGCAGGGCTTAACGTGGCGAAAGCACCACTTTGCGCAGCGCGGCTTCCAGCGGGGTCCAGTCGGCGATCTCAAGCCGCACCACCAGGGTCAGAACTTTCAGGCGGAACGCCTTGGGCAGCCGCACGGCGTCCTTTTCCGTGGTCACCATCTGGGCGCCGCGCAGACGCGCTTCGCCCTCCAGCCGCGTCATCAGCGCCGGCGTCAGAGGCTGGTGATCATCCAGCGCTTCGCCATGGATCAAATCGGCGCCAAGCCGTTCTAATGTATCAAAAAATTTCTGTGGATAGCCGATACCAGCAAAGGCCAGAACCGGCAGATCCTGCCAGTCCATGCCGGTATAAAGCGGTTTTAGTTCGCCCGATGCATGGGGCAGGGGCACCGCATCACCCCAGCGATCCCGGAACCTCTGCTGCGCCGCATCACCGCCGATCGACAGCACCAGGTCGCCCCGCGCCATGCCCGTCGCCACCGGTTCGCGCAAAGGCCCCGCAGGCATCACCCGCCCATTGCCAAAGCCCAGGTTGGCGTCCACCACAATTACCGATATGTCTTTGATTACGCTGGGGTTCTGGAAGCCGTCATCGAGCAGAATTACCTCCGCACCAGCGGCTTCTGCGGCCTTCACCCCGGCGGCACGGTCCTTTGAAACCCAGGTCGCGCAAAACGCCGCCAGCAGTAATGGTTCATCGCCAGTCTGGTCCGCTTTGTGCCGTCTCTCGTCCACCTGAACCGGCCCTTTCAAGCTGCCGCCATAGCCGCGGCTGACCACATGCACCGACAGATTCCAGCCC
Organism: Candidatus Halocynthiibacter alkanivorans; assembly: GCF_003333265.1. Classification (GTDB taxonomy): domain Bacteria; phylum Pseudomonadota; class Alphaproteobacteria; order Rhodobacterales; family Rhodobacteraceae; genus Halocyntiibacter_A; species Halocyntiibacter_A alkanivorans. The sequence continues at coordinate 18,829 of NZ_QOLB01000153.1, forward strand.
TGCAAAAACTGCACCAGAGCGATGGCGGCAGGCGTCTTTCCGGTGCCGCCCGCATTGATGTTTCCGATACAGATTACAGGCACTTGCGCCTTATATCCGGGCTTCATCAACCGGCGTTTTGTCGCGTTTGCATAGAGCGCTGCCAGGGGTGCCAGCAAGCGTGCTTTCCAGCCGGGGCGCGCCGGATCATTGTGCCAGAAACGGGGCGGCTGCATCAGAGCACCCCCCGTTCTTCGCGCAAGTCGATCGCTTCAAACCCGAGCTGGATCAACCGGTCGGTGACCTCGGCGGCGCTGGAGGAGATATCCCAGGCCGCATGCGCCATTACGGCAGGTTTGTCAGGGGCTTGCAGCAACTCAATTGCCGCGCTTAACTGCTCGGCATCGCGCACCAGTATCGTCGCACCCGCCGCCGCCAGCCGTGCATAAGCGTCGCGGAAATTATGCACATTCGGCCCGTGCAGAATGGCAGATCCCAGCGCAGCGGGATCATTGGGCGTAATGCCGCCGCCCGCCCCGATTGAGCGCCCCATAAATGAAAGGGGCGCCAGGCGGTACCACAGCCCCATTTCGTCTTCATAATCAGCGATATAGACCTGTATTTCCGGCCCCGGGTCCTGCCCTTCCGAGCGGATTGCCACGCTCAGACCTTCCAGCGCATAGCGCCCGGCGATCTCACTGGCGCGCGCCGGATCATCGGGCACCAGGATCAGCAGCAGCCGGTGCGCCCGTTTCAGCGCCGCGCAATGGGCCTGCATGATGATTTCGTCCTCTTCGCCGCAAATCTGCGCCGCCAGCCAGACCGGGCGGGCGGCAATATCTGAGGCCAGCGCATCGCGCTCGGCCTCATTGCAGGGCAGCGCCGGGGTGGTTTCCTCCAACTGGCCCAGCTCTTCTATGCTGCGGGGCGGCACCCCCAGCTTACGGCGGCGGATGGCGGCAGAAGCATCTTTGACCAGGGTGCGGGAAAACCGGGACATGATCGCGCCGGTCAGACCGGGAAACCAACGCCAGTTCCGCTGCAAGACCTGCACCTGTGGCCCGTCAATCGCCAGCATGGCTATGTCACGCCGCTCCGTCTCGACACAGAGCAACGGCCGCAGATCGAGCCCGACCCAGATGCAAAGTTCGGGCCGCCAGTGATCGAGGAAATTGCGCACCGAACGACCGGTGTCGCTGGGCGCCAGTATCATCTTGCTGCCATTGGGAAGATCTGCAGGATCAAGGGTTTGCGCATTGTGCTGCGGCACGGTCAGCACAAAACACAGCTCGGGTCTCTGGTCTGCCATCCGGTGCAGCAGGTCGCGCACATGGCTGAAGAATTCCGGTCGGGCCAGATGCAGCCAGACCACCGGCCCTTCCGGGCGGGGACCGGGGGACTGGCCCATTCTCTGGCGGGCATGGGCCGGCGTGCCGTCGCGGCGCAGCAGGCGCCGCCTGACAATGGCGTCGCCTCTGCGGGCAGCTGCCAGATAGAGGGATAGCGTCAGCGACCGGCCCATAATTCAGATCAGTTTCCCAGTTCTTCGGTGGGTGATGCCGCGGCGGCTTCGTCGCGCAGGCGATGAATATGGGCGATAAAATAGCGCATATGTGCGTTGTCGACCGTGCGCTGGGCTTCTGATTTCCAGGCATTGTAAGCGCTGTCATAATCGGGAAAAATACCGACAACATGGATATCGTCGACGTTTTTGAACGCGTTGCGGCTGGGATCGGTCAATTCGCCGCCAAATACGAGATGCAAACGTTGTGCCATGGGGGCTCCGGGGTCAATTGAGTTGGCTGCACCCTAGTCTACGCACGCCAGGGGTCAAGTTAACACAGGGTACGCACCAGCTTCAGCGTAGATTTGTCGCGGTGGGCTGCAGATGACGGCAGAGAATGGAATGGATCGGAGATGGCGCCGCAATCATGCCCTTCAGCGCCGGGCGCGGGTTGTTGAAACGTAGCGTGTTGCCCCGGCTGTCGGTGACCTCTCCACCGGCTTCCTGCACCAGCAGGCTGCCCGCCGCGACATCCCACTCCCACGTGTCTCTCATGACCAGCATGGCGTCAAAGCGCCCCTGGGCCACCAGCGACAAGCGATAGGCCAGAGAGGGGCGGAAATGGCGCTCTACCGGCGGGATGCCACCAGGCCAGAACGCCGGCTCCAGCACCCGTTTTGCCGCCAGCACGGTGGCGCCGTCAATCTCGCGGCGCGCGGAGACTGATATCTTCTCGCCATTCAGCGTCGCGCCTGACCCGCGTGCCGCAAGATACAGCCTGTCGAGCACCGGCAGGTAGACGGCGGCAGCGATGACCTGCCCTTGTTCCGCAATGGCGAGGGAGTGCGACCAATGGCTGTCACCGTTGAGAAACGCGCGGGTGCCGTCGATCGGGTCAATGATGAAAACCCTGTCCTTCTCAAGCCGTTCCCTGCTGTCTTCGCTCTCTTCAGACAACCAGCCATAACCCGGCCGCGCCTGTTGCAACTCCGCGTGCAGCATGCGGTTGACCGCCAGATCTGCCTCCGAAACCGGGCCGGCACCATCGCCTTTGTCCCAGGTCTGCGGATCGGCACGCCAGTAGGGTTTGGCGATGTCCCCTGCCGCCCGTGCGGCGTCAGACAGAAGGGTCAGGTCACTATTCGCCGGCAAGGGTCAGCCCCTCAACGAGCAACGAAGGCACCACCGCGGACAGGTAGGCGCGGGCGTCATTGGCGGGCACCAGGCTCCGCAGCATATCACGCAGGTTTCCGGCGATGGTGCACTCATTGACCGCATAGGTGATCTCGCCGTTTTCCACCCAGAACCCGGCGGCGCCGCGGCTGTAATCGCCGGTGGTCGCACTGATTGATGAGCCGATCATCGAGGTGACAAGCAGCCCGGTGCCCATCTCGCGGATCAGGTCTGCGCGGCTTTTGTCGCCCTGGGTCAGCGCGATATTGCTGGTCGAAGGCGAGGGCGGCGAGGAGGTGCCGCGCGACGCGTTTGCAGTGCTGTTCAGTCCCAGTTTGCGGGCGGTCGCCAGATCCAGGGTCCAGTCGCTCAATACGCCGTTCTCAACGATGGCGCGCGGCGCGGTGGCCAGGCCTTCGCCGTCAAAATAACGCGACCCGGAAGCGCGGCGGCGATGGGGATCCTCAATGACGGACAGGGATTCTGGCAGCATCAGCGTACCCTTGGCATCCAGAGCCCAGGAAGAACCGCGGGCAATGGCGGCACCATTGATGGCGCCAAGCAAATGCCCGATCAGGCTGGAGGAAACCCGTTCGTCAAACAGCACCGGATAGGATCCGGTTTTGGGTTTGCGCGCGCCCATCCGGGCAAGCGTGCGTTCCGCCGCCAGCTGACCGATCTCGACCGCATCGGGCAGGTCGGTCTGGAAAATGCGGCTTTCGCCGGCATAATCGCGCTCCATATTGCTGCCGTCGCCGGCAATGGCAACACAGGACAGGGCGCGGTCGCTGCGCATGTAGCCGCCTTCAAAACCGTTGCTGGCCGCCATATGGAAGGCGCGGCGCCCGTAGCCGGCGGAGGCCGATTGCACGGTGCGGATGCCCTCAACGGCAAGTGCCGTCTCTTCAGCACGGCGGGCGTCTTCTTCCAGCGCTGCCGGGGCGGGCTCGTCGCTGGGATCATACAGATCCAGACCGGCCGCTTCGCGCCGCGCGTCGAGCTTGCACGCATCCGCGA
>NZ_QOLB01000115.1 GCF_003333265.1 Candidatus Halocynthiibacter alkanivorans
TCCCCGTAACTCAATGCCAACCATGATCCCCTCCACAAAGAGTGTCGATTATTCCAAAAGGGAATCACAAACAAACCCAAAGAGAAACCCGCAAAACACGAGTCAGAATCTGGGCGATTTGGTATAACGCCTGCCGCGTCCTTGCGACGTAAAAAATCAAACACCATCCGCATTTCTCCCTTTACCTGACCACAGGCGCATCGCTGCCGCCCCCGGCAGCCTCAACTTTGCTGAAATTCCCCCACCGCAGGCTCTGAGCCTCTGGCACGCGCGTTCTGGCGCGGCGCCGGCGCGGCGCCCGCCTCCGGTCCGCGCGGCGGCCACGGTTTTCCGCCATTTCTTTTTGGCTGAAATATCCCCGCCGGAGGCCAGAAACTCTGCTGCCCGGCACCCCCGTCACATCAAGGTGCGGATCTTTGGCGGCCCCGCCCGCCCAGCGCCCACCAGCATCAGCTCGGTTATGGCCCAGACCAGCGCATCCACCCGGTCCGGGCTGCCCTTGCCCTGATAACCCCGGTTGCTCATCTGCCCCATCTGGTCCTCAAGGTCCGTCAGCCCGGCCACATGGCTGATGCGCCCCTGTTCATAGAGCGCCGCCACCGGCTCAGCGCGGGCCAGCTTGCCGCGCGACGCCCGCACCGCCCGGTAGGGCACCAGCGCATCGACCTGGCGCACCACCGCCTCGACCAGATCGCCGCCCTGGTTGACTTCAGCCACCAGGCTATCGGCGTCAAATTCCCGGGCCGCATCCACCGCCGCCCGGGCCCAGCCCAGTGGGGTGTGCCCCTGCACGCTGCGATCCGCCAGCACCACCGCGTGCCAGTCCGCCATATCTCCGTCCAGCACGGCGCCCACCACGACGATGCCGCACTCATCTGATCCCTCATGGCCGGTGACCGGCGGGTCCACCGCCACCACCACCCGGCTGAAATCGGGCATGTCCCCCTGATGACGGCAGCGATCAAACACCGCGCCTGGCCACAAGGTACCCTCGGTATCTTCCAGCAACTCCCCGTCCAGCTCCTGACGCCCCAGCCGGCTGCCCTCATAGCGCGCCCGCACCTCGGCCAGAAAGCTCGCGGCCAGATTGGCCCGGTTGGCCTCCGTCGGCGCTTGTGTCACCACCGTCGAGGCGCTGTGCAGAATTTCTTTCAACACTGCCAGGTTGCGCGGCGTTGTTGTCACCACCTGGCGCGGATTGTCCCCAAGGCGCAGCGCAAACTGCAACATGTCCCAGGCGTCGCGTGGCTTGTTCCACTTGGCCAGCTCATCGACCCAGGCGGCGTCAAACTGCGGCCCGCGCAGAGAGTCCGGATCATGGGCGGAAAACACCTGGGCCACCGCGCCATTGGGCCACAACAGCCGCTTGCGCCCGGCGTTCCACACTGGCCTGCGGTCCGGCGGCGAACAGGCCAGAATACCACTGTCGCCAAACACCATCACCTCGCGCGCCTGGTCCACGGTTTCCCCCACCAGAGCCACCCGGCGCGCAAGCCCGGCATCCATAGGGCGCGCGCCTTCGACCTGGCAGCGCACCCATTCCGCACCGGCGCGGGTCTTGCCGGCACCGCGCCCGCCCATAATCACCCAGGTCCGCCAGTCGCCCTCGGGTGCCATCTGATGATCCAGCGCCCAGAATTCAAACAGATACGGCAGCGCCAGCAACGCGCCTTCACTGAGATCATTGAGGAATTCCTCCTGGACCTCAGCAGGCTGCGAGGCGAGCCAGGCGGCGCCGGACCTCGTCTCGCGCCTGATCAAAGTCGAGCGCGTAGTCGTGAACGACACCGGCTTGTTTTCGAAGCTGCTCTTCAAGTCGCTTCCTTTCGTCAAATGCGGTCTGCGTCGCATTCTGCAGATCCGCAATCACCTTGCGGGCCTCGGCAGAGGGCACCAGATGCCCGGCTTCAACCTGTGCTGTAATGTGCTGAAACGCGCGGATGGCACGGTCCAGATGTTGCCGTGTTGCCTCCAGCAGCAACTCCGGCGCCTCTTCCCCCCCCAGGGGCGTGATCAATGTCATATGTCGCCTGCCTCTCATGCTAATTGCACGAGCAAACCAAAAAGCGGCGCCAGATTTCTCTGCGCCGCCTTCCTGGTTTTCCCAGCCTGCAATATCTATACCCTGGCCCGTAACGATTGTCAAATAATTTAACAATAACAACAAGTTACTGACAAGTTCGCAGCAATGAACCGCCCATAAAAAACGCCACCCCAACCAGGATGGCGTTTTTCAGTTTCTGCAATCAGATCAAAGGCTACTGGTTGGCGCGCCCGGCTTCGATCTTACGCCAGTTCGCAACATTTCTGTTGTGTTCCCGCAGCGTGACCGCAAAGGCATGGCCACCGCTGCCATCGGCAACAAAAAACAGATAGTCGGTGCTGGCCGGGTTCAGCGCCGCCTGAATGGCTGCCACACCCGGGTTGGCAATCGGTGTCGGTGGCAAGCCGTCGATGACATAGGTGTTAAAAGGGGTTTTGCGCCGCAGCTCGCTCTGACGCAAGCCACGCCCCAGCACGCCGATGCCGTTTGTTACCCCGTAAATCACCGTCGGGTCGGTTTGCAGCCGCATGCCCCGGTTCAACCGGTTGATAAACACCGACGCCACCTGGGCGCGTTCGCTGCGCACTCCGGTTTCTTTTTCGATGATCGAGGCGAGGATCAGCGCCTCTTCCGGAGATTTGAGCGGCAGGTCTTTGGCACGGGCCTCCCAGGCTTCCGCCAGACGCCCGACCTGAGCCTGCTGCATGCGCTCAATCACCGCGCCCAGATCACTGCCGGCGCGCACTTCATAGCTGTCCGGTGCCAATGAGCCCTCTGCCGGCAAAGCTGGCGCCTCGCCTTCAAGGAAGTCCACTGCTTTCAACGCGTCCAGAATCTGCCACGAGGTCGCGCCTTCCGCCAGCGCAATGCGGTAGCGGGTGTCGCTCTGCCCCCGCACGCGCACATATTCTGCCGGGATCACCACGCCTTCAGCGCCGGGACGGAAATCCGCCACGGTCTGATAGGCTTGGCTGGCCGGATCCAGCTCGCGCACCAGCATCTGCGCCTGGCTGACGCCGATGCGATAGACCACCTCAGTGCCACAGGATGACGCACCGCCCCGGGTTACGATCTCGCTGATCTCCACCATTGAGGCAGAGGCCGGCACCAGAAAGGCCCCGGCTTTCAGCAAGCCGGCTTTGTCGGAATACTGCACCCCGATGCGGAAGATCGCCGCGCTGGAAAGCGCGCCCTCAGCGTCCAGGTCTTCCGAGACCCGCCGCATATTGGAACCCGGCTGCACCCGCAGACAGATCGCCTCCGCCAGCGGACCAGGGCTGGAAAATTGCGCCTTGCCCCAGCCGATCACTCCGGCCACCGCAACAAGCAGCGCAATGAACAGCGTCAGCGCATTCGAGGCCACAGATCGCCACATCAGTCGGTAACCCGCTTCAGCACCAGCGAGGCATTGGTGCCACCAAAGCCAAAGCTGTTGGACAGCACCACATCGATCTTGCGCTCAACTTTTTTGTTGGGCGCCAGATCAAGCCGGGTGTCCACCGCCGGATTGTCGAGGTTGATGGTGGGTGGTGCCACCTGATCGCGGATCGCCAGCGCACCAAAGATCGCTTCCACCGCGCCCGCAGCCCCCAACAGGTGACCAATCGAGGATTTGGTCGAAGACATAGTGGCGGTGTCACAAGCATCGCCCATCAACCGCTCGACCGCACCCAGCTCAATGGTGTCGGCCATGGTCGAGGTGCCATGTGCGTTGATATAATCAATGTCGGACGGCTCCAGGTCGGCACGTTTGATCGCCGATTGCATGGCACGGAAGCCGCCGTCGCCATCGGGAGCCGGTGCGGTGATGTGATAGGCATCGCCGGACAGACCATAGCCCACCACTTCGGCATAAATTTTGGCACCACGCGCTTTGGCGTGCTCGTATTCTTCCAGCACCACAATGCCGGCGCCCTCTCCCATGACAAACCCGTCGCGGTCCGCATCATAGGGGCGCGAGGCTTTGGCAGGATCGTCACCGCATTTGGTCGACAGCGCTTTACACGCGTTAAACCCGGCAATACCGATCTCGCCGATCGGGCTTTCCGCACCGCCGGCAATCATCACATCGGCATCATCCCACATGATCAACCGGGCCGCATCGCCAATCGCGTGCGCACCGGTAGAACAAGCCGTGACCACCGAATGGTTCGGACCTTTAAAGCCGTATTTGATCGAAACCTGACCCGAGGTCAGATTGATCAGCGCCCCGGGCACAAAGAACGGCGACACCCGCCGCGGACCTTTGTCACGCAGGGTGATCGCGGTCTCAGCGATCGAGTTCAGCCCGCCAATGCCCGAGCCGATCAGAACACCGGTGCGGATGCGGTCTTCTTCGCCCTCAGGCTTCCAGTTGGCGTCGGTCACCGCCTGCTCAGCTGCGGCCACCGCAAAGAGAATGAACGTGCCAACTTTGCGCTGATCTTTTTTCGCCATCCAGTCGTCCGGATTGAAGGTGCCGTTGCTGCCGTCACCACGCGGAACTTCACAGGCATAGGTCGTCTGCAGATGGCTGGCATCAAAGCCCTCAATCGGCCGCGATGCCGACTGGCCGTCCAACAGACGTTCCCAAGTTTCTTCCACCCCACAAGCCAGCGGGGAAACCATTCCAAGGCCAGTAATAACCACTCGACGCATCTCGATGCCCTCTTCTTATTTGGCGTATCCTGCCCTGAGTACACGTCCTTGCGCCCTGATAAAAGGGTAACCCGGGGCAATGGCGCCGCTATGGGCATTTTTCCCCGGTAAGCGCCGCGCATTTAAACTGTTTCTTCAACTTCCTGATGCAATATGATGGCCCGCGCGCTCAGGATAATTTGATGCCCGATTCCAAACTCCATAAAATATTTCTGACACTGTGCCTCTGGCTGATGACCAGCTCTGTCGCAATGGCCCAGGTCTCCTGCGATCTGGAGACCTGGCTTTTGAACCTCGAAACGCGCTCCGCCGCATATGCGGCCGCCGCCGGCGGTCCGGATGAGGATATGACCGGCACCAACCTGCGCATCGTTGTGCAACGTTACGAGCCCCGCCGTGTCACGCTGCAAATCCAGGAGGCGGCGCTTGGCGGCAATGGCCAGGCCCTCGAAGATTATGTCAAAGCCCGGCAATGGCTGGTAAAACTGCGCGTTGGAGGCTGGGAAGACAAGGCCCTTGAAATGGTGCGCGATCCGCGTTTCCTGCGCCAGGGCGACGGTCTGACGACCTATTTCACCGCCACCCGTTGCAACCCCGACGCCACCGACTTTCTCAATGGCCCGCTGGATCAGAGCCTGCTCGACAAGGCAGTGGAAAGTCTGAACAATTTTCGCGAAACCATCAGCGCTCAGTCCGAGAGGCCCAGCAGCAATTATGTCGCCCCGGTGAACACAACACCGGCCGGTGACATTGCGTTTATCCTCGGATCCCTGACCTTCGTCATTGCCTCGCTCACCTGGCTGCAGATGCGCGCCAAAGTGCTGAAACAGCGCGCCATGCGCTACACCTGTGCCGCGCGCTGCAATCTCGACGACGGGATCGTGCCCCAGGATGGTTATATTGTCGACATTTCCCAGAACAGCGCCAAAGTCGGTGCCAGCTGGCCACCCAAAGCCGAGACAAAGATCACGTTGAACTCGTGCGGCATCAGCCGCAACGCCACCGTGCTGTGGTCCAACGAACATTTTTCCGGAGTGCGCTTTGACAGGCCGCTGACGGTTGAAGAGACCCAGCGCCTGATCGCCGCCCGCGATGAACCACCCGAAAGCCTGTCCAGTGCCGCGCAATCCGCCGCACGCCGGGCCGCCAGCAGTGGCCGCGGCAGCCGAAGCGAGCGGGGCCGCCCGCCCGGGATGGCACCGACAGCGGGCTGAGCCCGGCGCACGGATCATACCGCCGACTGCTAATGTCCGCCACCCGTCTGCGGGGCATCCACCCCCGCAGCCACGTTGAAAATTTAGAAAACCAACACTGTCAGATCAGGTCGGCCAGCGCTCCTCCGGGTCCCTGCGAGCGATCGCTATGGCCTCTTCCAGCTCAAACATCTTGCTGAACAGGGCGTGCCCCACCAGGGCCCCGGCAATATTGCGCACATATTTCAACCGCGAAATATCATCCAGAGACCGCACAATACCGCTGGCAATCACCGGGCTGCGCACCGCGTCGGCCACCATAGAGATCAGCCCCACTGAGCCGTCAGAATCACCGGCATAGGCATCAATGTCAGTCACCACGATGGCCGCCAGGGGTGCACCCTCAAATTCGCGGGCGAAATTCACCGGTTCAAACACGGTGGCATCGCGCCAGCCGTTCACAACCACATGGCCCTGATAGACATCGATCGACAGCACAATCTGGTCCGGATGCAGCTTTGCGGCTTCCTTGACAAAATCCGGGTCCCGTACCGCAGCGGAGCCGATAACAATGCGCCCGGCGCCTTTGTCGAGCCCGGCGGCAACGTGATCCAGCGTGCGGTAGCCCCCGGCCAGCTGGCACGGAATACCGACTTTCAGGATGATTTCCTCAATGATGGCTTCGTTGCTGCCGTCCCCCGAAGCAGCATCAAGATCGGTGAGATGCAGCCATTCGGCACCGGCGGCGGCAAATTCCACCGCGCGCTGCACCGGGTCCACATGCCAGAGCTCCGGCTCGTCAAGCCGGCCCCGGTTCAGTGTCACACAGTGGCCCTTCTGCAACTCTATAGTAGGGATAACAATCATATCAATTTCCTCTGACAGGCCCGTCACCGCGCTTTGCGGTTTCGGACAAACATAGTACGCAGCTGCTCTCTCTCAGCCTTCATACCACATCATGTTCCCTCCACGGGATCGCTTGTCAAAGACACTCACAACACAAAAAACGGCACCCGCAAGGGGTGCCGTTCATGCCGATCAGATCGGTGGAAAACTCAGGAAGCGCCAGTGATGAACTTCACAGCGTCGCCAAAAGTCTCGATGCCTTCAGCAGCGTCGTCCGGGATTTCGATGCCGAACTCTTCTTCAAACGCCATAACCAGCTCAACTGTGTCGAGGCTGTCTGCGCCCAGATCGTCGATGAAAGACGCGGTTTCAGTAACCTTGTCTTCTTCCACGCTCAGGTGCTCGACAACGATCTTTTTAACGCGAACTGCGATGTCGCTCATGATAAATCCTCACATTCATTGGGCCCGATGCCCGTTTTTTTGTTCTGGCCCTCGGGCCGCTCATTTAAACTGGCTCAGAGCCATTTGACCAGGCTTCAAGGAAGCAAAGTCGCGACTCTGCAGATCTGCAAAGCCGTGTTTCGCCGCCGCCTATAACATACTCTCGTCACCTGGCAAACGATTTGTCACCGAAAGTAAATCAGATAAAACTCTGCCCGGCGACAAGAAAATAATGCTGCAAACATCTGGTGTGCGGCGGAATAATTCAACCCCGCCACCGCAGATAAGCGGCAAACAGCCTGCCTACAGCATCGCCATGCCACCATTCACGTGCAAAGTGGTACCGGTGGTATAGCCGGCTTCTGCCGAGGCAAGATACAGTACCGCAGAAGCGATTTCCTCCGGTGACCCCATGCGCGCTGCCGGGATTTGCGTCAGGATGCCCGATTTCTGATCATCGGTCAGCTTGTCGGTCATTGCGGTGGCAATGAAGCCCGGCGCCACACAGTTCACGGTGATGCCCCGGCTCGCCACTTCATAGGCCAGCGATTTGGACATGCCCACCATACCGGCTTTGGCGGCGGCATAGTTGGCCTGGCCCGGATTGCCGGTGGCACCGACGATGGAAGAAATATTGATGATGCGGCCCCAGCGCGCTTTCATCATGCCGCGGATCGCGCCCCGGCAGAGGCGCATGGTCGAGGTCAGGTTGATCTCTAATACCTGGGCCCATTCATCATCGGACATGCGCATAAACAGATTGTCACGGGTGATGCCGGCATTGTTGACCAGAATATCCACCGAACCCATCGCCGCAGCCGCGTCTTTGGGCAGGGCTTTCACCGCCTCCGCGTCGCCCAGGTTGCAGGGCAGCACATGGGCGCGCTCGCCGAGCTCCGCGGCCAGCGCTTCCAGGGGCTCCACACGGGTGCCCGACAGCGCCACGGTCGCACCTGCCGCATGCAAGGCTTTGGCAATGCCGCCACCAATACCGCCGGACGCACCGGTAACCAGGGCATTTTTTCCTGTCAGATCAAACATTCTTTGTCTCCTCAATCCTGTGCCGCCCGGCACCAGTCGCCAGATGGCCGGGCTGTCTTATATATTTTGTATGCGGCGGGGCCAGGCTGCGCGCCCGGCAGGCACGATACGCCCCGGCCCGTCTCCCCGCCCCTGCAGCCCTTACGCCAGCAGCGAAGCCGCCGCCGCTTTTACGTCATCCGGGCTGCTGATCGCTTTGGTGGCAATCGCTTTGTTGATGCGGCGCACCATGCCCGACAGCGCTTTACCGGCGCCGATTTCCCAGATTTCCGTCACGCCCTGCTCGCCCATCCAGGCCACAGATTCGCGCCAGCGCACCGAACTGGTCACCTGCTCCACCAGCAGAGAGCGGATCGTCGCCGGATCCGACACGTCATGCGCCAGCACATTGGCCACCAGAGGCATCGCTGGGCGGTTCATCTCAACGCTGGCCAGCTCCTGCGCCATCACTTCCGCTGCCGGCTGCATCAGCGAACAATGGAACGGCGCCGAGACCGGCAGGATCACCGCCCGCTTGGCGCCCCGTGACTTGGCGATCTCAACCGCGCGCTCCACCGCTTCTTTGTGGCCCGAGACCACAACCTGGCCCGGATCATTGTCATTGGCCGCCTGACAGACCTGATCATGGCTGGCGTCCAGCGCGATCTGCACCGCCGCGTCAAAGCCCAGTCCCAGCAGCGCCGCCATGGCACCAACGCCAACCGGCACCGCCGCCTGCATCGCCAGACCGCGGGCGCGCAACAGTTTCGCGGTATCACCAACGGACATCGCGCCTGCCGCCGCCAGCGCCGAATATTCCCCCAGCGAATGACCGGCGACATAAGAGGCAGTGTCAAGCGCCACCCCTTCGGCCTGCAGCGCCCGCAAGGTTGCCAGTGAGGTGGCCATCAGCGCCGGCTGCGCGTTCTGCGTCAGGGTCAACTCGTCCTGATCGCCCTCCCAGATCAGCGTCGACAAGCTTTCGCCCAGCGCCTCATCCACCTCGTCAAACACTGCCTTGGCGTCGGGATAGGCCTCCACCAGGGCGCGCCCCATTCCAATTGTCTGTGCGCCCTGACCGGGAAATACGAAAGCACGGGTCATCTGGCCCCTCCTGAATTCTGTTCTACCCGGTCTACCCTGCACACGACCCGGCGTAAAGTTCATCCCGCCCCGGCGCAGAATTCAACAGGTTCTGTGCGTTGGGGCAGATCCCATCTCTGGCAATCCGGTGTTAGAAGACCACCAACCTGCTTTTGCCCTCCCAACACTGGAATGCCCGATGCCCGCCCAAAACAGCACCCAGACCTACGGCTCCGTCGCCCGCAGCTTTCACTGGCTCACCGCGCTGCTGATCCTCACTCAAATTCCGCTGGGTTTCATTGCCGTGCGGCTGCCCTATGACACCGCCGCCGAACTTGCCTTCACCGTAAAGGTGTTTTCGGCGCATAAATCCATCGGCATCGCGCTGGTCTTTGTTGCACTGGCCCGCATCCTCTGGGCGCTGAGCCAGAAAAAGCCCGCCGGCCTGCATCCGGAGCGCAAGCTGGAAACCTTTGCCGCTGAAGCGGTGCACTGGTTGCTTTACGGCTCTATCCTGCTGGTGCCGGTGACCGGATGGATCCGCCACGCTTCTGCCGCCGGCTTCGCGCCGCTGTGGTGGCCCTTTGGCGACACCCTGCCCTTCGTGCCCGAAGACGAAGCCTTCTCCCAGGTGTTTGCCAACCTGCATCTGTTGTTTGTTGTCACCCTGGTGCTGGCCCTTGGCGCCCATATCGCCGGCGCTCTGAAACACCATGTAATTGACCGCGACGCTATTTTGCGCCGGATGCTGTCGGGCCGCACCAAACTGCCGGCGCTCATTGCGCAGCCGCATATGCGCGCCCCGTTGCTCGCCGCGCTTGCGGTCTGGGCTGTGGTGCTGATCGGCGGCGCACAGATGGGTTATCCGCTGGCAAAAACAACCGAAAGCGACAGCGCGTCCGAAACCGCCCTGACAGAACGGGCCCCCGGTGGCTGGAGCGTCACCGAAGGCCAGCTTGGCATCTCTGTGGCCCAGCTGGGCAGCGATGTCGAAGGCACCTTCAACACCTGGACCGCGGCGATCAATTTTGACGAGACCATCAGCAGCGGCCGCGCCGGCGATGTCACCGTCGATATCTCCATCGCGTCGCTCACGCTGGGTTCAATCAGTTCCGAGGCCGCAAAACCTGACTATTTCGACACAGCCGTCTTTCCGACCGCGACATTCACCGCCGATATTCTGCGCGAAGGCGAGGCTTACGTGGCCAACGGCAAGCTCACCCTTAAAGGCACCGAACTGCCGCTGATCCTGCCCTTCACGCTGGAAATTGACGGCGACAGCGCCACAATGTCGGGAAGCACCACACTGGACCGCCGCGCCTTTGCCATTGGCGACAGCACCTCAGACCCGAAAACACTGGGTTTTGAAGTGCCGCTGAGCATCACCCTGACCGCGACCCGCAACTAGGACCAGGACGCTACCGATCGACAGCGCAGGAGTAACCAGGCTTGGCGTTGCACACATACGGAGTAACAGGTGCACTGCGCGCCGGCGCAGTCCGCACCGGAGGCTTCCAGGTGCTTGTTGGGACCGGCACGCAGTGGGACGGATCACCATCATTGGCTTTCATATAGCCATCAGTACACCCGTAGATTTCCGTCAGGTGAAAGTCCCTGCCGGAGGAACTGCCGGACGATGAGCGGGACGATGAACCCGAACGGGTCGTTCTGGCAGGGCGATTGGAGCCCCCGGAGCTATACCCGGACGCCGTGTAGCTGGGGGTCGAATAGCTGGACGAGCTGTACCCAGATGACCCATAGCTGTTGCTGCTGTAAGAGCTGGACGAACTGCTGTTCACGCTTTCATCCAACGCCCTTGCAAAATCGTCCATCGAAAGATCGTCACAGCCGCACAGCGAAACCAGGCTCGCAGAAGCCAAAAGAAAAATTTTCAAACTATCATCCTCATTAATTTTTCAGGTGTGTTACCGGACAAATGGCCCCACCAGAATGAAAACGATTACATTGGAATTTAACAAATACAAACAGATAATTACGCGTAGAAGGAGTTCCAAATACTGGAACCCGAAACGGCGCAACCACGCGTTGTGCAGAATGTGTTTACAGCCACAACTGAACCACCGCCTGCCCAGCCTCACATGTCCTTTTCAACGAGCCACCGGCACGGGCGCTGCCCGACGCAAAGCCCTGACCACCGCCCGACAAAAAGGGCCACCGGTCTCCCGGTGGCCCCACAACTCGTTACTCAATACGCAAAGTTGATTATTCAGCTTTCATCGCTTCGAGCGAAATATTCACGCTGATCTCATCGCCCACGAAAGGCACAAAAGCCCCAAGGTTGTAGTCCGACCGCAGCAGCGTCACCGAGGCATCAAAACCAGCCCATGGTTTTTTCTCCATCGGATGCTCATCCATCACCTGGTTCAGCTTCGCATCCAGCACCACAGATTTGGTGACGCCGTTGATGCTCAGATCGCCGGTGATATTGGCTGTGTTTTCACCCGTCACCTCAATGCTGGTCGAATTAAAAGTAATCATGTCGCCGTCTTTGGCATCAAAAAATGCATCAGACATAAAATGCTGAAACCGCGCTTCCCAGCCCGTGTACATCGACTTCACCGGCATCGACACAGAAACGGACGAGTTGGCAGGGTCTTCCTGATCAAACATGATTTCCCCCTCAAAACCGGAGAACATACCGGTTGTGGTGGAAAACCCGAGGTGGTTGTAGCTGAACACCACCTGACTGTGGGACGCCTGAAGCACATATGCTTCAGGCGCGGCAAAAGCGGGGGCAGACAGCAGGCCGAAACCAAGCACGGCGGCAGACAGAATATTTTTCACGTCAGATCTCTCCAGGGAAATTTTCATTGCGCTATGACATGCCCTGGGACCTGCCTTCGCTCAATTCTCTACAGAAACACAAACTTTGTGCGCCAGCGCACTAACATTCCCGCGAGGACAATCTCCGCAGCCAAAACATCGCGGCCGGTGGCTGGACGACACCGACCGCGATATCCCCCTCATGTACGCCCCGCACCTAACCCGCGAGCAGGCTGCGCAGCGGTACATTCCGGCGGCCGCGCTGACGCGGATGTATTTCCCGGCACAGCATCTTATGCAGCCGCATCAATTCCTCTTCCCGCCCCTCGGCGATCTCCACCACCTTATGGCTGTCCCGGTAGCGCACATAAAGCCGCGACGGCGCCATCGGCGTGGCGGCACGGTGCAAAAACGCACTGCCCACATCTTTGAACGCCAGCCGCTCCATCAGCCAGGCCTGGCCACGCCGGTTGCGCAGCACCGTGCGCAGTTCACTGCGGTTGGTGTCGATCTGCGCTTCAAACAACAAGCCGCGCCGGGCATAGTTCCACAGAATCCAGCCGGTCGCCGCAAAGACCACCGCCACCGCCAACTGCAATGGCAACAGCGCCACCTGCAGCGCAATCGCTGCCAGCACCGCTGTGGCCAGCGCCGACGCCATCAGTGTCATGCCTGTAAAAGCGGCGACCAGTTCTGCTCCGACCGCCAGTTTGCGCCAGCCATCCCTGCGGCTGAGGATGTACCCCCAGCCGGTGCGCTCAATATGAACCTTGCCCGTGCGCCAGTCCGGCACCGTGACCTCAACATAGTCCTGCGTGATATTTGCAATCGCATTCATGGCGTCACCTGTTTTTATTGTTAACCGCTCGTTAACCAGTCTTGTCGCCGACCAGGGCGCAATTGTGGCCCTGCCGGACCCATTTTGAGACCCGGGTTTGCAATCTTCCACGCCCGTCGCTACAAACCTTCGCAAAGGCCCGGACTGCCCCCTTCCCCACACCCGCCGCGCCCGTATTTGCAGGCTTGCAAGCCGCCCGGAATGCGTCTATACGCGCACGACCTTCTGCATTTCACTTAACAGCGCAGTCTCTCGTGGGCGGGTCGCAGAAGGCACAGTGACCCGAAGCCCTATGAAATGCGCTCGAACCAAATTGGAGCTCACATGCCGCTTTATGAGCATGTCTTCATTGCGCGCCAGGACTTGTCCAATGCGCAAGCGGAGAGCCTTGTCGAACACTTCGGCACCGTATTGGCTGACAACGGCGGGAACCTCGTCGACAGTGAATACTGGGGCGTCAAGACAATGGCGTACAAGATCAACAAAAACCGCAAAGGCCACTATGCCTTCCTGAAATCGGATGCCCCTTCCGGCGCCGTTCAGGAAATGGAACGCCTGATGCGCCTGCATGACGACGTAATGCGCGTTCTGACCATCAAGGTCGACGAACATTCCGAAGGACCTTCGGTCCAGATGCAGAAACGTGACGAACGCGACTCCCGTCGCGAGCGCCGCTAAGCGCGAATTCAGGAAAGGACCATAACCATGGCAGCCAAACCGTTTTTCCGTCGTCGTAAAGTATGCCCGTTCTCGGGCGACAATGCTCCTGCGATCGACTACAAAGACACACGTCTTCTGCAGCGCTACATCTCTGAGCGTGGCAAAATCGTGCCGTCCCGTATCACCGCCGTTTCGGCCAAGAAACAGCGCGAGCTGGCCCGTGCGATCAAACGCGCACGTTTCCTCGCCCTGCTTCCCTACGCCGTCAAGTAAGGAGAAAGCACAATGCAAGTAATCCTTCTCGAACGTGTGGCCAAACTGGGTCAGATGGGCGAAGTCGTTTCTGTTAAGGACGGCTACGCACGTAACTTCCTGTTGCCTCAGCGCAAAGCACTGCGGGCCTCCCAGGCCAACGTTGCTGCGTTTGAAGCACAGAAAGCCCAGCTGGAAGCAAACAACCTCGAAACCAAAACAGAAGCCGAAGCCTTCGCTGAAAAGCTGGCTGGCCAGCAGTTCATCGTGATCCGCTCCGCTTCTGACGCCGGTTCGCTCTACGGTTCCGTCACCCCGCGTGACGCATCCGAAGTCGCAACCGACGGTGGTTTCACCGTTGACCGCAAACAGGTCGTGCTCACAGCTCCGATCAAATACCTCGGTCTGCACGCTGTTTCTGTTGTTCTTCACCCGGAAGTCATCGTTGAGATTGAACTCAACGTTGCACGCTCCACTGAAGAAGCAGAACTGCAGGCTTCCGGTAAATCGATCCAGGAACTGGCCGCTGAAGCTGAAGCCGAAGCAGAATTCGAAATCGCCGAACTGTTCGACGATATCGGTTCCGCCGCGTCTGAAGATTTCGGTGACGACGAAGCAGCGCCTGCTGCATCTGAGGAAGAAGAAGAGTAATCTTCTCCGCCAAGATATTCAGAAAGCCGCGCTGACCCCAGCGCGGCTTTTTGTGTTTTTACAACCTGGTGCCCGGGTCCGGCTTACATCAACCGTCCTCGCAACGAAGCCTCTGCCCCCTGAAGAGCTCCGGTCGCGCGATCAGTGCAGCACTAATATTCCTTTATTGATCCGTCATATCGAATTCTCCGCAGCACCCGTCCCTGCGCGGGTTCCGAAAAATAGTAATCCAATGAGAAAAACAGTTTTGACGGCGAAAGCGCCGAAATAATAATCCGTGCAGGGTTCGTCAGGGCAATTGGCCGGTGGTAATAATAACGTGTCTCCGAAATCGCAGAAACTTTTTCTCCGAGAGTTGACACAAAGCAGGTCTGGTACCGGTACAGGATAAATATCCGCCTGAATTCACAGTCGAGGTTGCGGCCTCTTGACCAGTCCAGACGGTCGAAATCAAAGCGCCGCTCAAAATCTGCATCCCGGTTCATGATGATTTTGTCGGCCAGGTACACGGCCGCGTTGTCGGCCCAGATGAACACCACCAGCGCCGCCAATATCCGAAACATTCTTTTCCGACCAAATCGCGCCACGCCAATATTCCCGCTCTGAAAATTATAAAAAATCTTCAGCCGACTAAATCATCGGTGCAGGCGCATTGCCACCACTTCCGGCAGCAACGCCGCCATCAACGCGCAGCCCATCACTTATGCAGGCGGACAAAACGCGTCTTTGTAGGTGCGCAGCCCCTCGGCAAAACGCCGGGGCTGGGCCGCATCTTCAATCCCGTCCAGCACCAGCATCAACTCTTTGGTTTGGGTGAAATAATAGCCCGGACCACCCGCCGCCTCCGGCACCCGCTTTGATGTGCGCGCGCCTTCGGGCTGCACTCCGAAATCCGCCACCTCCTGAGCAATTTTATAGGGTGCGGTGGCGCGCAAGCTGATGATGCCCATGCCGGCCCCAAATATGTAATACTGCGCTGCGCGCGTGTCCCCGCCTGTGCTCTGTGCAACCACGTCCACCTGCGCCAGATCAAACACCGATTGTGAATAGAGCAGCCAGCCCAATCCGCCCTCATCGCTTTCCACCCAGGTGGTGACCTCGCAGCCCTCAATCCGGGCCCCGCTGCGCCGGTTGCCGGTGCTGAGCGCGACTGCCTCAACGATACTGTCCGCGAGGCTGGCGCGGGCACCGGCCGACAGATCCAAAGCAGGTTCCGCCGCCGCGTCCGCCCTGGTATCTGCGGCGGCATTTGCGCGGACATCCGCGGCGGCAAGGACCGGCAGTGGCACGAACAGGGCCGGCAGCAGCAGAGCCACTTTCAAAAGCGTTTTCATCAAATCATTTCCCATAAAAAAGGGGCCGCCCGAAGGCAGCCCCGAATTTTGCATCGCTAAGACAAAGCTTACTCTTCGTCGAGCGCTTCAACCGCTTTCTGCAGATCGTCTTTGCCGATTTCTTTTTCAGCAATGGTGATCAGACCAAAGATGTGATCGACCACTTTGTCTTCAAACAGAGGCGCCTGCAGCTGCTGACGCATCTGTGGGTTTTTCTGAACGAATTCAAAGAACTCACGCTCTTTACCGGGGTACTGACGTGCCTGGTTCATCACGGCCTGAGTCATCTCAGCGTCAGTAACTTCCACTTCGGCTTTGCGACCGATTTCAGCCAGCAGCAGGCCCAGACGCACGCGGCGCTCAGCCAGGGTGTTGTGCTCGTCGGTGGCTGTGATCTCGGGGTGATCATGGCCTTCAACTTCCGGGTTTTCTTCGTGCCACAGCTGATGGGCGATCTGGTTGGCTTCGGCTTCCACCAGCGACGGAGGCAGCTCAAACTTCACCACATCATCGAGCGCGTCCAGCAGGGCGCGTTTCATGATAGCGCGCGACGCACCGGCATATTCAGCTTCCAGACGCTCAGAAATCTGAACCCGCAGACCGGCCAGATCTTCAGCGCCGAATTTTTTCGCCAGCTCATCATCGATCTCAGCCGCAGCAGGGGCGGCAACCGCTTTGATGGTGCAGGAGAATACGGCGTCTTTGCCGGCCAGGTTGTCGGCGCCATACTCTTCAGGGAAGGTCACTTTGACTTCAACATCGTCGCCGACTTTGGCGCCAACCAGCTGTGCTTCAAACCCGGGGATAAAGGAGTTGGAGCCCAGCACCAGCGGGTAGTCCTCGCCTTTGCCGCCTTCAAACGCCACATCGTCAACCTTGCCGAGGAAATCGATAGTAACCTGATCGCCATCTTCAGAAGCGACACCTTCGTCGCGGTCTGCAAAGCTTTTTGCAGTGTCAGCGATGTTGCCCAGCGCTTCTTCAACGTCAGCATCAGCCGCTTTTACAACCAGTTTTTCCAGCGAAACGGTGGACAGGTCGGCTTCAGGAATCTCGGGCAGAGCTTCGTAAGCCATAGAGACAACAACGTCGTCGCCCTCTTTCCAGTCGTCATTGGTCATTTTCACATCAGGCTGCATCGCAGGGCGGTCGCCGGATTTTTCAAAATGCTCGTTCATCGCGCCGTCGATGACTTCCTGCATCGATTCGCCCAAAAGACGTTCGCCAAACTGCTTTTTCAGCAGTGCCATCGGCACTTTGCCTTTGCGGAAGCCCTTCATTTCAACTCCTGGCTGCGCTTCAACCAGTTTTTCGCTGACTTTGGCGTCCAGTTCGGCGGCGGTGACGGTGATCTGATAACCGCGCTTCAGACCTTCGTTGAGCGTCTCGTTGACCTGCATGTCGTCCTCTTTTCATTGCTAAAGCGCCACGCGGGCGCGGCAAAATTCTTCAGCCGACCTTGTATGGCCGCCGCCGCTTCTGTGCAAGTGCTGATTGCCCCGCGCGCAGGCCAGAACGCAACTTTGCGCCAATCTGCGCCGACCGGCCCTGGTCAGGCTCAGTCTGGACCCGCCCCGACGCGACCTGATCCGGGCTGGCCCGGCCTGAACCGGCCGGCTCCGCAGCGCCCTGGCCGGCAGCACGCGGCCTGAGTCCACAGCGCTTGCCCCCTGCGCCCGGAGGCCCTAGCCTGCGGAAAATCTTGTTGACCCGGAGACCTGAATGGACCTGTTTTTTGCCCTTGCCACCCTTGCGCTTGTTCAACTGATGGCGGTGATTTCGCCGGGCCAGAGCTTTGTTGTGGTGTCGCGTTTCGCGCTGTCCTCGGGGCGGAATGCCGGCATTGCCGCCGCATTTGGCATGGCCGCCGGCACCGCCATCTGGGCCACAGCGGCGATCCTCGGGGTGGCGCTGGTGCTGGAACAGGCGGCCTGGGCTTACGGCGCGCTGAAACTGGCCGGCGCCGGCTATCTGATCTGGCTGGCATATAAAATGTGGAAACACGCGCCCGACGCGCCGCAGCTGCCGGAAAACGGCAGCAAACCGGTCAGCTTGCGCCGCGCCTTTACCACCGGCGCCCTGACCCAGCTGGCCAATCCCAAAGTGGTGATCTTTTTCGGCTCGATCTTTTTTGCGCTGCTGCCGGCCAATCCCGGTCTCTGGACCAGCGTCATCGCTGTCGCCATTGTCTCGGGCAATGAAGCCTGGTGGTATTCTTTCATCTCGCTGCTGTTTTCCGCCCAAAAGTCCCGCGGCGCTTATCTGCGTGCCAAATCGGCGGTGGACCGGGTGATGAGCAGCGCCCTCGGCCTTATCGGGGCCGGTCTGGCCTGGTCGGTTCTGAAACCGATGCTGAACCAGGACAACAGCTGAGCCCCTGCCCGGCGCCGGGTATTTCAGTCCGCGCCGCGCTCAGCACTCAACAGCAACCCCGATATGTGCCTCTGACCACAGCACAATCCTCTTCAGCGCCTGAGCCTGCAGCCACACCTGCGCCAGAGCCAGCGCCTGAACCCTTCACTCTGCCTGAGCGCTGACAATCACATCGCCCAGGCGCTCAAACCCTGCAGGTCAGCGTCCACCTGCGGCCAAATTGCCAGCAGCTGCGTCAGCTGGGTGCCATCATCCGCGCCCGCGCCGTGGCCGATATTCAGATCCGTCAGTGTGGGCATCGCGGATACAGCGAAATCCTGTGCCACCGCGCCATTCAGCGAGACGCTGATCTGCGTTCCGTTCCAACTCACCGCACAGGCCACCGGATCACCGGGGCTATACGCACCGGCCCCGCCCCCGCCCTGCCACACACTGCCCACATTGACGCCGTATGTAAGCCGGCTCAACGCAGCTTCGTAATACAGAAACAGGCAGTCCGCCGCGGAATCGCCAAGTTGAAACAGCCGGTCCAGACTGCCGCTCGCGCCCAGCAGCACCCCTGTGAACAGGACAGTGCCCTGGCCCTGGGTAAACCATGGCCCAAGCGGCACCGTCAGCGCATCGGCCGGGCGGCTGGTGACCACCCCGGCGGATCTGATCCGGCTGCTGGCATGATCGCCTTCTTCGAGTTGCAGATTGTCTGCAAGGAACAGCTGACCTGTGGAAACCTGGCTGATGGGACCGCCAATACGAATGTTCGCAGACGTCGTTGCCGCACCGGTTGTAAACACAAGGCTCACGCGCCGACTGCCGTCCGGGTTTGTTGCAACCGAGTAGGAATCCACCGAACTTATGGACTGCACACCGCCGGTTTGCAGATTCACATCAAGGATCGCATCGGTGGTCGATGTGAACACCCGGAAATTTATCCATGTCGCGTCGATGTCCGATACATCTGCGCTGAGAGTGTACTGCGTATCCGCTGCCACGATTGTGTTTTTGGAGAGCCTGTTTGCACCCTGCCCGCTGCCCACCGCGCCAACGTCAATCTGATTGTAGAAGGTTCCGCGCGTCAGGCCTTGCGTCGCAGATACGGAAGCTGTCGCCAGCCCGTTTGCAAGCCAGTTCGACAGGTCGTGGTATTCATCGATCAGGTTCTGGGTGCTGAACCCTGAGCGCATTCCCCCCCCGCGCACCGGATCTGTCACCCGCCGCAGCGTGGCGGCCGGAAAATCCACCAGGTCACCCGCCACGTTGAAGCCGGTGCGCACGCCACTGGCGCCGGTGCTGATCGCCGTATTCAATGCGATGCGCGCGCCGTCCACATAGGCTCTGTCGCGCGTGCCATCCAGCAGTAAATCCGGTTTCACCCCGCCCCGGCTGAACCGGTGCAGCGCATAGCCGCGCACCCGCAGAGCCGCGCTGCCAGCGCCAAGAGTGGCGCCCGGCATCAGGACAGCACCACGGCGTGAATTCCCGTGGCGGTGGTGCCGGTGGCCAGCACCCGCTGCACACCACAGACGATCCAGCCAAAATCCGCCACCAGAACCGTGCGGCTCTGGCCCGCGACGGAGATAAAACTGACCGCACCGCCGGTCTCCATATAAAGCGAAATGGCCACGTCACTCAGATCGGTGGCATCATCCGGCGTGACCGGCACATAATCCCGCCCCGGTCCGGCAAGCGATGCGGTGCGATTGTCAAATGGATTGCTCATATGGTCACCTCGTTTGTGATTTTGGGCAGGGCAATGGCCCGCGCAGCAAATTAGGCGCAATCTGGTTACCAGCGCATTTGACCGCCGAACGCTGCCACCGCCACGTCGCAGCACGGCAGCCGCCTCGCGGCAGTTGCAACAGCCCTCTGCTCTGATCAGATCTGATCTGAGCAGTTGTTGACGGGCGTGGCGGCGGTTCTCCCCGCCGCAAAGCGGGCCGCACCCCGTTTTATCTTGCTGAACCGAGGTCAGTGCGCCGGAAGCAGTCCGACGTCACACCAACCGCACTGATCGGGCAATCCGGTCGCGCTGATCCACCGGAAAGGTCAATGCGTGCCCGGACCTGCCGCTGTTTTCCAGCCCGGCACGCGTCCCCAGGCGCCCGACGGTGAACCCGACGGCAGTTGCGACGCTGTCATCGGCAGCCCGGGTCGCGCCGCCCGCAGCCAACCGGTCGCACATTCGGGGAAATCTCTTTCCGGCCGTACGGTCACCGGCACGCAGCGCACCTGCAGCGTCAGCGCCGCAAGGCCACAGCTGCCCGCCCCATGTTTCCGCCTGCAATCAGGCCGCAGAAGACGTTTTCTGCGCCGGTGAACCACCGGTCGCGATACAGGTAAAATGACAGGGGGACAGCACCACAAACCCGCCCGGTGGAATTGGCACCGGCCAGCCCTGAAAGGGGGCGCGCGCCAAGCGCTGCGCGCCCAAGTCTAACAGGGAGGTAAGGGGCAAATAGATCCGATGGTCCATGGCCCCAAATTCATGGATTTAGTATGTCCAGTGTGCCTGATTTCCATATTTTGTCAAGAAAATCACCACTTTTGACAATTTAAAGTCACAGACTATCCCCGGACCGCCACCATTCCTCCTGCTGCGACCGCGTGCAGAGACGCCCCATGTGCGCCCCGGTATGCAGCGGAAACACCACCATAGCGCGACCATTTCCACTTGCATTATCAGCGCCAAGCGTACCGTCAGGAAACGGCAAAAACGCCATCGTCTTTGCCTGCGAACGCGTCGATGCCATGTCCCAACAGCGGTAACCAATCCCCCACCAACCACAAAACGCTGCAAATGGTGCAAAAATACCGCGCGCAGGCGCGCCAACGCATGCTCACAAAGGCCGCTCAGAGCAAATGGGACAAGCCGGATACAAACGGGGAAGGAGTAAAACTACCTGTGAAACAATTCCCAAAGAAGCGCTAATTTTAGCCAAAACATAAGGAAATTCACCCAATGTTATTCAATTATTTCAGGGAGTTGGTGCGGGTGAAGGGACTCGAACCCCCACGCCATAGGCGCCAGAACCTAAATCTGGTGCGTCTACCAATTCCGCCACACCCGCATTTGCCCCCGTCTACCAAACACCGCCAGCAGATGCCACGGCAAAAATTTGCAAATTCCGGGATTTTTTCTGGGCGGGTGCGGGTAAATATCTTAACCTTACCTTAACGGGGCCAAAAGAGCCCTTCCGAGAGGCAGCAAAAAGAGCATATCCCATGTCAGACAGACAGTATGGGCGCGCAGCAGACGCGGAAGCAGGTCTGCGCCATCGCCCCGAATTCGCGCCAGTGACCGGCATGTGTGCCGGCACCAGCATCATGACGCTGGAAGGTATTCTTCCGGTGGAATACCTCTCAAAGGGCGACCGTATTGTCACCCGCGACGCCGGCGCCATCCGGCTAGTGGATGTCACGGTCACCGCGCATGCCTGCCGCCCGATCCGGGTCGCCGCCGACACCCTGGGCATTGGCCGTCCGGTCAGTGATACTCTGCTCGCGCCCGGCCAGCGCGTGCTGGTGCGCGACTGGCGCGCGCGCACGCTGTTTGGCCGGGACCAGGCGCTGGTGCCCATTGCCCGGCTGGTGGACGACAATTATGTGACCCGCTGTGCAGAGTTGATGGATCTGC
>NZ_QOLB01000012.1 GCF_003333265.1 Candidatus Halocynthiibacter alkanivorans
ACTTGCGACCTTCATCACAGGCAATACAGGCCCAAAGGTTTCTTCCCTCATGATCCGCATGTCATGATCCACGTCCGCAACAAGCGTAGGCTGAATGAAATCACAACCATCAACGGTTTCCCTCGCGCCTCCGGTGACGATCCGCGCACCTTTCTGGCTGGCATCGGAAACCAGCTCGAGCAACACATCGATGGCAGCGTTGCCTCCGAAGAGCGGACCCAAAGTTGTTTCATTTTTTTCCGGGTTTCCGGAGACTTCTGCATCGAACACAGTTTTGGCTTTGTCCAGAAACTCATCATAAAGCGTTTCATGAACATAGACCCGCTTCACTGCGCAGCAGGACTGACCGGAGTTGTGCAGTCTGCCGGTCTTCACTGCCCACTGCACAGCGTGGTCGATGTCGGCATCTTCGGCGATGTAGGCCGCGTCGTTGCTGCCCAGCTCCAGAGATGCTTCGATGAACGGATCGTCCAACTCTTCGTTTAGGGCCCGCTTTGCGACACTTTGCTGGATCGCCCGCCCGCCATGCACCGATCCGGTAAACACCACATGATTGACGTTCGCACTGGTGATAATCTCGTCGGAGACATCGAAGTCCACAGTGATGTTGAACAGAAGATCACTATGTCCACCCATCGAATGAAACGCCCTTTCGAAAAGCATTCCGACCGAAGGTGTGGTCGTGTGTTTCAGGATGACCGTATTGCCACCCAGCAACGCACAAATGACACCATTTATGGCTGTAAAAAGCGGGTAGTTCCAGGGGCTGATGATATAGATGACACCTTTCCCGCGGTACCGGATAGTCCCTTCGAAGTCATTTTGGTTGTATTTTCCGAGGTCCATTGAATTCAGGCTGCCATCCTCAGCCAGTGTGCACATATACTCAGCCCGCTCGAGCATGAAATCCACCTCTTGCTGTGCCGCAGCAACGGTTTTGCCCGTTTCCTGCGCAACAGACCTGGACACACCCTCCTTTGCCTCGCGAAAGACATCTAAAGCGCGGCGGACCGCTGCAGAACGTTCGGTGACCGGAACACGGGACCAGCGCCTGTAGGCTGCGCGGGCGCGCTCGATCTTTTGGTTTACCTCCGAAAAAGTCTCCTTTTTCGCTTCAAAGACCTGTTCCCCCGAAAAAGGACTAAAGAGTTTGATTGTGTTCATTTGTGAACTCCTGGAGGCGGTGGAAATCGGCGCATGCGGCAAGCAGCGGCGATTCAAAGGGGAACTCATTCTGTTTCCCCGATCAATGCATCCAGCGTGGCGATAAGTTGCTCTACCTCCGCCAATGCCGTGTAATGCACCATCGAAAACCGCAATACGCCTTGCATTGGGTCAATCTTCAAAGCCTCGAGAAGGCGACAGGAGTAAAAATGCCCGGCGCCGCAAAGAATACCCCGGTCGCCGAGTTTTGTTGCCAATTCCAGAGACGAGTACCCCTCCACCGTAATGGAGACAGTCGGTGCACGGCCTTCGGCCCCTGATGGCCCGACAATTCTGATGGCGGGATGATTGCGGAAATAGTCCATCAGAGGAGACAGGATTCTGAATTCCGCATCATGCAAAAGCTTCCGGACATCCTCGGCTTTTTGCAATTGCGAAACCCCATCTCCGGATCCGAAATGGTGCGTGTAAAGAGCTTCGAAATAGTCGCCGACCCCTTTTGATGCCGCGACTTGCGCATGGTCAGGGCCCGCAGGGCAAAGCCGCTTTTCGCGAACCTGTTCGTTGAAAAAATGCCCCTGATTGCTCAACAGTGCCGCCGTTTCCTCGTTGACGACCATGACGCCCTGATGCGGGCCAAACACCTTGTAAAGGGAGAAGAGGTAGATGTCCGTTCCGAGGGATTTGAAGTCGGGCAAGCCGTGTCCGCCAAAGGAAACGCCGTCGACAACTGTTCGTACATCATTGGCACGGGCCAGGGCACAGATTTCCCCCACCGGATTGATTTCGCCGAGAATATTTGAACAATGCGGAAAGGTCAGAAGTTTGGTCTTTGTCGTGATCAAGTCATTCAGCGTCTCTGTTTCCAGGCTGCCTGTGTCTGAGTTCACTTGCCACTCGCGCACAGTGACACCCCGGCCGGCCAGCCGTCTCCAGACACCGGAGTTTGCTTCGTGATCCTGATTGGTGACGATGATCTCGTCTCCGGGACTGAGCCAGCCCAAAACGGCGTTTGAGAGTACATAGG
This sequence comes from Candidatus Halocynthiibacter alkanivorans, assembly GCF_003333265.1. Lineage (GTDB taxonomy): Bacteria > Pseudomonadota > Alphaproteobacteria > Rhodobacterales > Rhodobacteraceae > Halocyntiibacter_A > Halocyntiibacter_A alkanivorans. The sequence goes on from NZ_QOLB01000012.1 coordinate 2,192, forward strand.
AGTTCTGAGACGTCGACGGACCAAAATAGATTTCTTCTGGTGAAGCGTTTAGCCATGCGGCCAATGCGCCATAGCTCTCATCCATCCAGGCGCCCGCTTTGGCTGAAACAGGGCTGGCGTGATAGGGCTGCAGCTTGAGCTTGCGAAAATAAGTTTCGAACCGGTCCATCACAGGCTGGCACATGTAAGACCCGCCGGCATTTTCGAAAAAAGCGGTATCGCTCAAATCGGGATCGGAAAGTGCAGGGAACTGATTGCGAACAAAATCGATATCTAAGGTCGGCATGATGGGTCCATTCGTTACATGTTTGCTTACCCGCTAAGTTACGGGTTCCGCCACGCGAGTGTCTGCGCAACTTGCATTTGCAAACGGGCGCTCAATGCGATATTTCGAGCCTAAGCGTTCTAATTGAGACTGAAATGATGCACGAACCAGCACTTGACCGACAGGATATCCGCATTCTTGAGATGTTGCTCCGGGACAGCCGTATTCCGCGCCTGGAGCTGGCCGAAGCAGTCAATCTGTCTGCTTCCCAATGTTTCAGGCGACTGAAACGGCTCGAGGAATCGGGCTTGATTGAGCGCTACACCATTGTTCTGAATAAAGAGAAAGCGGGGTTCGATGTTTCCGCTATGGTGATGATACAGTTCAATAAATTTGAGGATGGCGCGCGCGCAAAACTGGTTGAGCTCATCGAACAGACCAGC
>NZ_QOLB01000156.1 GCF_003333265.1 Candidatus Halocynthiibacter alkanivorans
CGGGGGGCACAGGCGGGGTGGACCGATAGTGCCGGAGCCTGGGCGGCACGTCCCGCGACACCGTGCCGTGTCCGGAAGCCGGAGCAGATCGCGGCGGCGGCCCCGGGCGTGGGCCCGGCACCGCCTCAGCACGCACAATCAACAACAACAATCAGGCACTGTTTCAGCACTCCGCAGCACGCAACAGCCCGCGCTGAGCACCGTTCCCGGCGCAGCACGGCTACCAGCACGGGTACCAGCACGGGGCAAGCCCACCCCTCTGCGCCAGCCATAAATCAGGCCTTTATTCCTGCCCGCCGCCACGCCATGATGTGCAAAACAGCACAGAGCCAGGCAGAGACAGGCAGACCCGATGAGCGCAGTTACATTTTTGGATTTTGCTTCGGTTCTGGTCTTTGCGCTGACCGGGGCGCTTGCCGCCAGCCGGGCCCAGCTTGACCTGATCGGCTTTGCCTTTATCGCCAGCCTGACCGCGGTGGGCGGCGGCACCCTGCGCGACGTGCTGCTCGATCGCAACCCGGTGTTCTGGATTGCAGAACCGGCCTATATCGTGCTGGCCACCGCCGCCGCTGTGCTGGTGTTTTTCACCGCCCACCTGGTCGAAAGCCGGCTGCGCCTGCTGCTCTGGCTCGACAGTTTCGCGCTGGCCTTTGCAGTGTCCGCCGGGGTGGGGGTGGCCATCGACCTGGGCCAGCCGCCGGTGATTATCGTGCTGATGGGGGTGAGCACCGGCTGTATGGGCGGGCTGATGCGCGATGTGGTCTGCAATGAGGTGCCGCTGATCCTGAAACAGGGCGAACTCTATGCCACTGCCGCGTTTGCCGGCGCACTCACCGCGCTGATCACGCTGGCCTTTGACCTGCCAGGCTGGCAAGTGCTGCTGAGCAGCGCGCTGGTGACCTGGGGGCTGCGCGCCGGCTCACTGATATTTGGCTGGAAGCTGCGCGCCTATAAGGGTCGTCCGCCCCGCGTCTGAGCGCCGCAATTCAGGGCCTGAAAACGCCAGCCCCGGTATTATACGCCCGGCAGCCCCAGTATTATAATACGCCCGCACCCGTGGCTGTTCGTGACTGTCAGCGGCCGGAATAACGTTGCCAGAGCCAGATCAGCAGCAAGGCCCCCAGCAGCGCACCAATGAAGCCAGACGCCATGCCCATAACGGACATCAAAGCCCGGAACACGAGGCCACCAATCAGTGCGCCGGCAATGCCAATCGACACGGTCATGGGCACTGAGGCCTCAACATCCATGATCCTGGTGGCGAAATACCCCGCAGCAGCGCCGATGATAATCAGATACAAAATACTCATAAAACAAATCCTTGCTGAGACTGAGACCCGCGCAGGGGCAGAGCCGCCACCCGCGTCACTACAATGTCAGCATCGGTCAGCCATGCCCCTCCGTCAAGCACCGGCAGGGTGAGCAGACAGCCAGGTCTGGTCCGGCAAGAGAAAGCGCACACACCGAAGCGAAAAGGCGAAACCCGCGATCAGCCACCGGTCAGAGCCTGTGTCCGGGCTTCCCGTCCGGGCCCACCGAAACGTCCCAAAACGTCCCAACCAGGTGCCCCAAGGCAAACGCACACCGCGCAGAAAGCTGGCGGCGCATATGGAACGGTTGCAATGGCGCTGCGCCTGGAGGTTTTCAACTGAGCCCTGCCCTCAGGCGATCATCAACGCGGGCCGCTGGTCAAAACCACCCGTCAGAACCACCAAAACCTCATAGAATCTCAGAGCTGGGTGCCTGCAGGCAATTCGGCACCGCGCAGGAAATCGGCGGTGCACATGGCGCGTTTGCAGTGGCGCTGCGCCTGGAGGATCTCGACTGAACCCTCGCCACAGGCAATCATCAGCACCGGCTGCCCGCCGGCCTCAAGCACCTGACCAGCAATACCGCTGCCCGTGCCCAGCCGGCTGGCCAGCAGTTTCACCCGCTCGCCCTTCACCTCGGTCCAGGCGCCGGGAAACGGCGCCAGACCCCGGATCAGACGGTCGACCTCATCTGCCGGGCGGCTCCAGTCGATACGCGCCTCAGCCTTGTCGATCTTTTTGGCATAGGTGACGCCCTCTTGTGGCTGCACCTCCGGCGCCAGAGGCAAGGCGCCCAGCGCCTCCACAATGGCGTCCGCGCCCAGCACCGCCAACCGGTCATGCAGCAGGGCGGTGGTTTCCTCCGCGCCGATGGCGATGGCTTTGCGCAGCAGCACCGGCCCGGTATCAAGCCCGGCCTCCATCTGCATGATGCAGACGCCGGTTTCCGCGTCCCCTGACATAATGGCACGGTGGATCGGCGCCGCGCCGCGCCAGCGCGGCAACAGCGAAGCGTGAATGTTCAGACATCCCAGCGCAGGCGCACCCAGCACCAGCTGGGGCAACAGCAGCCCATAGGCCACCACCACCGCAATATCGGCACCCAGTGCGGCAAACGCCGCCTGGTCCTCTTCGCCCTTCAGCGACAGGGGATGGCGCACTTCAAAGCCCAGCTCAACTGCCCGCGCGTGCACCGGGGTGAGCCGGTCTTTTTTGCCACGTCCCGCCGGGCGGGGCGGCTGGCAATAGACCGCAGCAATTTCATGGCCCGCCGCCACCAGCGCGTCCAGCACCGGCACCGAGAACTCCGGCGTGCCCATGAAAATCACTCTCATCCGTCAATCCCCTGCATCAGAACATCACGCGCATCAAAAGATCACGCTCAACTGCGCGTCCCAGCCTTTTGGGCCTTTTGCACCTTTTTCAGAAACATTTGCCGCTTCACCGGTTTCAGATTGTCAAAATACATCTTGCCGTTCAGATGGTCGATCTGGTGCTGCACTGAAGTCGCCCAGAGCCCGACAAAATCGCGCTCTTCCACCGCGCCCGCCTCATTGAGAAACCGCACCGTCACCGCACGTGGCCGGCTGATCGCCACTGACGCCCCCGGCAGGTTGGGGCTGGCCTCTTCATAGACCCGCATCTTAACCGAGGCATGCAGCACTTCGGGATTGGCCATCCTGACCGCCTTGCCGCGCGCTTCAGAACAATCCACCACCGCAAGCCGCTGCATCACCCCGATCTGCACCGCAGCCAGACCGACGCCGGGCATCGCATCCATGGTCTCAACCATATCGTCCCAGATCGCCCGGGTTTCATCCGTCACCGCCTCAAGGGCCGGCACCACGGTTTTCAGCCGCGTGTCGGGAAAGGGCACAAAAGCACGCACACTCATGGCCGGGCCATTTCGCGTTTGAGTTTCTGCATTTTTCGGGTGATCATCTGCCGCTTCATCGCGCCGAGATAATCGATGAACAGCTTGCCCTCGAGATGATCGATCTCATGCTGCACACAGGTGGCCCACAGCCCGTCAAACTGCTCTTCCTGCGCCTGACCATCTATGTCCAGCCAACTGACCCGCACTTCCGCAGGCCGGGTCACCTCGCCATACATCTCCGGGATCGACAGACAGCCCTCTTCATAGACGTTGGTCTCGTCCGACACCCAGGTCACCGCCGGGTTGAACATCACCACCGGTTCCGGCGTGGCGTCGTCTTCTTTCACGCAATCCATCACGATCAGCCGCTTGTTGATGCCAAGCTGGGGCGCGGCCAGGCCAATGCCCGGCGCGTCATACATGGTTTCCAACATGTCATCCGCCAGCGCGCGCATCTCTTCAGAGACGGCAGCCACAGGCGTGCAGATCTTTTTCAGGCGGGGATCCGGGTGGATCAGAATGGGTCTCAGGGTCATGAAACTCATGTAGGCCAAGCCCGCGCCCCATGCAACGCCCTTGCACCTGCCTAAAATGCCGCTAGCTTGCAAAACAGCTACTTTCACCACGGAGACCTGCATGAACTTTGACGAAATCATCAACCGTATCGGCACTCATTCCTCAAAATGGGACATGATGCAGAAGCTCTACAACGTACCCGAAGACGACGGCATCGCCATGTGGGTCGCCGATATGGATTTTCGCCCCCCCGCCGTTGTGCAAAAAGCGGTCGAAGACATGGCCTCCCACGGGATCTATGGCTATTACGGCGACGATGCTGAATACCGCGCCGCCGTCTGCTGGTGGATGAAAGAGCGCCATGGCTGGACTGTGGACCCCGAAGCGATCTTCACCACCCACGGTCTGGTCAACGGCACCGCCATGTGCGTCAACAGCTTTACCCAGCGCGGCGACGGTGTGGTGCTGTTCACCCCGGTCTATCACGCCTTTGCCCGGGTGATCAAAGCCGCCGGGCGCGAGGTGGTCGAATGCCCGCTGGCGCGCACCGACGGGCAATACCACTTTGATTTTGAGGCCTATGACGCGCTGATGACCGGCAATGAAAAAATGCTGATCCTGTGCTCGCCGCACAACCCCGGCGGCCGGGTCTGGAGCCGCGATGAGCTGGTCCAGGTGGCCGAATTTGCCAAACGCCACGACCTGTTGCTGGTCTCAGACGAGATCCACAACGATCTGGTCTATCCCGGCCACAAACACACGGTGATGGAGCATATCGACGGCATTCAGGACCGGCTGGTGATGATGACCGCCACGACCAAGACGTTCAACATCGCCGGCGCGCTTTCGGGCAATGTCATCATCCATGACCCCAAACTGCGCGCCACGTTCAAAAGCCATATGGCCGCTCTCGGCATCTCCGCCAACAGCTTTGGGCTGTTCATGGCCACCGCCGCCTACTCGCCCGACGGCGCCGCCTGGGTCGATCAGCTGATGAAATATCTCGACGGCAACCGAAAGCTGTTTGACGCCGGCATCAACACTATCCCCGGCCTGCGCTCGATGCCGCTGGAAGCCACCTACCTGGCCTGGGTCGATTTTGCCGGCACCGGTATGGAGCGCGAAGAGTTCACCCTGCGGGTGGAACAAGAAGCGCATATCGCCGTCAACCACGGCCCCACCTTTGGCAAGGGCGGCGATCATTTCCTGCGCTTTAACATCGCCACCCCGCGCGCCCGGGTGATTGAAGCGGTGGAGCGGCTGCAAAGAGTGTTTGGCGACCTGCAGTAAGCGCTTGCCCCGCCCGCATTATGACGCGGGCGGGGCATCACGCCTGACAATTCCGGCACCTGGCCAGCGCCCGGATCCAGCACCTGTTGCCCAGCGCCCACGCTCCTGGCCCGCGTTTCCGGCCCGAGCGCCCGGCCCGGATCCGGCGCTTCCATAAAGGTGCAGCCAATGCACGCCTCTGCCACAAGCCCGGCCTTTTTGCGCTGATTTTCTTCCGTTATGCCTGCAGCGAGCACGTTCCCGCTTCTCGCACATCACCCGGCACCGTCGCCGCCCGGTACAGCCTCCATGCGGAATAACGACCGCCTGGCGTTACCACAGCTGTTATCAGGTCAGGGTGCGACGTCCGGCGCGCCACTATCCGGGTGCAACGACCGGGGCGCCACAAAGCCGCTCTCACAACTACCCGACGTCTTCACCGCCCAGTTTCAAGGCTTGCGGCAATAAGGCCTGCCCGCTGCCACGATGGCCCGGCATTTTAAAGCGACAGGTCCGGCGGTGCCCGCAACGCCATCGAATTGCGCACTTCTATCCAGGCGGTGGCCCGGTCCAGCCCGATCAAGGCCAGCGCGTCCATCTCAGCTTCGGTCAGCGCTGCCTGCGCCGTCGCCTGGGCCTGGATCTGGGCCGGAGACCAGCCTGCGATCGCCTTGCCGTGCTCGGTGCGCCAGAAATTCATAATGGTGTGGCTAATCTGTTCTCTGGTCAAAACGCTCTCCAATCTGTGCGCCGCTGGCCCCGGCCTCTGTGTCTGCGTTTTTTAAAACAACGCACCGGTGCCTGAAACGGATCACAATCGCCCCGCCCAAACACAACCATAAGGAGAACGCACCCGATCCGCAAGACCACCTCCTGAAAGCCGCCACCAATAAACCCGTTCATGATAGGATGCCAACAGGTGCGGTATCACCGCAGGCGCAGCACAGCAGGAGCAGCACAATGGAAAAAACCCTTGGACTTGGTGGCGTGTTTTTCCGCGCCAAAGACCCGGCGGCGCTGGCGCTGTGGTATGAGACTCATCTGGGTGTCGCGCAGGTGCCGCAGGATTATGACACGGTGCCGTGGATGCAGCAGGCCGGCCCGACCGTGTTTGCGCCCTTTGCGCAGGACACCGATTATTTCAGCCGCGACAGCCAGCAGTTCATGTTTAATTTCCGGGTGCGGGATCTGGCGGCCATGGTGGCGCAGCTTGAGGGCGCGGGTATCAAAGTGGTGGTGGATCCAGAACCCCACCCCAACGGGCGTTTCGCCCGGTTGCATGACCCCGAAGGCAATCCGGTCGAGCTTTGGCAACCGGCTTCCTAGCCGGACCATAATTGCCCGGTAACTGCCCCATAACCGGCAGCAGCGGCCGGGAATTGCCTCATCGCAAGCGGTCTGTAGCAAGACCCCGGCGGCCCATAGCAGGACCCTGGCGGCCCATTCGCGATCCGTAGCGGCCCCACAACAGGGCCGCATTTCGTTCTTTCAGCCGGGATTAACGGCCCAGCAGCGCAATCGGCGCATTTTCGTCCCGCACGTAATCCAGCGGTGCCTTGTCAGCGGCCAACGTGCTGCGCTTGAATTCAAATACCAGCTCGCCATTGTCCTCATCACAGGCAACGACCAGGCACTGGTACAGATGGCGGCCGCCGTCATAGATATCGACAAGACCGCGAAAATGATGCCCGTGCTCCGTATCCAGCGCGAACCCGGTCTCCCAATAGCGCAGCACCGGGTAGATCTTGTCGCCCACATGTACCCGCAGGCGGCTCTTTTTGCGCAGATCCGCCTTGCGCGCAGCCGCAAGTCCGGCCCGGACTTCTTCGGGCAAATATTCCAGCATGTCTCACTCCCCTTTTCTGCCTCATAAGCATGCCGTATTTACGGTTACGGTCAAGTTAACCATTCGCGTAGTTCGTTTGGAAATACGGGCGCTTATCCCTAGCCGAATTTCCCGTTCACCGGCCGCAGCACATGGGGTGTTTCCGGATCATAAAGCGCGGAATCACGGAAATCCTGGATTTCCCCCAGCGCCGGCCCCACCAGCGTCAGCGCCGTGCGGGTGATCTTGGAGGCGCGCACTTTTTTCTGAATATCGGCCAGGGTGCCACGGATAAACATCTGGTCCGGCCAGCCCACACGGTAAGCCACCACCACCGGGCAGTCCTCACCGTAATGGGGCACCAGCTGGCGCACGATCTCACGCATATTGCGCACCCCAAGATGGATCGCCAGTGTCGCGCCGGTGCGGGCGAAATTGTCCAGCGTCTCATTTTCCGGCATGGAAGTGGATTTCATCGACACCCGGGTCAGCACGATCGACTGGGCAATCTCGGGAATGGTCAGCTCCTGGCCCAGCGCGGCGGCGGCGGCGGCATAGGCCGGCACCCCGGGGATGATCTGATAGTCGATCCCATCGGCGCGCAGACGCCGGATCTGCTCGGCAATAGCGCCATAAAGCGACGGATCGCCCGAATGCACCCGCGCCACATCTTCGCCGCGCTGATGCGCCGCCAGGATCTCGGCATGGGTGTCGTCCAGCGTCATCACCGCCGTATCCATCACCCGCGCGCCCGTCGGCGCACAGCTCACCACTTCCGGCGGCACCAGCGAGCCGGCATAAAGACAGACCGGGCATTCGCCGATCACCCGCTCGGCTTTTTTGGTCAGCAATTCAGGATCGCCCGGACCCGCACCAATGAAATAGACTGTCATCTCAAACTTCCCTCATGTCGCAGCCCTGGGGCTCAGCCCGGCCACATATCCCAGTGCAAAGCGTGGGCCGCAGGCCCACACCAGGCTTAAACCGTCGCCCTCAGGCGGCGCTTGTGCCGTTTGTATTGCGATCCTCGTCAGCCGCAATATCTGCGGCGGCATCCCGGGACCCTGTGGCGACTGAGGCCGGCTCAGCGGCTGCCGCTGCAACACCGCCCGCAGATTCTGCCGAAGCATCTGCCACCTCCCCGGCACCGGCCAGGCCGGACAAGTCACCGTCGATCTTGCGGGCATAACCGCGTGGGGTGAACATGCGCGGCCCCTCGCCCAGCTGCGCCAGCCGGGTGTTGGACGACCCGATCAGCACCACCGTCAGCATGTCGACCTCATCCACATCCAGCTCGCTCAGCTCGCGATAGCGCACATGTTCCTCCGGTCGCCCCAGCGAGCTCGCCAGCATCACCGGCGTGTCTGCCGGACGGTGCTGCAGCAGGATCTTGCGCGCTTTTTCCAACAGGGTGCGGCGCGTCTTGGACACCGGATTGTAGAAGGCAATGATAAAGTCCCCCATCGACGCCATCCGGATCCGGTTGATGATGTCCTCGCGCGGCGTCAGCAGATCTGAGAGCGAAATGGCGCAGAAATCATGGCCCAGCGGTGCACCCGCACGTGCCGCCGCGCCCTGCAAAGCCGAGACCCCGGGCGAACAGACCACCTCGACCCGGTGCGCCGCGTCTGAGACGCCGTGCTCTTCCACACCCCGGTCGAGCAATTCAAACACCAACGCGCCCATGGCATAGATGCCGGCATCCCCGGAACAGACCAGCGCGACGTTCTTGCCCTTGGCCGCCTGCTCCAGCGCATAACGACAGCGCGCCTCTTCGCCTCCCAGCGGGAAGTCGGACCGGGTCTTGCCAGCGGCCAGCGGCCCCAGCAGATCGATATAAAGCCCGTAGCCGACCAGCTCTTCGGCGTCCGCCACCAGACGGGACACTTCCGGCGTGCGCCAGGTGGCCTGGCCCGGACCAATGCCCACCACCGACAGACGGCCGCGCGCGCGGCCCTTCATCTCAGTGATCACTTTCTCAGAGCGGCCAATGGCACAGGTGACATTGGCGGTCTTTTGTTTTGGCACCGCCAGATCGGCGCCACAGGCCAAAGCCGCCCCTTCACACACCCCGTGACAGCCAACCTCGGCAAATACCACCTCGGACGGGTTGATCAGCTGATCGGCATGGGCTTCCAGTTCCGCGGCCGTGAACAGACGCAACGGCACGCCAAGGCGTTTGGCCACCACATTCATCGCCGGCTCATCGGCCTTCAGATCGATGGTGGCAATACAGGCCACCGCGCCCGGCGCAATATCCGCGTCCGCCAGCACGGTTGAGACCAGCGTCCACATCTCTTCGGGATCGGCATTGCGTGCGCATCCCAGCCCCAGCACATAATGCTGCGGGTGATAGACCAGCCGGGTTGCATTGCCCTCCACCGGCGCTTCGGTGATCAGCAGTTCAACCTGGACCTCGCCGCCTTTATTCTTGCTCCCAGGGCCGGATTTGCCAGCCCGGTCTTCAATGTCAAACAGCCGTGCGCCGCGCTGACGCAAGCCCGCACCTGAAAGCAGGTTCGCCATCGCGCCCTTAGCGTCTTGCGGATTGGCCAGGCCATAGCCGCGCGGCGGCTCATCCAGCGCCACGCCCAGCGCCACATCGCCCGCCGTGGTGACAGCCGCCACCGCGCCCAGCGCCTCAGCAACATCGCGCGCGATCCGGTTGGCACCACGATGCCCGCCCAGCAAAGGCACCACCACTGCACCGTCGTCTGAAACAGAAACCACCGGCGGCTCCTGGCGTTTGTCGCCCAGCAATGGCGCCACCGCCCGGATCAGAATGCCACTGGCACAGACACCGACAATGGGAGTACCGGCGGCAAACAGCGCCTGGGCATGTTCCAGCGCGTTGGGGAAAAACGCATCCGCTTTTTCAACCCGGCCTTCGCGACCATGCACCTGGGCTTCAAGGATTGCCGCGACTTTATGCGCAACCTCTTCGCCCGAAGACGACAGGCACAGAACTACAGGTTTCACAGCCATGGATCGGCCCCCTTGGTGATCAGAATCATTGAAAAATAAGGCGCCGTCTCCGGCGCCTCAGACAGCGGCAACACAACTTCTTCAGCCAGTGTTGCGCGCTCGATATATTTTGCACGTGCCTCCAGCCCCAGCTCCGCCAGCAGGGTCCGGATCTTTGCCAGATGGCGGCCCACCTTCATGATGACAATGCTGTCCGCGGTCTCGATGCGCGCGCGCATGTCCGCCGCCTCCAGAGGACCGGGGATCACCGTCATCACCTCATTGCGCGCGACCAGTGGCTGGCTTGCGCGCGCCGCACTGGCCATCACCGAACTGACGCCAGGCACCACCTCCACCGTGAACCGCTCTGAGAGCCGCGCATAAAGATACATGAAGGAGCCGTAGAAAAACGGGTCCCCCTCACAGAGGCAGACCACATCCTCGCCCGTCTCAAGCGCCGCCGCGATCTCAGTCGCTCCGGCATCATAGGCGTCCTGCGCCGGCTGGCGCGCCACCTTCATCGGCACATCAATCACAATTTCGCGCGCCCCCGGCGCAATCAGACCGGAAGCGATCGACCGGGCGAAACTGTTGCCCCCGGCCAGCGCCGGATAGGCCACGACTTTTGCCGCCGCAATCAGCCGCGCCGCTTTCAGCGTTATCAACTCAGGGTCGCCAGGCCCCAGCCCGACCCCGTATAAAATCCCGCTCATCTCTTGATCAGACTCCATTGCGTAACCGGCATCATTGGCCGCCATCCCGTCAGCCCGCCGATGGGCTCAGCGCGGTTGACCGACAGTTTCACCAACTGCCCGCCATATTTCTTGTGCAGCGCCATCAGCACCGCTTCGCTTTCAAGTGTCACCGCATTGGCCACCAGCCGCCCCAGCGGTTTAAGCGCCGCCCAGGCTGCGTCAAACGTGGCCTCTGACAAGCCGCCACCGATGAAAATCGCGTCCGGCGCGTCCAGCCCGTCCAGTGCATCGGGCGCGGTACCTTCGATCAGCTCCAGCTTTGGCACCCCCAGCGCCAGCGCATTGGCCGCCGCCCAGGCCCGCCGCTCGGCTTTGGGTTCAATGCCAATGGCGCGCGCATAGCGCGCCGCCCGCATCCACTCCACCGCGATCGAACCACAGCCGGTGCCGATGTCCCAGAGCAGAGCGCCGCGCATCGGCATCAGTTTCGCCAGCGTCACCGCCCGCACCTCTTGTTTGGTCATGGTGCCGTCGCCCTGAAACAACTCATCTGCCAGCCCGGGCACCCGCGGCAACAAAGCCGCATCCGGCGCCGCGATACACTCCACCGCCAGCGTATTGAACGGCGGCACCTCATGGTCCCAGCTTTCGGCCAGCCCGTCAAAACGCGCTTCATCCGCACCGCCCATATTGGCCAGCACGGTCATTTTCGATTTGCCAAAGCCGCGCTCGGACAGAAAGGCCGCGATCTGCCCCGGGGTTTGTGCGCCGGTGGTCAGGATCAGCAGCCGCAGGTCGGGCTGGATAAACGCGATCATCTGCTCGACCGGACGCCCATGCACCGTCAGCGTCTCCAGATCGGCCATCGACCAGCCCATCCGCGCCGAGGCCAGCTGGAACGCACCAATCTGCGGGTGATAACAGATCTCAGACGGTTCAATCTCGCGGCCAATACGGGCGCCGACCGAATACCACAACGGGTCGCCGGTGGCCAAAACCACCACCCGGCGCCCTGCATGACTTTTGAGCAGGTCAATCAGCGTATCAAAGGGCGAAGGCCAGGCCAGCCGCTCCGCGCTCACCGCGTCCGAGAGCTGATGATGACGCGCGCCACCAATGATGATCTCGGCGCTTTCCACCACCGCACGGGTGGCCGGGGCCAGCCCGTCCATGCCGTCTTCGCCAATGCCGACGATATGCAGCCAGGCGCTCATAGCTTGCCCCCCGGCTGTGTGTCTTTGTCTTCCGGCAGCCCGGCGGACAGCGCATTCACCGCAGCCGAGGCAATGGCGGAGCCGCCACGCCTCCCGCGCAGCGCCACAAAGTCACAGCCGCGCGCGTTAGACGCCAGCTCCGCTTTGCTTTCGGCCGCGCCGATAAACCCGACCGGAAACCCCAGGATCACCGCCGGTTTCGGCCAGCCCGCGTCCAGCAGCTCCAGCAGATGAAACAGCGCCGTGGGCGCATTGCCCACCGCCACCACCGCGCCTTCAATATGATCGCGCCACAGCTCAACGGCAGCGGCAGAACGGGTATTGCCGATTTCTGCCGCCCGTTCGGGCACGCCAGGGCGGTTCAATGTCACTATCACTTCATTGTCAGCCGGCAGATAACGCCGGATAATACCGGCCCCAACCATTTCACAATCGCAAAGAACCGGTGCGCCCGCCAACAGCGCCGCATGGCCCGCCTCATAGACATCGGGCGACCAGGCCAGCCGGTCGGCGATTTCTACCATGCCGCAAGCGTGGATCAGCCGTGTCACCATCCGCTGCATACCGGGAGCAAACCGCGCCAGATTCGCCTCCGCACGCACGGTCTCAAACGAGGCCGCATAGATCGCGGCAGGATCTTTTTCATAGGGTCGCATGCGCTGCCTTCTCATCTGTCGCCCCCTCCCCCGTGGGGGAGGGACGGGGTGGGGTTCCGCGTCTCAAGTCTTGCGCCCGCAAGGGCGCACCAGGTGTAAAATCTATGCTTTACGGGCACTTTCGGGGCCATGCGGGTGTTTGGCATGGGGGTATTCTGCGTGCACGTGGTCGTGGTCATGACTGTGCGAATGCGCATGGCTGTGCCCATGATCATGGGCGTGGTCATGGGAATGCGCGTGATCATGCCCGTGATCGTGGTGGTCATGGTGATCATGGTGGTCATGGCCCTTGTCCTGCATCTCCAGCCGGCACATGCCGGTGCAGAAAGTATCACACAGGCTGCAATCCGCCACATTGGAGCCCGGCGCCGAGGCGCCCTGGCCTTCCACATGGTGGTGATGGCTTTCCTGCACCGCGCCAACCTCAGACTCAAACCCCAGCACCTGGGTGCGGTATTTACAGGTGCCACAGGTCGGCGGCACCACCTCGCCCACCTGCTCGGTGATGCGCTCAGCAAAGGTCTCCAGCACCTTCGGGTGATCGTTCAGATAACCGGCTTTGACAAACTGAATATCGGGATGTGCCGCGGCCACCTGATCGGTAAATCCATAGATGCGGTCAATCAGAATGCCGGCAAAGAGGAAATAGGGAAATACTATGACCCGTTTGTAACCCAGCCGGGTGACATGGGTCAGGCAGGGTTCCACCAGAGGGAAGGTGACGCCGGAATAGCCGACCTCGCACCAGCCAAAGCCCATGCCTTCCCACAACATGCGGGCGACTTTGGAGACATTGCCATTGGCGTCCGGATCTGACGCGCCGCGCCCGATCACCACCAGACAGGTCTCTGCCACCGGCAGTTCGCCATATTCCGCATTGGCCGCATCCACCGCCTGCTGAATCCGGTCACCGGCGGCGGCGAGCATCTTAGGATCCACCCCAAGCTCGCGACCATAGCTCAGGTTGATGTCATGTTTGGCCCCATAGGTGTTGAGCACGGTGGGGATGTCATTCTTGGCGTGCATCGCCGCGAACAACATGCCCGGCACTGCCAGAATGCGCTCACAGCCCGCTTCCCGCAGCCGGTCAAGACCATCGCGGATCACCGGGTTGGCAAATTCCAGATAGCCATAATCGGTGATCCAGTCCTCGGGCAGATAGGCCGGAAGCTTTTCCGCCAGCACCGCAAATTCATCCACCGCGTCCTGGCTGCGCGAGCCATGCCCGCAAATCATCACACCTGTTTTGGTCATCGCTCACGTCTCCCGGATCTGCCCGCCGGCCGCTTTGTGCGGCCCGCATATAAGGTCACGACATCCGGAGCTGAGAAAACCGCGCAGGGAGCGGCGCCGGGGCGCAGTCCCTGATCAACGATGCGGCTGAAAACCCCCGGTCCGGGTCGGTTCCGCTGCCACCACCTCTCCGGCCCCCGCGGGGGCGTCGTCTGCGTCGCGTATAAGCGCCCCGCCCCGTCCGCGCAACGGGTTTAGCGGCATCAGCGGCGCCAATCGCGACCATATGGGTGCCGGATGTGCATCTGTGCAGAGGGCCTGCGCCATCAGCGGGGATTACCAGCCGTACTGATGCGCTCTACCTTAAACGCAACGCCACTTTTGGCAGATCACTAAAGGACAGAAATATGGGCCAACTGGTCAACGGTGTCTGGCACGACACATGGTATGAAACCAAAGATTCCGGCGGCGCCTTCAAACGCACCTCCGCAGCATTCCGCAACTGGATCACCAAAGACGGCAGCGCCGGCCCCAGCGGTGAGGCTGGCTTTCATGCGGAAAGTGGCCGCTATCATCTTTATGTCTCCCACGCCTGCCCCTGGGCCCACCGCACGCTTATATTTCGCGCCATCAAAGGCCTCTCTGACCATATCAGTGTTTCAGTGGTGCATCCCGACATGCTCAGCGAAGGCTGGAGCTTTGCGCGCGACTTCCGCGGCAGCACCGGTGACAAGCTGTTTTGCCTGCCGTTTCTGCGCGACATCTACCTGCGCGCCGATCCGGAGATTTCGGGCCGCGTGACGGTGCCGGTGCTCTGGGACAAGGTGAACAATACCATCGTTTCCAATGAAAGCTCGGAAATCATCCGCATGTTTAATTCCGCCTTTAACGAGGTGACCGGCAACACGGACGACTACTGGCCCGAATCACAGCGAGAGGCGATTGAAGAGCTGAACAGCCGCATCTACAGCACGGTTAACAACGGCGTCTACAAAGCCGGATTCGCCACCACCCAGGACGCCTATGACGCCGCCGTGGGGCCGCTGTTTGAAAGCCTCGACTGGCTTGATGAGCGGCTGTCACAGCAGCGCTATCTCATGGGCGACCGGGTGACTGAGGCCGACTGGCGGCTGCTGACCACGCTGCTGCGCTTTGACCTGGTCTATCACCAGCACTTCAAATGCAACCGCAAACGGCTGATTGATTACCCCAGCCTCTGGGCCTGGACCCGCGAGCTGTATCAATGGGACGGCGTGGCGGAAACGGTGAATTTCGACCATATTGTGCGCCACTATCACTACAGCCATGAAACGATCAATCCCAACCGGATCGTGCCGGTCAACCCGGTGATTGACTGGCATCAGCCCCACGGTCGCGGTTAAATCCCCGGCGGCGTCGATGCGGCGTTATCGCACCGGTTTCAATGGGTTCCGTAATGTTCCACCAGCGCCGTCAGATCCTCTGGCGGCGTGCCCAGCGGCAGAAATGCGCAGGCATTGGGGATGTGCTGAAAGATCGATCCGTCGGAGAAAAAGCTCGAGGCGGTGACAAAGACCACCCGCGCTTCGGGATAACGGTAGCTGGCAAAATCAGCCACGGCAAATGCGCTGCCGCCCTCCAGCAGCAGATTGCAGACGATGATATCCACCGACTCCATGCGCAGCACAGCGATGGCGTCTGTTTCAGATGCAGCCTGGATGACGATGGCACCATGCCGTTCCAGATGACGGCCCCAGACCCGGCTGAGGCTGGTATTGCTTTCAACAATAAGCACTTTCATAACAGCCCCCTCTTCGGACCGGCACTACAGGAACGGCCAGCTTACGGGTGCCGGTGATCTCTGCTCACAACATGTGTTAATCTATAGTTCATCTTAGTAAATTTTCACCCCGGAGTCCCCTGTCCAAAAGGACAGGGTGATCTGCGCAGGCTTGCACCGCTGCACCAAATAGGAAACAAGACCAAAACACATTTACAAAGGGCCGCCCTATGACCACCTGGATTACCATCTGCGACACCTGCAAACGTGACGACTGGGCAGACAGCGGCCGCGAACAGACCGATGGCGAAGCACTGGCAGCCCTCGTTGAAACCAGCGCCGCCGGCAGTGAACAGGTGCGGACGCGCCGGGTGTCCTGTCTGATGGGCTGCAAACGCAGCTGCAATGTCACCATCCAGGCCGAAGGCAAGCTGAACTACACGCTGGGGGAATTTACCCCCGACGCGGAAACCGCTGACGCCATTGTTGAATATGCCACCCTGCACGCAGCAAGCGGCTCAGGCCAGGTGCCGTTCCGCCAGTGGCCGCAGCCGGTCAAAGGGCACTTTGTCACCCGCATGCCACCGCTGCCGGCAACCGACATCGCCGAAGCCGCTGAATGACTGCGGAATGAACGCAGAACGTGACCATGGTGGCGGCATCGATGCCGCCATTGCCCGGTTTGGCGGCAGCCGCGCCAGCTGGCTTGACCTCTCGACCGGCATCAACCCGCTGCCCTATCCGGTGGGAGAGATCAGCGCCGACGCCTGGAACGCGCTGCCCGACCGGGCGGCGCAAACTGCGCTGACCGATGCGGCGCGCCGCTTCTGGCAGGTGCCCGAAGGTGCCGCGGTGCTGGCCGCGCCCGGCGCCTCAGCACTGATCGCGCGCATTCCGCATCTGGCGCCCCCGGGCCGCGTTGCCATTGCCGGCCCCACCTATAACGAACACGCAGCGAGCTTTGCCCAGGCCGGCTGGAACGTGACGGACGGCGCGCGCAGTGCTGGCTGCGTCGTCAGCGGCACTGGCACTGACACCGGAATTGCGGGCAATGCAGACGGCACTGGCAACGCAGGCCGCACAGGCGATGCAGGCAACACCGCCGGTTTTGACCACAGCACTGGCGGCGCGGCCGGGGCTCCGGTCAGCGGTCCAGCTAGCGACGCAGCTGGCCGCAATCCCGCCACAGCAGCGTCTGCCACAAGCTGTATCGCAGCCCAGGTCACTGACCACGCCACCGATCAGGTCACCGCCCAGGTTGTGGTGCATCCCAACAACCCCACCGGCCGCCTCTGGTCTGCACAGGAACTGCACGCAAAGCTGAGAGTGATTGATGAAAGCTTCTGCGACATCACGCCCGGGGCCACACTGATCAGTGACGCCGCCACCCCCGGCACCCTGGTGCTGAAAAGCTTTGGCAAATTCTGGGGCCTTGCGGGCCTTCGGCTGGGATTTGCCATCGGCGATCCCGCTCTGGTCAGCCAGCTGGCCGCCGCAATGGGGCCCTGGCCGGTCTCCGGCCCGGCGCTGCGCATCGGCGCGCGCGCGCTGACGGATCACACTTGGGCAGCGAGCACCCGCGCGCGGCTGGCGACAGACAGCGCCCGGCTGGACCGTCTCATGCAGGCGCGTGGCGCGCGCCTTACCGGCGGCACCGGTCTGTTCCGCCTCTATGAGGTCCCTGACGCCGCCGCCTGGCAGGACCACCTGGCCGCGCATCATATCTGGTCGCGCATCTTCCCTTACTCCAGCCGCTGGCTGCGCCTCGGCCTGCCCGCCACTGAGCGCTGGGACCAGCTGCAAGCCGCACTTCAGAGCGCCCCCGCATGAGCGCCGCCTTAATCCTGATCCTGGCCGCGCTGCTCGACGCCACCCTGGGCGAGCCGCGTCTGCTCTGGGACCGCGTGCCGCATCCGGCGGTGCTGATGGGGCGGCTCATTGGCTGGGCCGATCAAAAATTCAACCGCGGTGGCGCCCGCAAGCTGCGTGGCAGTCTTGTGCTGCTGGCGTTGCTGATCCTGGCCTCAACACTGGGCCGGCTGATCGAAGCGCTGCCCACCCGGATCCCTGACATCCTGGTGCTGGCCGCGCTGCTGGCCCAAAAATCTTTGGTGGATCATGTCAAAGCCGTCGCCGCCGGCCTGCGCATGTCGCTCAGCGAGGGCCGCCGCGCGGTGGCGATGATTGTGGGCCGCGATACCAGCGGCATCGATGAAGCTGCCGTCAGCCGGGGTGCCATTGAAAGCGCTGCGGAAAACCTCTCGGACGGGGTGATCGCGCCGGCCTTCTGGTTCCTGATCGCCGGTCTGCCCGGGTTGCTGGCCTATAAATTCGTCAACACCGCCGATTCCATGATCGGCTACCGCACCCCGCGCCACCAAGACTTTGGCTGGGCCGCCGCCCGCTTTGACGACCTGATCAACTGGATCCCGGCGCGGCTGACCGCAGCTCTGATCGCAGGCGCATATTTCATTCCCGAAGCCTGGGCGGTGATCCGGCGTGACGCGCCGCTGCACCGCTCGCCCAACGCCGGCTGGCCCGAAGCCGCCATGGCCGCCGTGCTTGGCATCGCCCTGTCCGGCCCGCGCAGCTATGAGGGTGAGAGGCGTGACTTTCCCTGGGTGAACCCCGCGGGCAACCGCACCCCCGGTCCCAAAGATATCGACGCCGCAGTGACGACCTTGTGGCGCGCCTGGGCGCTGGGTCTGGCGCTCGCGGCGGTCTTCCTCCTGGTCTGATACAGGCAGGCGCCCCCCCCCGCTAAAGACAATGACGATTGCTGCGAGGCGCCCGGCGTCGCGTACCGCCAGTTCCACCCTGGTCCGACCCCGGCGCCAACCCGGCCCGCAGACCGGCAACGACACCGTAGTTGCTTTGATCTGAGCTCGGTGCCACGGGCGTTGATGCCGCGGTGCCAATACTGCGCCGCGCCCTGGCACCCCGCCCTGCCTGCGTCGCCGGTTTCATTCTGGCCAGCGCCCGGCGGGAACCCGCCGCCACCCGGTGCCACCGGCATCAACGCAGCGGTGAGGGGCCGGTGACGCTCTTGCTGCGGCAGGCCGCGGCGACCGGCGTTACCCTTTATGCGGTTTTCATCCTGGTCTGCCCCCTGGTGCCTGCCCGGGCTTGTATGCGGCGGCCACCCTGCTAACGTGGCGCTGTTTCATCATACAAAGAGGCTATTATGCGTCTGCCGGCCTTCCTCTCCCATCTCTCCCCCGCCCGTATCACTGGTCACATCACTGGCCGCATCACTGGCCGCAAGCCCGCGCGTGGCCTTGCACTTTGTGCCCTGCTGCTCACCAGCCTGAACCAGCCGGCCCGCGCCGCTGATCTCCCCTGCGGCGGCTCATTTGAAAACTTCCTCCAGGCGTTCAAAACCCAGGCGGTGGCACAGGGATATGAAACCCGCCAGGTCAGCCGCTTCCTCGCCAGCGCCCGCCACAGCCCCTCCGTCATCAAAGCCGACCGCGCCCAGGGCGTGTTCAAAAAATCCTTCACCGATTTTGCCCGCGCGGTGATCAGCCAGAACCGGATGGACAACGGCCGCCGCTTTGCTGCCAAATATGCTGCGGTGTTTGACCGGATTGAGCGCGAATATGGCGTCAGCCGCGGCGTGCTGCTGGCGTTCTGGGCGCTGGAAACCGATTACGGCCAGGTCCAGGGCAATTTCAACACGCTGAACGCGCTGCTCACGCTGAGCCAGGACTGCCGCCGCCCGGAGCTGTTCCAGCCGCAACTGTTCGCGGCACTGGAGTTGTATGAGCGCGGCGATTTTGACCCGGCCACCACCACCGGTGCCTGGGCCGGCGAGATCGGCATGGTGCAGATGCTGCCCAGAGACATCCTGGAGAACGGTGTGGACGGCGACGGCGACGGCCGTGTCAGCCTGAAAACCTCGGTGCCCGATGCGCTGATGTCCGGCGCTAAAATGCTCACCAAACTGGGCTGGAACAGAAACGAGCCCTGGCTGCAGGAAATCAATCTGCCCGCCGATCTGGACTGGTCCAAAACCGGACTGGAGCGTAAATCATCCGTGTCCAGTTGGGTCCGCGCCGGGGTCAGCGCCCGCACCGGAACCCTCGCGGAGGGCAGCACTCAGGCCTCGGTGCTGCTGCCCATGGGCCGCGACGGGCCGGCCTTTATCGCCTATCGGAATTTTGATGTGTTCTTTGAGTGGAATCAAAGCTTTACCTATGTCACCACCGCTGCCTATTTCGCCACCAGGCTTACGGGCGCACCCGTGTTTAATGCCCGCACGCCCACACCCTCGCTGAGTGACGCGCAGATGAAATCGCTGCAGCGGAAACTGGAAGGCCGCGGCTATGATGTGGGCAAGATCGACGGTATTCTCGGTGCCAGAACCCGCGCCGCAGTACGCGCGGAGCAGCTGCGCCTTGGCCTGCCGGCGGACGCCTGGCCGACCACCGGGCTGCTGGGCCAGCTGTAATCCCACGCGCCCGGGCCGCCGTGCGCCAAAGAAAAATACCGGCCGGCCCTGTGGCCGCCCGGTATGATTGAAAAACTCCGGTCACACAGTCCGAAGACAGCCGTTCCGCTCCCGGGGACCAGGTCCCGGAAAACCGGGGTCAGCGATCCTGGAGCAAACCCCGGCAGCAATGCCTGACACTTACCAGTCGATGAACTCTTCGAATTCACCCATCGATCGGGTCCAGAGCGAAAACGACTGATCGAAATCGGCCTGGCTCATACCGTCTGCGCCCAGGTAGATGTCATATTCAATGCGCGCTGCGCCGCTGTCCGACAGATAGGCCCGGGCATAGCGCTTGTCCCGGTTCCACTCATTGAGACGGCTCACGCTCACCGAACCCTCGGTGCGATAGCCGGAAAAATACTGAATGGCTGTGCAGCCGGTCCCATTATTGCAGCCATAGAAATAGATCGAAAAACTGGTGTCATAATAACGGATCGACAGCAGCGGATCGCCGTAATCATCGGTCTCAAGCTGGGTGACAATGCCCTGATCGGTAAAAAAGGACTTCATCCCCTGCGGATCTGACGCGACCTGAGTATGGTCCGCCGCCGCCACCCCTGGCAGCAGCAAAGCCACCGCGGCCACTTTCACAAAATCTAAACTCATAATTATCCCTCGCTGGTAAACTCTGCTCACGCTAGCGTGAAAACAGCGCCCGGACAATACAGTAACAGGAGCCTCGGAACCAGCAGCCTAGGCCACCATCGCCTCGGCGTCTTTCAGATCCACGCTCACCAGCTGGCTGACCCCCTGTTCTCCCATGGTCACACCAAACAGGCGGTCCATACGCGACATGGTCACCGCATGGTGGGTGATGATCAGAAAGCGGGTATTGGTCTGGCGTGTCATCTCGTCCAGCATGTCACAGAACCGCGTCACATTGGCGTCATCCAGCGGCGCATCGACCTCGTCCAGCACACAGATCGGCGCCGGGTTGGCCAGAAAAACCGCAAAGATCAGCGCCAGCGCCGTCAGCGTCTGCTCACCGCCCGACAACAGGCTCAGCACCGACAGTTTTTTGCCCGGCGGCTGGCACATGATTTCCAGCCCGGCATCCAGAGGGTCATCGGATTCCACCAACACCAGCTTGGCCTCGCCACCACCAAACAGATGCACAAACAGGTTGGAGAAATTGGCGTTTACCTGCTCAAACGCGGTCAAAAGACGCTCCCGCCCTTCTTTGTTCAATGAGGCAATACCCTGGCGCAGGGTGTGAATCGCCTGTTCCAGATCCTCTTTTTCCGACTTCAGCGTGTCATGCTCCTCAGCAACACTCTTGCTGTCCTCCTCGGCGCGCAGGTTCACCGCGCCCAGAGAATCACGCAACCGTTTCAACCGGTTGACCTCCGCCTCAATCGTGTCTGAGGCTGGCATGTCCTCCGGATCCACCGCGAGGTTTTCCAGCAGCGCCGCCGGGCTGCAATCCATATCCTCAGCTATCCGCGCCGCCGCCACATTCAGGATCTCAATCGCGGCACTTGCGCGCGCCTCAGCCGCCGCCCGGGATTCGCGCGCTTCTCCGGCCAGCCGTTCGGCCTCCCGCTCCGCATTCACCGCCTCACGCAGCGCGGTTTCCCCGAGTGCCAGCGCGTCGCCCGCATCGCGGCGCCGTGCCTCCGCCTCTTCAATTGCAGCCACCAGTTCTTCGCGCCGTTCCGCAATGTCGCCGGGCGCTTCCGCCGCCTCTTCCAACTGCTCCCTGGAGGCCTCCAACCGGTCCCCCAGCTCCGAAATGCGGCTGCCGGCGCTGGATTGACGATGACGCCAGCCGGACAATTCCTTGGTCACCGTCTGTGCCCGGCGCAACCGGTCCTCACCGGTGCGGCGCTGTTCGTCAAAATCAGCGCGTTTTGACATCATCGTCACCCGCGACGCCTCGACCGTCATGCGCACATCCTCCACGCCCGCGCGCGCCGCACCCAGATCGCCCAGCTCTTCCACCGCCGCGCCGGCCTCGCGCAATCTCTGACGCGCCGCCATCGCCTCTTCTTCATGGCGGGCAACGGCAAGCTCCAGGCTTTCGCGACGACCACCGGCCAGGCTGCGCTCGGCTTCTGCGCGTGACAGGCTACGCCCGGCGTCGGACAACAACCGGTCGGCGCCGCGACGGATTTCGCGCGCCTGCTGATCGGCGGCGGCACACTCTGCCAGCGCCGCGCGCAGCTCTTCATGTTCAACTACCGCTCCGGCGGCAAAATCTTCGGCCCGGTCCAGATCCCGGCGCAGCGCCGCCAGGCGGTTCACCTGCTCCAGCCGCAACGCCGCCGCCGAGGGCGTATCTTCTGCGCCGGCGCGAAACCCGTCCCAGCGCCACAGATCGCCCTCAAGGCTGACCAGCCGCTGTCCCGGCAACAGATCGCCCTGCAAATCTGCACCCTTATCGCGCTCAACCAGCCCCACCTGATCCATCCGCCGCGCCAACTCACCCGGCACCGAGACATGCGCCATCAGCGCGGCCACCCCACCGGGCAAGCGCTGGATCGCCGCGTACTCCGGCATCAGCGCCCAGCCCGAAGGCAGCTCCGCGCCGATCTGAGGCGCTTTCAAATCATCCGCCAGCGCCGCGCCCAGCGCTTTTTCATAGCCGGCCTCGACCTGCAGATGGTCCAGCACCTGATCGCCCCCGGCCGCCTCCCGCGCCAGCAGCCGCGCCAGCCCGGCCTCTTCCGCGCGCAGCGCATTGGCGGCACCCTCAGCCTCGGAGCGCTCTGATCGTGCCCCGGCCTCTTGTTCTTCCACCAGCGAGCGGGCCTCTTCCGCCGCCACCAGCGCCTCTTCCGCCGCTTCCGCCTGCGCCACCGCCTCGTCCTGGGCGTCCTCCGCCGCCAGGTAGGCGGTCTCAGCCGCGCCCAGGGCCGAGGTTGCTTCATCCACCGCATTGCGGGCGCGTCCGGCCTCTGTTTCTGAACGCTCTAACATCTTGCCGCTGTCGTCCAGCAGCCGGTGCGCCGACTGATGCCGCGCCGCCAGCCGCGCCACGTCTTCAGTAATCTCGCTCAAAGCCACTTCGCGCTCGCTCAGGATCTCCGCCGCGCTGATGGCCGCCTCTTCCGCCGCCTCCAACCGCGCCTCATGGCCTTCGCTTGCCCGGGCCAGCTCACGGCTTTCCCAGTCCAGCCGCTCAATGGTATCTTCTGCGTCCCGGCTCAGCGCCTCTTCGCGCTCGCCGTCCTGCACCAGCTGGTCAATGCGCCGCATCAGCGTGGCGATCATTTCCCGGGCGCGGACTTCTTCATCCGCCAGGGTATCGCGGCTCACCAGCAGCCGTTGCAACACCGCCGCCGCGATCGCCTCTTCTTCGCGCAGGGGGGGCAGGGCTGCGTCACGCTCTGCCCGCGCCGTGCCGGCAGCCCGCGCCAGCCGCTCGGCCTCGGCGGCCTGGCGGATGCAGGCGCGCAGGATATCCGCCGCGTCCAGCCGGGTCACATCCGCCTCTTTCCAGCGCCGGTACAATAACAGCCCTTCCGACTGGCGCAGCTCACTGCCGATCTCGCGATAGCGCGCCGCCTGACGTGCCTGGCGCGCCAGCTGCCCCAGCTGCGCCGCCAGCTGTTCAATGACATCATCCACCCGCAACAGGTTGTTTTCCGCCCCGTTCAGCTTCAGCTCAGCTTCATGGCGGCGCTGATAGAGGCCGGAAATACCCGCCGCCTCTTCCAGAATACGCCGCCGCGCCTTGGGCCGTGCGTTGATCAGCTCAGAAATCTGCCCCTGACGCACCAGCGCCGGAGAATGCGCGCCGGTAGAGGCATCGGCAAATAACATCGAAACGTCGCGCGCCCGCACATCGCGGCTGTTGACCTTATAGGCCGAGCCCGCGTCCCGTGTGATGCGGCGGGTGATCTCCAGCGAGTCAGATTCGTTGAACCCCGCCGGGGCCAGCCGTTCGCTGTTGTCCAGCAGCAGCACCACCTCGGCAAAATTGCGCGCCGGGCGGGTGGCGGCCCCGGCAAAGATCACATCTTCCATCCCGCCGCCGCGCATCGCTTTGGGACGGTTTTCCCCCATCACCCAGCGCAGCGCCTCCAGCAGGTTCGATTTGCCACAGCCATTGGGCCCCACTACCCCGGTCAGACCATCGGCGATGATCAGATCGGTGGGGTCTACAAAGCTTTTAAAGCCATTCAGTTTGAGTCTGCTAAAACGCACCCGTAGGGATCTGCCTGTGATTTTTATCCTGCACAGCCAGTCAATGGGGCGGATCGGGAATCGTCAACAGAAAATCCCGCTGTCTGGTCAGCATCTGGTCAGCTGAGCCGCTTTATCCACAACATTTTGGGCGAAACGCGGGTCTTTGCCGGATTCACTCCGACAAAGACCCTGATATATGAGGCCGGCAGTCCCAACAAAAGCTGCAACCGCAGCCCGGCCACGCTCTACGGAGCAACCAGCCGCAGCGTCGCCAGGTCGGTGCCGACGATCACCTGGCCTTCAAAGCCGCCCTCGCGCACCGAATCGATATAATCCTGTTTGCTCAGCCCGGTGTCAGACACCGGATAGGGCCCCTGTTTTGCCGCGCCAATCGGCGGGATCAGATGGGTCAGCATCAGGTTGGAGACCCCCGCTCGTTTCGCCATGCTGCCCAGGTCGGTGGCGGTGCTCTGCCGGTAATAGATTGGTGGCGGAAAACCCGAGCTGCCATCCGGCCCCATCACCGGGTGTATCACCGAATGCACCACGATATCCGCGCCCTCAGACAGGGTTTCCACCTGAGCGGAGGTCGACGAGGCCCGCGGCGGTTTCGGCAGATCATTGCCGGCATCGCCGCCGATCACCACGGAACCCGCTGGTGTGTCGACCCGGAAAGACACATGACCGGCAATATGACGGGACGCGATGGCGGTGACTTTGACATCGCCCTGTTCCCAGACAGTCTGAATCTGCTCAGCGCCGTCAAATGTCATCACATTGAACAGATCGGCAGGCCCGCCGGGCAATCGTTTGGGGTTCTCGGCCAGCCGCTGCGCGATCTCACCCGCCGCGATCATGGTGTCGCCGATGCTCGCCGCAAGCCTGGCGCAGCTCATTGTATAGCCTTTGGGGGCCACAACATCACTGTTGCATACCAGATCGACCTTTGGCCCTGCGGAATTAAAATGCCAGCGCAGCTGCATCAGCTCCGACAGCCCGTCAGTATGGTCGGTATGGATATGGGTCAGAAAAATCGCGTCCAGCTTGCCCACCGGCACCTTCAGTTTGGACAGCTGCTGGGTGGTGCCGCGCCCGGCGTCAAACTGCAACACCACATCGGAGCAATTGTTGGCCTCCTCGCCATAGCGCACCAGAGTGCCCGAGCCGGCCTGACCCTGAAACACCGGCGGCCCGCCCTGGGTGCCGGTCAGCGTCACTTCCAGACAGGGCGCCGCCAGCGCCGCGCCAGCGCCCGACAGGAAAACCGTGCCCGCCACGGTGAGACTTCGCATTAAATCGTTTTTCATCAAAATACCTCCGTTTCATCTATTTTATTAACTATATCCATTTTCATCCATATTCATAGCGCCGCCGGAATCGACGCAATTTTTCACCGCAATGACGTAAACTGGCCCACGGGTGACGGAATCTGACTTGACCACCGCCCCGGCAATCCTGCATTTTAGGCGCGCATGGTTCCCCAACGGTGCAAAGCGCCAGGGGATGAAATGAGAACGGAGTGAGGCGGACCCATTCAGGGCGCTGACTCTCCGGCCGCCCCCGCGACTGTAAGCGGCGAGCACCCGTCAGATGCCACTGGGACTTCCCGGGAAGGTGACGGCAGTGCTTTGACCCGTGAGCCAGGAGACCAGCCTTGCGCACTGAAACCTGCGTCCCGTCGGGTGAGACGGGAAATTGGAGAACGACAATGACAACTATCGCACTCGGCCACACAAGAACCAACATCATGCCAATTCTGGGCGCTGCCCTGATTGGCCTGACACTGATGTTTGCCGCTGGCAACCTTCAGGCTTCCTCTCTGCATGACGCGGCGCATGACATGCGTCACGCCGTTGGCTTTCCCTGCCACTAAGCCATGTTCAGTAAAATCGTTACCAGCGCTCTGTTCGCTGGGTTTGCAGCAGGTCTGATTGCCGGCCTGCTGCAACTGAATTTCATGCAGCCCGTTCTGTTACACGCGGAGCTGTATGAAACGGGTCAACTTGTGCATTTTGGCGGCCCCGGAAACGTGTCTGCAGCCCAGGAGACCGGTGGTTTTAACCTGACCCGCGACGGGCTCAGCATCTTGTTTGTTGCGCTGGCCTATACCGGGTTTGCCTTCATGCTGGTTGCTGCCATGGCCGCCGCCTCTGACCGCGGCGTTACCATCAACGCCCGCACCGGTCTGATCTGGGGTCTCGCCGGCTTCATCGCGTTCCAGCTGGCGCCTGGCGCTGGTCTGCCACCAGAAGTGCCCGGCGCTGCCGCGGCAGATATGGGCGCACGTCAACTCTGGTGGTTCAGCACCATTGCCGCCACCGCGCTGGCGCTGGCGATGATCGCCTTTGGCCGCAACCCGCTGGTGCTGGTCGCCGCTGTTGTGCTGCTGCTGGCGCCGCATGTTATCGGTGCGCCGCATCCGGATGCGTTCGCCGGCACCGCACCGCCCGAACTTGCCGGCATGTTTGCCGCCCGTTCGCTGGCCGTAGCGCTTGCTGGCTGGACCTTGCTTGGCATGTTTGCCGGCTATTTCTGGTCACGCGACGAAGCAGACGTGAAAGCCGCGGCCTGAGCCGCCCCGCTTTCATGCCCGAAAACCGGCCGTCCCCATATGCGGGGCGGCCTTTTTTCCAACCGTACCAGGTGCAAGATGTTTGATAAATTTTTCCTGCTGATTATCGGGCTGTTCTTTGGCACCGGCCTCGGCTGGCTGATTGCCACCGCCCCCGCTGTAGGCAGCGGCTCTGATCACCACGCCAGTGGCGCCAATATGGACCATCACGCCGGTGAAACCGCCATGCAGATGTCACCACGCGATGTCTCAGGCGAAGCCCGCCTGCCCGGACTTACCGCGTCTCTGACCGAGGACAGCGGCGGCAGTTTCAATCTGAATATCGCGCTGGAGAACTTTCGCTTTGCACCAGAGAACGTCAACGGCGCCTATCAGGCCGGTGAAGGCCACGCCCATCTCTATGTCAACGGCGTGAAACGCACCCGGCTCTATGGCGCCTGGTATCATCTCGACGACCTGCCAGCGGGCGAGGTGCAAATCCGCATCAGCCTCAACGGCAATGATCACCTGCCGCTCAGCATTGGCGACCGCCCGATCGGGGCCACATTGACCATCCCGCCCCGCTGACACGGCTCAGCCCCGGCTTATCCCAGCGCCGGGATCCGCGTTAACAAACAAAACCGCAACCGGCCCAAAGGCCGCGCATCTTCAATCCACCCGGCCGGCGCGGCCGTATAAGCCGTGGCAAAGCCCTTCAGGTCGTCGAGATCATCGGCGCCGATACCGGAGAATACATAACTGGCCCGCCCGACGCCCTGGGCGGCCACCGTCACCGGGTCACTGCAGACCGACATGCAGCTGGTCTCCACCACGTTCACATCCGGGCAGGCAAGACGCAATTCTGCGACAAAGCCCTTGCCAGAGCCACTACAGCCGTTGCACACCACAAACTGCCAATCCGCCATCACCCTGCCCTTTTGCCCTTAACCAAATCAGCCGAACCGGCCAAATCAGCCCCCGCCTTACAGGAGTACTCCATGTCTGCCAAGATTCCCGCAACCGTTGTCACCGGCTTTCTCGGCGCTGGTAAAACCACGCTGATCCGCCACATGCTGGCCAATGCCAATGGCAAACGCATCGCGCTGATCATCAATGAGTTCGGCGACCTCGGCATTGATGGGGATATTCTGAAGGGTTGCGGTGATGAGACCTGTACGGAAGACGACATCATGGAGCTGTCCAACGGCTGCATCTGCTGCACCGTGGCTGAAGATTTCATCCCGACAATGGAAAAACTGCTGGAGCGGGAAAACGCGCCTGATCACATCGTGATCGAAACCTCGGGCCTGGCGCTGCCACAGCCGCTGGTGCGCGCGTTTAACTGGCCGCAGATCTCCACCCGCGTCACCGTCGACGCCGTTGTCACCGTGGTGGATGGCAAAGCGGTCTCCGAGGGCCTGTTCGCCCACAATGTCGCCGCAGTGGACGCGCAGCGAAAACTGGACGAGAACCTCGACCACGAAACGCCGCTGTCTGAACTGTTTGCCGACCAGGTCGCCTGCGCCGATATGATCGTGGTCAACAAAGCCGACCTGCTGGGCCAGGACGCAACCGACGCGCTGGTGGCAAAACTGCGCACCGAGTCCCGCGACGGGGTGCAAGTGGTGAAATCCACCATGGGCGCGCTGCCGGTTGATGTGCTGCTGGGCCAGGGCATCGGCGCTGAAGACGACCTGAAGTCGCGCCACGAGCTCCATCACCATCATCATGATCACGACGACGACGACGACGACGACGACGACCACCATGATGATGATCACCATGACGATCACCACCACGAGCACTCCCATGACGAATTCGAAAGCTTCGTCGTCACCCGCGCAGAAGTACAGGACGCCAAAACCTTTGCCGATCAGGTCGCCGGTGTGATCCGTCAACACGGCATCCTGCGCCTGAAAGGCTTTGTCGCGGTCAGCGGCAAACCGATGCGCCTGACCCTGCAGGCGGTGGGTCCACGTGTTGACACCTATTTTGACCAGCCCTTTGGCGCCCAGGCCCGCGAAACCCGCCTTGTGGTCATCGGCCAGTCCGGCCTTGACCGCACCGCGATCGAAAAAGCGCTGGCCGCATGAGCGGCCGGCCTCCCCTCCCGGATGCAGGTCAGAATGCAGGCCCGGATGGGACCCGGAAAGTGATCTTTGAACGCGGGGATCCCAGAGATCCCCGCGCCACCGCGCTGCTCAACGCCAGCCATGCGCTGATGCAGGCGCTGTTCCCGCCCGAGGATAATTTCTTTCTCTCCATCGATGCGCTCTGCGTGCCTGGCATCCATTTTTTCATTGCCCGCCAAGGCGATGGCTACCTCGGCTGTGCCGCGCTGGCAGAACGCCGGGACAGCGTCGCAAACCGTAGTGCGGGCAATGGCGCGGACCGGGCCGGCGCGCCTGAGCCAGAGTCTGCGGCGGTGGATGCCTCAGACAGCGCCCCGGACCTTGCCGCCCCCTATGGCGAACTGAAATCAATGTATGTTGCTGAAACCGCGCGCGGTCTCGGTGTCGCCGCGGGCCTGCTGCAGGCGCTGGAAACCACTGCCCGCAGCCTCAACCTCAAATCGCTGAAGTTGGAAACCGGCGACAGCCTCACCGCAGCCCAGCGGCTCTACGCCCGCCACGGCTTTGAAATCTGCGGCCCCTTTGGCGCGTATGACGATATCCCCACCTCCGTCTTCATGAGCAAAAATCTCGCCTGACACAGCGCCTGACAGCTGGCCTGACACCTGGCCGCTTCTTTTTGGCTTAAATATCCCCGCCGGAGGCATCTTCTTTCCCCGGCCCCAGACCAGAGACGACCGACATGCACCTTCTTGCCGCCACCCCCGGAAGCATTGACGATGGCCAGGAACCGGTCGATCTGGGCCAGACCCCAGCCGATATTGTGTTCATCTCGGCGGCAGATACCGAACTGGCGGCGCTGTCCCAGGCCCACAGTGAGGCCAGAGAAGAAACCTCAGAAGAATCCAGTGGCGGCGCCGGTCCTGATGCCCTGACCCTGCGGCTGGCCAATATGATGCACCTGCGTCACCCGATGTCGGTCGACCTGCATATTGAGAATTGCGCGAGCAAATCAAAGCTGGTGATCGCCCGTATTCTAGGTGGCGCCGGCTACTGGAAATACGGGCTGGAACAATACGCCGCCCATCTGCACGACGCCGGTGTACCCTTTGTGGCGCTGCCTGGCGACGACAAGCCCGACCCGGAACTGCGCGCGCTCTCCACCGTGCCGGAAGACGACTACCAGGCGCTCTGGGCGATGATGGTCGAAGGCGGGGCCCAGAACGCAACCCGGTTTCTGCAGCACGCCAGAGCCATGCTGACCGGCGCAGAAAGACCTGGCCCCGCTGTGCCGCTGCTGCGCGCCGGCGTCTACTGGCCCGGCGCCGGGGTGGCGGATCTTTCCGCCGCACAGGCGAACTGGACCGAGGGCGCGCCGGCGGTGCCGCTGGTATTTTACCGCGCGCTGGTGCAGGGCGCCGGACTCAACCCGATCAACCGGCTGACGCGTGCGCTGCTGCGCCAGGGGCTGAACCCGCTGCCGGTGTTTGTCGCGTCACTGAAAGACCCGGTGTCGGTGGCGACGCTGGATCAGTTGTTCACTCAGGCGCCACCCTCGGTGATCCTGAACTGCACCTCTTTCGCGGTCGGATCACCCGATCAGGGGGCGCATCTGCCCGGGGCATCGAACCCCCTGCAGATGCCCGCCGCCAACGCCTCGCCGGTGTTTCAGGTGGTGCTTTCCGGCGGCTCGGAGGCGGCCTGGGCGGACGGTCTCTCAGGCCTGTCTGCCCGTGATATCGCGATGAATGTGTCGCTGCCCGAGGTGGACGGGCGCATCCTGAGCCGCGCCGTCAGTTTCAAAGGCGAAGCCTATTTTGACGCCGCGACGGAATGTCCGATCGCCGCTTACGCCGCCCGGGGCGACCGCATCGATTTTGTGGCGCAGCTGGCCGCCAACCAGGCCCGGCTGCGCCACACCAATTCCGCAGAGCGCAAAGTGGCGCTGGTGCTGGCCAATTACCCCAACAAGGACGGCCGTCTTGCCAACGGCGTCGGGCTGGATACGCCGGCGGCCACGGTGCATTGCCTCAATCTGCTGGCGGGCGCCGGTTACACCGTCCGCGATATCCCGGCGGAGTCTGACGCGCTGATGCAACAGGTACTGGCGGGACCGACCAATTGGCTGACCGACCGCGCCAGCCGCGCAGGTGGCGTGCGCCTGGCCCTCGCGGACTATCTCAGCGCCTACTCTGAACTGCCATGGGAGGTGAAACAAAAGATCGAGGACCAATGGGGCGCGCCACAGTCTGATCCGTTTTTCGGCGACGGTGGTTTTGCGCTCTCGGTGCTGGAATTTGGCAATGTGGTGGTCGGGGTGCAACCGGCGCGCGGCTATAATATCGACCCGACCGAGACCTATCATTCCCCTGATCTGGTGCCGCCGCACAACTATCTGGCGTTTTATTTCTGGCTGCGCCACAGCTTTGGCGCCCAGGTCATCACCCATATGGGCAAACACGGCAATCTGGAATGGCTGCCCGGCAAGGCGCTGGCGCTGTCTGAGACCTGCATCCCCGAAGTGGTGCTGGGCCCCATGCCCCATGTCTACCCGTTCATCGTCAATGATCCGGGCGAAGGCACCCAGGCCAAACGCCGCGCGCAGGCGGTGATCATCGACCATCTGACACCGCCGCTGACCCGCGCCGAAACCTACGGGCCGCTGCGCGATCTCGAAGCCCTGGTGGATGAGTATTTTGAAGCCGCCGGGGTTGATCCGCGCCGCATCAGCCATCTGCGTCGCGAAATTCTGTCGCTGAGCCAGAGCAGCGGGCTGGACAAGGACGTCGGCATGAGTGGTGACGAGGACGGCGATCTGGCCAAACTCGACGCCTATCTCTGTGAATTGAAAGAAGCGCAGATCCGCGACGGGCTGCATATCTTCGGCCAATCGCCGGAGGCCGGACTGGCACGCGATCTGGTCGCAGCCCTGGTGCGGGTGCCGCGTGGCCAGGGCCTGGGCGCCGATGCCTCGCTGATCCGGGCGCTGGCGGCGGATTTTGGATTTGACGCGCTGGATGAGGTCACCGAAAGCCGCTTTGACCCGCTGGACTGTGACATGGCCGCCACCTGGAACGGGCCCCGCCCGGCCGTATTGCAGCAGATCAGCGACGACAGCTGGCGCAGCAATGGCGACACGGTCGAGCGGCTGGAACTGCTGACGCTGGCGCTGATTGACGGTGCTGAAGCGCCGGGGCCACGCTCGAGCGCGGTGCTGCAGGGGATCCGTGATCATGTCGCGCCGATCGTGGCCACCTGTGGCCCGGCGGAAGGCGCGGGGCTCCTCACCGCCCTCGCCGGGCAGTTCGTCGCCCCGGGCCCTTCGGGCGCCCCCACCCGCGGCAGGCTTGATACATTGCCCACCGGGCGTAATTTCTTTTCTGTCGACAGCCGCGCGGTGCCGACACCAACCGCCTGGGCGCTGGGCTGGAAATCCGCCAACCTGCTGATCGAAAAACACCTGCAGACCCATGGCGACTGGCCGCGCACCATGTTGCTGACCGCCTGGGGCACCGCCAATATGCGCACCGGCGGCGACGACATCGCGCAATGCCTCGCCCTGATGGGGGTGAAACCGCGCTGGGACGCCGCCAATCGCCGGGTCACCGGCTTTGAAGTGCTGCCGCAATCGGTGCTGGGCCGCCCCCGCGTTGATGTCACCCTGCGTGTTTCAGGCTTTTTCCGCGACGCGTTTCCGCAGTTGATCGCGCTGGTGGATTCGGCCGCCCGCGCGGTTATGGCGCTTGATGAGCCCGAGGATCTCAACCCCGCCGCCGCCCGCGCGCGCGTCGAGGGCTCTGAGGGGCAGTTCCGCGTTTTCGGCTCTAAACCGGGTGCTTATGGCGCCGGCTTGCAGGCGATGATTGATGAGCGTCTCTGGGGCAACAAGGCGGATCTGGCTGAAGCCTATCTGGAATGGGGCAGCTACGCCTATGGCAAAGATGCCGAGGGCCGCGCGGCGCGCACCAGTTTTGAAACCCGGTTAGGCCAGGTCGAAGCCATCGTGCAAAATCAGGACAACCGCGAACACGACCTGCTCGACTCAGACGATTATTACCAGTTTGAAGGCGGCGCCGCGGCGGCGGTGTCTACCTTGCAGGGCCAGGACCGGGTGATCTATCACAACGACCATTCCCGCCCCGAACGCCCGGTGATCCGCACGCTGGATGACGAAATCGGCCGGGTGGTGCGCTCCCGCGTGGTCAATCCCAAGTGGATCGACGGCGTCAAACGCCACGGCTACAAAGGCGCCTTTGAAATCGCCGCCACCGTGGACTATCTCTTTGCCTTTGCCGCCACCACCGGCGCGGTCAAAGGCCATCATTTCGACCTGGTGCATGCGGCGTTTCTGGAAGATGACGACACCCGCGAATTCATCCGCGACCACAACGCGCCGGCGCTGCGGGAAATTGCCCAGCGGCTGGAAGAGGCGATTGAGCGTGGCCTCTGGACCCCACGTTCCAACTCTGCCCGCGCCCTGATCGATAGCCTGAAATGAGTCGGAGCCCCGGCTGGGGGACAAAGGGAGAAGCCGAATGAAACCGCCCGCCGATCCCCCCTCAGACCAGTCCGCAGACCTGCCCGCGGACAGGCCCCAGGCCCCGCGCCACGCGCAGGAGCACGGCCGGCCCCGGGATACGGGTACAGACCACCCCGCGCACCGGCCTGCCCCACCACACGGCGATCTGCGCCGGGTGCTACCCACAGACGACCACCAGCCGCTGCTGGATCTGATCCGCTGCGAATTTGCCTTTATGGAAGGACGCATAGACCCGCCCTCCTCGATGCACCGGCTCACTTGCGCTGCCATCGCTGAACAAGCAGCGGTCGGTGAGATCTGGGCGGTTGGTGAGGCCGACACGCCCGTCGCCTGCGTCTTTTTCACCGTCAAAACCCCGGCGCTCTATGTGGGCAAACTGAGCGTAGCGGCCAGCCACCGGGGCCGGGGTCTGGCCCGCCGGCTGATCGATCTTGCGGTTGAACGCGCGGGCGTACTGGGGCTCGACCATCTGGAACTTGAGGCAAGGATTGAGCTGGTGGAAAATCAGGCGGCCTTTGCGTCCATGGGCTTCGTAAAAACCGGCGAGACTGCCCATCCCGGCTATGACCGCCCGACCTCGGTCACCATGCAAAAGGCGCTGGCGCCCCAACTGCATTTACCTGGCCAGTCGCCTCTGAAGCCAGCGCGCAGCTGAGGTTGGGGTCACGCCCCCCGCGCCACAACCGGCGCATTCAGTCCTCCACCCGACCCACAACAGGCCCACGCCACACCTGCAACAGGCGCTGAGCAACCGGAGTGCGCCAGCGCGAGATCGCAGAACCCTGGCACAGCGGCCCGTCCCCCCGGGACTTGCCCCGCCAAATGAGAGGTGGTCAATTCACAGGACCCGGATCAACCCATTCGGATCGCCATATTCAGAGCCTGGAGGTCAGAGGTCAGAGGTCAGAGGTCAGAGGTCAGAGGTCAGAGGTTAGAACTTAGAACTTAGAACTTAGAACTTAGAACTTAGAACTTAGAACTTAGAACTTAGAACTTAGAACTTAGAACTTAGAACTTAGAACTTAGAACTTAGAACTTAGAACTTAGAAGCCAGAGCACAGCAAGCAGGGCCCATCTGTCAACGCCTGCAGTCCAGTTCCGCCGTCATAATCGCCTGATCGCCAGCCAGGCTGCCCGCGCGCACCGCACAGCCCGTCACCTGTTCAATGGCACGAAGACCGCGCGCCAGTGTTTCCGCCCGGCCCGGAGGCGGCATTTCAACGCTGGTACGATGGGCTTCAACCCGGCCACTGCCCGGATCGGCCCAGATGCGGAACTGACTGTTTTCAATACTGACATCCACCGACTCGACGCCAAGCATCGACAGTGAAGCGCTGGTGCAGGCGCTCAGCAACACCCCGATCAGCAGCGAAATAACAAAAGGTTTCCAGTACTTTGCAATCATGCCGTCAGGCTAAACAGTCATGGTTAACAATATCTGAATCACTCAGCCACGCGCACCGCCATGCGCCGCCCCATGCCAGGCGAGACCGAACAATCGCCCCACCGCGCCAGCCCGGTTCGCAGCAAGCCTCTGGCACAGACAAAACAGAATCCGGACGCAGCGCGGCGCAGATGGCATTGACCGCAACACTGTCGCCGGCGCCTGACCGGGCCATAGTGGCGCGCTGAACTGAGCCGCTTCGTCCTGCGGTGTCTTCCCGGCTTTTCCTGCTGATGTTTCGTCCTGGGCCCGGACAGCCTGGCGCAGCACAAACCAAAGGCCTGCGGCGCGCTCACACCCGGCAAAACGCTGCAGCCACCTGGGCGCCCTTGCCCGGGCGTATCACTGGCCCGGCCGCCCGCCCCCTTGCATCCCACCGCCACAAGGCTCAGATTGGAAACGACAATCAGGAGCCGCAATGATGACCAAACTCACCGCCCGTTGCCTGTGTGGGGACGTGACCTGGCAAGCCGACGGCCCGGTGAGCTGGGCCTGCCACTGCCATTGTGAAAGCTGCCGCCGCGCCACCGCCGCGCCGATGACCACTTTCATCGGGGTGCGGCTCAGTGATTTTCAGTGGACCGGCGCGCCGCCCGGCACCTATACGTCCTCCCCCGGGGTGACCCGCAGTTTCTGCGGCACCTGCGGCACGCCGATGGCATTTCAGGCCTCCCGGTTTGAGGGCGAAATCCACGCCTATGCGGCCACGCTTGACGACCCGGGTCGCATTGCCCCGGAATTTCACGTGCACTATGATGAAAAGCTGCCCTGGCTCCATCTTTCCGACGCGTTGCCCAGATATACGGCCAATAAAACCGCAGCCGGTAATACAGCGACCGACAACACAACGGTCAGCAAAACAGAGGATCAGTAAATGAGCGAAGACACCGACCGCCACGCAATGAAAATGGCCAAGAAAAAGGCCGCCCGCGATAAAATCATGGCCACCAAGACCGATAAAAAGGGCCTGATCATCATCCACACCGGCAAGGGCAAAGGCAAGACCTCGGCCGCCTTCGGCATGATCTTCCGCTGCATTGCGCATGATATGAAATGCGCTGTGGTGCAGTTCATAAAAGGCGGCATGGAATGCGGCGAACGCAATCTTATTGAGGGCAAGTTCTCTGACGTCTGCGAATTTTACACCATGGGCGAAGGCTTTACCTGGGAGACCCAGGACAAAAGCCGCGATATCGAGATGGCCGCCGCCGCCTGGGAAAAAGCCAAAGAGCTGATCCGCGACCCGGCCAATACCATGGTGCTGCTGGACGAGATCAACATCGCGCTGCGTTATGATTATATCGATGTGAATGACGTGATCGAATTCCTCACCACGGAAAAACCCGAAATGACCCATGTGGTGCTGACCGGGCGCAACGCCAAAGCCGAGCTGATCGAGATCGCCGATCTGGTCACCGAAATGGAGCTGGTAAAACACCCGTTCCGCTCCGGCATCAAAGCCCAGATCGGGGTGGAATTCTAAGCGTTCAGATATGACCTGAGGCGGATTTTGGAGAGTTGCGACTTTTCAAAATCGCTCAGGACTATTCCTTGATGCGGCGTGGCTTTTATCTGCCCGCCAAAGTTAGAGCCTCAGCAAGCGCATGTGCGTCACCATCAGTGACTCCACCCGTAGCGAAACCAGGGGCTAAGTCTTCTTCAAGACTGGCTTTGCTGCCTGGTTCGTCCTGCTGCCAGGTCAACAACCGGAACATGGCAGTCCAAAGCTGACGTCCCGGTTGCGGCCGGCCAGGTTGGTTCCCGCCGGAAAACAATTGCTCGCTAACAAGGCGAGGTTAACCGCCTGCCGTGCCCCCCGGCCCACAAAACTGCGCAGGTCCTGCGCGGGCATAAGCATTGCCCCGCGCGACCAAACCCGTCATCACGACACCAACGCCACTGCATAAATATCACTTCACGGAGTCCCCATGTCTGACCTGACCCTTTTTGGCCTTTCCGGTGCCCTGCGTGCGGGCTCCTTCAACACCCAACTGCTGCTGCAGGCCGCAAGCCTGTTCGGCGGCAATTTCAACCAGGGTGACCTGAACCTGCCGCTCTATAACGCCGATGATGAGACCAGCAGCGGCATCCCTGCTACGGTGCAATTGCTCGCGGACCAGATCGCCAGTGCCGACGCCATCGTCATTGCCACCCCGGAATATAACAAAGCGCCCTCCGGCGTGCTGAAAAACGCGCTCGACTGGATCAGCCGCACCGAGGGCAAGCCCTTTGCCGGCAAACCGGTGGCGCTGATTTCCGCCACTGCCGGGCGCACCGGAGGCGAAACCGCGCTGGGCCATCTGCGCGCCTGGATGGTGCCGTTCCAGCCCCGGCTGTTGCTGGGCAACGAGGTCCAGATCGCCGGCTCGATGCGGGAATTTGAAAACGGCAGCCTGATCAGCGAGCGCTACACCGCCACGCTCACCACATTGATGACCCGGCTGCGCGCTGAGGCCAGCCGCTAATACGGCGCAGGCACTGCACTTACTACAGACACCCCAAAAGAAGCTCCAATGGAGGTGCGGCGCGACCGGTTAATTCCCGCGCCCCGCACATCCACTCAAGTCTGGTTCCCAGCCGGCCACAGGCTCTGCAGACACTCTGCGCATGCTCTGCCAAAGACAGGCTACAGACTGGCCTCGACCCGGAAATCAACCGGGATGTTGTCGACCCCGTCCAGCACCAGATCCGCCATCACCGCGCCAATGCCCGGCGCCATGCCAAAGCCGATCTTAAAGCCGCCGTTGGCGATGAACTGCCCGTCGCGCCCCGGATATTGCCCCAGCATCGGCGCCCGGGTTTTGGCGCGTGGCCGCACCCCGGCCCAGCGTCGGATCACCGGCGCGCCCTCCAGCACCGGAAACGCCGCCAACGCCCTCTGCCACACCGCTTCGACCTGGTCATCACATTGGTCCGGCAGGTCAAAATAGCGCTCCGACGTGGATCCGATCGCGACAGTGCCGTCGGCATGGGGCACCACATGCACCCCGCCTGAAAACAATTGCGGCGCGCCTGGCCCGACCCGGACCCCGGCGTCAAACTCAAGCAGTAGCGCCTGACCCTTGACGCCATTGCCCACCTCCTGACCCCGGGCCGCAGACAGTTCAAGCAAACCCTGATAGCCGGTGGCCCAGACCACCACCCCCTCAGGCGCGCCCGACGTCACAATTTCGCCGCCCAGCGCGATGAGCGCCGCCGCCAGCGCGTCACAGGCGCGTTTTGGGTGCAGCCGCGCCGACAGGCTGTCCTGCACCAATAGCCCGGTGGCACTGAACGGCGCCCAGTCGCCAAATGGCGCCGCCTCCACCACCTGCCAGAGCGCCTTGCCCTGCCACAGCTCTGCGGACGCCTCGACGCGCTCGCGCGCCAGATCAAGCCCGTGCTGATCCGCAATCGGCTGCAAGCGCCCGGTATTGCCATACCCCGAGGACACGCCACCCAGCCGCTCGACCTCAGGCCAAAAACTGCGCGCCGCGATCAGCGCTTCAAACTGGAACTGCTTTTTGGGCTCCCAGCGCTCGGGCGTGTGCGGTGCCAGCGCCCCGACAATGCCGCCGGACGATCCCGCGCCAACGCCGCCCGGATCGATCACCCGCACCTGCGCGCCACGCGCCGCACAGGCATACGCCACCGACAGACCAAAGGCGCCCGCGCCCATTACTGTGACATCCACCATTGCCAATCGCCCGTCCTTTGCCCAATGTGCCGCTGAATTCCGCCCCTTCTAGGCCATCTCATGACAACAGACCAGACAGCCCGCCTTGAATGGCGCGATGGGGCTATTCCCATCTCCACCCGCTTTGATGACCCGTATTTCTCGCTGGAAAACGGGCTGGAGGAAACGCGCCACACGTTTCTGGGCGGCAATGAGCTGCCCACACGTTTTGCGCCCGGTTTCCACATCGCTGAGCTGGGCTTTGGCACCGGTCTTAACGCGCTCGCCAGCCTGCTGGCCTGGCGCGCCTCCGGCACAACCGGGCCGCTGCGCTTCACCAGTTTTGAAGCCTTCCCGATGGCGGCATGTGACATGGATCAGGCGCTCGCCGCCTTTCCCGAAGCACATGCCATCGCCGCGCCGATGATTGCCGCCTGGGGGTCGCTGGACAAAACGCCTGGCACGCGGGTGATGGAGCTGCCCGACCTGATCCTGACGGTGGTGATTGGCGACGCGCAACAGACACTACCAGCCTGGGAGCAACAGGCCGACGCCTGGTATCTCGACGGGTTTTCCCCGGCCAAAAATCCGGAACTGTGGAACCCGGAGCTGATGGCGGCGGTCGGCACCCACACCAGGTCAGGCGGCAGCTGCGCCACCTATACCGCTGCCGGTCATGTGCGCCGCTCACTGCAGGCCGCCGGGTTCGATGTACAACGGGTGCCGGGTTTCGGGCGCAAACGCCACATGACAGTGGGGGTGAGAACCGCCACCACAGATACGGGGACACCAGACACCAGCCCGAATGACACCGGCACGGACAGCACCTCAGACACCGCAAAAACAGGCTCTGATACAGGCCCGTCCGCCACAAACAGGACCCCACAGCCATGAGCCACGCCCTCCAGACCCCGCGTTCGAACCCGCGCCTTGGCATCACACTGATGCTGATCGTCTGTGTCATTTTTGCGGTCCAGGACGGCATCTCGCGCTTTCTGGGCACGAATTATTCGGTGCTGATGGTGCTGATGGTGCGCTTCTGGACCTTTGCCGCCTTTGGCCTGTTTATGGCAGCGCGCGCGCCGGGCGGCATCCGCGCCACGTTGCAAAGCCATCACCCCAGGATCCAGCTGCTGCGTGGTGTATTGCTGCCGGTGGAGATCGCTCTGGTCGTGATGGGGTTCATCAGTCTCGGCCTGATCGAAACCCACGCGATATTTGCCACCTACCCGCTGATTGTCACCGCACTCTCAGGCCCGCTGCTGGGGGAAAAAGTCGGCCTCTGGCGCTGGGGCTCCATCGGCGTCGGCTTTGTCGGCATGATGATCATCCTGCAGCCAGGCTTCGGCGTGTTTGCGCCCGAAGCGCTCTGGGGCCTGGCCGGCGCGGTGGGTTTTGCCATCTACAACCTGCTCAACCGCTATGTGGGCCGGCATGACAGCAGCGCGACATCTTTCCTCTATGTCGGTGTCGTTGGCGCCATCGTGCTGACCCCGTTCGGCCTGTGGAACTGGACGCCAATGGTGGGTACCGACTGGCTCTGGCTCGCTGCGATCTGCGTCACCTCAACCCTGTCGCACGGGCTCTTGATCCGCTGTTACACGGTGACCGAAGCCTCTGTGGTGCAGCCCTTCGCCTTCAGCCAGCTTTTGTTTGTCTCGGTGATCGGGGTGACGGTGTTTCAGGAGGCGCTGCGCGCCAACGTACTGTTTGGTGGCAGCCTGATCGTCGCGGCCGGCCTGTTCACCCTGATGCGCGAACGCATCCGCGCCCGCGCCGAACGCAGCGCTCAGCGTATTTCAAGCTAAAGCGCACACCCGGCATTACACCAGCTTTGCCCCCATCAAAGGGCAGCGTCCGTCGCGGGGTGGAAGCGAATGCGCCCACCCGTGGGGCGGGACGGGCGCGGCCCGGTGCAAGCAACACCAGGCGGATAAAAGGGTTCGCAACAGAGGTGGCGGGAGCAGCTACGCGCCACCATTTCACCGGGCGGATCTCACGCTGTCTCCACTGCGGATATTACAACACCCGCCCTCCGCGCCCCCAGGGATAAACGCCCCGCGGCCGGCACTCCTCGACAAAGGGCCGCGCCTGGCCCGGGGTGGGGGCGAATGCGCCCGCCCAAAGGGCGGGACGGGCGCGGCCCGGTGCAACACACCGGGCCGATCAAATTATGTGGAGCACCAAAACAATTGGCGGCGGGATCAGCGCAGCAGAGCCGGCGTGCCCAGCGGATTAAGCGGCACCAACTGGCCTTGCAGGCGGATGCGGTACACCGGCAGCGATTCCGCCACCCGCATCACGTAATTGCGCGTTTCGCGATAGGGGATGTGTTCGATCCAGTCCACCACATCCACCGAACCGCTGCGCGGATCACCATAGCGCGCGATCCATTGGCGCGCCCGTGTCGGCCCGGCATTATAGGCCGCACTCACCAGCACCGGATAATTACCGAACTCCCCAATCAGCTGCGCCAGATAATCCGAGCCCAGCTGCGCGTTCCACACAGGATCCTCCGTCAGCCGCGCGGTCGAGGGCGTATCGCCGCGTTTCTGCGCCATTTCTTTGCCGGTGCCCGGCATCAGCTGCATCAGCCCGCGCGCCCCTGCAGGGCTCTGCGCCGCATCATAAAACTCGCTCTCGCGCCGTGCGATCGACAGCGCCAGCTCCGGCGCCACCGCCAGATCAGCCCGCGCCAGCGGATGCAGCGGGAAATAGGCGCCGATCAGCCCCATGCCGCGACCTGCCGCCAGCTTGCCCATACGCAGGGCGACATAAGGATCATTCATCTCCACTGCCAACTGAGTGATCTGCGCCAGCGCATCGGCGTCTTTCTTGTCGGCCACATAACGCAAAAACCACGCCCCGGTCAGCGAATCACCCGCCGCCTGCAACATCACCGCCGCGCGAAACACCGAGGAGCTGTCAAAGCCCGCCTGCTGCCAGCCCGGATAGCGCCGCGCTCCGGTCAGATCCGGGTCCACCGGCAACCCGGCTTTTTCTGCCGCAAGCTGGCCATAGAAACTGGTCTGGAACCTGCCGCCGAACGCATAGGCCGCCCGGGCATCGGCCTGCGCCCCCATCGCCTCCAGCGCCCGGCCTTCCCAATAACCGGCACGCCCCAGCGACACCGGCGAACTCACTGCCATGCGGAAGCGGTTGAAATGGCGCAGCGCGGTT
The DNA here is from genome assembly GCF_003333265.1 of Candidatus Halocynthiibacter alkanivorans. Taxonomy (GTDB): domain Bacteria; phylum Pseudomonadota; class Alphaproteobacteria; order Rhodobacterales; family Rhodobacteraceae; genus Halocyntiibacter_A; species Halocyntiibacter_A alkanivorans. The sequence goes on from NZ_QOLB01000156.1 coordinate 41,386, forward strand.
TCAGGGTCGTTCAGATCACTCAGCGCGATAAACCCGGCCAGCCATTCCAGATCGTTATAATTGCTGCCTGATTTCAAGCCGTGCCGCGCCGCAACCTTATAGGCCACAGCCGCCTTGCCATCGCGCATCAACTGCCGCGCCAAAGCCCGGCGCCGGTTGGCCCAGACCTCGGGCCGCCCAAACTTTTTCTGCGCCAGAATCAGCTCCGCCGCGCTCTCATAATATTCCCGCTTCATCCGCCACTGAAACCGCGCATAGGCCAGCCCCGGATCACCGCGCAGCCGCGCTGGCACCGCATTGATCAGCGCATTGACGCCGTCTTTGTTCTCCGCCAGCGCAATACGCGCCCGGCCCAGCGCCACATACGCCGCATCCACCCGCGCCAACTGGCGTTTGGCAGCCTTCAGTGAGCCGCGCCACAACAGCATATCCAGCCGTTCTGCCTGCACCGGCTTCAGACTGGACCCATAGGTCTTTTGCAGCCAGTCCTCGTCCTCAACCGGCAGAATCATCGTCTTCCAGGCCTGCACCGCAAGATCGCGCGCTTTGCCGCTGGCACCCACCGCGCGCTGCGCCGCGATCAGCGCCCGCAATCCTGCCGCGGTTTGCGGACCGCGTTTGGCGAAATATGCGATCACCTGAGCCGGTACCGCGCCGTCCCCAATCGCGGCTTCACCAGCTTTCTGCAGCCGCGGCAGACCAGGCCAGTCGCTGTTTTTGGCCAGAAAAGCGCGGTATTCAGCGAATTCGCCTTCGCCGGCGCGCAGGTACTGCCACTCGATGACATCGCGGCCAACGCCATGCGCCATAGCGCGCGCCGCCGTCCAGTCCTCCGTCTTCGCCAGATCCTGTGCTGCTGCCAACGCCTTTGCAGGCGACATTTCTGCGGATGCCGGGGCGGTAAACGACCCCAGAACCAGCCCTGCGAGCACCAGCCCGCGTCTCAAAGAGAAAGAAGTAAATATCTGCATTTCCCCCCGAACCTAACGGTGCTATTGCACAGGTAAAATCACAATCTTGGCAAAAGCCGGATTTGCGGCTAATTTCCGCCGCGTACATTAACGGGCAATGCCCAGAAGACAGGAGAAACGTGTCATGTTCAAAGGGTCCCTTACCGCCCTGGTGACGCCATTCAAGAATGGTGAGCTGGATATCGATACGCTCAAACACCTTGTCGAGTGGCATGTGGAGCAAGGCACAACCGGCATCGTACCGGTCGGCACCACCGGCGAAAGCCCGACACTGACCCACGCGGAACATGCCAGAGTGGTTGAAGAAGTCGTGCGCGCTGCCGCCGGCCGCATCAAAATCATCGCCGGTGCCGGCTCCAACAACACCGCCGAAGGCATCGGGCTCATTCAGCACGCTGCCCGTGTGGGTGCGGACGCCGCCCTGGTGGTGACGCCCTATTACAACAAACCGACTCAGGCCGGTCTGATCGCCCATTTCACCGCGCTGCATGACAGCTGCGATCTGCCGATCATCATCTACAACATCCCCGGCCGTTCTATCGTCGACATGACACCGGCGACCATGGGCGAACTGGCCCGCCTGCCGCGCATCGTCGGCGTCAAGGATTCCACCGGTGACGTGGCCCGTGTCAGCCAGCAGCGTGCCACCTGCGGCAGTGACTTCATCCAGCTGTCCGGTGAAGACGCCTCTGCACTGGGGTTCAACGCCCATGGCGGCCAGGGCGCGATTTCGGTCACCGCCAATGTGGCGCCGAAACTCTGCGCTGAATTCCAGAACGCGACGCTGGCCGGCGATTACGCCACAGCGCTGGAGCTACAGGACCGGCTGATGCCTTTGCACGAAGCGATCTTCATTGAGCCAGGCCTTGCCGGCGCAAAATACGGCCTGTCGCTGCTGGGCAAATGTTCTGACGAGGTGCGCCTGCCGCTGACACCACTGACAGACGGCACCAAAAACGCGATCCGCAGCGCCATGTCAGAGCTCGGCCTGCTGAACTGAGCCAGCCCCGCGGCGGCGAATGCACCGGCCGCGAAAAACACCGGCAACAAAAGCAGCCGGTGGCGACAACACCCGGGCGCTCACAACCGCGCGCCCGGAACAGAAATGCCTGAACAGCACCACGCGTCAGCCGCAACAGAAAATTCAAAAAAGCCGTCCGGACCCCGGGCGGCTTTTTTTGAATCCCGCAAGCCGTATCTTGCGCCTCTCCGCCTGGCGGTACTCTGGCGCTGAATTGCGGCTGCTGAGCAGGCGTGCCCCTGGCGCTGCGACCGGCAGGCGCTGCTCGCGTCGTGGCGCCCCGCCACAGGCGACGCATGACGATGCACCCACAGATCCAGGCACCGGCCCGGACCACCTGCCGGCAAGCGGAAACGTGCCTTTCCCCTCCGTGTCGCGCGGCGGATTTCTCCGGGCCTGCCAACAATGTTACCCTCAAGCGCAATGAACCGGAATTTCAGACGGGGGACGGCACAGATGGACTATTTTGACCTCGGAACACATTCACGCAAAATCACCACCACATCGCCGGAGGCCCAGCTCTGGTTTGATCGCGGCCTGATCTGGACCTTTGCTTACAATCACGAAGAGGCCATCACCTGCTTTCAGAAAGCGCTTGAGGCCGATCCCGACTGCGCCATGGCCCATTGGGGCATCGGCTATGCGACCGGACCCAATTACAACAAACCGTGGGAGAGTTTTGAGCCGGAGGAAAAACCCACCGCGCTGGCCCTCGCGCAGGCCTCTGCCGCCAGTGCGGAGCGGCTGAAAGCAGCGGCCACAGCGGCGGAAAAGGCGCTGATTGAAGCCCTGCCCCACCGCTGCCCGCCGGACCCGGAGGTTGAAGATTTCAGCCCGTGGAACGACCGTTTTGCGGCGGCGATGCGCGAGGCGTATCGCGGCCACCCACAGGACACGGACATTTGCTGCCTGTTTGCCGAATCGCTGATGAACCGCACCCCCTGGCAGCTCTGGGACCTGCCCACCGGCACGCCTGCGGCGGGCGCGGCTACGCTGGAGGCGGTCGGGGTGCTGGAAACCGCACTTGAGCGGCTGCCCGGTGCCTGGCAGCATCCCGGTCTGCTGCATATGTACATCCACCTGATGGAAATGTCGCCGCATCCGGAACGGGCGCTGCGCCACGGCGACCGGCTGCACAGCCTGGTGCCGGACGCAGGCCACCTGTTGCACATGGCCACCCATATCGACGTGCTCTGCGGCGATTATCAGCAGGTGGTAAGCCGCAACCAGACCGCCGTGGTGGCGGACCGGAAATTCCTCGCCTACGCCGGCAGCGAGAACTTCTACTCGGTCTACCGCTGCCACAATTACCACTTCATCATCTACGGCGCGATGCTGCTGGGCCAGCCCGGCCCGGCACTGGATGCCGCCGAGGACCTGATTTCCAACCTGCCCGCCGACACGCTGCGGCCGATGGCGGACTGGTTTGAAGCGTTTATTCCGATGAAACAACATGTGCTGATCCGCTTTGGCCTCTGGCAGGACATCCTCGACCAGCCCCTGCCCGACGAGCCGGAACTCTACGCGGTCACCACCGCAATGATGCATTATGCGCGCACGGTAGCGCTGGCCAATCTTGGCGACATTGCCGGTGCTGAGGCCGAACGGGATCTGTTTGCGCAGGCCTTTGACCGGGTGCCGGAAAGCCGCATGCTGTTCAACAACACCTGTCGCGATATTCTGCAGGTGGCGGAACAGATGCTGCTCGGGGAACTGGCCTATAAAAAGGGCAATCCTGAAGTCGCCTTTGATCACCTCAGACGCTCCGTCGCGCTGGATGACACCCTGCCCTATGATGAGCCCTGGGGCTGGATGCAGCCCACCCGCCACGCGCTTGGCGCGCTGCTGCTGGACCAGAAACGATACGATGAGGCCGAGACGGTCTATCGCGCCGATCTGGGCCTTGATGCCAGCTTAAGCCGCGCCTGCCAGCACCCGGCCAATGTCTGGAGCCTGCACGGTTTGCACGAATGTCTGGCCCATCGCGGCGAAAACCTGGAGATCGTGCACATCAGGCTGCAACTCGACCGGGCAATGGCGCGCGCGGAAGTTCCGATACGGGCTTCGTGTTTCTGCCGTGGCTGACGGATGGTGCGCAGCGGGCGATCCTTGGCACGACCTTCCGCCACAGTTTGCCGGACCGACACCGCTGTCGGCGGAACAGAAAATGCAAAGGCCGCCTGCCCCGCGCCGGGCGGGCTGAATTCCGCAAGCCGTAACCTGCGCCCCCCGACCCGGTAACCCCTGCGAACAAAAACATCCTGTTCCCGTTTCGTATCGGGCTTTGCACAACCCGTGGTCCGGAGTGTGCAATTTTCACAAAAGTTCGCAGCCGTTTACAGAATATGGACTCTCCGGGCGCGGGCGTTTATCACCGCTTTATGGCCAAACCAAAAACTGATCCGAATTACAAAGTCATCGCCGAAAACCGGCGCGCGCGTTACGATTACGCCATCGATTCCGACATCGAATGCGGCGTGATACTGCAGGGCTCCGAAGTGAAATCCTTGCGCAGCGGGCAGTCCAATATCGCCGACAGCTATGCCGCTGTTGAAGAAGGCGAGCTGTGGTTGGTCGCCGCCTATATCGCGCCTTATGAACAGGCGAAACAATTTGGCCATCTCGAGCGCCGCAAGCGCAAGCTTCTGGTTTCAAAGAAAGAATTGTCGCGCCTCTGGCAGGCTACCCAGCGCAAGGGCATGACACTGGTGCCGCTGGTGATGTATTTCAATCATCGCGGCAAGGTAAAAGTCAAACTCGGCATCGCCAAGGGCAAACAGAACCACGACAAACGCGCCACCGAGGCAAAACGCGACTGGGGCCGTCAAAAAGCCCGCCTGTTGCGTCACGGCGAATAGACGCGGCGATTCCTAGATTTTTTCGTTTAAATCAACGTGATAACTGGCGCATCCCAGCGCCGGATGCCCGCCAGCAAGCGCCTGGATGTGGCAGAATGCGACACCCGGTCAGGCGTGCAAGCCGCGATCAGGGACCGCTGAACTGGTCGCTGTCTTCACAAGCATAATTTTTGCACGAAATAAAATTACGCTCCGCTTGCATGGGTGCATGCATCGGAGTAGAGCTTGGGCAAACAACACCAAAGGCCAAAACATGCCCCACAGTGACCCGAGGACCCTCGTCTCCTCTGACTGGCTTGCCCGCCACCTGAAAGATCCCGACCTGCGGATCATTGACGGCTCGTGGTATATGCCGGCGATGAACCGGGACGCGCGCGCCGAATATGACGCCGCCCATATCCCTAACGCCCGGTTCGTGGATATTGACGATCTGTCAGACCACCGCTCTGAGCTGCCCCACATGGTGCCGCCGGTGGAAAAATTCATGTCCCGCATGCGCGCGCTCGGCATTGGCGACGGCCATCAGGTCGTGGTTTACGACGGCATGGGCCTGTTTTCTGCCGCGAGAATATGGTGGCTTTTCAAGCTGATGGGCAAAAAAGATGTCGCCGTTCTGGATGGTGGGCTGCCAGCGTGGAAATCCGCAGGCCAGGAGCTCAGCGACCTGCCCCCGGTGATCCGCGACCGCCATATGACGGTGCAGCGCCAGAATCAGATCGTCAAAGACGTAACCCAGGTCGCCGCCGCTTCAAAACTCGGTGACTATGAGATTATCGATGCGCGCGCGCCGGACCGCTTCCGCGGCGAAGTGGCCGAACCTCGCGCCGGTCTGCGCGCCGGGCACATTCCCGGCTCAAAAAATCTGTTTTTCATGGATCTTCTGAACAAAGACCACACCATGAAAGACACCGACAGCCTGCGCAGGCTCTTCCTTGACGCCGGCGTTGACCTGAACAAACCCGCCATCACCAGCTGCGGCTCCGGTGTCACGGCGGCGATCCTTAACCTTGCCCTCGACCGTATCGGCCACAAAGCCCATGCGCTTTATGACGGATCCTGGTCAGAATGGGGCATGTACGACGACCTGCGGGTCGCAACAGGAGAGCAGTAATGCTGACAGATCTCAAAGCCCAGCCCGCCGATAAGATCCTGCAATTGATGCAGTTTTATCGCGAAGACCCCCGTGACAACAAAATCGATCTGGGTGTCGGCGTCTATAAGGATGCCACCGGTCTGACGCCGGTCATGCGGGCTGTCAAAGCCGCTGAAAAACGGATCTGGGAAGAGCAGAAATCCAAATCCTATACCGGGCTGGCCGGTGATCCCGCCTACAGTGCCGCGATGCGCGACCTGATCCTGGCCGACAGTGTTGACGCTGGTCGTGTTGCCGCCGCCGCAACGCCAGGTGGCACCGGTGCGCTGCGTCAGGCCTTTGAGCTGATCAAATTGGCCAACCCGGACGCCACTATCTTTGTGTCAAACCCCACCTGGCCAAACCATCTTTCGATTATCAAATTCCTCGGCCTGCCGATGGTGCAATACCGGTATTTCGACGACAAGAGCTGTGACGTTGATTTCGACGGTATGATGGCCAGTCTCGCCGCAGTCAAAGCTGGTGATGTGGTGCTGCTGCACGGCTGCTGCCACAATCCAACCGGTGCCAATCTGACGTTGGAACAATTCGCGCAGGTCGCTGATCTGATTGTCGAAAAAGGTGCAATGCCACTGGTTGACATCGCCTACCAGGGCTTCGGCGACGGGCTTGAAGAAGACGCAGCCGCGACCCGGCTTATTGCTTCAAAAGTACCGGAAATGCTGCTCGCTGCCAGCTGTTCGAAAAACTTTGGCATCTACCGCGAGCGCACCGGCATTCTGATGGCGATCAGCGCTGACGCCAGCCAGACTGCCAATACCCAGGGCACGCTCAGCTACCTGAACCGCCAGAACTATTCCTTCCCGCCAGACCATGGGGCCCGGATTGTATCGACCATTCTGAGCGACGCTGACCTGACGGCCGACTGGAAGTCTGAGCTGGAAGAGGTGCGCCTGGGCATGTTGTCACTACGCACCCAGCTGGCGAATGAGCTGCGTCTGCGCACCAATTCGGACCGGTTTGATTTCATCGCCACCCACCGCGGCATGTTCTCCCGCATCGGCGCGTCTCCGGAAGAGGTTCAGTCCATGCGCGACACCCACGCGATCTACATGGTGGGCGACAGCCGCATGAACATCGCCGGGCTGAATGCACAGACGATCCCCCTGCTGGCAGAAGCGATTTCTGTGACCTGCAAATAACGCCTGGGGCGCTCCGCCCTGGTGGACATCCAAAGACAATAAGGCCCGGGCAACGACATGCTGCCCGGGCCTTATTTTGTCAGTTAAGTCGTTTTACTTGTGTGAAAATTCCGGATAAGCTTCCATGCCCAACTCCGTGATATCCAGCCCGGTGATCTCTTCTTCTTCCCCGACACGGATACCGACGGTCACTTTGATAAGGTACCAGACCACAGCCGAAGTCACGACGGTGAAGATGCCGACCACGATGATGCCATAGAGCTGCGTGCCCAGCGAGGCGTCCGCATTGGTGAAGACCACCGCAATGGTGCCCCAGATGCCGGAAAGCAGGTGAACCGGGATCGCGCCAACCACATCGTCAATTTTCAACTTGTCGAGCATTGGAACGGCGAACACGACGATTACACCACCAACAGCCCCGATCAGCGTGGCGCTGCCCAGTGTCGGCGTCAGCGGCTCGGCGGTGATCGAAACCAGACCGGCAAGCGCGCCGTTCAGGATCATGGTCAGATCCGGCTTTTTGTACAGCAGCTGTGTCAGCAGAAGTGCAACCACAGCACCACCAGCAGCAGCCGCATTGGTATTGGAGAAAATGCGCGAAATATCAGCAACATCGCCGATGGAACCCATCGCCAGCTGCGAACCACCGTTAAAGCCAAACCAGCCCATCCACAGGATGAATGTGCCCAGGGTGGCAAGGGTCAGGTTGGAACCGACGATCGGAAATACTTTGCCGTTTTTATATTTGCCCAAGCGTGGCCCGAGCAGGATGGCACCGGTCAACGCGGCCCAGCCACCGACGGAATGCACCACGGTAGAGCCGGCAAAATCGAGGAAACCCGCCTGGTCCAGAAAACCACCGCCCCATTTCCACGACGCCTGCAGCGGATAGATGATGGCGACCAGAATGATGGTGAAGAACAAGAACGGCCACAGTTTGATGCGTTCCGCCAGGGTGCCGGACACGATCGACGCCGTCGCCGCAGCAAACATCAGCTGGAAGAAGAAATCCGACCCGGTTGCAGCATAGGAATAATCGTCAGCACCAGAGGCATCGATGCCCACAGCTTCCAGAACTCCGGGACCGAAGACACCGGACAAGACACCGTCAATCGCCCAATTTCCCAGCGGATACATCAGGTTATAGCCGATCAGATAATAAAGCACCGCAGCGAGCGAAAACAGCGCGATGTTTTTGGTCAGCTGCATAGTTACGTTTTTGGACTGCACGAGGCCCGCTTCGAGCATGGCAAAACCTGCAGCCATCCAGAACACCAGCACGCCGCCAACAAGAAACAGCAGCGAGTTCAGAATAAAGACACTGTCAGTCGGGACAGCAACGGCAACTTCCTGCGCCATCAGGGCAGCGGGCGAAGACGCCACCGCACCGGCAAGCAGCAAAGGTTTGATAAGTTTCATAGGTCCGGATCCTTTTTCGCGGCTTACAGCGCGTTTTCGTTGGTTTCGCCGGTGCGCACCCGCATTGCAGATTCCACATCCACGACGAAAATCTTGCCATCACCGATCTTGTCGGTCCGGGCAGTTGTTGCGATTGTTTCGACGACCTGATCTGCCATATCGGCGGAGACCACGATCTCAAGTTTGACTTTAGGCACAAAATTCACGGCGTATTCTGCACCGCGGTAAATTTCGGTATGGCCAGACTGCGAGCCGAAGCCTTTGATCTCAGACACCATCATGCCGCGCACGCCAAGGCTGGTCAGCGCTTCACGCACTTCTTCAAGCTTAAACGGCTTGATGGCTGCAATTATCAGTTTCATGGTTTTCCCTTCCATCCTCTCGCGGACCTGGAATGGGTCCCGACAGCGGCATCCGGCCTGTTCAACGCCAGGCGGGCAAGCCTTGAGCAGGGGTTCCTGTGGCAGAAAACAGCCAATTGTGCCTATTTTTTGCACAAACCCTCTCACATGCCTGCTTTTCAGGCGATCAGCGAAGGCCCGCCTGATTTAACTACCTGCTAAACATTTCTCCGAATCCCGGTTAGTGTCTGCGAAAATGAGCAGACGACAGGTCGCAAAACATGAGTGGCACAGGTAAATCGCGCACCCCCCTGGTGGCGGAGCGGCGTTATCCGGCGGACAAACCGGTAAAAGCAAAACCGGCTGGCAAAAAGAAACCAGCGCGGCGCAAAGCCGCACGCAAAACCGCGCGCAAACCATCGGGCAATCTGCTGGTGCGGCTTGTTGTTGGCCTGTTCAGCCTGACGACGCGCCTGATCTGGCGACTGACCTGGATCGGCACCACTGTCACTGCAGCGCTCGTGGGGCTTGGGGTCGCCTATTTTTATTCGACCATGCCTCCCGCCAGCGATTTCTTTGATCAACGGGCCCGGGGCTCGGTCACCCTGCTGGACCGTGACGATCAGGTGTTTGCGTGGCGCGGCGAGCAGTTTGGCCGCCAGCTTACCTCAGATACGGTGTCTCCCTACCTGAGAAACGCCATCATCTCCACTGAAGACAAACGCTTTTATGGCCATTTCGGTGTCAGCCCCCGTGGCGTGGCTTCTGCGGTCCGCATCAACCTTTCTGCCGGTCGTGGCCCCTTGTCCGGCAATGGTGGCTCTACCATCACCCAACAGACCGCCAAGCTGATCTGCCTGGGCACGCCCTATATTCCTGCCAACTGGGACAGCGAAACCGCCTATGAAGCCGAGTGTCGCCGCTCCACCATGTGGCGCAAAATTAAAGAAGCCGTTTATGCGGTGGCGATGGAAGCCCGGTACAGCAAGGGCGACATCCTCACCATATATATGAGCCGCGCTTTTCTCGGCGAAGGGTCGCGCGGATTTGAAGCCGCCAGCCAGCGCTATTTTGGCAAGTCTGCCGCCGAAGTCACCCCAGCAGAAGCCGCCATGCTGGCCGGACTGCTAAAAGCGCCGACGCGTTATTCGCCGACCGCCAGCCTCGAGCGCAGCCAGGACCGCGCCGCAGTGGTTTTGCAGCTGATGTTTGAGCAAGACTATATTTCTGAAGCGCAGCTTGCGGACGCCACCGCCCAGCCAGCGCAGCTGTCTGCAGCAGCCGAAGCCCGCGCCGGTGGTTATTTCGCCGACTGGGTGATGGGAGCAGCGCCAAGTTTCCTGACCCGTGACACCACCGAAGACGTTATCATGCGCACCACTTTTGATCCGCGCATCCAGACTGCGGCTGAAGAGGCCATGACCAAAATATTTACTGACAGGCTCGACGAAGACTCCACAATCCAGGCTGCCATCGTGGTGATGTCGGCGGATGGCGCAGTGCGCGCCATGGTGGGCGGGCGCAAGTTCAAAGGGATTGTTGGGCAGTTCAACCGCGCAGTGCAGGCCAGACGGCAAACCGGCTCCGCGTTCAAACCTTTCGTTTATGCCGCTGCGCTGGATCTGGGCATGAGCTATGCCGACGTGGTTGTGGATGAAGAATATTGCGTCGATGTCCCGGGCTCCGGTGAGTACTGCCCGAAAAACTACTCCAAAAAATTCATGGGCCGCGTGACCCTGACGGACGCCTTGCGCCATTCCCTCAACATCCCGGCGATCCGGGTGGCGGTGGATACAGGGCTAGAAACCGTACGCACCGTGGCCTCAATGTTTGGCATCCAGAGCGATCTGGCCCAGGGGCCGGCACTGGCGCTGGGTGCCTCGGAGTCAACCCTGATTGAGATGACCGGTGCCTATGCCGGCATCCTGAATGGCGGCACTTCTGTCACGCCTTATGGCATGATCGACCTGCGCCTTGACGGCGACGATACGGCGCTGATGGGTCAGGACGGCGGCCTGGGCGAGCGGGTGATCACCCAGGACACCGCCCGGGAGCTAATCTATATGATGAACCAGGTGGTCGAAGCGGGCACCGGCAAACGCGCCCGGATCGAAGGCACCGAAATTGCAGGTAAAACCGGCACCACCCAGGCCGGGCGTGACGCCTGGTTCATGGGTTTTACCGGAGATTATGTCACCGGCGTCTGGATGGGGAATGACGACAATTCGCCGATGAAACGCGTGACCGGCGGCAGCTACCCGGCGGAAATCTGGCGCGAAACCATGAGCCGGGTGCAGGATGGTACACCGGGCACACCGCTGCCGATGATCCGGCCAGCGTCACGACCGGTGGTTCCGCCGGAAGTGGCCCTGGCGCCGGTGCGGGCAACAGGTGACACCGCCGAGCGCGCATTGCTTGGTGTATTGCAGAGAATCTTTGGCACCGGCCAGTAGGCCCCGCCTGGTCAGCAGAAACCGCCCTCACCGGGCGGCCTGCAGGCCGCCCGGTGATCAGATGTTGCGCAGGTCTGCGGTCAGTCGGCGCACGTCACCGCGCCGGTTGTCCAGCATGGCCCCGACTTCGGCGCGCTCCGCTTTCAACAGGCTGACACCTTCGATTTCCATATCGATAAAGCGGCCGGATCTGCCCGCCACCACGAAAATCACTTCAAAGGGAGGCTGCCCTTTGAGCGTCGCGAGGCATTTCACCTCAAAGAAGGACTTGACCGCTTTTGCGCTCTTCACCTCCATTTTACCGCCAACGAATTCGCGGAAACGCCGGCCGTATTTGCGGGAGATATAGCCCTGGAATGACGTGGTAAAATCGGCCAGCTGTGACGCTGAAAGACTGCGGGCGGGCGGGCCCAGCGCGCTGCGGGCGATGATTGGAACATCCGCATAATCGCGGAATATGTTCTCAAAATCGCTCAACATCACCGTTTCTGGCTGACCGGAATTGATGATTCGATTGATGTCACGGACAACTTTTCCGATCAGATTCGTCGCATCTGCGGAACTGTAGGCGAAAGCAGGGACGGCGGTAAAAACCGCACCGAATGCTGCCAGCCCGGCCACAAACTGGCGGCGGTTTACAATGTCACTCATACAGGTCCTCATAGATATCATAGACGTCTTCGCCGCTGGTGGTGTCACCAAGCAGAAAGCGACGGTTTTCAAGATAGAGCAGCCGCGACTGAGCGTAACTGTCTTCGCTGTCATATAGGATGCTGTCGACCGTATCGGAATAGGTGTAACGCGAATTTGCAACGTCGGCCGCGCTGGCAATGGTGCTGGCGGTGGCGACATCCGTTGGTGCGAAAAGCCGAAGCGGGTCCAGCGCCAGGTCAACCACTATACCTGCCGCAGCGCGGGTGGTCGAAGGGCCCAGCAGCGGCAGCTCCAGATAAGCGCCCTCACCGGCGCCCCAGACATATAATGTCTGGCCAAAATCGTTGCGCCGCAGCGGAAACTTCGCTGCCGCCGGGTCCAGCAGACCGCCGAGCCCGATGGTAGAATTTAGCAGAAAGCGAACCGTGTTATGGCCGGCATTTCTGAGATTGAATTGCAGAAGATCATTCACCACCACCCCCGGCACCGACAGGTTGGACGCCATGTTTGACACGCCCAGGCGCAGTTCAGGCGGTAGGATTTTCCCATAGCCCTGTGAAACGGGGCGCAGAACATACTGATCCAGCTTTCGGTTGTCTTCGTGGATGCCACGGTTCTGAACCTCGAAGGGATCATAGGTGCCGCGCGAAACCTCAGGCCGGGCGCAGGCCGAGACAAACAGAAGCCCGATCAGAGCAGCCATTCGAATTTTTGTGCGAAACTTGTGGGCCATGTATCTTCTACCTGAATTATTCCGTGGCGCTTACAGCATTTTCAAATAGTGATGCCGGCTGCGATGCAAAGGGCAGAATCGGGTATCAGCGTAAATTTGTGACTAATTAGAAACAGGAAACTTCTGGTTTTCATCCAAGTCTCCAAATGTACCTGAAAATCGCCTGAAATGGAACAAACACGGGTCAGCCAAGCTGAGGAAACATCACGCCGTCAGAAGGGAAACGATATGACGTCGGTATTCTGAGCCATACTGCGTTTTGACAAGCCGCCTCACCCAGTCGGACACAGCAGCCATGTAGCGGACTGCTGTCAGGCTGCGAAGCACCGCCCTGATTGCAACAGGTACAAACTGTCCGAAAAAACATCTTCTGTTCGTCCTCGCTGCACATCCAGGTGACCGATTATTTTACTCACGCCTTTGACGAAGGCCATTTGGGGGTTTTCCTGTATCAAAAGCCGGAGTAGCGTCTGCCAGACCCAATTCGGAGAGATACAATGAGCACTCAAATCGACGCACGCCTGGCGGAACTTGGCCTGACATTGCCTGCGGCACCGATGCCTGCCGCCAACTATGTCCCTTATGTTATTTCCGGCAATCAAATCTTTATCTCCGGTCAGATTTCCGCCAATTCCGACGGGCTGATCACCGGCGTCGTGGGCCGTGATCTGACCACAGCACAGGGCGCAGACGCTGCCGGCACCTGTGCGCTCAGCCTGCTGGCTCAGGCCAAAGCTGCCTGTGACGGTGACCTGGGCCGTATCGCCCGTCTCGTGAAGCTGACCGGCTTTGTGAACTCCACCGCCGAATTCACGGATCAGCCCAAAGTGATCAACGGTGCGTCTGACCTGTTCGTCGAAATCATGGGGGACGCTGGTCACCACGCGCGTTCTGCCGTGTCCGCCGTGTCGCTGCCACTTGGTGTAGCGGTTGAAATCGAAGCGATTTTTGAACTGAAATGACCAGATTGCCTGACGCCTTTCTAAAGGCTCCGATCGCCCACCGCGGCCTGCACGACGTGTCGTCAGGCCGCCCGGAAAACTCACCCGCAGCCTTTTTGGCTGCGATTGAGGCCGGTGTAGGTATTGAACTTGACCTGCAACTGTCCAAAGACGGCGAGGCCATGGTGTTTCATGACTATGACCTTGGGCGGGTGACCGGCGAAACAGGCCCGGTGCGTCAACGCACTGCGGCCGAGCTCGGCGCCATTGCCCTCACAGGGGGGAGTGACACTATCCCCACTCTGAAACAGGTCCTCGCGCTGGTTGACGGTCGCGTTGCCCTGCTGATTGAGCTGAAAGATCAGGATGGCGCCATGGGGCCCGAGACCGGTCCGCTGGAAGCGGCCACTGCCCGGGCGCTGCAAGGTTACAACGGCCCGGTTGCCCTGATGTCGTTCAACGCCTGGTCGGTCGCCGAAGCTGCACGGGTGATGCCGGAACTGCCGCGCGGGTTGGTCACTGCGCCTTTTGACCCGGAAGAAATGTCACTGGTGCCGGAAGCGCGGCGCGAGACGCTCAGAAAAATCGCGGATTATGACCGGGTGGGTGCCTGTTTTATCAGCCACAGCCATACCGATCTGGCATCTGAACGGGTGGCAGAGTTGAAATCTCTTGGGGCGGACATTCTGTGCTGGACCATCCGCAGCCAGGAGCAGGAAGACGAAGCCCGCAAAGTCGCCGCCAACGTGACGTTTGAAGGCTATACTCCCAGCCGGGCCTGACCGTCAGGTGACCGGTCCACATTCTCGGGCGGAACAACGGAACTGCATGTTATGAGCCAGGGTACAGAGATCAGTGTTCTGAGCGGAATGGATCAGATCGCCGCTGCAGAGTGGGATCTCTGTGCCGGGGCTGAAGATCCGTTTGTCAGCCACCGGTTTTTACTGGCGCTGGAGGTATCCGGCTCGGTCGGACCGGGCACGGGCTGGACACCGCATCATCTGGTGGCGCGCCAGGAGGGGCAAATCATTGCAACGGCCCCTCTTTATGGCAAATCCCACAGCCAGGGCGAATATGTGTTTGACCATGGCTGGGCCCGGGCGCTGGAAAATGCCGGCGGGCGCTATTACCCGAAACTGCAGATCGCAGTGCCCTTCACCCCGGTGGCAGGGCGGCGTCTGCTGACCCGGTCCGGGTTTGAAATGGTGGGGCAATCGGCACTTATTCAGGGCGCGGTTCAGCTTGCCGCCGGCAATGAGCTGTCCTCGCTGCACATCACCTTTTGCACAGAGACCGAGGCCGATGCAGGGGAAGCGATGGGTCTGCTGCGCCGGGAAGATCAGCAGTTTCACTGGGAAAACAACGGATACGCCGATTTTGACGCATTTTTGAATGCCCTGTCGGCGCGCAAACGCAAGCAGATCCGCAAAGAACGCAAGCAAGCGCAGGCTTTTGGTGGTGAGATCATCTGCCTGACCGGGGACGCGCTTGAGCCCCGCCACTGGGACGCGTTCTGGCAGTTTTATCAGGACACCGGGTCGCGCAAATGGGGCCAGCCCTATCTGACCCGGGACTTTTTCAACCAGGTGCAGGCGACGATGCGCGATGACGTGATGCTGGTGCTGGCGCTGCGCGACGGGGTGCCGGTGGCCGGCGCGCTGAACTTCATTGGGCAAACAACGCTTTACGGGCGTTATTGGGGCTGCACCGAGCACCATCCCTGCCTGCATTTTGAACTGTGTTATTATCAGGCAATGGACTGGGCAATCAACCACGGGCTTGTCCGCGTTGAAGCCGGCGCCCAGGGCGAACACAAGTTGGCGCGTGGCTATTTGCCCAATAAAACCAATTCACTGCACTGGATATCCGAACCCGGATTTCGTGAGGCGGTCGCCGATTATCTGGTGCAGGAGCGCCAGGCGGTGGGCCAGGACATCGAAATCCTGACCAGCTATGGCCCGTTTAAAAACACTCCGGCGGACGAATAGGCGGCGGTTCGCATCAGGCAGGCTGTTTCTGGCCCGCGACCTGCCCCTGCATTGGAACACATAAACCCCTGCACGGGCTGGACATTCACCCGAAAAAGTTGAGCTTTGCCTGCTGGCGTGTAATCAGGCTATGGTGACGAAAAGCGACATCAAACCCGCAACAAAAATGGATCGCAGGGCATGGAAAACGAGCAGATTAACCAGTTTATCGACGCCTATATGGGCACAGTTATCAATGTGGGCATGAACGTTCTTTATGCCTTTGTAATCCTGATCGCCTCGATCTGGATCGGCGGTCTGGTGAAAAACCGCATCATCGCGGTTGCGCTGAAACATGAAGAGATTGACGACACGCTGTTCACTTTTGTCGGCTCGCTGGTGCGCTATGGCATTCTGGCGCTGGCCGGAGTGGCGATCCTGGGGGTGTTCGGGCTGCAAACCACCTCGCTGGTGGCGCTTATGGGTGCGGCGGGTCTGGCGGTCGGCCTGGCACTGCAGGGCACTTTGTCCAACCTTGCGGCCGGGGTGATGCTGATCATGTTCCGTCCTTTCAAGCTTGGGGATTACATCACTGCGGCTGGAGAAAGCGGCACCGTAAAGGCCATCAGCCTGTTCACCACCGAGCTGGCGACACCAGATAATGTGCAGGTCATCGTCCCTAACGGTGGTATTTGGGGGGGATCGGTCACCAACTTTTCCTACTACGAAACCCGCCGGGCGGAGTGGACTTTTGGTGTGTCTTACGGATCCAACCTGGCGGATGCCGAAAAAATCATCCGCGACGTGATCATGGCCGACCCGCGCGCCAAGGCGGATCCGGCGCTGTTCATCCAGGTGGCAACGCTTGGTGATTTCTCAGTTGATTTTCTGGTCCGGGCCTGGTGTGACCGGGGCGATCTGTTCGCGTTCAAGACCGATATGACCCGCCAGGTCAAAGAAGCGCTGGATACCGGCGGCATCGACATCCCCTTCCCGACCCGGACGCTTATTCAGAGCTGATCCCGCCTGATCAGAGCCAGTTTGCGGGCGCCACGGCTTAATTGCGTGGCGCCTTTCTGCCCGGAGTTTTGTACAAATTGCACATTTCAGGGCATGGGTTGTGCAAAACCGGACACAGATCGTGAACGTCAAACGGCGGCGAGCATTGTCTCGGCTGAAGAGATGTCACAGACGCCGCGCTTTGCCTCGGCATGCAGCACCTTGACCACCCCGTCACTGATCAGCATGGCGTAGCGCTGGGAGCGGCCGAAAAGCCCGGTCGCTGCAGCACTGAACTCCATCCCCATTGCGGCGGTAAAACTGCCGTCCGCATCCGCCAACATCGTAATCCCGGCATTGCTTGCGCCACTGGCTTCCCCCCAGGCGGCCATTACAAAGGGATCGTTCACCGAGACGCAGATAACCTCGTCCACCCCTTTGGCAAGGAACGCGTCACGGTTGCGCATAAAGCCAGGCAAATGCGCCGCGGAACACGTGCGGGTGAACGCGCCGGGCAGCGCGAACAGAACCACTTTGCGCCCGGCCAGCTTGTCGGCCAGTGCTACGGTTTCCGGGCCATTGGCACCGAGTTGCATCAGTGTTGCCGGGGCAATGCGATCACCTGTCTGTATTGTCATAACTCTCATTCCTTTTGCTCGCGCCTGCGTGATTGTCATTTCATCTGCAGTCGATATAGGGTGCCTGGCAACAATGACCTAAGGGGATTTCCATGAGCGGTATTATTATTCTTGGCGCCGGCCAGGCCGGGCAGTCCCTGGCGGTGAAACTGCGTACCCTGGGTTACGGAGGCCAGGTGACGCTGATCGGGGCGGAAACCGAGCCGCCCTATCAGCGCCCGCCCCTGTCCAAAGCCTATTTGTTGGGCGAGATGCCGCTGGAGCGTCTCTATCTGCGTTCCGATGAATTTTACGCAGAGCAGAATATTGAGCTGCGTCTTGGCGCGCCGGTCGAGGCGGTGGATGCGGTGGGTAAAACCGTCACTGTGAATGGCGAGACGCTGCCCTGGGACCAGCTGGCCTTTACCACCGGTTCCAGCCCGCGCCACCTGCCCGCCTCTATTGGTGGCGCGCTGGACGGGGTGTTTGTGATGCGCGATCTGGCGGATGCGGACGCGATGGCGCCGCGCCTTGTGGAAGGCGCATCCGTGTTGATTGTTGGTGGCGGTTACATCGGGCTTGAGGCGGCGGCGGTGGCGGCCAAAAAGGGGCTCAGGGTCACGCTGGTTGAAATGTCGAACCGCATACTGCAACGGGTGGCGGCGCCGCAGACGTCAGATTATTTCCGCACCCTGCATCAGGGCCACGGGGTGGATATCCGCGAAGGCACCGGCCTGTCGCATCTGACCGGCGAGGGCCATGTGTCTGGCGCTGTGCTTTCTGACGGCTCTGAGCTGGCGGTGGATTTTGTCATCGTCGGCGTTGGCATCACGCCCGACAGCAGCATCGCTGAGGCCGCAGGCATTGCGCTGGAAAATGGCATCAAGACCGACACCCACGGCCAATGTTCGGTGCCCGGGGTCTGGGCTGCGGGCGATTGTGCCTCGTTCCCCCATATGGGGCAGCAGATCCGGCTGGAAAGCGTCGGCAATGCCATTGATCAGGCCGAACTGGTGGCAGCGAACATGCTGGGCGCGGCGAAAGCCTATGTGCCCAAACCCTGGTTCTGGTCCGATCAGTATGAGGTGAAACTGCAGATCGCCGGTCTGTCCACTGGCTATGACCATATTGCTGAGCGGCATGATGGCGATGGGTTGTCGTTCTGGTATTATGCGGGTGAGACGCTGATTGCTGTGGATGCGATGAATGATGCAAAGGCCTATATGGTGGGCAAGCGTCTGATCGAGGCCGGCAAATCGCCGGCACCTGACGTGGTCTCCGACGCCGCTGTGGTGCTCAAAACCCTGCTGAGGGCCTGATGCGGATTATTGCGGGCGAGCTGCGCGGCAAAAAACTGGCCAGTGTTGGTGCCGGGGATGAGGGCGCGCATCTGCGCCCGACCACCGACCGGGTGCGCGAAAGCCTGTTCAACGTGCTGATGGGCGGCGCCTATGGCAATCCGATCTATGGGAAGCGGGTGCTGGATTTGTTTGCCGGCACCGGCGCGCTGGGGCTGGAAGCTCTGTCGCGCGGCGCATCACACGTGACGCTGGTCGATGACGGGCGCAAGGCGCTGTCGCTGATCCGCGAAAACGTCACCCTGTGCCGGGCGCAGGATCGCAGCACAGTGGTGAAACGGGATGCGACGAGGTTGGATACAAATTCCGGCGCGCCCTATGACCTGGTGTTTCTCGACCCGCCTTATGGCAAGGGCCTGGGGGAAGACGCATTGGAAGCGGCGCTGCGTGGTGGTTGGATCGCCGATAACGCGCTGGTGGTGTTTGAGGACGAGGTGCCGCAGATGGCGCCCCTGGGGTTCCGGCGGCTCGATTGCCGCAAATACGGCAGCACCCATATCGCCTTTATGGAGCGGGAATTATGACCCCGGGCCTGGTAATTTTTGATTGTGATGGCGTGCTGGTTGATACGGAGCATACCACCAATACGGTGATTTCGCAGAACCTGGCCCGCTACGGGCTGGCCATCACGCCAAAGGACTGCCTGTCACTGTTTGTCGGTGGCACCATGGAAGCTGCGGGTCATCAGGCACAGCGGCTGGGGGCCGATCTGCCGGAGAACTGGCTAAGCGAAATCTATAGTGAAATGTTTGCTGTGCTGAAACAGGGCGTGGCGGTGATTGACGGTATAGTTGCTGCGCTCGACCAACTGGAGGCGCTTGGGGTGCCGTGCTGTGTCGCCTCAAACGGGCCTGAAGACAAGATGGATGTGACACTGGCGCCGTCTGGCCTTTTGCAGCGGTTTGAAGGGCGGATCTTTTCGGCGCATCGCTATGACACCGCGAAGCCGGAGCCGGAACTGCTGCTGATCGCGGCGCGCCACATGGGTGTGGCGCCGGAACATTGCGTGATGATTGATGACAGTCCCGCCGGCGTCATCGCCGCAAAACGCGCCGGCATGCGCGCGATCGGCTATGATGATCAGGATGATGCTCAGCGCCTGGAAAAACATGGCGCTGAGGTAATTTCTCATATGCATGATCTGCTGCCGCTGCTGGGGTTTCAGCCTCAGGTCGGGTGAAATTTCCCGGCGGGTGACAGGGTGAAAATCTCGCAGCCATCTTTGGTGACGCCGATGGAATGTTCAAACTGGGCGGACAGCGATTTGTCGCGCGTTACTGCGGTCCAGTCATCGCCCAGAACTTTGGTTTCGGCGCGCCCCAGGTTGATCATCGGCTCGATGGTGAAAAACATGCCCTCTTCCAGCACAGAAGCGGTGCCGGGACGGCCATAGTGCAGCACGTTGGGCGGCGCGTGGAACACCCGGCCCAGACCATGGCCACAGAAGTCACGCACCACTGACATCCG
The DNA here is from genome assembly GCF_003333265.1 of Candidatus Halocynthiibacter alkanivorans. GTDB lineage: Bacteria > Pseudomonadota > Alphaproteobacteria > Rhodobacterales > Rhodobacteraceae > Halocyntiibacter_A > Halocyntiibacter_A alkanivorans. The sequence continues at coordinate 61,480 of NZ_QOLB01000156.1, forward strand.
GTTGCCTTCGGCGTATTTCTGAATGGCGTGACCGATGTCGCCAAATGTGTTGCCCGGTTTCACCGCGTTGATGCCTTCAAACAGCGAATCATGGGTGACCTGGATCAGCCTTTCCGCTTTGCGCGACTGTTTGCCCGCCACATACATGCGCGACGTGTCGCCAAACCAGCCGTCCAGAATCACCGTGACATCGATGTTGAGGATATCGCCGTCTTTCAGTTTCTTGTCGCCGGGGATGCCGTGGCAGACCACGTGGTTCACCGAGATGCAGGAGGCGTGCTGATAGCCTTTGTAGCCGATGGTGGCCGAAGTGGTTCCCAGTTCGGTCACCCGGCGGGTGATGAACGCGTCCAGCGTACCGGTGCTGACACCAGGTTCGATCAGCGCCGCCACCTCGTCAAGGATCTGCGCTGCCACCTGTCCGGCGGCGCGCATGCCGGCAAAATCGGCGGGGCTGTGAATACGGATGCCGTCTTTGGTGATGCGGCCGCGGTGACTGTCGTCCAAGAGCTGTCTCCAGTGTGGGAGGAATACCAGATGTTCGCGCGCTGTTTTATGTCAGATCCGGATCGAATACCACCGGTGCGCGCAGAGTGATTTCACTGGCGCTGATATGGGTATCATAACACAGGGTTTCCACCCCCGCAGCACGGGCTTTTGCGAAGGCTTGCGCATAGGCCGGGTCAATGTCGCGCGCCAGGGTGACCTTTTGGCAGTCGTCGCGCGCCACCAGAAAGAGCATAACCGCACGGTGGCCCAGGGCGAACATCGTGGCCAGTTCGTCCAGGTGTTTCGCGCCGCGTTTGGTGACGCTGTCGGGAAATTCCACGAGGCCCGGACGGCGCGACAGGGTGACCGATTTCACCTCCACATAGCAGTCCGCTCTGGTGCCCGGTCCGGGGCCTGGGGTGGCATCAGTCGCGGCGCCTGACGCTGCGTCTGTCGCAGAACCGGGCGTCGCCCCGCTCAGCAGGAAATCCACCCGTGAGGCGTCGCCGTATTTCACTTCCGGGCGGATATCTGCATAACCCGCCAGCTCCGGAATGCGACCCGAACACAGGGCTTCTGCCACAATCCGGTTGGCCAGCGAGGTGTCGGTGATGACAAAGGCGCCCGGGTATTGCGACAGGCGCCAGCCGTAATCCAGCTTCTTTTTCGGGTCCGTATTGGGTTCGACCCAGAGCCTGGTGCCGGGCTCTGCCATGCCCATCATCGAGCCGGGATTGGGGCAATGGGCGGTGACTTCACGCCCGTCCTCCAGCCGGATGTCAGCGAGGAACCGTTTATAACGGCGGAGCAAAGTGGCGGGGATCAGGGGCGTGGTAAATTTCATGCCCTTTGATAGCGGCCTGCAGTCCGTGTGGAAAGGTTGACTTGTAGGACAGACTGGCTTGTGGGGAAGGCTGGCCTGTGGGGAAGACCGGTGGCAGGACGGGCGGCGCCAGCGGGAGACTGGCCCCGGGGTAAAGGCTGGACCGGGGATGGGAGGAATTGGGCCGGCGGGGGCGATAACTCGGCCCGTCACCATAGGCTGGCGCAGACGAAGGTCCGGGCTGCCGGGCAAGACTGACCTGAAAGGAAAGACTGACTTCGGGGCAAAGGCCGAACCCGGGAAATCTCTGGCAAGGGCGACAAGAAGGCCCGTCAAAAAAAGGCCGACGCGAGAGATGCGCCGGCCCTGGCATTTCAACCGGATCAGTTGCGGCCGGCAAGCACGCCGCCGTCCACGTCCCAGACCGCGCCGGTGACCCAGGAGGTGTCGTCTGAGAGCAGGAAGTCGATGGATTTCGCCACGTCCAGTGCCCGGCCGACACGGCCGATCGGATGGAAGGCGTCAAACGCGCCGGTCAGGGTGGATTCAATTTCCGACGGCTCAATAAAAGAACCATAGATCGGCGTCACCACCACGGCGGGGGACACGGCGTTGACCCGGATCCCGTGGTCGGCCAGCTCCATCGCCAGATGCTGGGTCATCGCGTGCAGCCCGGCTTTGGCCATCGAATAGGCGGTGGAGGGCGTCGCTTTGACCGCCTGTTTGCCCCACATGGAGCCGATGTTGACGATGGAGCCGCCGCCGTTGTTTTTCATGTTTTCCGCCACCGCGCGGGTGATGAAAAACGTCGCTTTGTTCAGATCCATATAGGCGTCGTAATCGGCCTCTTCATTCTCAAGGAACGCTTTGGGCGCAAAGCTGCCGGCGGCGTTGACCAGGTGTTTGATGTGACGTTTCTGCGCCGCGATCTCCGCGATCAGGGTTTTGACCTGGCCAGGGTCGCGCAGGTCCAGCACCCGGGTTTCTACCAGGCTGTCATTGGCCAGATCGGTGCGGGCGGCGTCAAGTTTCCCTGCATTAGAGCCTATTATGGTCACATGGTTGCCCCTGGCGACGGCGAGGCGGGCGGTTTCCAGCCCCATGCCGGAAGAGCCGCCGATGATCAGTGTGGTGGGAGAAGTGGTCATTTTGAAATCCTCTATCTATCAGTAGGTAGGTTGTACGACTCACCTATGCCCGTTGACGGCCGCGAAAGCAAGGCTTATCTATCTGCAGGTAGACAAGGAGACAGATTCATATGGTCCAGACCCGCCCCCAGCCCGGCCCCCGGAGCACTGCCAGGACCGGCCCGCAGAAAAGCCCACTGGCCAGCCCGCCCTCTGAGACGGCGAGCCGCATCATGGACATCGGTGAACGCATGGCGCGCGGCGGTGGTTATAACAGTTTCAGCTTCCGCGAGATTGCCGCCGAGATCGGCATCAAACCGGCGAGCGTGCATTACCACTTTGCCACCAAAGAGCTTTTGGGTGCGGCCATTGCGAGCCGCTACACCGAACGGTTTTTACAGGCGCTTGGCGCGCCGGATGCGCTGGCACCGGACATCGCCATTGGGCGTTATATTGAGGCCTACCGAGGGGCTTTGATACAAGAAGAGCTGATGTGTCTTTGTGGCATGTTCGGCGCGCAGATCGCCTGCCTGCCGGAAACCGTCGCCCATGAGGCGCAGGCATTCTTTGAACGCAATATGGCCTGGCTTGAAACGGTCTTTGCGCGCTCCGGTTTCACGCCTGAGGCGGCACGCCCAGAGGCGGCGTCGCTGATTGCGACACTGGAAGGGGCGATGATCCTGGCGCGCACGATGCAGGACCCTGCCCTGTTTGATGCGATCCTTGCGCGGCGCAACTGATTGCAGCAGGGGGCAACTCCGTTATGGTGTCCGCAACTGAACAGGAGAGCCGTGATGAAAAACCCGACAGCCGCTATGCTTGTGATTGGCGACGAGATACTTTCGGGTCGGACCCGCGATGCCAATATGTATTACCTTGCCGGCGAATTCACCCGTATTGGGGTCGATTTGCTCGAGGTGCGCATGGTATCAGACGATGCCGGCGCGATCACCAGCGCGGTGAAAGCGCTGGCGGCGCAATATGACACGGTGGTCACTTCGGGCGGCATCGGCCCGACCCATGATGACATCACCGCCGATTGCATTGCCGCCGCTTTTGGCGTGAAAATCGGGCTGCGCGATGATGCGCGCGACCTGCTGGCAGCGCATTATGCCGCCCAGGGCAAAGAGTTCAACGCGGCCCGTCAGCGCATGGCGCGCATCCCGGACGGGGCCACGCTGATCGACAATCCGGTGTCCATCGCGCCAGGGTTTACGCTTGAAAACGTGCATGTGATGGCCGGGGTGCCCAGCGTGTTCAAAGCCATGGTTGCCAGCATCCTGCCCGGCTTAAAGGGCGGCGCCCCGCTGCTGTCGCAAAACCTGCGCATTCACCGCGGCGAAGGTGATATTGCCGGGCCATTGGGTGCGCTGGCTGAAGATTTCTCTGATCTCTCGATCGGCTCCTACCCGTTTGTTCAGGACGGCGCCTATGGTGCCAATATTGTCATCCGGGGTCAGGATGGCGCCAGGGTGGATGCGGCGATGACCCGGCTGGCGGCCGAATTTGCAGGCGACTGCGCGTGAACCGGCCAGATGCGCCTGACCTGGCCCGCCTCTATGACGTGGTTGAGGCCACCTGGCCTGCCGCCGGCAGTCGCCGGTCAGGCCCCTGGCGGATCCGCGAGGGCGCAGGCGGCGGCAAACGGGTCTCTGCCACCACAGCTGAGGGCGACTGGCAGCCCGGCGACATTGCCGCGGCTGAGGCAGCGATGACGGCGCTGGGGCAAGACCGGCTGTTCATGATCCGCGAGGGCGACGACGCGCTGGACGCAGAGCTTGAACGCCGCGGCTACCGGGTGATTGATCCGGTGGTGATCTACCTGGCCGACGCGGCGGATATTGACGCTGGCCCGCCACCACCGGTGAGCTCATTTGAGATATTTCCGCCACTGGCGATCATGCGCGAAATCTGGGCAGAGGGCGGCATTGGTCCCGGGCGCCTGGCGGTGATGGCGCGGGTACAGGGGGTTAAAACAGCGATTCTCTCGCGCCATAAGGACCGCGCCGCTGGTGTTTCTTTTGTGGCGCTGGACGGTGACATTGCCATGATCCACGCCATAGAAGTTAACCCGGAGATGCGGCGACAAGGCTGCGGAAACAACATCTTGCGTGCAGCCGGACACTGGTCCACCACCAATGGTGCGCGGTTTTTCGCCCTAATTGTGACAAATGCGAATGATGCCGCAAACTCGCTGTATGCTAAGCTTAAGATGAATCGGGTGGGGGCATATCACTACCGGATCAGATGAGAATGCATGAGGCAGAATTGACCAAGAGCGAGCCGCAGGCCACAGCGCTGGATTTACCCGTGGTGAATCCACTGCCCCAGGACACACAGGACTATTTTGAGCTGTGCCAGCAAAAGCTTGGCATGGTGCCAAACGTGTTGAAAGCCTATGCGTTTGATATCGAGAAGCTGAACACCTTTACTGCCATGTACAACGACCTGATGCTGGGCCAGAGCGGGCTGAGCAAACTGGAACGTGAGATGATCGCGGTGGTGGTCAGCTCAATCAACCGTTGCTGGTATTGCCAGGTCGCCCATGGCGCCGCCGTGCGCAGCCTGTCCGGAGATCCGGCGCTGGGCGAAGCGATGGTGATGAATTACCGCGTGGCCGATCTGACCGCCCGCCAGCGCGCGATGCTGGATTTTGCCGCCCAGGTCACCCGCGCCTCCAGTGAAGTGACGGAAGAGGACCGCCAGGCGCTGCGTGCCGTTGGCTTCAGTGACCGCGATATTTTCGACATCATTGCCGTGACCGGATTTTACAACATGACCAACCGGGTTGCCTCGGCCACAGCTATGGTGCCCAACGCTGATTACCACGGTCAGGCCCGATGAGTACGGCGGTGAAGACATATGCGCCGGCCCTGTGCCGCCTGGCAGCGGCCCGTGTCGCAATGGCCGGCCTGGCCCTGGCGGCCGCCCCGGCGCTGGCGCTGGATCTGTCACAGCCAGTGGCTCTGGTGCAGACCGCCTCCACCAGCTTCCAGGTGCCAGTGGCGCCGTGGAACGGGCAGCAGGTTGAGGTGGTGCGGGCCGATGGCGCGCTGCAACAGCAGGCCTTCCGCATTGCCGGTGACGCCAGCACCCGTGCCCTGATGGACACGATGCGGGCGGAACTGAGCGGCCAGGGCTATGAGGTGATCTTTGAATGCACCACTCAGGCTTGTGGCGGTTTTGATTTCCGCTTTGCGGTGACGGTTCTGCCGGAGCCGGATATGCATGTGGACCTTGGGGATTTCCGCTACCTGTCGGCGCGGCGTGGTGATGATTATGCCACCGTCATGGTCAGCCGCAGCGCGGCGGCCGGTTTCATCCAGCTGTCCCAGGTTACCGCCGGGGCCACGCCTGTGGTGCAGATCGTCACCGCCACCAAAAGCTCTGCGCCTCAGGAGTTGGGCGCACTGCTGGAAAACGACGGATACGCCCTGCTGGACGGAGTGGAATTTGCCTCGGGCTCAGATGAGCTGGAGCCTGGCGGCGATATCGTGCTGAGCCAGCTGGCGGATTATATGCTGCGCAATCCGGACAAAAGCGTGACGCTTGTCGGCCATACCGATGCGGTCGGGGCGCTGGCGGGCAATATTGCCCTGTCACGCAAACGGGCGCTGTCAGTGCGGGCGCGGCTGATCAAAGATTTTGGCGTGCCGGAGGTCCAGCTGGCCGCTGACGGGGTTGGTTTTCTGGCGCCGCGTTTCAGCAATCTGCAAGATCAGAGCCGGGCTAAAAACCGCCGGGTAGAAGCGATCCTGACCTCGACCCGCTGAGCCAGTCACGCGGGCTGTGCAGCGCCCCGTGCGCTGCCACGTGATCGTGCCAAAAGGCGCTGAACCAGAACCACCTGAAATGTTGGCTTAAGTCACAACACCCGCTGTTACCGCCTGCGGGTGTTCATTTAATATGGCCGCGCTTACCAGGCGTCGGGGCCTTTATCGGCAAAGGCATGGGCCAGAAAATCAATAAAGGCGCGCACTTTGGGCTGGGTAAAACGACCGGGCGGGTAAACCGCATAGATACCCTGGGTTTCCACCGGCAGTTCAGGAATGGCTTCTTCGATCAGCCCCTGTTCCAGTGCCGAAGCACAGAGATAGCTGGGCAGGTAAGCGATGCCCAGACCAGAGATCGCGGCATTCAACAGCGACTGGCCATCATTCACCGTCAGCCAGCCGGCAGTGCGGATCTGACGTTTTTCCCCGGAAGGCGCGGTCAGTTTCCACACAGCTGAAGTGGCCTGGTTGGAATAATGCAGCAGTTTATGCTCATTCAGATCGTCGATTTTCGCGGGACGGCCGAATTTCTCGAAATAGGACGGCGCGCCGACCATGCGTTTGGAACTCTCGGTCAGTTTGCGGGCGCGCAGGGAGCTGTCTTCCAGCTCGCCAATGCGGATCGCCAGATCAAACCCTTCGGAAATCAGCTCCACATAGCGGTTGTTCAGCACCATATTCACCGTCACCTCGGGGAAATCGGTGAGGAATTCCCCAAGAACCGGCGACAGGTGATTGACGCCAAAATCGGTGGCAACTGAGATGCGCAGCAGGCCCGAAGGTTCCGATTGCATCGAGGTCACCAGCGCGTCGGCTTCACCGGCATCATTGAGCACCCGGCGGGCGCGGTCATAATAGGCGAGGCCGATTTCGGTAGGGCTGACACGACGGGTGGTGCGGTTCAGAAGCCGGGCACCGAGGCGCGCTTCAAGCGAGGAGACATGTTTGGAAACGGCGGATTTGGAAATCCCCATTTTACGCGCCGCGTCGGTAAAACCGCCCTGATCCACAACCGTGGCGAAGGCTTCCATTTCTGTCAGTCGGTCCATATTCAAACACCCGTCTACGTCTGGTTCCCCCTATTTATGGGCATCAATTGGGGCCGAAATGGGCCAGAGGCCCGACAATACCGGGGTAAAACGGCTATCGTTGCGAAATGCGAAACACGTAAAATCTGTGTAAAACAGCCTGCAACCCCTTGATTAACAGTGGGTTACAGCGTGGCAGCGAGCCGGACGCCCTGATCAATGGCGCGTTTGGCGTCGAGTTCCGCCGCGACATCGGCGCCGCCGATCACATGCGGTTTCAGCCCGGCTGATTCCAACTGATCTGCAAGGCTGCGTTCCGGCAACTGCCCGGCGCAGAGCACGATAGTGTCGACCGCAAGCAATTCCGGATCCTCATGCGCAGCTCCGCGCGACAGCATCAGACCGTCACGCGTGATATATTCGTAATTCACCCCCGCCAGCATCTTCACTTGTTTCATCTGCAAGATGGCGCGGTGAATCCAGCCAGTGGTTTTACCCAGCCGTTTGCCGGGTTTTTCCGCCTTGCGCTGCAACAGCCAGACTTCGCGCAGCGGCGCGTCCGGCGCCGGGCCGCCGGGCGCAATGCCGCCGCGATGCAGCGCCGGATCGGTGACGCCCCACTCTTGTTTCCAGGCCTCAATATTCACGGTCGGGCTGTCGCCCACGGTGAGGAATTCGGCGACATCAAAGCCAATGCCGCCTGCCCCGATGATGGCCACACGTTTTCCGACCGGAACCCGGTGGCGCAGCACGTCGATATAGCTGACCACATTGGCACCAGTTTCGCCCTCAATACCGGGCGTGCGCGGGGTGACACCGGTGGCGATGATGATCTCGTCATAGCCGGCAAGCAGCTCCGGTGTCGCCTCGGTGTTCAGCAGCGTGCGAACACCGCTTAAGGCCACCATAGTTTTGTACCAGTCCACCAGGCCGTTGAATTCTTCTTTGCCCGGGATCTGGCGCGCCAGATTAAGCTGGCCGCCCAGCTCAGGACTGCGCTCAAACAGCGTCACCTGGTGGCCGCGCGTGGCGGCGGTGATGGCGGCGGACAGGCCCGCTGGGCCGGCGCCGACCACAGCGATGGATTTCGGCGTGGCCGCTGGTTCCGGGTTCAGCTCCGTTTCGTGGCAAGCGCGCGGGTTCACGAGGCACGAGGTGAGCTTGCCGTTGAACGTGTGATCAAGACACGCCTGGTTGCAGGCGATACAGGGGGCGATTTCAGCGGCACGGCCTGCGGCGGCTTTGTTGACGAAATCGGCATCGGCCAGGAAGGGGCGCGCCATCGACACCATATCGGCAGAGCCATCCGCGAGCAGCTCTTCGGCCAGATCCGGGGTATTGATACGGTTGGAGGTGATCACCGGGATGCCCACTTCGCCCTTCAGCTTTTGTGTTAGCCAGCTGAAGGCAGCGCGCGGCACGGAAGTGGCGATAGTCGGAATGCGCGCTTCATGCCAGCCGATGCCGGTGTTGAGAATGGTGGCGCCAGCGGCCTCTATGGCACGGGCCAGCTGCAGCACCTCATCCCAGTCCGAACCTTTGGGCAGCAAATCCATCAGAGAGATGCGGAAAATGAGTATGAAATCAGAGCCAACGGCGGCACGTGAGCGTTTCACCGATTCAATGGCAAAGCGCATGCGGTTCTCATAAGAGCCGCCCCAGCTGTCCTCGCGCCGGTTGGTGTGTTCGACCAGGAACTGGTTGATCAGATAGCCTTCCGAGCCCATGATTTCGACACCGTCATAACCAGCGATCTGTGCGCGGCGGGCGGCGGTGGCGTAGTCGTCCAGCTGTTTCTGAATGCCCGCTTCATCCAGCTCAACAGGGGGAAAAGGCGAGATCGGAGATTTCACTGCCGAAGCCGAGACACAGCCGGGGCCATAAGCATAGCGCCCGGCGTTGAGCACCTGCATCGCGATTTTGCCGCCCTCGGCATGCACCCGGTCGGTGACCACACGATGATTGGCGATGTCCTGGTCGCTAAAGAGACCGGCGGCTCCGGGGAACACGCCGCCTTCATTGTTGGGGGCCATGCCGCCGGTGACAATCAGGCCGACGCCGCCGCGCGCCCGTTCAGCATAGAACTCCGCCACCCGGTTCCAGTCGCCGCGCTCTTCGAGATTGGTGTGCATGGACCCCATCAGCACGCGGTTTTTCAGCGTGGTGAAACCAAGGTCAAGCGGCGCGAGCATGTGGGGGTAGCGGGTCATTGCGGGTCTCCTTCGCCTTGACCCTCGCGTAAAGCCGCAGCGCTGTCATCAGGGACGCCGCGTCACAGGTTCTGTGTTTCGAGACAGTGGCGGCGAAAGGCACGTTTTAACATGTCCAGTTCGGCACGCAGAAGATCCATTTCGGCGCGGATATCGTCCTGCATCGGCTGGCCGGTGATCACGGTGAAATCACCAAGTTTGACGCCGCTCACCTTGTCGTGGATCAAAAAGGTCTGCACCCCGTCTGAGAGAAGATCCTGAGGGATGGCGATGCGCAGATGCCACTGACCTGCGGTGTCGCTGTCTTCGCTCAGCATATGGCCGGGGACCGGCTGTTCCTGGTGGGTGACTTCGATTTCAGGCAGCGCCCCGACACTGTCCGGCACGTGCAAGATCCCTTCCCAGACGCCGGCCTGAATGCGGGTTTTGGTCAGTTTCAGCTCGCTCATCACAGCATCCTTCATCTAAGCACTTTAATTGGGCGCGTTTTGGTCCGGCGCATGACAAGGCAGCTCACGACAGCCTGGCACATCAGAACTCGGCACGCGGACGGCGCGACAGGGTGACATCGCGCAACATCACCTGGTTCATCTCCGGCGCTTCAAAAATCAGATCCACCCAGATATGGTCGATGCGTTTTTCGTTCAGCCGGGAATAGGCCAGGTCAAATTCGACAAAACTCTCCTCCGCCCCCAGCGGCAGTTCCTGCACCAGTTGTTCGGTATTGGGCCCGTGTTTGATGTTCAGGCGCACAAACATTTCGATCGGCTTTTCAACCTCCACCACTGCCGTCAACCGGAACACATGGCGTTTTTGCAGCCCTTCTCTGGCGGCGTCTGGCAGGTCCAGCACCAGCGACAGGAAGGAGCCGTCAAAGCGGAACACATCCAGGCGCATCCCAAAGGGGGCCAGGTCTTCTTCGCGGGTGTTGCGCATCTGGCGCAGGGTCAGTTCCGACTCCTGGCAATCGTGAAAGATCGTCGCCTCCTGGCCAAGGCGGGCTTTGTTTTCCACAGCGGCGCGGCCGGAGGGGCGCACCGGACCGCGCCAGAGCTCCGGGCGGTATGACCAGTCCGTATGCAGCGGTGTCACCAGTGCATTGGAGCCGATCAGCGGCAGGGTCAGTCTTCCGTCGGCGACAAAAAGGATATGGTCAAGCCGCTTGCCAAGTTCCCGCGCCCGGCCGCGCACCTGGCGCAATGTGCTCAGGGTCATCTGGTCGGTGCGCTCGGAAATGCGTTGCCAGCGTTTTAACACACGGGCATGCAGCACCCGGGTCACCGCTGCTCTGAGTTGTTTCGCCATGCTCACGCCGCCTTTTTCCAACAGGCTGACCCCGGGAGGCCAGCACCATGTTTATGCGCGACAATCCTGATGAATTTCCAGCGTTTGTCGAGCATCCGGCGACAATTAATTTTACAATTCGTTTTCACGCCGCAGACGGGTGGTAAAGCGCTCAAGAGTCTGACGGGCAGAGCCACTTGTCATCGGGCTGGCGTCGAACGTCATCACCGAGGCGGTGATCAGGTAGCCGTTGACGTCGATCAGGGCGCGCCAGTAGTCCTCATTCAAACCGCTGTTCAGCGTGTCGGACGTATCGCGCACCTGGACGAAAAAGGCCTCATCCGTGCTGTCGGTGGCCAGAATACTCACGGTGCTGGCGTCCCCGGAGCGCGACAGCGCTTTTTGCCCGGACCGGGAGCGGAAATAGCGTTCCAGCTGATCTGTGTGCCGCTCCGGAGCGTCGCCCTCTTGCGCTACGCCCGAGACGGAGGCGGTCAGTATCGCCGGGTCTGCCGGCGCCGGAGAAAAAAGGCCACGCAGGGCCCGGCAACTGCCGAGCAGGACAAAAGCGCCTTCGCTGCTGTCCTGGCTGACCGAGCTGTTGATGCAATAGCCGGGCGGGGCGGCAATGGTCACCGCCCCCGCAGCGACGGTAAGTTTCTGCGGCGCCCGCCGGCTGGCAGCGGTCAGCCCGCCTGCGGTCATCGTATCCAGACAGCCGGAAAGCAGAAACGCGGCGACCAGAACTGTCGCCGCGCGGAATTTTGCTTTAGAAATCACCGGTTCACAGATCCATATAGATGTGACGTTCTACTTTGGCACCGGGGTGGGTCACCGCGCCAAGACGGGTGGAGCCCACCAGTTTGGCAAACTTATACAGCGCGCCAGAGGCATAAATCGTATCGCGCGGGCCTTTCCAGTCGGCTTTGCGCGCTTCCAGTTCTTCATCAGACACGTCGATGGAGATTTCGCCGCTCACCGCGTTCAGGGTGATGATATCGCCATTTTTGACCAGCGCGATCGGCCCGCAATGCGCCGCTTCCGGACCCACGTGACCGACGCAGAACCCGCGTGTCGCACCAGAGAACCGGCCGTCGGTGATCAGCGCCACTTTTTTGCCCATGCCCTGGCCGGACAGCGCCGCTGTGGTGGCCAGCATTTCGCGCATGCCTGGACCGCCGGCGGGGCCTTCATTGCGGATCACCAGAACTTCGCCCTCTTTGTATTCGCGGTTCTGCACCGCGGCAAACGCGTCTTCTTCGCATTCAAACACATTGGCCGGGCCGGAGAACACTTGTTCTTCTTCGCTCATGCCAGCGACTTTGACGATGGCACCGTCGGGGGCCAGGTTGCCGCTGAGACCAACAACACCGCCGGTTTTGGAAATCGGGGTGGCGACCGAATGGATTACTTTGCCGTCAACTTCACGGGTGATTTTGTTCAGCTCTTCGCCGATGGTTTCGCCGGACGCGGTCATGCAGTCTTCATAGATCAGACCGGCTTTTTGCAGCTCGCGCAGCACCACTGGCACACCGCCGGCGTCATAGAGATCTTTGGCCACATATTCGCCGCCTGGCTTCAGGTTCACGAAATAGGGCGTGTCGCGGAAGATGTCGCAAACATCAAACAGATCAAAGTCGATGCCGGCTTCATGCGCGATTGCAGGCAGGTGCAGACCGGCGTTGGTAGAACCACCGGTACAAGCCACAACACGAGCGGCGTTGATCAGCGATTCTTTGGTGACGATGTCACGGGCGCGGATGTTCTTCGCAATCAGGTTCATCACCGCCCGGCCAGAGGCCTCGCCATACTGGTCGCGGGACTCATAAGGCGCGGGCGCACCGGAAGAATTCATCAGCGCCAGGCCGATGGCTTCAGAGACGCAGGCCATCGTGTTGGCGGTGTACTGGCCACCACAGGCGCCGGCCGAAGGGCAGGCAACGCGCTCAAGAATTTCCAGCTCTTCGTCCGACATCTCACCAGCCTGGTGTTTGCCAACCGCTTCAAACACGTCCTGCACCACAACGTCTTTGCCGTTAAGGCGGCCCGGAAGGATGGAGCCACCGTAGATAAAGACCGAAGGCGTGTTCAGGCGCACCATGGCCATCATCATGCCGGGCAGGGATTTGTCACAGCCGGCAAGGCCGACGATGGCGTCGTAACAATGGCCGCGCATGGTCAGCTCAACCGTATCGGCGATGGCTTCACGCGAGGCCAGCGAGGAGCGCATGCCCTCATGGCCCATGGCGATGCCGTCGGTGACGGTGATGGTGGTGAATTCGCGTGGTGTGCCCTCGGCGGCTTTCACGCCCATCTTGACGGCCTGCGCCTGACGGTTCAGCGAAATGTTACAAGGGGCAGCTTCGTTCCAGCAGGTGGCAACGCCAATCAGCGGCTGGTGGATTTCCTGATCTGACAGACCCATCGCATAGAGATAAGAGCGGTGCGGTGCGCGCTCCGGCCCTTCGGTCACATGGCGGCTTGGCAGGTTGGATTTATCAATAAAACGATTGGTCATTGGCTGAGGCTCCCAAAATCTGGCTTGCCTTTGCGATACTTGCTTGCGGGGCTTTGGACAAGCAAGAATGCACTATACAGGCGGTGCAACACGCATTTTTCAGCGCAAATCAAGCCTTTTACTGCGGGGACGGCGCCAGGGCGGGACCCTGTGTCGCAGCACCATTGCACAGGCGGAGCGCAGCAAGTAGCCTGGCGCAGAACCACCGTTGCCCCCTGCCGCGGCCCCGCTGCGACAAAGCCACGCCACTAAGCCACACCACGAAGCCACTGCCGCAGATCCACAGCCACGATCCACAGCGCAGGACCGCCACCCATGGGAGCCCCGATGTCATATCAGAAATACGAAGCACTGGTGGCTCCGGCACGCCCGACCTCAGAGCCCGGGCGGCTGATTGTGGGCTTCGTGCTGATCCTCACCCTGGGCGCGGTGTTAAAAGTGTCGCTCCTGTTGATGATGCGATCCGTCGCCCCGTCGGCAAATGACGCGCTGTATCAGGGCATTGTCAGCGGCGAGAGCCCCGGCGCCACCCTGGTGGTGCTGTTCAGCTTTTTGCTGACCATTGTCGCCATCGCGCTGGTGCTGCCGCGGCTGCACAAACGTGGACTGCTGACGCTGCTGGGCCCGCTGCGCGAATTGGCGGCTGATTTCAAAGCCTGTCTGAAATGGCTGCTGCCGCTGGCGCTGCTGGTGCTGGTGCTGCCGTCAGGCACGGGTGGCGACTTGCTGCCCGGTCTCAGCGGCGGGCTCTGGCTGCTGTTGCTGCCCGTGTCGCTGCTGGCGCTGCTGATCCAGGTCAGCGCCGAAGAAATTCTGTTTCGCGGTTATGTGCAGAGCCAGCTGGCGGCGCGCTTTGCCTCGCCGCTGGTGTGGATCCTGCTGCCCGCCACACTGTTCGGGCTCGGTCATTTTGATCCGGCTGCGGGTGATCTGAACCCCTGGTATATCAGCTGGGCGCTGCTGTTTGCGGTGGCGGCGGCGGACCTGACCGCGCGCAGCGGCAATCTGGGACCGGCGATCGCCTTTCATTTCACCAACAATCTGATGGCGGTGCTGTTTGTCGCCCTGCCCGGCAATCTCAGCGGTCTGGCCCTGTATCTTTATCCGTTCAGCAGTGAAGAGCTGCCGGGCATGACCTCATTCCTGGTTCTGGACATGGCCTGGATCGCTGTCAGCTGGCTGGCTTGCCGCGTTGCCGTGCGTCGCTGATTGCAATTCCCCGCTCGCAGGACTATCTGGGAGGCTACGGCAGCCGCAAAGCAAGGGCCCTCGACTATGAACTGGATCACAAACTACGTCCGTCCGACGATCAACTCGCTGTTTTCCCGGCGCGAAGTCCCGGACAATCTGTGGACCAAGTGCCCCGAGTGCGGCACCATGTTGTTTCACCGCGAAGTCAAAGCCAACCTGAACGTCTGCAGCAGCTGCGATCACCATATGGCGATCACTGCGCGGGACCGGCTCAGCGCGTTGTTTGACGGCGGCATTTTCACCGAGGTCGCGGTGCCTGAGCCATTGGCCGATCCGCTGCAGTTCCGCGATCAGAAGAAATATCCCGACCGGATGAAAGCGGCGCAGAAAAAGACCAGCGAATCTGAAGCGATGCTGGTGGCGGAGGGCGAAATTTGCCGCACGCCAATCATCGCCGCAGTACAGGACTTTTCTTTCCTCGGCGGTTCCATGGGCATGTATGTCGGCAACGCCATTATTGCCGCCGCAGAACGTGCGGTGGAAATGAAGCGGCCACTGGTGCTGTTTTCGGCCGCCGGCGGCGCCCGGATGCAGGAAGGCATTCTGTCGCTGATGCAGATGCCACGCACCACAATTGCGGTACAGATGCTGAAAGAAGCCCGCCTGCCCTATATCGTGGTGCTCACCCATCCCACCACTGGCGGTGTCACCGCCTCTTACGCGATGCTGGGGGATGTGCATATCGCCGAGCCCAATGCGCTGATCTGTTTCGCCGGCCCCCGGGTGATCGAGCAGACCATCGGGGAAAAACTGCCCCCGGAGTTCCAGCGCTCGGAATACCTGATTGATCACGGCATGCTGGACCGGGTCACTCACCGCAAGGACCTGCGCGATGAGTTGGTGACCATCTGCCGTATGCTGATGGGCCAGTCGCCCGCCATTCGCGGTGACCTGCCGGCACCAGACGCGTCTGATGCCAGCGGTGAAGACGCTGCGGCCAAAGCCGGCGCGGAAAACGCTGCCGCCGAATAAGGCCGGCGCCCGCCGGTTGACGCCGGCATCCCGGTGCTCCGGCGTCCTGGTGCCCCGGCGTCCTGGCAGACTGATTTCGCATTTGCCGCGCTCTGAGCGCGGCTTTTGCACATCCGGCACCTCCGTTGCGCCGCAATCCGGCTGTCGCTGACGGTTCTCACCCTCTCTTTGCCGCAATCCCCCAGGCGGAGAGCGCCCGAACAAGACATAGTACGCGCAGCCTGCCGCGCCCCGGCAGAACAACAGGATCAAAGCCATGCCCACTTCCCCGACCTCCGACCTCATCCTGGAACGCATGATGGCGCTGCATCCCAAGATCATTGATCTGACGCTGGACCGGGTCTGGCGACTGCTGGCGGCGCTGGACCACCCGGAGCGCAAGATGCCGCCGGTGATCCATATCGCCGGCACCAATGGCAAGGGCTCGACCCAGGCGCTGATCCGCGCCGGGCTTGAGGGCGGCGGCAAAGCGGTGCACGCCTATACCTCACCACATCTGGCGCGGTTCCATGAGCGCATCCGGCTGGCAGGCGAATTGATTTCTGAGGAACAGCTCAGCGAAATGCTGGACGAGTGTTATGCGGCCAATGGCGGCGAGAGCATCACTTATTTTGAGATCACCACCGTCGCCGGCCTGCTGGCCTTTGCCCGCACACCGGCTGATTACACCCTGCTGGAAGTGGGGCTGGGCGGACGGCTGGACGCCACCAATGTGGTGGATACGCCGCTGTTGTCGGTGATCACCCCGATCTCGATCGACCACGAACAGTTCCTCGGCGATACGCTGACCAAGATCGCCACCGAAAAAGCCGGGGTGATCAAACGTGGCGTGCCGGTCATCGTCGGTCCGCAGCCCGACGAGGTGATGGAGGTGATTGAAGCCACCGCCGCCCGTCTGGGCGCACCGGTTCTGGCCTGTGGCCAGCATTGGCATGTCAGTGAAGAACGCGGCCGGTTGGTGTTTCAGGACGAGACCGGCTTGCTGGATCTGCCGATGCCGGCGCTGATCGGCGCGCATCAGGTGCAGAACGCCGGGGCGGCGCTGATGGCGCTGCGCCATCTGGGATATGACGAGGCGGCCTGTGTCGCGGCGATGGAAAATGCCGTCTGGCCGGCGCGCCTGCAACATCTGCGCCAGGGGCCGCTGGTAGAGCTGGCGGAAAGTGCCGAGCTGTGGCTGGACGGTGGCCACAACGCCGCTGCGGGTGCCGCGCTAGCCGAGGCGCTGGGCCGGTTGCCCAAACGCAAGCTGCACCTGATCTGCGGCATGCTCAATACCAAGGATGTCAGCGGCTATCTGGCACCGCTGGCGGCAGTGTCACAAAGCCTGCATGCGGTGTCTATTCCAGGCGAAGCGGCGACGTTGAGCGGCGAGGAAACCGCCAAAGCCGCTGCTTCTGTGGGTCTGACCTCGGCCACCGCAGAAAGCGCGGCAGAAGCGGTGAAAGCCATCCGTGCCGAGCATCCGGACGCACGGATTCTGATCTGTGGTTCGCTTTACCTCGCCGGGCATATTCTGCGCGAAAACGGCTGAGCACTCCGGTCGGGTATCTGCTCAGGATTGCCAATAAGACTGGTCCGGGTTCAATACCGGGCCAGAACCGCGCGGAGGCCAGGCGGCTTGGTTGGCGGCCAGGATGTCGGCCTGGACGAGGACTGTGATGGGGGCTGGTCTGATGTCCAGCGGAGATTTGTGATGAAGCGCTGCCGGAATTTTTACTGGTTTCCAATGCTGTGCACATCAGGTTTCGGCCGGGTTCAGCCTTCAACCACACCGGCGGCGCTCCAGCTGGGCCGGGCTTTCATCGCCATATAATAGCGGTGAATATTGGGTTTCAGCCCGTCTTCCCACCAGATGTCAAAGCCGTGTTTGTGGAACCGTGCCAACGCCGCAGTGGCAAAACAATCGGCGAGACTGTAGCTGTCGCCGGCGACAAAATCACTGTGTGCCAGCGCCGTTTCAAGCGCATCGACCAGGTCGCGGGTGTTTTGCAGATGGGCTTCGACTTCATCCGCGTCTTTGAGAATGGCCTGAAAACGCCGGTTGCCCTCGAGGCGCGATTTCAGCAGCTTTGCGTGCTCCGGATGCTGTTTCAACTGTGCCGCCAAAAGTTCTCCGCGTGCCACGATTGTGGGCGAGGTACGATCGTGTGTCAGCCCGTCGCAATAGAGCAGCACGCCGTAGTGCAGCCCCATAATGCGCGCCATCAGGTCCTGCATCCGTGCCGCATCCGGGACGATCAGCGCCGGGCCATCAAAGGCGGCATCCACCCGATGCACGATGTTGATCGTGTCGGTGATGATCTCATCGCCGATCCGCAGTGTCGGCACCACCGCTTTGGCATTGAGCGCCACATACCAGGGCTCAAACTGTTCGTGGGTTTTCATGATATCGATGGTCTGGCGAGTGTAAGACACGCCTTTTTCCGCCAGCGCCAGCCGCGCCATCTGCGAACAGATCGAGCCGGGATAGTCGTAAAGCAACACATCAGCCATGGTTTAGTATAGGCGCAGCGCGCTAAAAATACAGCTGAAACGCAGCAACACGCCCGTGCGCCCCGGGATCAGCCGCCGGTGTCGCCAGACGCGGCGCTTTGATCCCTGCCCCAGTCCGCGCCCTGCATTTCGCGCAGGCGGGAGGCAGTGCGTTCAAATTCAAAAGTGCCTTCGCCTTCTACATAAAGCATTTCCGGCTGGGCGGCGGCGGTTGCAACCAGCCGCACCCGCGCTTCATAAAGCGCGTCAATCAGGGTGACAAAGCGTTTGGCCTCGTTGAAATTTGAGCGGCCCAGCAGCGGGATGTCATCGAGGAACAGCACCTCAACCGCATCGGCAATGGCGAGGTAATCCGCCGGGCCCAGCATGCGCGAACACAGGTCCCAGAAGCTCGCGCGCGCCACGCCATTGCGGTACTGCGACAGCGTTACGTCACGCGAATTCACTTTGATCACCAGCGGTTCCGCTTCGCCCCCGGCCAGATCGCTCCACAACCGGTTCATCCGGGCGTGGCACTCGGGTGTTGCCGGGCTGAAATAGACGTCGCCGCCGGTCAGCAGGTTCTGGCGGTAATCATGAGGGGACTGCAGATGAAACACCTCCAGCCGCTGGTTCAGCAGCGCGATGAAGGGCAGGAACAGCTTCCGGTTCAACCCGTTCAGATAGAGGTCATCCGGCAGCCGGTTGGAGGTGGTGACCACGGTAACCCCGGCGGCGAACAGCAGTTCAAACAAGCGCCCCACCATCATCGCGTCGGTGATATCGGTGATGACCATCTCGTCAAAACACAACAGGCGCAGACTGCCCGCGATCTCGGCCGCCAGCGGTTGCAGTGCATCGGCGACGCCGTCCTGACGCGCCTGGTGGATGGCGGCGTGGACCTCTTGCATGAACGCGTGGAAATGCACCCGGCGTTTGGGCACCTCGACCGTGTCATAAAACAGGTCCATCAGCATCGATTTGCCGCGCCCGACGCCACCCCAGATATAGAGGCCACGCACCGGCTCGGGTTTCTGGCGGGAAAACAACCCGCGCAACCCGCCGGGTTTGACCGGGGCGGTTTCCAGCCCGTCGCGCACCTGTTGCAACAGTGGCATCAGCGCCAGCTGCGCCGGGTCTTCCCGCAGATCACCGCGGGCAATACGCGCGGCATAGATCTGTTGCAGGCTGCCTGCCAGCAGCGGTTTTGGGTCTGAGATCTGTTGTGGCTGATGCTGGGTCATGGCCACTGTGTAATAGCCAGGACAGGATAATAAAAGATGATGTCTTCAATTCGTGTTGGTTGGCTGTGAGGCCTGGACAGTGGTCCGGAAACGGGGCAGCACCTGACGCTGGGGAGGCATGAAGCGCCTTTCCGTGGGGCGTGAGAAGCGTCCCGGGAATGACCCGGGCGACCATTTCACTGACGCGGGCGCGGCGTGGGCAGGCACCGGGCCAGACAGCTCTCATGGGTCAGCGATGCCCGTCATTGCCGCGCGATATGGCCTGCAGACATCGCGTCATAAAAGATGATGCGTCACCCGACAGATATTGATTTGACCCGGTGGCGTTTTTCACGGCAACTGCACGCCGGAGGACTTCATGACAGTTTCACGCGCGCCCCTTTTCAACCCGGTTCTTCTGGCGGCTTGTTTCGTCATTCTGGTCAGCTTTGCGATCCGCGCCTCTTTTGGTGTGTTTCAGATCCCGGTGGCGGCAGAGTTCAACTGGCCGCGGGCCGAGTTTTCTCTGGCGATCGCGGTGCAGAATCTGGCCTGGGGCATTGGCCAGCCCATCTTTGGCGCCATTGCCGAAAAGATCGGCGACCGCAAAGCGATTTTCCTTGGCGCGCTGACCTATGCGCTGGGGCTGTTGCTGTCCTCTTTTGCCGTCACACCGGAGCAGCATCAGGCCTATGAGATCCTCGTGGGTTTTGGCATCGCCGGCACCGGTTTTGGAGTCATTCTGGCGGTGGTGGGGCGGGCGTCTTCTGACAAAAATCGCTCGATGGCGCTGGCGATTGCCACCGCAGCGGGCTCGGCCGGGCAGATCTTTGGCGCCCCGGTTGCGGAGTATCTGCTCAGCATCATGAGCTGGCAGGAAGTGTTTGTGATGTTCGCCGCCGCCATTCTGACCGTGCTGGGCGCGCTGCCGTTTATGCGCAGCGTTCAACCGGTCAGGATTGTCGATGATGAAGAAACAATGCGCCAGGTTCTGGGCAAAGCGTTTCGCGATCCGACATATAGGTTAATTTTTCTGGGCTTTTTTTCCTGCGGGTATCAGCTTGCGTTTGTCACCGCTCATTTCCCGGCTCTGGTCACCGAAATGTCCAGTGCTGTGGACCCGACGGGCAAGCTCGCGTCAATGGGGATTGGCACCACTGCAGCACTGGGGGCGATCTCGATTTCGATGATCGGACTTGCCAATATCGCCGGCACGCTGACGGCCGGTTATCTCGGCGATCGTTACCCGAAAAAGTACCTTCTTGCAGGCATTTACACGGCGCGCACGGTTTTGGCCGCAGCGTTCATCCTGCTGCCAATCACCCCGGCAACCGTGTTGATATTTTCGCTCACTATGGGGCTGCTGTGGCTGGCCACCGTGCCGCTGACTTCGGGTCTGGTGGCGCAGATTTACGGGCTGCGCTATATGGGCACGCTGTATGGATTTGTCTTCCTGTCCCATCAGCTCGGAAGCTTCCTGGGCGTCTGGCTCGGCGGTAAGCTTTATGACGTTTACGGAGATTATACCATTGTGTGGTGGATTGGCGTTGGTGTCGGGGCGATTTCAGCGATCCTGCACCTGCCTGTGAAGGAAACCCCGCTGTCGCAGCGTACTGCAGCGACAGCTGCTGGCTGAGGACCGTTTCCAGGCACCACCCCGATCCGGAGCTGTCATTATGACCCGTTTAACATTTGTTGCCCTCAGTGGTTTTATCCTGTTGTCCGCTTGTGCGACCACCTCTTCAATGAGCCCGAACCGCGCCTTTGAAGTGCCGGTGAGTGAGGAATATTACCTGATGCTGACCCATCAGACCCCGGCCCAGACGAACGCCGTGTCGCAGTAAGGTTTTGAGCAGGGCACCTCGGCGCAGCCACTGCCTGCCAGCCCGCCGGTGACGGCCCCTCTGTGGCTGCTGCACGATGACTGCCGCGTCGGATTGAAGCGCCAACACTGAGGCGCCGTGACACCCGTCACGGCCGCGGGCCGCGCTTCACTGTTCGCGCAGAAAGCGCTGAATTTCAGCCGCCATTTCTTTGGCGTGGCTGAGTGGCAGCATATGGTCGCCCTCCTGCCAGGTCTTGTGACAAACGTCCTGATTGGCCTGCGCCATAGCGCCTGGCGCGGATTGCGGAATAACCGCGTCCTGCGCCCCCCAGAGCGCCAGTACCGGCACGCCCTGCTCGTGCAGCTCCCGCATATCCTCAGCGGCACCATTGCTCAGAAGGTGCCCGATCGCCGAGACAATCGCCGGGTGCAGCCCGCGGCGCCGGCAATCCGCGTAATATTGCTCTGTACTGTCGATCAGGCCACGGCGCTTGTGGTCCCGCGCTGCCCGGCGCATCACCTGCGGGCCCCACAAATATTGCAGCCAACGCGCCGGAAACCCACCTCTGAAAATCAGCCTGTCCAGCGCCCCGGTTGTCACACCAAAGCCGGCGGGGGCGACCAGGATCAGCCGCTCCACCCGGGAAGGGTCTTCGGCGGCAAAGGCGGTGGCGACCTGCCCGCCCATGGAATATCCCAGCAGGGTGATATCGCCCTCTACCGCCTGGTCCTGCAGCAAGTCGCGCAGCTGGCGCAGATACAGTGCCCGGTCGTGTGCTGCGTGCACACTGGCGGAATAGCCCCGGCCGTAATGATCATAACTCAGCACCCGGAACCCCATCCGGGTCAATCCCTCAATGGTGCCGGCCCAGACATGGGACGGGGTGGTCAGCCCATGCACACAGACCGCGACGGGACCACGTGTTGGCCCATGCCACTGATAATGGGTATCGCCGTCGCTGAGGCTGGCAAAGCGGCCCGGCGCCTGGCGCGTATCTGGCAAGGCGCGGCGGCGCTCCAGCACAAAGGGCGCAGCCGCCAGAACCGCCAGAAGCAGAAAGAGGGTTAGCCAGATCATTCCCCCGGGCCCGGAACTGCGCCCCCGCCCTGGCGGCGCCATTGTTGCAGGATATAGCGGCTGGTCATCAGGTCGAGATGGCCACCGCCGCCGTTTTTAAACAGAGTGATCTCATCGTCGTTACGGCGGGTGAAGTTGCCACCCGGAAGGTCATAAAAATCGGCCACCACGTCGTCACGGCTTATCACGCCCTCAGCCAGCGGCGTTCTGAATTCGCCGATATGATCCAGCACCGTGTCGCGACTGTCGACAAACAGGCGGGCGCGGCAGAGCGCCTCATCATCGGCTTCGCGCATATCAGGGCGATAGGCGCCGATCAGGTCCACATGTTGTCCCGGCTGCAACCAGGCGCCGCGCAACAGGGGCTCGGTGCTCATGGTCGCCGAACTGATGATATCGGCCGCGCCCACAGCGGATTCCAGGTCGGTGGCAACGGTGGTATTGTCAAAGGCATTGGCAAGCGTTTCTGCGCCGGCGGCGCTGCGGTTCCAGACGGTGAACTGCGCCTGGGGAAACGCGGCGCCATAGGCCTGGCGCAGGGAATGAGCCACGGTGCCCGCACCGAGGATCAGGATGCGTTTGCTGTCAGGGCGCGCCAGTTTCAGCGCCGCCAGCAGGCTGTCTCCAGCGGTTTTCCATTTGGTCACCAGGTGGAAATCCACCAGCGCTTCCAGGCTGCCGTCCGCATCGGAATAAAGGTTCACACCCCCGTTGATGGTCGGCACCTCGCTGCCCTTGTTACCGGGGAAAATGGTGGCGCTTTTCACCGCAATACCAAGGCCGTCAATCCAGGCCGAACGCGACAGCAAGGTGTCTTTGCCGCGATACAGAAAGGTGTCGTCGAGCGTGGCACGGGGCAGCGAATGCCCGGCCTCAAGCGCCTCTGTGAGACCTCGCCAGTCCAGCAGGGCTTCGCCGCCGGCAAAAGGAATAATGTCAAAACTCATGGTCGTGCTTCACTTTCACTGAGCAGGCCCTCGGCCACCAGGCGCGCGGCCCAGCCTTTGGGCGAGGTGAACAGATGGGTCTGCCAGCCGCGCGCAGCGGCGGTGTCGAGGTTTTCCTGGCGGTCGTCCGCAAACAGCATGTTCTGCGGAGTGACGCCGCAATCCTCTTCCAGCATCTGATAGATCTGCACATGCGGTTTTACGCAGCCCATGTAGCCCGAAACATAGCGTCGGTCGAATTCCGCCAGCACCGGATATTCTTTTTCCGCGATTTCAAAGGTGCCGATGCCAAAATTGGACAGGGCGAACACCGGAATACCGCGCTGGCGCAGCGCGCGCAGCAGCTGCGCCGAATGGGGGATCGCCGGCTGCGCCAGTTCAAGCCAGTTGTCGTGCCACATGCGGATTTCCGCGGCGAATTCCGGGAACCTGTCGGCGGCGTCATAGATCGTCTGTTTGAAATCATGGCCCTGGTCCACCAGGTCATTCACTGCGTGCAGGTCGGTTGTCGCGAACAATTCGCGCCGCCGCGCTTCACCGATCCTCGCGTCGAACCAGCGTTCGGGATGCCATTCGATCAGGACATTGCCGATGTCAAAAATTACTGCTTCAATCATTTTTGTCTAATCCTTTGCCTTGCCAAAAAGCCGTCTGTATCAGCCGGCGGGCCGGCGTCCTGGCCGGGTGGGCACCTGCTTGTGCAGTAACTCCCGCCAGACAGAAACCAGCCCTGATCCGACCACCAGCGTAGAGCCGATCCAGACGTTTGTCGTGGGCCAATCTGCAAAAAACACCACGCCCCAAAGTACCGCCAGCGGCAACGCGACATATTCAAACGGCGCCACCAGCCCGGCTTCACAGAGCCGGTAGGCCTGACCGATCAGATAACCGCCAAACCCGCCGGCAATACCGAGCACCGCAATGACCAGATAATCACTCTGCGCCGGCCAGATCCAGGCCCGGAATATGAAATCCAGCGCCGTACTGTCGCCGGTGGCAAACCGCCCGTCACCCAGCGTCAGCCCCACCAGCGCGCTGACAAAGAGGAACCCCAGCAACGGATAGAGTGACAGCGCCGCGCCCCGTTCAGAGCCGCCCGCGCGGCGGGTCAGGATATGCGCGCTGGCATAGCCAAAGGCGGCCGCCAGCGGCAGCAGCGACGTGAACTGAAACGCATCCGCTCCCGGGCGCACGATGATCAGAACCCCGAAGAAACCAACCGCCACCGCCGCCCAGCGCCAGGGCCCTACTTTTTCGCGCAGAAACAGCACCGACATCGCGGTCACAATCAGCGGCGTGGCAAAGTAAATCGCCACCGCATTGGCCAGCGGCATCACCGCAAGTCCCGTAAAGAGCATCAGATTTGCAAAGATAACCGCCAGGCTGCGCATCCCGTGCAGCCGTAGTTTTGAAGTGCGCAACACATGCAGCCCGCCTTCCAGCGGCACGATGAACCCAAGCAGCACCGTCAGCGCGATGAGCGAGCGCAGAAACACAATTTCATAAAGCGGGTAGTCACCCGACAGCAGTTTGACGATCAGATCAATAATGGAAAAACACAGCGCGGCACCGACAGCAGCCAGCAAGCCCAGAGGCTGTATACCTGCGGTGGCCGGGTTTGCGCCTGTGATTTTGTTCACTTCTGCTCCCGCGCTGCGGCGCGCACTTCACGCTCCAGCGCCTCAAGAAAACGCGAGCGGTCGGTTTTGGAAAACGCCGGGCCGCCGCCCTGACGGAACGGATCCGCCGCGCGCAGATCCGCCATCAGATCGCGGGTGGCCAGCACATTGCCAATATTGGCCTGTGTCAGCGCTTCACCATTGTGTTTGAGCACCCGGGCACCGGCTTCGACACATTTGGCGGCCAGCGGGATGTCACTGGTCACCACCACATCGCCTGGCCCGGCCCGGTCCGCGATCCACATATCCGCCACGTCGGGCCCGTCGGGCACAAACACCATCTCCACCAGCGGGTTGGCAGAGGGGCGCAGGCCGCCGTTGCAGACCAGAAACATCTTCAGGCCATGCCGGGTGGCGACTTTTTCCGCCTCGGCTTTCACCGGGCAGGCATCGGCATCGATATAGATCACGCCGCGCCCCCGGTGGATTTTTTGCCGGCGGTATTTGAGCCCGTGGTTTTGGCGCTTGCTGCCGCGGTGTTGGCCGCCGCTTTGCTGTCCGCTGCTGCGACCGCTCGTACCGGGGCATCCGCCCGGCGCTCCACCTTGAATTCCTGCGGGATCGGCATCCGGTTGAACGCATCCAGACCGGCAATCTTATAGGCCTCGGCCAGGGTGGGATAGTTGAAGGTGTTTTCAACGAAATAATCCACCGTGCCTTTGAGGTTCAGCACCGCCTGAGCGATGTGGATCAGCTCCGTCGCACCTTCGCCGACGATCTGCACTCCGAGCAGACGGCGGGTTTTCAGGCTGACCAGCATTTTCAGCATGCCATGTTCCAGACCCATGATATGCCCGCGCGACGTTTCGCGGAAACGGGCGATGCCGACCTCATAGGGGATCTCGCGGCGCTGGCACTCTTCTTCGGACATGCCGCAAGTGGACATTTCCGGCACCGAATAGATGCCATAGGGGAACCAGGGGCTTTCTTTCAGCGTGGGCGTTTCCAGCGCATGGCAGGCGGCGATGCGCCCCTGTTGCAGCGAGGTGGAGGCCAGCGAGGGATGCCCGATCACATCGCCCGCCGCATAAATGTGGGGCACCGCAGTCTGGTAGCTCTTGCGATCGACTTCGATGCGACCGCGGTGGTCGGTGTTGACGCCGACCGCCTCGAGGTTCAGCGACGCGGTGGCGCCGAGCCGCCCGGCGGCAAACAGCAGCATCTCGGCGCGGATATGGCGGCCATTGGCCAGCGAAACCTCAACAAATTCGCCTTTGTCTTCGACCTTTTCGACTTTGGATCCCAGCCGCAGATCGACGCCGTTTTCGCGGATCTGGTGCGTGAAATCCGAAATCAGCTGCCGGTCAATGAAGTCCAGAAACGTATCGCGCGGCTCAATGAGCGTCACTTTGACATCGAGCGCGGCAAACATGGTGGCGTATTCGACGCCAATAACACCAGCACCGACCACGATCAGAGAACGCGGGATCTGCGCCATTTCGAGGAACTCGTCGCCATCGACAATGCTGGTGCCGTTGAACGGGATGTTGTCCGGGCGATAGGTTTTGGTGCCGGTGGAAATCAGGAAGCGTGCGGCGGTGATGCAGCGGATCTCGCCTTTATCAGAGGTGACCTCGACCTCATTGGCACCGATAAAGCACGCCTGACCCATCAGCGTTTCCACATGGTTGCGCGCGAACTGGTGTTCCAGCACATCGACCTCATGGTCCAGCGTCATATGCAGACGCGCCTTGAGATCCTCGGCGCCGATCTGTTCACGCGCCCGGTAGGACCGGCCATAAAACGAACGCTCGCGCCAGCCCGACAGGTTCAGCACCGTTTCGCGCAGGGTCTTGGACGGGATGGTGCCGGTATGGACCGAAACACCGCCGAGCCGCTCCTGGCGGTCGATCACCAGAACCCGGCGTTGCAGCTTGCCGGCCTGGATCGCGGCCGAGCGTCCGGCCGGGCCGGAGCCGATCACAATCAGATCATAGTCAAAACTGGAGTTGTTCATAATTACACCGCGTACAAAGCATCGGCATGGAAAGCGACATGCTCTTCCATGAAGGTGGAGATGAAGAAATAGCTGTGGTCATACCCCAGCTGCATACGGAAGATGGCCTGCTGACGGCGGGCGGCGATGGCCTGGGCCAGGGTTTCGGGGCGCAGCAGATCGAGGAACTGATCTTTGGTGCCGGTGTCAATCAGCATTGGCCCGTCAAAGCCGGTCTGCGCCATCAGCAGCGAGGCGTCATGCAGCGCCCAGGCGGCTTCATCTTCGCCCAGATAGGCGGTGAGTTGCTTGCGGCCCCAGTCGGAGGCAGAGGGGTTGCAGATCGGCGCAAAGGCCGACACCGAGGCAAACCGCCCCGGCAGCCGCATCGCCAGCGTCAGCGCGCCGTGCCCGCCCATGGAATGGCCGGTGATGGCCTGGCGTGCCTGTTCCAGTGGGAAGTTTTCAAACAGCAGCGCTGGCAGCTCTTCGGCGATATAGTCCCACATCTGATAATGTGGTTTCCACGGGTCCTGGCTGGCGTTGAGATAGAAGCCGGCGCCCTGACCGAGGTCATAGGCGGCGTCATCCGCAACCCCTTCGCCGCGCGGCGAGGTGTCCGGGAAGACCAGCGCGATGCCATGTTCTGCCGCCCAGGCCTGGGCACCGGCTTTGGTCATGGCGTTCTCATGGGTGCAGGTCAGACCCGAAAGATACCACAGCACAGGCACCGGCCCGTCGCGCGCTTCCGCCGGCAGGAACAAGGCAAAAGTCATGTCGCAGCCGGTGGCGGCAGAGGCGTGGGAATAGACACCCTGGACACCGCCAAAACATGTATTTTCGGAAAGGATCTTCATGCGCAGGGGCTCCTGACGGCTGGATGAGGTTGGCGCCAACATCATCGCATTTTGGCGCGGGCGCAAGCCCTGTCAGAAACGCCCGATTGTAACCGGAACACGCCACCAGAAGCCGGCCTTGTCAGCGTGGCCACTGGCGCAGGGAGCGCTCCCGCCCCTTTGTCCCGGGCCAGGCCCCGGCCAAAAGCGTTGGGCCGCGCCGCGCTGACGCGCGGCGGGCGCATACCCTGGTGAGCCCCCTCACCAGGGTATGCGCAAACAGGCTATTGCAGCAGTCGCAGGCAGATTGGGCTCAACCGGCCTGGTCCGCCCGTTTCCGGCAAGCGCCACTGCAGCGAAGCTGCGCGGCCCAACGCCGGGGAACACATCTTTGATGTGGCGCACGGGGACGGGAGTGGCCGCTCGCTGCCAGGCGCTGAATTTACACGCTGGGCGCAGTCTTTTCCGGCCTGGCTGCGCCGCGCGCCCTGCGCCAAAGCCGCCAGCCACGCCCCTGCGCAATCGGGCGGGACGGGCCTGATCCTGCTCCGCTCTGCCCCCCGCGCAAGGCACCGGCGCCGGGCTGGCGCTCATTTAAAAACGCTCAGCCGCCGCCGATCAGCGCGCCGGCGGCAAAGACCAGCGCGCCGCCAAGCACCACCTGGAAGGTGGCGCGCAAAAACGGCGTGTTCATAAACCGGTTCTGGATCCAGACGATGGCCCAGAGTTCAACAAACACCACCACCATCGCCAGAATGGTCGCGGTCCAGAACGAGGGGATCAGATAGGGCAGCGCATGGCCCAGACCGCCAATCGTGGTCATCACCCCTGCCGCAACGCCGCGTTTCAGCGGCGAGCCGCGTCCGGACAGTTCGCCATCATCCGAAGCCGCTTCGGTAAAGCCCATCGAAATCCCCGCCCCGACCGAGGCGGCCAGACCGACCAGAAAGGTGGTTTCGGTGTTCTGGGTGGCAAAGGCGATGGCAAAGATCGGCGCCAGGGTCGACACTGACCCGTCCATCAGCCCGGCCAGCCCCGGCTGAACCCAGGTCAGCAAAAACTGGCGTTTCGCGGTGTCATCCTCGCTGTCGCGCGCCCCACCTTCCAGGTGCTCCTGTTCCAGATCAATGGCGCGGTCGCTGTGGGCGGCCTCGGCGGCGGCCAGATCGCCCAGCAGGGCCCGGGTGTCGGCGTCCTGGCTGCGCGCAGCCGCCTTGCGGTAAAATTTTTCGGCGCTGCGTTCCATATGCTGGGCTTCAGAACGGATCCGGTCCAGCCCCAGATTTTCCGTCAGCCACACCGGCTGTCGTGCATAAAACCCTGCCACATGTTCCCGCCGGATCAGCGGAATCATCTGCCCAAACCGATTTTTGTGCAGCGCGATCAGCTGATTGCGGTGGGTGTCTTCCTCTTCGGCCATACCTTCAAACACTTTGGCCGAAGCGGGAAAATCCGCGCGCAGTTGATGGGCAAAATGGCGGTAAATGCGCGCGTCGTCTTCTTCTGAGGAAATCGCCAGCGCCAGGATGTCCTGTTCGCTGAGATCGTCAAAGCGGCGGCGGCCGGTGCTGAACCCTGGGATCATGTCTGGCTCCTGTCAGTTTAGAATGGTTCTAAAGTACTTATTCCACCCGGCGGCACAAGAGGAGAGTTGTCGCAATGGATGGCGAAATCTGCCCGCACAGAAAATGGGCTGGTACCCTGGCCTTTTGGCCAAGTAGACTGATCAGTTCAGATCCGCTTAGATTAGGGAAAGGGGACAGGAATATGTCAGCGCCAGCCGATCTTGTTAAACGCGGTCGCAAGTTCGACCAGGTGGTCTCGGGCGCGCGCATTGTATTCCTGCGCGACGGGTTTGAGGGCGCCAGTGTTGATGACATCGCCCGCGAGGCGGCGGTCTCCAAAGCTACGCTCTACAGCTATTTCCCGGACAAACGTGCCCTGTTCATGGAAGCCCTGCTTTACCAGTGTCAGCACCAGACCGTTGCCGATCTGAGCGACATCGACCAGAACCAGCCGCCCGATGTGGTGCTGTACCAGGTGGGGCAGAGCATTCTAGACGTTTTTCTGTCGGTCTCCGGCAAACAGTTTTTCCGCATCGGCCTGGCCGAAAGTGAGCGTTTTCCGGAGTTTGCCGCCGAATTTTATGAATGCGGCCCGCGCAATCTGCGCTTAAAACTCACCCGCTATCTTGCCCGGGCAGTGTCTCTGGGCCACTTGCAGATTGATGATATTGCGCTTGCCTCAGAGCAGTTTGTTGAGCTGTGCAAAGCGCGCTTGTTCAGCCGTTACCTGTTTGGGGTGCAGACCGAGTTCAGTGACAAAGAACGTAAGGATGTGATTGCTGCGGCGGTGGCGATGTTCCTGGCGCGTCACGGCACCGGAACCCGCTGATATCCGGCCGGAGGGCCTGGACCTGCCAAGCCTGAAGACAGAGCTGATGGGTCTGCGGCCCGCAGCGCGTCTGAGCAAGAACCGTTCCGCCAAATCTGGCGCCGCGTTTCTGTCTGCTCTCACCCTGCGCCGGCGTTGCTGCCCCGGCAAGATGGCGCCGGGACAGCTTTGTCTTTGATGGTTTAGTAAATCACCACCGAGCGGATTGATTCACCGGAATGCATCAGATCAAACCCTTTGTTGATGTCAGCAAGCCCCATAGTGTGGGTGATCATCGGATCGATCTCGATCTTGCCTTCCATGTACCAGTCAACGATTTTGGGCACATCGGTCCGTCCGCGCGCGCCGCCAAAAGCGGTGCCGCGCCAGGACCGTCCGGTCACCAACTGGAACGGACGGGTGGAAATCTCTGCTCCGGCTCCCGCCACGCCGATGATGATGCTTTCGCCCCAGCCTTTGTGGGCGGATTCAAGCGCGGTACGCATCACATTGGTATTGCCGGTGGCGTCAAACGTATAATCCGCCCCGCCTTTGGTCAGTGCCACCAGATAGGCCACCAGATCACCGTCCACCTCATTCGGATTGACAAAATCGGTCATACCAAACCGGGTCGCCATTTCAATTTTTGCCGGATTCAGATCCACACCGACGATCTGATCTGCACCGGCGAGACGCAGCCCCTGGATCACATTGAGACCAATTCCACCGAGGCCAAAGACGATGGCAGTGCTGCCGATCTCGACCTTGGCGGTGTTGATCACCGCACCAATACCAGTGGTGACACCGCAGCCGATATAACAGATTTTGTCAAACGGCGCGTCTTCGCGCACCTTCGCCAGCGCGATCTCGGGCACAACCGTGTGGTTGGAGAAGGTCGAACAGCCCATGTAATGCAGGATCGGGTCGCCATCCAGTGTGGTAAAACGCGAGCTGCCATCGGGCATCAGCCCGGCGCCCTGAGTGCTGCGGATCGACTGGCACAGGTTGGTTTTCGGGTTCAGACAATAGTCGCACTCGCGACATTCCGGCGTGTACAGCGGGATCACGTGATCGCCCGGCTTCAGCGAGGTCACCCCGGCACCGACTTCCAGCACCACCCCGGCGCCCTCATGGCCGAGAATGGCTGGAAACAAGCCTTCGGGATCGTCGCCCGACAGGGTAAACTGATCCGTATGACAAATGCCGGTGGCTTTCATTTCCACCAGAACTTCGCCGGCACGGGGGCCCTCAAGGTTGACGTCCATAATTTCAAGCGGCTTACCTGCCTGAACGGCGACGGCGGCTTTGGTTCGCATTTGGGATCCTCCCGTAAATCATATGGTGTTCTGCCGGGCACCATGTCCCGCAATCAGGAAGGAAGTCCAGATGTTCCGCATTATTTTTACGCTCGCGACCCTTGCCATTCCTGGCGCCTGCGCCACCGCTGCTGACCCCCACGCGGCGAGCCGCATCTGCGGTGCCGACAAGGTGCAATATCTGCTGGGTGAGCCCGGCAGCCAGGTGGCGCTTCTGGGCCTGCCGGGGCCGCTGCGCCTGATTGATCCCGGCACTATGGTGACGCAGGATTTCCGCCCGGACCGGATCAATTTTGAAATGGATGAGGCCGGAAATATCCGCCGGATTTCCTGCGGCTGATCGCACGAACAAAGAAAGCCCCGTCCGCAAGGACAGGGCTTTTGTCATTTGAAGCGCAACCTCCCGGGGCCGCGAACTGGGTGGGGGCTGTAAAACCGCGCCCCCGGGAAAATTTGTCGCTACAGTTTCTTTATCGTTCATAAACAGGGCGCCACCAGGGATGTATCGCGGCCAAATCTGCGCTTTTTTGCGGCAAATTGAGGGCGGGACTTGATTTTGCGGGGGCAGAGACGCACCCTATAGGGTATGAAAAGCATTCCGCCCGCTCAGTTTCCGCCGCAGGCTCCGGCCCACGCGGTGCCCCGCGACCAGGTGGTTTTTAACCGGCTCGAAATCGGTTCCCTGATGGGGCTCTATGGCCGCATGGTCGCCGCCGGGGAATGGCGCGATTATGGCATGTCTTTCCTGCGCGAAGTGGCGGTGTTCTCCGTCTTCCGGCGCGCGGCGGAACATCCGCTTTACCGCATCGAGAAACGCCCGGCCCTGCGCCTTAAGCAGGGGCTTTACGCGGTGATTGCGATGGACGGGCATATTCTGAAACGCGGCCATGACCTGCCACAGGTGCTGCGGGTGCTGGAGCGCAAACTGATCCGGTCGGTGAACTGACATCCGCCTGGTGGTCTGATCTGCCTGCTGCATGGGTTTACGCGGAGCACTGGTTTTCCCGCCGGGCTGACTTGCTTGCCAGTCCGACCTGTTCAGAGACGTTTATGCGCTGTCACCGGCCCTTCGCCCTGCGCCTCAATCCGGGCGATGGCGCGCGCGATTGGCTCGTAAGCGACGGCCATATGATGGGCATTGGCGTGGATCAGCGTATCGGCATCCACCACCAGCGCCACGTGGCCGCGCCAGAACAGCAGATCGCCCCGCTGCCAGGGCGTGCCTGGGGCAAGGTCTGTGCCCAGCGCCGCTTGTTGCGCGCCGCTGTCGCCGGGGCAAGCAATACCACAGCCACGCAGCGCCGCCTGGATCAGCCCGGAACAGTCAATGCCGGCAGAAGAATTGCCGCCCCAGAGATAAGGCGTGCCAAAAAACATCTGTGCCAGGGTCACCGGGTCCGTAAATGGGCGATCCAGCGGCCGCAGATGTTTTTTGGGCACAAACCCGGCACTGGTTTCGTAAAACTTTGGCCGCTCATCCAGCACCAGCAGCTGCGCCCCGAAACTCAGCGCGGCAAGCTCTTCCGCTTTGAAATCCGCTTCGGGATATAGATGGGTGGCACGGCTGGCGACCTGATGACTGACCTCACTGTCGGCGCCAAGACAGTCCAGCGCCACATAGCCCGTGTAGCCGTCATGCTCAGCGCTGAGCGGACCATACCCGTCCTGCACATCGCCGGTGAGCCGCACCCGCGCACCCAGCAACAGCTGGCGTTGCCGCCGGCCGGAAGGCGCGTCGCGCAGATCCGCCAGCGGCGTGCGAATGCGCCACCAGCTGCCGCCGGTGAACCCTGGCACCGGTTTCTGCGTCTCAAGACTGTTGTCGGGCGGCTGATGGTCTTCCATGATTACAGCTCCAGCAGGGCGGGCAGCGCCGCCAGCAGGGCGCGGGTGCCCTGCCCCATGCCGCCTTTGGGGCGGGCGGGCAAGGCGGCAGGCTGCCAGCCATAGATGTCAAAATGCATATAGCGCTCAGACTCAGTCACGAAGCGGCGCAGGAACAGCGCGGCGGTGATGGTGCCGGCGAAACCGCCTTTGGGCGCATTGTCCAGATCCGCGACGCCGGGTTCGATCATCTTCTCATAGGGTTCATGGAACGGCAGCCGCCAGACCGGGTCCGCCACCTGATGCGCGGCGGATTGCACCGCCAGCGCGTCGGCTTCATCGCCGGCGAA
The DNA here is from genome assembly GCF_003333265.1 of Candidatus Halocynthiibacter alkanivorans. GTDB lineage: Bacteria > Pseudomonadota > Alphaproteobacteria > Rhodobacterales > Rhodobacteraceae > Halocyntiibacter_A > Halocyntiibacter_A alkanivorans. The sequence continues at coordinate 94,817 of NZ_QOLB01000156.1, forward strand.
AAACGGCGCCAGGTCAGGGCCGACCGCAACACGCGCAGCCCCGGTCAGTGTCGCCATGGAGATGATCAGATCCGGGCAGTCTTCATCCGCCAGCGCCAGCGCATCGGCCAGCACCAGCCGGCCTTCGGCATCGGTGTTGTTGATTTCAACCGTCAGGCCTTTGCGTGACGTGAGAATGTCCTGGGGACGGAACGCAGCGCCTGACACAGCGTTTTCCACCGCGGGAATCAGCACCCGCAACTGAAGCTTCAGCCCCAGCGACATGATCATATGCGCCAGTCCCAGCACTGCTGCGGCGCCGCCCATGTCCTTTTTCATCAGCCCCATCGAGGCGCCGGGTTTCAGGTTCAGACCGCCAGTGTCAAAACAAACCCCCTTGCCCACCAGGGTCAGCGTCGGGCCGGTATCGCCCCAGCGCATATCGATCAGCCGCGGCGCCCGTGGCGAAGCGCGCCCCACCGCGTGGATCATCGGAAACCCCTGGGACAGCAAAGCTTCGCCCACGGTGACAGAGACTTTGGCACCATGATCCGCGGCCAGTTGGCGCGCCGCCGTCTCCAGCTCAGAAGGTCCCATATCGGAAGATGGCGTATTGATCAGGTCCCGGGTCAGAGCTTCGCCCGCCGCGATGATCTCCAGCGCCGCTGCGTCCACGCCTGTTGGCGCCACCAGACGGGCCCCGGGCCGGGGTGCATGTGCATACCGGTCATAGCGATAGCCTGCCAGCAACCAGCCCAGCGCCGCCTCGTTCAGATCGTCGCCTTCAAGCTCTGCGTGCAGCACATAGGTTCCGGCGGGTAATTTGGTCCGCGCCGCCGCCAGCGCAAAACGTCCGCGGGCGCGGGCGCGGGCATCGCCAAGACCGGCCACAGCAAAAGCAGCTGCGCCGTCCTTGTCCGGCACCAGGGCAACTTCGCCGATGCCTGCAGAAAACTCCAGCATATCAAGCCAGTGGCGCGCCTGGGGCGTTTGCCCGGCGCGCCAGTCTGCCAGCGTTTCTTTGCTCAGCGCATAAAGTGGTAAAGCGTCGTCAGAGGCGGGCGCGAATTGCAGGGGCATCGGCGGTTCCTTGGCATGTCAATACAGACCTCAGATTAGCCGGCTGCCGCGCACCTGCAAGAGGCATCAGACCGAAAGGTCCTGTAAATCCCACACTGCAATCAGCGATCCTTCCCCGATCCGGGTCAGCCGCGTCACCGTCGCCGCCAGCGCAGTGCCTTTATCGGTGACCGCCAGGGCGCTGACCTGCCCTGCCACGCGGGCAAATGCGACCATGCCGATCTGCTCGGAAATGGCCACCATTGAGCGCGACACCCGCCGCACCTCTTCCATGTCACTGCGTTTCCACGCCTTGCCCACCTTGGCCAGACGCACCGCAAGTTCCTCCATCGCACGCGAGATTACATCTTCCGCGCCGCGCGACCCTAATTGCACGTACAAGTGCTCCAGCTTTTCACGGTCTAACCGTACTGGTTCATCAAATCTCAGATGTGTTACCATCTTAATTCACCCCAATTACTCACTGCCCCTCACGGACCGCTCCACTGTGACGGCACTGAAAAAACAAAAGGTTGAGGCCCAACTGAAATATCTCTCGAAATTCCTGAAAACCTTCACTAAATTCATCTAAGATTTGAACGAGGACGGACCATGAGCGACCTGACACTGGCCAAACCCCTGCCGAGCTATCTGGTACAGCGCTATCACGGCTGGCGCGCCACCATGTACAGCGAGAACAAAGCCTGGTACCGCCGGCTCGCGAGCGAGGGCCAGCGCCCGCGTGCGATGCTGATCAGCTGCTGTGACAGCCGGGTGCACGTGACGCAAATATTTGGCGCCGACCAGGGCGAATTTTTCATTCACCGCAACATTGCCAACCTGGTACCGCCCTTTAATCCGGACGGGGATGTGCATGGCACGTCGGCGGCAGTGGAATATGCAGTGCGCTATCTGAAGGTCGCCCATATCGTGGTACTGGGCCATTCCAATTGCGGCGGGGTTCAGGGCTGCCATGACATGTGCAGCGGCGACGCGCCTGAACTGGAAGATCAAAGCTCTTTTGTTGGCCGCTGGATGGACATTTTACGGCCAAAATATGAGATAATCAAAGATATTGAGGATCCGGAGACCCGCACCCGTGCGCTGGAAAAACAGTCGGTTATGGTGTCACTGGAGAACCTGCTGAGCTTTCCGTTTGTCCGCGAAGCGCTGGAGGCCGAGCAGATGACGCTGCATGGTTTGTGGACCGATATCGGCGAAGGCGGGCTGGAACAATACGACCCCGTGAGCGACAGCTTTGTGGTGATTTAGAGCGCTGTGGTGATCCGGGCCAGTGTGGACAAGCCGCTGGCCCGGATCAGACAGGCAGGGACCGGCAGGACGCGCTGCAGATCGTGCCGCGCGTGACCTGGGCATATGCCTGGCACCATATGCCCGCCGGAGATTCGCCCCGGCGCAGCATAAGCTGGCTGGTTTGACCGGTGCAGCCGGGGCAATCACGGGCGATTGGAAACCGGTGACTGGCCTTCTGTACCGGCCCCTGCTGATATGACTGGAACACAGATTGCCGGTCCGGCACCCGCGAATATCGCTAAAATGCCACGGAAAACCATCGCCTCACGCCACGGGTCAGCAAAAATCAGCGTTAACAGTCCGCTACACTTTACAACCACCGCGTGTGTATATGGATAAAACTGCACGCAATGATGGGAAGTTGTGAACTGACGGGCGGCAGAGAGCGCAGCGCGCGCCGGGAGACGAATCACCCGGCGCTGCACCGGTCAGGTTCAGCGCAGTAATTTATCCAGCGGCCAGGTGATGGTATGGCGCAGCTGAACTTTGCGTTTGCCGCCTGCCTGCAGGGTGAAATCCCAGGCCAGAATGCCCTTGCGCCCGTCCAGATCCTGCACATCGGCAGCCGGGTCGGCCTGATAGGTGATCTCGAGATCCTCCTGTTCCGAATAGGGCACACGATCGATCAGCCGCAGATCCCAGGCCCGCCCGGTCAGGTTGCTGACGGTAATTTCTGCCTCTTCCACGCGTTCATTGCTGCGGCTGATAAAGCCCGCGTCGCCGGTATTGCGGTCCAGCACACGGCGCTCCAGTCGGATGCCGTTTATCGGCCCGAACCCCAGTTCCGTGCTGTCGCCCGCCACCAGCAGGTCAAGCTGTTGCGACCCCGTCATCGTGCCATCGACATAGAGAAAGGCGGTGCCGGGCAGAATTGGCTCAGCGCTGCTGTTGGTGAATTCCGCGACGATAAAGGCAGTCTGATCTTTGCGCGGAACGGCCTGGGCGGTGACTTTGCCGTCAAACGACAGCTGGCCCAGAGACAGGCGCAGCGCGTCTGCCTGGTCGGCAATCGAATAACGCCCCTCCAGCGCATATTCCACCACCAGCCCACCGGCCACCTGGCGTGGCGGCGGTGCGGCGCCCCTGGCGGCATCCATCGCCATTTCTTCCATCACCGGAGCCTGCGCGATCCGCGACAGCGGCTTGAATTCCGGCTCATCAAAGATCTGGTAGAGTTGCTTTGGCAAAAATCCCGGCGCGCTGCGCCCGCTCAGTTGGGCGGTGGACAGCGTCACTTTGATGTCCTGCCAGTTTTCACCACTGTTCTGGAAGACCTTCACGCCGCGCTCAACACTGACAGCACCAGTGACCGGATCCAGTTCGATATCATAGACCGGCTCCCAGCCGGCCCATTCAACCGGGGTTTTCATGCGGAGCACAGCGTCGGTGTCAGCGTCGGCAGTGACCTGAACCGCGACATAAGAACGGGCGCGCGAACCGGGGCGCAGAGCGGCAAGCGCTGCCTCGGCACGTTTCAGCTCCTCTGAGAGATCCTCCAGCGCCGGGTCCAGCCCTTCAGCGCGGATTTCTGCCGCCTGAGCAGCCTGGTCTGCGGCCAGCGTTTCACTACTGACAAGCCCGGCGAGATCGCGCAGGGTGTCCAGCGGCAGCACTGCCATGCCTTCAGAGCGCCCCAGCTGGGCCACGAAACTCTTGCGGGCCTCTGCGGCGGCAACTTCCAGCAGGATTGCCTGCTGATCACGTTCCTGTTTGCGGATCAAGTCTTTGATGCGTTCAATTTCGGCCTCGGCAGCGGTGACGGCCTGCGATTTCGCCGGGTCCTGGGGGGGCACAAAATCATTGCGTGTGGTGACTGCACCGGTCCGGACACCGTCGATATCAATGCGCAGCCCTTCAAAATAAGCATCTCTGGGCAGGCCGGTCAGGATCAGCTGATGGGTGCCGGCGGGGATCGAAACTTCAGCGCTGCGCGACACCCAGGCGCCGCCCGGGTAGACCGTCGCCAACTGGATTTCCGGCGCGACGAGGATTTCATCGGCCTGGGCTGTACCGGCGATTGCCAGCATCACGGTGAGAAGGGGAAAAGAATAACGCATCAAAATGACTCCACTCAAACAAGTTTAAGGGAGCGTTGCGCAGGCACCGGTAAAACGCAAGAGGGCGCCCGGAGGCGCCCTCAATATCAGCAACTCATTGCAGAGCTGCGGCATGTAACCCGGCGGGATTCAGCCTTTTTTCAGGATCCGGCGGCCCAGCAGTTCGGCGATCTGAACCGCGTTCAGCGCCGCGCCTTTGCGCAGGTTGTCGGAGACACACCAGAAGTTCAGACCGTTGTCGATGGTGCTGTCCTGACGGATGCGCGATACAAACGTGGCGAAATCACCGACACATTCGACCGGCGTGGCGTAACCACCGTCTTCGCGTTTGTCGATCACCAGGATGCCGGGTGCTTCGCGCAGGATGTCGCGGGCTTCATCTTCGTCCAGAAAGTCTTCGGTCTCGATATTGATCGCTTCCGAATGGCCGACAAACACCGGCACGCGCACACAGGTGGCGGTGACTTTGATGCTCTTGTCGATGATCTTCTTGGTCTCGGCGACCATCTTCCACTCTTCTTTGGTGGAGCCATCATCGAGGAACACGTCGATATGGGGAATCACGTTGAAAGCGATCTGCTTGGTAAAGGTCTTTGGCGGTTTGTTATCAGTCGGGTTGTAGATCGACTTGGTTTGATCCCACAGCTCGTCGATACCGGATGTGCCCGCGCCGGACACCGACTGGTAGGTCGAGACCACCACGCGTTTGATTGTGGCACGGTCATGCAGCGGTTTCAGCGCCACAACCATCTGCGCGGTCGAGCAGTTGGGGTTGGCGATAATGTTTTTCTGCGCATAGCCTACGATCGCGTCCGGGTTCACTTCCGGCACGATCAGCGGCACCTGGGGGTCATAGCGGTACAGCGAGCTGTTATCGATGACAACACAGCCAGTGGCGGCCGCTCTGGGCGCGTATTTTTTGGTGGCGTCAGAGCCGATCGCAAACAACGCGATATCCCAACCGGTGAAGTCAAACGTGTCGAGATCAAGTGTCTTCATCGTCTTGTCGCCAAAGCTGACTTCGGTTCCCAGAGACTTGCGGGACGCCAGAACGGCGATCTCATCTACGGGGAATTCGCGTTCAGCGAGAATGTTCAGCATTTCGCGGCCCACATTACCTGTGGCACCGACGACGGCGACTTTGTAGCCCATGTGGCTCTCCTTCATCTCGTTTAGCATGGGACGGGTGTCTGCCGGGGCAGACGCGGCCTGATAGCGGAATTTGACGCCAGGGGAAAGGGTCAGCGCATCGCAATCAGGTGGAATCTGTCATCCCGGGCGATCAAATCCTGCACAAAGGCGCTTTCCGAGCTGAAATCATGCGGCACCTGGTCGGCGCGGCGGCTGCCCGACAATGACTGGCTGGCGAAAAAATCGAATCCATAAAGGGTGATTTGTGCCGACTCGGTGGTAGCAAGCAGGTCGATCAACATCGCCCCGGTGGTCGGCGCCCCGCCCAGCCGCGTTTGCAGGGCGCGAAAGGCGGTCAGCGGGTAGAGATAGAAATCGGCCCGGCGCGCGATCTTCAGGGACAGCCGTTTGCGCTTGGGCGACATCCAGAGAATGCGTGCAGGGCTGATACGCTCCAGCTTTGCGTCCGGCAGCGATGTTGCCAGCGCCAGCCAGGTGGTGCGGCTGCCATGAGACCGCGCGGAGGGCATCGGTGCCCGGTTGATGCGGATCACGATGTCCGCAGCGTCAATCGCCGCCCCCTGGTCCGTCTCCGCCAGCGCCCGCGCGTTGCCGACAAGCGCCACGGATTTGCCTTCCAGCTCCTCCATCAGATCCACCACGGACACCGACCATGGCAGCAGAGTATCCTGTTTGCGTCGCCGCCGTTGCAGCGCAAAGATCAGTCGCGTCAGCAGACCTGCGGGTTTCAGCGCTGGCTTTTTCTGCGAGTCGCCAGCGCGTAATGCGGCAGCGGCTGCAGCCCAGGAGTCCTGTTCATCGCCCATCATGCCTGTTCCAAAAGATCACGATAGATGGCGATCAGACGTTCGGCTTCGCCTTCAATGCGGAAATGCGCCAGCACATGCGCCCGTGCGGCGCTTGCCCCTGCCACCATGCGCTCCGGATCCGCAAGCCAGGCCATGCTGGCCTCTGCCAGCGCCGCGACATCGTCACGCGCCACCAGCGTGCCCACCGCACCATCCGCAAGCAGTTCTTCAAAGGCGCCGACCCGGGTGGCGACGCAGGGCACGCCACAGGCCATCGCCTCCAGCGGTGTCAGGCCAAAGCCTTCCCAACGTTGAGGCGCCACGAACAGATCAAGCACCTGATACCAGGCCGCGACCTGATGCACCGGCACTTCCGGCAGAAACAGGATGCGCTCTGCCAGGCCTTCTGCCGCCACGCGTTTTTTCAGCCCGTCCAGAAAGGCCGTGTGTTTTTCGGTCGCCCGCCCCATCACCAGCGCAGTGTGGCCAGGCAGGTCCGGCAGGATGCGGATCATTGCATCGACAAAAGCGTCGGTGCCTTTCTGGTGCCGGATCCGGCCATAACAGCCGATCAGCACGTCATCGGGCAGGCCGAGTTTCTGGCGCAGCGCAGTCCGGTCGCCGGCCGGCTGAAAATCATCGGTATTGATACCGTGATGGCTGACCGTGGCGTCGCACTCCAGATAGGATTGCGTTTTATGCGAAGTGGCGATCACCGCGTCCATCCGGGAGATCAGCCATTTGGTATAGCCGCTGTGCTGGCGCTGAGAGGCCGAAGTGAACAGGAGTTTCAGCTTGCTGCGGAACAGGTTTTTCAGCACCAGCCCCAGCAGCATTTCCACATTGCGCCGTGCATGCCAGACGCGGGTGCGCCGCGACAGGAACGGCAGTTTCCAAAGCGCGATATGGGGCAAATAGTCCGGCAGCCCAGGCCCGGTGGCCACCACGCCCATTTGTTCGGCCTGGATTGGCACCAGGCGCACAATAGTCGAAGTCACACCAGAGAGGCGGCGTTTCAGATTGGGGGCGATCACCTCGATGGACCCGGTGGGTATCCGGGCTGGTGCGCCTGCTGTTTTCCGGTCTGGGTTCTGGGCTGGCATGGTGAGATCCTTGTATCCGCCCTGATATCTACCCGCCGCCCGTGCTGCTGGGAAGCGCAATCGACGCCCGCTTCAGGCCGAATTCAACAGCAGGCTGGTTTCAGAGTTCAGCACACCCGGGATATCGCGGATTTTACGCAGCACCTGGTCAAAGCTGCGCAGATCGCTGGCCCGGATCTCGGCGACCAGATCCCAGGCGCCATTGGTAGAATGCAGCGCATGCACATGGGGGATGGCGCGCAGGCTGCGCACCACCGAGCGCGACATCGAGCCCTGCAGCTCAATGGTGGTGATCGCGCGCACCATTTCGCGGTCCTCCAGATCGGTTTCGATGGTAAAACGACGGATGGTGCCGCTCTCCACCAGCCGGTCGAGCCGCGATTTCACCGTAGCGCGCGCCACGCCGGTGGCCTGGGCCAGTTCGGTGACCGAGGCACGCGCGTTGCGCTTCAGCGCCGCCAGCAGCCGGTGATCGGTTTCGGTGATTTCAGTCATACGCGCCCAATCTGCAAGAATACCCCGCCAAAATGCACCATTGAGCGTGCAATTTGAACATATTTCTCACTTTTGCACTGCATTTCGACAAGTCATCCTTGGGACAAGACCGTGACACAGGAAAATCAGATGACAAAACAATGCCATATCCTTGGCGCCCCGGTACAGACCGGCGCCTCTCAGCCCGGCTGCCTGATGGGGCCGGCAGCGCTGCGCACAGCCGGGCTGGGCGACACGATCGCTTCGCTGGGCTGGCAGGTCACCGATCTGGGCGATCTGGCCCAGATTGCTGACCCGGTCGCAGACCATCAGAACGGCGCGGTGCACAACCTGGCCGAAACCGTGGGCTGGACCCGGATCCTGACCGAGGCCGCCTGTCAGGCCGCACGCGACTCTGACCTGCCGGTGTTTCTGGGCGGCGACCATTCTATGGCCGCCGGCACTGTCGCCGGGCTGGCGCGGTACGCCGCCGAGCAGGACCGGCCTTTGTTTGTGCTCTGGCTCGATGCCCATCCCGATCTGCACACGCCGGACAGCACCACCAGCGGCCATCTGCACGGCACGCCGGTGGCCTATTTCACCGGCCAGCAGGGATTTGACGATTTCCCGGCCCTGAGCCATGCGGTGGACCCGAAGAACATCTGTATGATGGGCATCCGCTCGGTCGATCCGGCCGAGGGCAAACGCATCAACGAGATCGGCGTCGCCGTGCATGATATGCGCGCCATTGATGAGCACGGGATTATCAACCCGCTGCGCGCTTTCCTGAATCGGGTGGTGGAAGCCAACGGCATGCTGCATGTCAGCTTTGACGTAGATTTTCTCGACCCGTCGATCGCACCCGCTGTCGGCACCACCGTGCCCGGTGGCGCGACGTTCCGCGAAGCGCACCTGATCATGGAAATGCTGCATGATTCCGGGCGCGTCACCTCGCTGGACCTGGTGGAGCTGAACCCGTTTCTGGACGAGCGCGGCCGCACCGCCAAGTTGTTGACCGACCTCGCCGCCAGCCTGTTCGGCCGCAAGGTTCTGGACCGCAAAACCAAGAGCTTCTGACCGGCGCTGCCCGTGCCCCGGCCGACACTGGCCGGGGCACGGACGTAAACATTCAAACCCTGCCCGGGGACACGCGCGACCACGCGGGATCCGCCGGCACCAGGGGACACGAACCATGAGGACACTATGAGCAAACCTACCCCTTCTGATCTGGCCATGGTGCCATTCGTTTCTGTCGACAACATGATGCGCCTGGTGCATGCGGTCGGGCTTGAATGCGTGCTGCGCGAACTGGCGGACTATATCGAGAGCGACTTTTCCCGCTGGCAGGAATTTGACAAGACCCCACGGGTGCCGTCCCATTCCAAAGACGGTGTCATTGAGCTGATGCCCACCGCGGATGCCGAAAATTACGGTTTCAAATACGTCAACGGCCATCCCGCCAATATGAAACGCGGTTTTCAGACCGTGACCGCTTTTGGCGTGCTGTCGGCGGTGTCCAACGGCTATCCCATCCTGTTCACCGAAATGACCATCCTGACCGCGCTGCGCACCGCCGCCACCTCGGCGCTGATGGCGAAATACCTTGCCCCCAAAGGTGCCCGGGTGATGGCGATGATCGGCAATGGCGCCCAGTGCGAATTCCAGGCGCTGGCGTTTAAGGAAATCGTCGGTATCGACACGGTACGCCTGTATGACATCGATCCCGAAGCCACCGCCAAAGCGGCAAAAAATCTGCAGGGCACCGGGCTGAAGGTGGTCTCCTGTTCCAGCGCCGAAGCGGTGGTCGAAGGCGCACAAATCATCACCACCTGCACCGCCGACAAACAGAACGCCACCGTGCTGACCGACAATATGGTTGGGGCCGGCGTGCATATCAACGCCATCGGCGGCGACTGTCCGGGCAAGACCGAGCTGCACCGCGACATCCTGACCCGCTCTGACATCTTCGTGGAATACCCGCCCCAGACGCGGGTTGAGGGCGAGATCCAGGCGCTGGCCGACGATCATCCGGTGACCGAGCTGTGGCAGGTGATCCGGGGCGAAGCCGAAGGCCGTACCGATCCGCGTCAGATCACCCTGTTTGACAGTGTTGGTTTTGCCATCGAAGACTTCAGCGCCCTGCTCTATGTGCATGCCAAAATCAAAGACACCGATTTCTTTGAACCGCTGGACATGCTGGCCGATCCCGATGATCCGCGCGATCTGTTCGGCATGGTGAACCGGGCGAAATAAGCGAAAGCACCCGAAACCGGAAGCGCTCGGTTTCTGCGCGCCGGCCCGCCAGGGCCGGCGCGTTCTTATGTTGCTGGACGCAACCTCACATGGGATGCGGCAAGCCCCCGGCAGCTTGCACGTCGAAATTGCGGATTCCGATGCCTGTGCAGGGCCGGGCGCCGTACCCCCGCGGCGCTTGCTTTGAACCACAGCACCGGCTTGCCGACGCTGACGTGCCGCGCACTCTGGCGTAGAGCAACAGGCAAATCCCCCCTCACTCTGCCGCGAAATACCACGTCTTCTGCGCGCCGGCCCGCCAGGGCCGGCGCGCCCTCCCGTTGCTGGTCGTCACCTTCCCAGTGGCGTGCAGACATTTTGGCACCCATCAAAGATCTTCATTTGCATTCCGGCGGATGACACGCCACTCTCCGCCTCAAAACGCCGCCCGGCGGTGGTCTGTAATTTGCGAAGAAGGAATACCCTCATGTCCATTACCAATGCGATGCTGTCGCGGCTGAAAGATGCAAGCCTGCTGCGGGCCGAAGGATATATCGGCGGCGAATGGGTCAGCCAGGGTCTGAACCGGGATCTGGCGCCGGATCAGCGTAGTTTTGAGGTCAGCAACCCGTCCAACGGTGAACTGCTGGCCACTTTGCCCGAAATGGGCGCGGCCGATACACGCGCAGCCATTGAAGCGGCCTATGTGGCGCAGAAAGATTGGGCGGCACGCCCGGCGCCGGACCGCGCCAATCTGCTGCGCGCGTTGAATGACCTGGTGGTGGAAAACGCCGATGATCTGGCCACCATCATCACCGCAGAAATGGGCAAACCCTGGGCAGAAGCCCGCGGCGAAGTGCTCTATGGCGCCTCTTATATTGCATGGTTCGCGGAAGAGGCCCGCCGGGTCTATGGCGACATCATCCCTGCGCCGTCCAGCGACCAGCGGGTGCTGGTCAGCAAGCAGCCAATCGGGGTGACCGGCGCCATCACACCGTGGAATTTCCCCTCGGCAATGCTGGCGCGCAAAATTGCGCCAGCGCTGGCGGCGGGCTGTGCCATGGTCTCTAAACCAGCTGAACAGACGCCTTTGTCAGCGATCGCGCTGACGGTGCTGCTGGAACGCGCGGGCATTCCCGGCGCGCTGTGCCCGCTTATTCTGGGCACCGACGGGCCCGGCATTGGTCAGGAAATGTGCAGCAACGACAAGCTGCGCAAACTCTCTTTCACCGGCTCGACCCAGGTCGGTCGCATCCTGATGCGTCAGGGCGCCGATCAGATCATGAAACTGTCGCTTGAGCTGGGCGGCAACGCCCCCTTTATCGTGTTTGATGACGCCGATATTGATGCGGCGGTCGCCGGCGCGATGATCTCAAAATACCGCAACAACGGCCAGACCTGCGTCTGCGCCAACCGGATCTATGTCCAGGCCGGGGTCTATGATGCTTTTGCCGCCAAGCTGAAACTGGCGGTCGATGCATTGAAAGTCGGCGACGGGTTTGAAGACGGTGTCACCACCGGCCCGATGATTGACGGCGGCGGGCTGAACAAAGTCGAAGCCCATATCAAAGACGCGCTGGAAAAAGGTGCAACCCTGTTGACCGGCGGTAGTCGTTCTGACGCGGGGGAGCTGTTCTTTGAGCCCACCATCCTGACCGGGGTCACCAGCGAGATGCTGCTGGCGCGCGAAGAAACCTTCGGCCCATTGGCACCGCTGTTTAAGTTCGACACCACGGATGAGGTGATCAAAGCCGCCAATGACACCGAATTCGGCCTCGCTGCCTATTTCTATACCCGCGACATGTCGCGGGTGTTCCGGGTCTCGGAAGCGCTGGAATACGGTATCGTCGGCGTCAACACCGGGCTGATTTCCAATGCCACCGCGCCGTTTGGCGGGGTCAAACAATCGGGTCTGGGGCGTGAAGGCTCCAAATACGGGCTCGAGGATTATATGGAGATCAAATACGTCTGCCTTGGCGGTGTCTGATTGCCCTCCAAACGCCTCAGGGAAACAGCCGCTGCGCATCGCCCGGGCGCCAGGGAATTTGCCCCGGCGCCTGTCGCGGTTGTTTGACCATTTCATTCTGATCACCGGCGCTTTGATCATGTCGCTGCCGGTGCTGGTGATTTTCATGTCCTCGACCTGGGGCGGTGGCCGGGTCAGCCGTGACGGGTTGCAGATCACTCCGGGGGACAAGTTTTTTGAAGTTTATGGCGGGTTGTTTTCTGGTGAACCAGTGTTTTCCGGCCTGGCCAATGTCTATACGATGCTGGGCAATACGCTGGCTATCGCGCTTGGTTTTACCCTGCTGAAAACCCTGGTCAGCCTGCTTGCAGCCTATGGGCTGGTCTATTTCCGGCCGCGCTGGGGATCGCTGTGGTTCGGGCTGATTGTGCTGACCATGTGGTTCCCGGTGGAGACCCGGTTTCTGCCGACCTTTCTGGTGACCCAGAAACTGGGCCTGCTCAACACCTATGCCGGAGTGGTGCTGCCTTTGGTGGCCACCGGATATGGCACGCTGCTGTTCCACCAGTATTTCCGCACCGTGCCCGATGAATTGCTCGAAGCGGCCAAGATGGACGGGGTCGGGCCAATGCGGTTCCTGTGGCAGTTTCTGGTGCCAATCTCGGTGCCGATGATCACCGCCCTGGTTGTGATCTTTTTTGTCATGGGCTGGAACCAGTATTTCTGGCCGATCCTGATTGCCACCAGTTCTGAGGGTATGATCACGCTGGTGCATGGCATTCAGCGCGCCGGCACCGGCGACAGCACCGGCATGGCGCTGGCGATCGTCGCACTGCTGCCACCGGCGGTGCTGGTGATTGTATTGCAACGTTTTATCGTGCGCGAGTTCGTCGCCGTCACCCATTGAGAAGATGACGTGCGACGGGCTGCCGCTCAGTCCTCGTCTTCGAGCGGATGGAAACAGGCGGCCAGATGATCGCCAAGGTCCGTGCCCGCGCCGTCCCCGGCGCCGGTAAGCACCGGGCGGGTGCTGCGGCATTTCTCGCTCGCGCGCCAGCAGCGCGGGTTAAAGGCGCAGCCCTGTGGCAGGTTCATCGGCGATGGCAGTTCGCCGCTCAGCTTGATACGTTTTGATTTTCGGGTCGGGTCGGCCACCGGCGTCGCAGAAAGCAACGCCTTGGTATAGGGGTGACGCGGCTGGCTGAACACCGTCTCCATACTGCCTTGTTCCACCGGTTTGCCCAGATACATCACCATCACATCATCGGCAAAGTGGCGCACCACCGACAGGTCGTGGCTGATAAAGAGATAGGCCAGGTCCAGCCGGTCCTGCAGATCCACCAGCAGGTTGAGGATCTGGCTCTGGATCGACAGGTCGAGCGCAGAGACCGGTTCATCCAGAACGAGGATTTTCGGGTCCAGCATCAGGGCACGCGCCACCGCGATGCGCTGGCGCTGGCCGCCGGAAAACATATGCGGATAGCGGTCGAAATGTTCTTCGCGCAGCCCGACCATGGCGATCATGTCGCGGGCGCGTGTCTCGCGCTCCTTCGCAGATATATCGGGACGGTTGATCAGCAGCGGCTCCATCAGAGTTTTGCCGATCGACTGACGCGGGTTCAGCGAGCCATAGGGGTCCTGGAAGACGATCTGCACTTTGGCGCGCAGCTCTTTGTTGCCCTGTGCGAGCTTTTCGCCGATCGCGTCGCCTTCAATTTCCAACGCGCCTTCGGTGGCCTGTTCGATCATAGTGACCACCCGGGCCAGGGTGGATTTGCCGCAGCCGGATTCCCCGACCACCGCCAGCGTGCGCCCCGGCGTCAGCGTGAAACTGGCACCGTCCAGCGCCCGCACCGTGGAAGATTTGGAAAACATGCCACCGCCGACCTCATAGTGGCGTTTCAGATCTCGCGCGATCAGGATCGGTTTTTTTGCCACCTGTTTGTTCTCCGCCTGTCTCTTGTCCATCTGATTTTGCAGTACCTGGCTCATCAGCTGGCCTCCTTGTTCAGCGGCGCACCGTCCACCAGCGGATAGTGGCACAGCACCGAGCCAAGCTCCTGACCTGCCCGGCCCGGCGGTTGGGATTTACAGCGCGCATCGGCAAACTGACAGCGCGGCGAAAACAGACAGCCCTGCGGTCGGTCAAACTGGCCCGGCACCACGCCGGGAATGGTGGGCAGATGGCGGCTTTGGGCACGTTCGGGAAGTGCTGCCAGAAGTGCTGTGGTATAGGGGTGATGCGGGTTGGCGAACAATTTATCCACCATCTGTTCTTCGACCCGCTGGCCGGCATATTGCACCATCACCCGGTCGACGGTCTCGGCCACCACACCCATGTCATGAGTGATCAGGATCAGCGCCATATCGGTGGTCTCCTGCAAATCGGTCAGCAGATCGAGGATCTGTGCCTGAATGGTCACATCCAGCGCTGTTGTCGGTTCATCCGCGATCAGAAGTTTCGGTTTGCAGGCCAGCGCCATCGCAATCATCACCCGCTGTGACATGCCGCCCGACATCTGATGTGGAAAAGCGCTGAGACGTTTTTCCGGGTCGGGAATGCCGACCTGGGTCATCAGTTCCACTGCGCGGGTGTGGCGTTCGCGCCGCCCCATGCCCATGTGGATACGCAGGGTTTCTTTGATCTGATACCCAACGTTGAAACAGGGGTTCAGCGAGGACATCGGTTCCTGAAAGATCATCGAGATGTCTTTACCAACGATCTGCCGGCGGGCTTTGGCGCTCAGGCTGCGCAGGTCGTGGCCGTCAAACTCCATCTTGTCAGCGGTGATATTGGCGGTCCAGGGCAACAGCCCCATCACCGCCAGCATCGACACCGATTTGCCGGAGCCGGATTCGCCTACAATGGCCAGCAGGTCGCCATTCTCGACAGTGACATCGACTGAATCCACCGCCCGGAACAAGCCGGAGGCGGTGCGGAATTCGACAGTGAGGTTGCGGATTTCTAACAGGGACATGGCTCAGCTCCGCTTTAGTTTCGGATCAAGCGCGTCACGCAGACCGTCGCCCATCAGGTTGATCGCCAGCACCGTGATCAGGATGCAGAGACCGGGCAGCGTCACCACCCACCAGGCGCGCAGGATAAATTCACGCGATTCAGCCAGCATTGTTCCCCATTCCGGGGTTGGTGGCTGCGCGCCCATGCCCAAAAAGCCCAGCGCGGCGGCGTCCAGCACCGCAGTGGAAAAGCTCAGCGCCGCCTGCACGATGATCGGCCCGAGGCAATTGGGCAGCACAGTTTTGAACATCACCCGCGCGGTGGAGGCGCCCGCAACCTGGGCGGCGGTGACATAGTCTTTGGTGCGTTCCGTCATCACCGCGGCGCGGGTCAGGCGCACAAAATGCGGCTGCAGCACCACCGAGATCGCGATCATCGCATTGATCAGCGACGGGCCCAGGATCGCCACCAGCACCAGCGCCAGCAACAGCGAAGGAAAGGACAGCACGATATCCATCAACCGCATGATCAGCGTATCGATCCAGCGCGGCGAAAAACCGGCGATCACACCGATGCCAACGCCGAAAAACGTCGCCAACGACACCACGACAACCCCGATAAAGAACGAATAACGGGCGCCATGCAGCAGGCGCGAGACCATATCCCGGCCCAGCGGGTCGGTGCCCAGCGGGAAGGCCCAGCTGCCACCCTCTTCCCAGACCGGCGGCTGCAACAGAAAGTCGCGGAACTGCTCAGAGGGGGAATGCGGCGCCAGCAGCGGCGCGAAAATGGCGATAAACAGGAACAGCAGGAACACATAAAACCCGGCAACGGCGCCGCGGTTCTCGGAAAAATAACTCCAGAATTCACGCAGCGGACCGGGGGGGGCGATGGGGGTGGCCAGGGTGGTGTCAGCGTCGGTATTATTGTCGGTCATCACACTCAGCCTTTACGGATTTTGGGGTTGATAAAGCCGTAAAGCAGATCAACGATCAGGTTCACGATCATCACGATCGCGGCAATCAGCATCAGCCCGCCCTGCACCGCCTGGTAGTCGCGGCGGAAGATCGAGTCGACCATCCATTTGCCGATGCCCGGCCAGCTGAAAATGGTTTCGGTCAGGATGGCGCCGGCCAGCAGCGTGCCCACTGAGAGGCCTATCACCGTGATCACCGGGATCATCGCATTGCGCAGCGCATGGATGCCGTTGACGCGCGCCGGGGACAGGCCTTTGGCCCGCGCGGTGCGCACATAGTCTTCGCCCAGCACTTCCAGCATGGCGGAGCGGGTCTGGCGCGCAATCACCGCCAGCGGGATCGTCGCCAGCACGATGGTTGGCAGGATCAGGTGGCTGACGGCAGAGGCAAAGGCGCCTTTTTGCCCGGAGAGCAGGCTGTCGATCAGCATAAATCCGGTGACATCGTCAAAGAAGAACATCAGAGAGATCCGGCCAGACACCGGCGTCCAGCCCAGCCCGGAAGAGAAGGTGATGATCAGCAACAGCGCCCACCAGAAGATCGGCATCGAATAGCCGATCAGCGCCGTGGTCATCAGCGCCTGATCAAAAAGCTTACCGCGGTTCACCGCCGCAATCACCCCGGCCGGAATGCCCAGCGCCACCGCCAGAATCATAGCGGTGATGGACAGTTCAAGTGTCGCCGGGAACAGGGTGAAAAATTCATCCAGTACCGGACGTTTGGTGGAAAAAGATACGCCAAAATCGCCGGACAGCACGCCGCCGAGGTATTCGATATATTGCCTCCACAGCGGCTGATCAAAGCCGAATTTCGCCAGCAGCTGTGCATAACGCTCGGGGGACACACCGCGTTCCCCCGCCAGCAGAAGAATCGGATCGCCCGGCAACAGGCGGACGAACGCAAAAGAAACAACCGTCACGCCCAGAAAGGTGGGCAGGAAGGTCGACAGACGCCTGAGCAGAAATAAAAGCATTTTACGAGCCGATTCAGTGGGGGCCGGAGCCCGGAATTAAAGATGTGCTGTGCCGCACCCCGGGTCTGACAGTGCCAGTTCTCCCGGTGTCCGGCCGCATTGGCCTGGCGAAATCTCTGATCGTACAGTGTAGCACAGGCGCTGGCTGCGATCTCTGCGGCAGTGAGCCCAGCCCTCTGGCCAGGGTCTCTGGCCAGGATCTCTGGCCGCAAGCTCTGGATGCGGGGCCAGCCACCTGGTCAGACTCAACAGGGCCGGGAAAACCCGGCCCTGCGTGACAGTGCAACGTTAGTTGACGCTCACACCGTAGAAGATATGGCCGCCAAACGGATCGATCCGGTAGTCGGACACTTCTTTGCGCACAGGCTCAAACACCACCGAGTGGGCGATGGTGGCCCAGGGTGCCTGGTCTTTGAACACGGTCTGCGCCTGCTCATAGATCGCAGTACGCTCCGCCGCATCCGAGGTCACTTTCGCAGCCTGGATCAGGTCTTCAAACGGCTGATAGCACCACTGCGCCCGGTTGGAACCGCCAACCCCGTCACAGCCCAGAAGCACTGCGAGGAAGTTGTCGGGATCGCCATTGTCCCCGGTCCAGCCCAGCAAAACGGCACCAGCACGGTCGATCTCTTTTGAGCGGGCCAGGTATTCGCCCCACTCGTAAGACACGATTTCAACCTCTACACCGACCTTGGCCATGTCTTCCTGCAGCAATTCGGCCATGCGGCGCGCATTAGGGTTATAGGGGCGCTGTACTGGCATCGCCCAGATTTCCATCTTCAGATCGGTGACCCCTTCGGCTGCAAGCGCAGCTTTGGAAGCAGCCGGATCATACATGTCGTCCATGGTGGCTTCATTGTAAGACCAGATGGTCGGCGGGATCGGGTTTTTGGCAATTTTGCCAGCGCCCTGGAACACCACGTCAATGATCGCCTGTTTGTTGATCGCCTGGTTCAGCGCTTTACGCACCTTGGGATTGTCAAACGGTGCGACCTGGGTGTTATAGGCCAGATAACCCACGTTCAGACCCTCAGAGGACATCAGATTGATGTCATCGTTGGCGCGGATAATGTCCAGCTCAGCCGGGTTCGGATAAGGCATGATCTGGCATTCACCCGCCACCAGTTTCTGATATCGCACCGAGGCATCGGGTGTAATCGCAAACACCAGATTGTCGATCGCAGCTTTGCCCTGCCAATATTCCTCATGGGCGCGATAACGGATCACCGCGTCTTTCTGATAGGCGACAAACTCAAACGGGCCGGTGGCGATGGGCATCTGATTGAGCATTTCCGGCGTACCGGCCGCCATCATCGCATCGGCGTATTCCTTGGACATAATGGACGCAAAATCCATGCCCAGATTGGCAATCATCGGCGCTTCCGGCGCGGTCAGCGTCATGCGAACCGTATAGTCATCGACCTTTTCGATCGACTCAAGCAGGTCTGGCATACCCATGCCGTTGAAATATTCCCAGGTGCCGCCGGACACATTGAAATAGGGGTTTGAATCATCCATCTGACGCATGAAAGAAAAAATCACGTCATCGGCGTTAAAATCACGCGTTGGAGTGAAATAATCCGTGGTCTGGAATTTCACACCTTTGCGCAGAGTAAAGGTAAAAACCTTACCATCGTCAGAGACGTCCCAGCTTTCGGCCAGGGCGGGAACGATGTTGGTGCCGCCGCGCTCGAACTCAACCAGACGGTTGTAGACGTTTTTCGCAGACGCATCGAAAGTCGTTCCGGAAGTGTAGAGCGCCGGGTCAAACCCTTCGGGCGATCCTTCGGAACAGTAGACGAGGGTCGCCGCCGAAACGGAAGTCCCCACCAGTGCCGCAACAGCCGTCACCGCCACGCGTTGTATTATCTTTTTCATTTAACAAATTCCTCTTCTGTCAGACTTAAACCAGCCTGTTTCACTAAACGGTCTTTTTTGTTATTTTTTCCGCCCTTTATTAGAACCGCCACAGGAGCCAGACGGCAGGTTCAGTGCCGCAAACTCATGGGGGAGCCTGGCAGGGGAGAAGCTTTCAGACAAGATCAGCGTCAAAAAAAAACCACCTGACGCACGGTCAGGCCATGATGCGCCCGTACAGTAAGGCGTTTCAGCACCGCGCAGGGTGTAATCGCTGCAGAAATTGCAACCAAAATCAGGGCTTCAGGGGCGGCGGCGACGCAAATCAGCATCAGGACCGGCCCGGACCGCATCAGGCAGGTTGCAACCTGAGCATGCGAAGACACCCCGTGCTCTGCAGACCTGTCTGTCGTTCGGGCACCTGAATGTGACGCCGCATTTGCAGCCCGCTTCGCAGAATAAGAGAAAAAAATACTCCGCCGGTGGCAGATGTGACGCCCGCCGATACGCGACACTGTTGCGCCTTTCGCGGCAAGTCAGCTCACTCTGCGGCCCCGCACCGGCATCCCCACCGCCGTGATCGGGCCGGATGATTATCAGCGCCGCACCGGCCGGCGGCGGAGGGCTGGCCCGCGGCTGGCGCCGAAAGCTGCGTCGGGCGCTGCCGTTTTTTATGGCCGCCTTTTTCACGCCCGATTTTTCATCCC
>NZ_QOLB01000147.1 GCF_003333265.1 Candidatus Halocynthiibacter alkanivorans
ATCGTGTCCTCTTGATCCTGATCGAAAGCTTAGTGGAAAGATACGCACGCAGGCCAATTCGAACATTTCATCAAACTATTCTCATCTTGCATAGTTTGAGCTATGCTCAGCGAACACATTCAAACCGTCTAGGAGAACCCATTGGATCTAAACTGGCTACGCGATTTCGAATGTCTTGCAAGGACGCGGAATTTCACCCGTGCAGCCGATGAACGAAACATCACACAATCGGCTTTTAGTCGACGAATTCGCGGTTTGGAAAGTTGGGTGGGGTTACCACTGGTCAATCGTGCCACTTATCCAGTGCAGTTGACGGAAGCGGGTCAACAATTCCTGCCCGCGGCGCATGGGGCGATTTCGCAACTGTCGGAAACGCGTCAATCGCTCCGTGATGCGGACAGGGGTGACAGCCGATTTATCCGTTTTTCGGTTCTTCACACCATTTCGGTCAACTTCTTGGCCGCTCGGATCTATGCTCTTCAGCGACAACTCCCTGACATGCGCACACGTGTGGTGTCCGATTCTTTGAGCACATGTTGCGAGCTTTTGGTCGAAGGCGCTGTGGATTTTATGCTGTGTTATTATCACTACTCCGTTTCGCCTACGATCGACGAATCGGCGTTTGTACGAAAGGATCTAGTAACCGACCGCCTAATCCCCGTCGCAGCTGCCAAACCGGTCCGTGACTTAGGTTGGGATCTGAACCGACTTGGCGGCCCGCCCATCCCGTATCTCGCCTATGAGCGCTCGTCGTTTCTGGGAATGGTTGTCGAAGCCACAGTAGATCGAAAACCGCTGAACGCCGAGATGATCCACGTGGACGGTCTGGTTGAATCCATCAAGCGCCGACTGTTGCAAGGAAGTGGTTTCGCGTGGATGCCCGCGACAGCGATTGTGGCCGAGCTTGCCGAAGGTGTGCTCGTGCCAATCGGCGATGACAGTTGGAGCACCAAGTTAACAATCTCGGCCTTGGCGAATCCGGCGACATTTGATCAGACGGCGGCGGCGCTATGGGACCTACTCTGAGGTGGTTGTTCAATCCCTCACTCGGGGTGAGGTGTCGTTGAAAACGCGACGATTGCGGTCACCAACAGATCAATCGTATCGACGACCTGCACGTCTGCCGCAACGCTGTCGGCGATGATCGAAAACTCTGAACACGCCACGAACTGCAGGTCCGCGCCCGCGATCTTGAGTTCATCCGAGGCCGTCCGCAGAGCGTTTCGTGTAGCGTCGGAGGGGCCTTGGGTCTTGATCGACCGGATCGCACGCAGCATCAGATCATCCCGTTTTGGCCAGATGACATTGAACCCGCGCGGCTCGAGAAAGGCTTCAAAGAGCTTGGTATGTTTCACCGCAGGCGAGGCAAGCGCCAACACGTCCCCCCAATCCAAGCACGCGGTCCGCGTGATCTGCGGCAAGTTCAACCATGTTCAACAGCGGAATATCAACCGCCTGTGTAATTGCCCCCGCAAAGTGATGAGCCGTGTTGCAAGGCATGGCCAGCGCCTTGGCTCCTGCATGTTGCAGGCGGCGCGCCATGTTGGCCAGCACCGGTGCCGGACTATCGCCAGTGCCCTCGATCAAATTGGCAATGCGCGACGGCACCTGCGGGTTCATATCGATCAAAAGCGGGATGTGATCGCGATCATCATCCGCCGGGATCGCCTCCACCAGCTTGCGCTGCAGGAGGATCGTTGCCTCGGGCCCCATACCACCAAGGATGCCAATGGTGCTAGGAGACGACAAAGGTCAGCTCGACACCCAGCGGCCGCTATGGTCAAACGTAAAGTCGTAGCCGCCCAGAGCCGCAGCTGTCCGCGCATCTGGTACTTTCTGCAACAGTGCGACCATCTTTTCTAAGCGGGCCAATTTTAGAGAGGTAATATCACCGACCCGGAAAACCGGTAAATATGGGGGAAATTGCCAGTTGTCTTCGTTACCAACTTGCACACTTGGAAAAGTTCGTTGCTGATTATCGAACGACTTGGACCGAATGAGTTGCAAGGCTTTAGTTGACGGGGCATGTCAGACCCATTGAATGGAAATACTCTAACTAGCCTAAGCGCGGACTTGCGGCGGAGTATTAGACCGACTGGTTTCGAGAATGTTTCAATGTCAGCTTTCACGGTCTAATATTAATGGTTCGCACACGCAGCGAAGGTCGGCTCTCCGCCTTTAGTGTCGAAATGTGCCTAGTGCAGCAATCGGACCACTTCCCCCTGCCATCACTGTCACGAACGGCCCATTTCTGCCGTTCGTGACCGCTGCGGCGACCGGCTGGTTTGAGCCCATTGAGACCAATGCTGCTACCGCAGAACTTGGTACCATGGGAGGGAATGCGTAAACGGAACAAAGCGCCCCAGTGGGCGCTGTCGTATTGATATGTGGGTGTCTATTTTGGTTGCAGGGGGCCGAAATCAGCGTTGCAGATTCCAATTGGAATGTAGCGTGCGCGGCAGATATTAGCTTCGGGTACAAAATGTCCGTCGACAGAGACTATGGGTGCGGTTCACATTGCAACAACCACGGGACAGGCGCGACTTGAAAGCCGTGCCGGATAAATTCTCTGGCAAAGCCTCTTGACCGTTCCATGCTTGTTTGCGGAGACCGGGTGTTGCGCCTTCATCTGCTGACAGCGCCTTGCGTCGCCTTTGCCTCCTCCAGAAGCCAGCTGATAAAAGACCGCAATCCAAGTGATTAGCTGCTCATGGTGATCAACGCAGCGAATGGCAGCACACCGCCCTTCTCGTCGAAATGTGCTTGGTGCAGCTAACGGACCACTTCCCTCTACACTAAGCGCTGACGTCAGACACGCAGAACCTCATGCCTGCTGCCTCAAGATTCCTGCATCTGGATGAATACGTGACTTGGCGCTGGCA
>NZ_QOLB01000068.1 GCF_003333265.1 Candidatus Halocynthiibacter alkanivorans
GAGCCACCTCAGATGCCATTAGCGGTGATATTGAAAAATCGACCGAGCTAAAGGGGCTAATTTCGGACATCGAAACCAGACTATCAACCTTTGGACAAGAAGCGGCACGCATTGAACAAAGAATTGCTCATCATGAAGAAACAATCGAAACTGCATCGAATGTTATAGCGATAGCTTTTCCGGATACTGTAGCAACCGAGCAGCACTTGGTGAAACGCTTGAGCAATTTGGCCCTTCGGATATCGACCATAAATGAGATATTACCGCGCATCGATATTGCTGCAAGAAATGCATCACTTCAGGTCTCTTTGTCAGATGTCGAAAACCGCAAGTTGAATGACAAAGAGGCAGAGAGGAAGTTGTCGCTCGCAGAACAAAAAGAATCTGATTGCAAGAAATTATACGACGCTGTGAAGAAGGCTGCCAACGACGCTTTCAATCAGAGACTTGACCGTGTTCTACCTCTCATAACTGAGCTTTACTCCAGGCTACGACCACACCCCAATTTTCAGAAAATCGATTACAAGATCCGGGGAGAACTACGAGGACTTCTTAGCTTTAGTGTGGGCGAAAACATCAATCCACAGTTTATTTATTCTAGCGGTCAAAGACGTGCCACCGGCCTGGCATTCTTGGTTTCAGTAAATCTATCTATGGCTTGGAGTAGATGGTCGTCGCTTCTGTTGGATGATCCCGTCCAACATATTGACGATTTTCGGAGCGTTCACTTGGCAGAATTGCTCGGTCAGCTAATCAGAGAGAAGAGGCAAATAATTTGCGCAGTCGAAGATTCTGCTCTGGCTGATCTTCTGTGCCGAAAGATGCCAATCATGAAAATAGGAGGAGCTAAACGTGTGACATTGGGAGTGAATGAAATTGGGCAGATTGAAGCGGTAAGAAAGCAGGATTTGTTTCCAATGCCCAAAAATGTGCTCCAAAGCGAGGAGCCCGATATCGCAGTTTAGTGCGCCTTCGAATATTAAATACTCGGACTTTATTTCTCAATTTATTGGCCACCAATCTGCCTCAAATTATTACCACATTGAGACGGACGCTATCGTTGTCTCCAACCTAATGCCGATCAAAACGCAAACGACTGGTTTGTACATGTTGCAAGGCGAAAGCTCGACCGTGAGCCGAAACTACTCCCGCTAAGTTAGCTTTCTCTCACGAGTTGTTGACATTGGCAGGAAACAACCACATGAATGCAATAGGTTGAGCCCCTGACGTGTCACCAAGTCAAAGCGCTCACGAGAAATCCAATTTCGCCTGCATTCAATCCAATGCGGCCCAGACTTAAATGGTGACAGTGGGTTCGCAGCGTGGATTTTGACATGCACCTATCTCTCGCAACAGCAGACCTATCCTATCTAAAGATGTACCTTCGCGAGGCGTTGCCAAGCGTTTCAGCTTCAAGTCGCCTTGAAGCAGCAGCACGCGGATTCGGTTTCAACACCTACAGCGGCTTCCGGACGGCATTATCCGAAGGTCCAAATCGCTTGCATGTTCTTTCAGCAGGTTTTCTCGGACACCTGAAAGAGCGTCCATTCGACGAGGACCAACGCTTATTTCCCCGCATCGTGCTACGCGCAAAGTTACGTCAGACGCTGGAAGCTGCCCCCCAACTGACAATGCATGGATTTGGTGTCCCTCCGAGACGATTCAGCGACTCGCGTTCCATAAATGAAATCCGGAAGCAGTCCCGGGCCGAGTTTTTCCATGATCGATCTTGTGATGAGTTGGAATTGGCGCTGCTGCTTCTTCAGCGCTGTAACAAAATTAAAACTTTAAACCGTAAGATCGGGTCATATAGTCTGAAACATCGCGCGGAAAATATCTCGCGCATGTACGATATAAGGACTGATTTGGGGAACTATGTATCAAACGGAGCCTTTATCGCTGCTGCTATGATTGACGGCTTTACGGTCAAACAGATTGAATATGGCAACCTAAATGGATACCTGAACATTTCATCCAAATCCTTGAAACCGTTTCAAAGACCGACAACTCGAGAGACGATTGCGCAGTGCTTATTCGGTCAATCTGAACTGATTGAAACGACTATTTGAAACTTGCCGAAGCGGTCGCCCGTTCTTGGATGCCATTGACCAACGAAATGCCCTTGGATCCCGCGACTTAAGTCTTTGATATATATAAAATGTACCAACGTCCGCCTTTTGGCTGCTACATCGCTGCATCTGAAGGCGGGCTGAAAGGTTGAATAGAGCCGCAACCTAACTGCTTAGAACGGCGCTGTTGGGCTACCTAAGAAAAATACACTTGACCTGAGAACAGGTATTTCATCTTGGCGATAGATTGTGTTTCAAATTGGAGGTCGCACAGTAACCGCTCGGAACCGCGCGTGACAAATGTACCACATCACGACTCTATCTCTACTGCTTCCGCCATGCTTCCACGAGATAACAGGAGACAAAACCAATACTCTGCGCAAAGCACAACTCATTGATTTTATGATGATAAATGGTGCCCCCACACGGACTCGAACCGCGGACCTACTGATTACAAATCAGTTGCTCTACCAGCTGAGCTATAGGGGCACTAAGGGTCACTTACCTGGTCCGGTGGTGAGGCGCAAGAGGGTCCGGCACAAGAATCCGACCTGATCTTCACTTTTTTCATCACAGGCCAGAAATTGGGTCACAGGACGACCATCAGACCCGGACCATTCACACTCCGCAAGCAGCGTGCTCAGCCGGCTTGCGGGCTTAAAATGCGCACTTGCATCCCACATCCTTTGGCGCAAAAGACCCTTCTCCCCTGGCGGCCCTTCCATATGTCAGAGCGCGGTATGCGTGCACAACTGGTCACCGCGTTTGTACGTCAGTGCCGGGCAGCTGACCCCACCGGCGCAGGGTCGCCTGCGTCGCCATTCCGGCAATGTTTGCAACCGGATCGAAACTGCCACTTTCGGGACGCAGATCGCCGGGTGCGAGCGTCAGAAGCAGCTGCGGGGCCTGGCCAGGCTGGGTTATCGACGGGCAGGAAGGACCTTCACCAGACAACCAAACCGGCGCGGTTACGCTTCAGACGCGCCGCCGGACAGGGCGCGTGCCTCCGGGTCACTCAGCGGATGGACGGCTTTCAGAGCGTGCCATAAGGCCCACTGCAATCAGACCAACAGAAATCACCAGGATCGCCGCCGGTGCCGCCTGGCCAATTTGTTCCAGTCCGGCTTTCTCAAACACCCGTGTGGCCAGCGTGTCGTAGTTAAAGGGGCGCAGCAGCAGCGTTGCGGGCAATTCTTTGACACTGTCGACAAAGACCAGCAGCAGCGCAGTGCCGACGGATCCGCGCATAATCGGCACGTAGATCCTGCGCAGGGTGCCACCCGCCGTTTTCCCCAGTGAGCGCGCCGCCATCGGCAGGCTGGGTGCCACCCGCCCCATTGCCGCGTCAGCTGCGCCCTGGGCAATGGCGAAAAACCGCACCGTATAGGCCAGGACAATCGCAAAAGCGGATCCGGTCATCAACAGACCAGGGTCAACGCCGAACAGCGCCTCGATCGCGTCGGCAATTATATTGTCCAGCGCCGCCAGTGGGATCAGAATACCTATACCAAGCACCGCGCCAGGGGCGGCATAACCCAGCGTTGTGACCGGCAGCAACACTCTGGGCAACCTGCGCCCGGTCAGGCGCACCCCGTAAACCATGAAGATCGCAGCACAAACGGTGACAATCGCCGCCAACCCTGCCACGGTCAACGTGTTCAGCAGCGCTTCAAGCAGCGCCGGGTCGGCCCATTGCCGCGCATTTTTCACCGCGTGATAGCCGATCACCCCGACCGGCAGCACAAAACCAAATGCAAACGGAACCAGGCACAGCGCGGTGGCCAGCCAGCCGGTCCAGCCGGTGAGCGTCATCGGAACCACTTTGCGCTGCTGACGGGTATTGCCATGGAAACGCGCGCGGCCGCGGGACAGTTTCTCCAGCCCCACCAGCAACCCGACCACAAGAAGCACCACACCGGCAATCTGCGCCGCTCCGCCGGCATTGTTCAGCTCCAGCCAGACGGTGAAAATCCCGGTGGTCAGCGTCTGCACCGCAAAATAGGACACGGTGCCAAAATCGCTGACGGTTTCCATCATCACAATCGCCACACCCGCCGCGATGGCCGGGCGGGCCATCGGCAAGCCCACCCGCCAGAACCGTGCGAAAGGTCCGGCGCCCAGCGCGCGTGCCACCTCATAGATACTGCCGGATTGCTCGCGAAACGCCGCGCGCGCCATCAGAAAGACGTAGGGCGACAGCGCCGCAGACAGCACCAGGATGGCAGAGCCCAGCGAGCGGATTTCAGGGAACCAGTAATCGCGCGAGGTCTGCCAGCCAAATACCTGCCGCAGAGTGGTCTGCACCGGCCCGGCATATTCCAGAAAATCCACCAGCGCATAAGCGCCGACATAGGCCGGGATCGCCAGCGGCAACAACAGCAGCCATTGCAACATGCGCGAGAACGGGAAACGGTACATCACCACCAGCCAGGCGGCACCGGTGCCCATCGCCGCCGACAGGACCGCCACCGACACGGCCAGCACTGCGGTGGTACGCAGATAACGTGGCAATGTGGTGCTGAGCAGATGCGGCCAGATATTATCCACCGGGTTCAGCGCAATCCACAGCACCGCCAACAGCGGCGCCAGCACCAGTACCGCAATTGCAAAAGCACCCACAGACCAGGGGTTCATGCGCGTGCGCCGCGCGGCAGTATGAGGCTTTTTATCAATCATTCCCCTGCCCCTCTAAACAATCCCTGTTTCGCTGTCCACAATTGCGCGTATACGAGCTGGCATTGAAAGGCTAACTTGTTCAACAGATGATTATTTCTGTCCATACCGGTGCCCATGCAACCCACAGTCACCTGCTGTTGCGCGCCCTGTTGCGCAACAAAGCGCTGCTGGCGGCGCAGGGTGTGGAGGTGCCGGGTCCTGGCCGCTACCGCCAGATATTGCCGGAAGTGGTGTCCCGCCTGCGCGGCGCCCGTGCCAGCGCGGACAGCTGCGAGATGCTGGTTGATATGCTGAGCGACCAGGACGAGGCCACGCGCATCGTCTTGTCTTACGAAAACATCCTCGCGGACGGGGCCAATATCTTTCGTAAAGGCGGCTTTTATGCCAATGCGCCGGCACGGCTGCGCGCGCTGCGCAATGTGTTTCCTCAGGCACAGGTGGAATTCCACATCAGTCTGCGCGAGCCAGGGCACTGGTTGCAGGCGCTGAGCCAGGTCCTCTCTGAAGCTGACGGGCTGCAGTATGACAGCCTGCTGGCGGGAAATGACCCGGCGCAGATCAGTTGGGCGGCGCTGATCACCGCGATAAAAAGCGCGCTGCCGGATACTGAGCTGACCGTCTGGTGCGCCGAAGATGCGCCCCTTATCTGTCCCGCAATTCTGCAGCGCATCGCCGGCCTGACAGAGGGTCCGAATAAGGGGCTGATTGAAGGGCAGACGCTTGCCGGCAGTCTTGATATCATCGCCGGACAGCTAAACCCCGAAGGCCTGCGCCGTCTGCGGCTCTGGCTGGCGCAAAACCCACCCACAAGCGAGAGCGAGCGCCGCCAGGTGCTGCGCGCCTTTCTGGACAAATACGCCCACCCGGAGACACCAGCACCCCAAACCACCCTGCCCGGCTGGGATCCGGCGCTGCAACAGCAGTTGCGCGACAACTATCAGCGCGACCAGCAAACCATCGCTGCCATGGATGGCGTGACCTTCCTGACGGCCTGAGCGCGGTGGCAAATTCCACCTAAAAAAGTAACCGGCACAGGACCACAAAACGCTTTGAATATCCCGCCATCTGTAGCCGGAAACTTTCTCGAGCGACCAAAGTCGCAAGCTGCCCCCTAGCTCGTTACCTTCTGACGAAGCGAATAATCGCGATCAAAAACATAGGTAACAAAAAGGCGTAACTAGTGAACACAAACGAAATAACAACTTCCGTCCACAAGCCGGGCTGAATTACATACCTGCCACCGCCAAGCCGCATTGCCGATGAGAACGGAATCACCCAAATCAGTAAGAAAAGAAAAATACCCCCCGTGATCATCCCTAAATTTCGCCACTGCGCCTGATGAAGGTAATGGAAGTCGGCCTTATCCAAAGGATGCGCCAGAGTTTCAAACGTTCCTCGCCACAACCTCCCCCCAAAAAGCGCCAGAAATACAACAAAATACAAATTGCTCAGCACCAGAGCGGTAATATAAATGTTTCTGTATCTGCCGGCTTCTGCGACCCCAAATAGATGAGCGAATTTTTGATATTCTGTTTCAATTTTTGGCAGCGTACCGGCAATCCAGTCGTAATTTACAAATGGCAACTGCCCCACGAAATCTTGAATCAGGATCGGCAAGAAAAGCAAGCTACCTGTCACAATCATGTCCAACTTTTCGAGTGGTTTATATGTGGTCACAAATTTTTGCCGCCTTGAGAAAATTTAGTGAAATCAGCGTTTACAAGCATCACATAGAGGCACTCTGCCCGCACCTGCATGCATCATCATTTAAAACAGCGCGTCAACAGAGTTAGGTATGAGGAGGAAGTTTTCAGGCCGCGACCTATTCCAAACGCTCCCCTTTTCACCTGGCTTCGGGGCAGTACGGAATGTCCAGCTCCATTGCTCTTTGCAGCGTAAACCCGGAAGACGCAGCCCATAAAAAAAGGCGCCCCGGCCGGTACAGCGGGACGCCTTTTCCTGAAATTCAGGCCGGTGCGCGGCTTACGCCATGCCCAGCGCTTCTTTGTACATTTCCAGCACCGCTTCTTCTTCAGCGATATCGTCCTTGTCGCGTTTGCGCAGAGCGATCACCTTGCGGATCACTTTCACGTCATAGCCGCGGCCCTTGGCTTCGGCCATCACTTCTTTCATCTGCTCCGCGATGTCTTTCTTTTCCTGATCCAGACGCTCATAGCGCTCGATAAACTGGCGCAGCTCAGCGGCTGTTATCCGGTAAGAGCTGTCGACGCCCTTTTGTTCTTCGTGTTCTTCCATCTCACATACCTCAGACTGACGTTTTTCATTTTCCTACCGCGCCGCCGGTCTCATCGCAAGGGCTTGCACCACACGCGCACAGCAGATAGGCGAAACCTGACCACCCGTAGCCCATTTAGGAGATAGCAATGGAGTTTCTGATCTGGCCTGGCGCCGCATTGTCCCTGACGGGTGTTTTTGGCCTTGTCTATTGCATTGTGCTGGCCACCCGCGCCAAACGTGCCGGCGGTACGGATGAGGAAATCCGCGCCAAACTGCAAAAAGTAGTGGCGCTCAACCTGGGATCGCTTCTGCTTTCGGCGCTCGGTCTGATGCTGGTGGTGGTCGGTATTTTCCTCGGCTGATCCTCCCGCCACGGAGTTACGGCACACCTCAGTGCAGACCCCAGCAAAGCGCAACGGCCGCCCTGCCCTTAATCCTCCCTGGTCAAATCCTGAAAATCGGATGAGTTGTCACCTCTTTAAAAAGGTCCCGGCAATCGCAACAAGCTGTGCTGCCTCCTCATTGCTGACAGCCCCGAGGATGGTTTCC
This sequence comes from Candidatus Halocynthiibacter alkanivorans, assembly GCF_003333265.1. Lineage (GTDB taxonomy): Bacteria > Pseudomonadota > Alphaproteobacteria > Rhodobacterales > Rhodobacteraceae > Halocyntiibacter_A > Halocyntiibacter_A alkanivorans. The sequence goes on from NZ_QOLB01000068.1 coordinate 7,533, forward strand.
AGCCGCGCCCAGGCCGGAACCGCTTCGGATCCGGTCACATCAGAGAGACTGAGACCCAGCGCATTCGCAAGATCAGCCAAAGTGAGGTCGTCGGGTATGCCCCCTCTGGCGTGCGACTGGTAGAAATAGCTGTCTTCCATGCCAATCGCGATTGAGATTTAGCACTTAAAGATATCGAGCTCCGCTCTGCGCGCCTCAAGCCGGTCCCACAGCGCGCGCGAAAACTCTTCTTTCGATCTTCGTCGTCATTTACTATTTCGCTGGTCGCTGCCTTCGGAACCAAAATGATAGCCGTTGGCGATCATATGGCCCAGCAGCGGCGAAGGTTCCCACAGATCCGGGGCTTCCAGGGCCAGATGGCGCAGCTCTTTTTGCAGCGCCGGCAGCCCCCAGTGATCTGCCGCCTGCATCGGGCCGCCTTTCCAGCGCGGAAAGCCCGGCATCACAACCGCAGCCAGATCAATGTCGCCGGCCCGGGTAACCGCGCCGCTTTCCAGCGCCCGCGCCCCCGCATTTATCATCGCCGCCAGACAGCGCCGCTGAATGTCACCCGCTGCAAAGTGCCGGACGGCAGTGTCGCCGCGCAGGGCCGCAATCACTGACAACGTGCCGGCATCCGAGGCGCCCGGCCTGTCCTCAGCCCAGAGATAAAAGCCGCGTCCGCTGCGCCGGCCCAGACGTCCCTGCACCCGCATCGCATCACACAGGGCGGTTGCATCAGCGCCATAGTGACGCCGCAGCCGTTGCGCCACGCGCTCAAGCCCTTCGGCATCCCGGGCCTGACACGGCCCCATGGCAAACCCAAATCCGCGCATTGCAGCGTCAACTTCTGTTGGCGTCGCCCCGGCCAGAAGCGTCAGATCCACCGCCCGGTGCAGCGCCGCTATAATCCGGTCCGCGATGCGTCCGCTGGCACCACTGCTTTCCAGCCCGGCACAGTTCAGCTTCAGCGCCGCCGCGTGACACAGCGCCACCGTGCGCGCATCATTGTGCCCGTCCAGGGCAAGTTCAACCACGCTCGGGGCCAACGGGTGAAAACCTGCGATGCGCCCGGGATGATCCCTTCCCTGACGCAGTTGGGTCAGGCTGAGATGGGCGGAACTGCTGGCCAGCACCACTTGCGCCGGCAAAGCAGCGTCCAGAGCCGCCAGCCTGTCACCGCCGTATCCAATTTCACCACCACCGTTGCCGTTGCCGTTGGCACCATTACCACTGGCAAATTCGACCACAAACCCCGCGTCTGCCAGCCCCGCGTAACCGGCCACCATGTTAAACCGCTCCAGCTGTTCTCTGATACCGTCTTCGCCCAGCGCCCCCCGTTCCAGCATGTCGTCAAACCGGGCGGCAAGGCGGCGCAGAAACACACTGCGCCGTGCCTCATCCGGTTCCGCCATCGAGATCCCGAGCCCATGCGCCAGCGCCCGCTGCACAAAGCGCACTGCACCTACGCCGCTGCCAGCCACTCCGACCCTTTGCACCTCCTGATCCTTGCCGTGGGACAGGTTGGACTGATGGGTGACCGATTCGGCCCAGGCCAGATGGGTCAGGGCCCGGTGCTGCGCCGAGTGGCAGCTGTCTTGCCAGGCAGCGGCCTCGCGCGCCAGCCCGGCTTCAAACGGCAAGACCAGCGCCGCTTCCACACAATCCAGGATCATCGCCGGCGCTTCCAGCCGCATGGCACTGACACCCTGGCGCCATTCTTTGACCACCGCGGCATAATGCGCGCCGTCGCGCAGATGGCGGCTGCGCTGGCGCGTGGGTCGAAAAGCGCGTTGCGCACTGGCCCAGGCAATCAGATCCTCTCCGTCACTGATGTGATCCACCAGCCCGATCCGGCGCGCCTGTTCCGCGCTGATGCTCTGGCCGCTCAGCATCAGATCAAGCGCCGGGCCGGCGCCGGTCAGCCGCGGCAGTCGCTGGGTGGCACCCCCACCGGGCACCTGGCCGCTGAGCACCTGATCCATGCCAAAACGCGCGCCTTTCAGCGCTACCCGGAAATGTGCCGCCAGCGCCAGTTCCAGTCCCGGCCCGGTCACCCGCCCCTGCAACGCAATCACCAATGGCCGGCGGCAGGATTCAAACCCCTGACACAGCGCGGCCAGATCGCGTTTTTCTGCACAATATTGCGGATGCCCGTCGCGCCGCGGGGCGGCAAAATTGCGCCCTTTGCTGCGCAGCAGGATAGCGCGGACCTGGCCGTCTTGCTGCACCGCCTCCAGCGCCTCAATCAGCGCCTGGCGCATGTCCGCGTCCCAGCCGGCGCCAAAAGGGCGCGCCAGATCCACGATGGCCAGCCCCGCCTGCTGCTCTATGGTCAGAAACTCATCCATGATCCTGGTGCCCCCTGCCAGCCTGCATTCCGGACCACACCCCGGTCCACGATAATAGCGCATGCGCCTTGCGCCACACTCAATACTGAAATCATTCGACTATTGTGCAGACAGAGTGGCCCCAAAGGCAAGACCCGGCAGCGCCGCCTGGCCGGAGATTCCTTTAAAGTTTCATGTTTTGCGGTGATTTAGCCGCCTCACCCCCATATCAAAACTTCCCTTCGCCGCGCCGGCGCGCTATCCCATGCTCATGAGCACAGTTCTAGACAAAATCAAAGCCTACAAACTTGACGAGGTCGCCGCCGCCAAAGCCGCGCGCCCGCTGAGCGAAGTTGAGGCCGCCGCCCGCGCCGCCAGCCCTGTCCGGGGCTTTGCAACGGCCCTGCAATCTGCCGCCCGAAGTGGCTACGGTCTGATCGCCGAAGTGAAAAAGGCCAGCCCCTCCAAAGGGCTGATCCGGGCCGATTTCAACCCGCCTTTGCTGGCGAAAGCCTATGAAGACGGCGGCGCAACCTGCCTCTCGGTGCTGACCGATACGCCGAGCTTTCAGGGCGCCCCGGAATTTCTGATCGCTGCGCGCGAGGCGACCGGCCTGCCGGCGCTGCGCAAAGATTTTATGTATGACACCTACCAGATCGCTGAGGCCCGGGCGTGGAACGCCGACTGCATCCTGATCATTATGGCCTCGGTCTCAGATACCCAGGCCCAGGAGTTGGAAGACGCCGCTTTTGGCTGGGGCATGGATGTGCTGATTGAAGTGCATGATGAAGCCGAACTGGAACGCGCCACGTCCCTGAAGTCGCCGCTGCTTGGGGTCAACAACCGCAATCTCAAAACCTTTGCGACCAGCCTTGATACCACGCGGCGCCTGTCGCGCCTCGCGCCCACTGACCGCACCCTGATCTGTGAAAGCGGCCTTTCAACCGCGCAGGACCTGGCCGATATGGCCGAATACGGTGCCCGCTGTTTCCTGATCGGCGAAAGCCTGATGCGCCAGGACGATGTCACGGCGGCCACCCGCTCGCTGCTGGCCAGTCCTCTGACCGGGGTGCTGTGATGGCGGGGCTCACTCATTTTGACGGCGAAGGCCACGCCCATATGGTGGATGTCTCAGACAAAGACTTCACCAGCCGCATCGCCGTCGCCGAAGCTTACGTGAAAATGCTGCCCGAAACGCTGGCCCATATCACCGGCGGCCACGCCAAAAAGGGCGATGTGATGGGGGTGGCGCGGCTCGCCGGCATCATGGGCGCCAAGAAATGCTCGGAACTGATCCCGCTCTGCCACCCGCTGCCGATCACAAAGGTCGCGGTCGACCTGACCCCGGACGAGACCCTGCCCGGGCTGCGCATTTCAGCCACGGTAAAAACCACTGGCCAGACCGGGGTGGAAATGGAAGCACTCACCGCCGCCTCCACCGCCGCGCTTACTGTCTATGACATGGTGAAAGCCGTGGAAAAAACCATGGAAATCGGCGGCTTGCGGGTGACGTTAAAAGACGGCGGCAAATCCGGACGTTTTGAGGCCGAATAGCCCGACGGCCGCGAGGTCCAGCAGAGAAAGCCAAATCATGATTTCCGTTTCTGAAGCGCTGGACCATATTTTTTCTCTTTGCACCCCACTGGATGCGGAAGACGTGCCGCTGCATCTCGCCGCGGGTCGCACGCTTGCACGGTCGGTCACGGCGCGGCGCAGCCAGCCGCCGTTTGCTGCTTCTGCCATGGATGGGTATGCAGTGAAGGAGGCTGAGGTCGCATCGGGCGCCAGCTTCACTGTTGTGGGCGAAGCCGCCGCCGGTCATGGCTGGCACGGCACGCTGAAAGCCGGCCAGGCCCTGCGCATATTCACCGGCGCGCCGCTGCCTGCGGGGGCCGACCGGGTGGTCATTCAGGAAGACGTCAGCCGTCAGGGCAACAACATCACCCTGAACGCAGATCTGGACCAGGCCACCTATGTGCGCCCCGCCGGTGCCGACTTCAGCCATGGCGACAGTTTTCCGGCACCAAAGATCCTCAGTGCCCAGGATGTGGCGCTCCTGGCCTCGATGAATATCGACCGGGTGCCGGTCAGCCGCAAACCCGTTGTGGCCATCATCGCCACCGGGGATGAGTTGGTGATGCCCGGCGAAACCCCGGGCCCGGACCAGATCATCGCCTCCAACAATTTCGGCCTGCAAGCCATGTGTCAGGCCGCCGGGGCAGACACCCGGCTGTTGCCGATCGCACGCGACAATGAGGCGTCCCTGCGCGCGGTGTTTGAACTCACTGCCGACGCCGACATTGTGGTCACCTCCGGCGGCGCCTCCGTCGGGGACCATGACCTTGTGGCACAGGTCGCGACCGACATGGGGCTTGAACGGCGGTTCTGGAAACTGGCAATGCGGCCGGGCAAACCTTTGATGGCGGGCCGTCTGGGCAACAGCATGATGATCGGCCTGCCCGGCAACCCGGTCAGCTCACTGGTCTGCGCCCGCATCTTTATTATCCCGGCAATCCGCCGTCTTCTGGGCCATGACGCCACCGCCGAAACGCCCTTGCAGGCGCCGCTCTCTGAGCCGGTGGCGGAAAACGGCGTCCGCGCCCATTACATGCGCGCCATCATCGACCCGCAGGGCATCCGCGCCCTGCCACGTCAGGACAGCGCCCTGCTCTCGGTGCTGTCACAGGCCAACGCGCTTCTGCTGCGCCCGCCCTTTGACGCCGCCCGCAAAGCAGGCGAGATGGTGCCCTACCTGCCGCTCTGATGCCACGCGGTACAGAACTTGCCAAAAGATGAAGCCTGTTTGACACAGATCAGGAACAGGGGTAGAACATAACCTGAACGATAAATCAGGACGCGTGGCGCATCAAGACGCCCGCCCGGCAATGAGGAAGCGCAGATGCTGACGCGAAAGCAATTGGAACTGCTGGAGTTTATTCAGAAACGGGTGCAGCGGGACGGCGTGCCCCCCAGCTTTGATGAGATGAAAGAAGCGCTCGACCTGCGCTCCAAATCTGGCATCCACCGGCTGATCACTGCACTGGAAGAGCGCGGCTTTATCCGCCGCCTGGCCCACCGCGCCCGCGCCATAGAAATCGTGAAACTACCGGAATCACTGGGTGGTGATCCCACGTCCGGCTTTAGCCCGCGGGTGATTGACGGTGGCCGCGCTGCGGGGGCTGGCAACACCACGCCCGTAGAAAAGATGCATGTGCAGGAACTGCAGGTGATGGGGCGTATCGCCGCCGGTGTGCCCATTGAGGCCATCCCCGACGGATCCTATAATATCGCCATTCCGGGCATGATGATGTCGGGGCGCGGCAGCCACTATGCACTGGAAGTCACCGGGGATTCCATGATCAACGCCGGCATCAACGACGGGGACATCGTGGTGATCCGCGAAACCAGTGCGGCCGAGAACGGCGATATTGTAGTGGCGATGGTCCAGGGTTATGAAACCACGCTGAAACGGTTCCGCCGCGAGGGTGGGATTATCACTCTGGAAGCCGCCAACCCCAGCCACCCGGACCGCAGTTTCCCTGAGGGCGAAGTCAAGGTCCAGGGCAAGCTGTCCGGCCTGATCCGCAGTTACTGAGCGGCCCGCGGCGCGGTGGCAGTGCAGGGCTGTTGCGCCGCCTCCGGCGGGGATATTGAAGCCAAAAAGAAACCCGCTGCGCCGTGCTCCGGTATCAAGCCGCTGTTTTCGTGGCGCACAGCCCCGGATCGCCGCCTCCGGGGTATTTTGTTACATCAGCGCACCTGGGTAGCGCAGCATGGTGCTGCGCCGGGGTACAACATCCGGATCTCCATTGCCGCCGCACCTGTCTGCCGTGCTCGTTTCACGGCGCCCGGACTTTGCCCTCATAATCAGCGGTCCTTCGCCTTCTGATGCCACTTCCGCACGGGCGTCCGGCCGGGGTGACGCAGTTAAGGCAATGTTCAGCGGGCAGTGAGCACCACACTCAGCCGCCAAACGGCCAGAAGGTAAAGCGCGTCCCGGGGCTGTTCCAGAGCCTGCGCCCGGCAACCTCGGACGCGCTGCGGATCTTGAGCCCGCCCCCTTCTGCCATCAGCGCCAGTGCGCCTGAGCGGCGGAACGCGTCGCGTGCCAGCACCTTGCAGGGCGCAGATCCCTCATAATCTGCAGCCAGAATCACCAGTGCCGCCCCGTCGCAGGCCGTCCCCACCCGCTCCACCGCGCCGCGCCCTGACAAGTGCACAACGCGACTACCGCCCAGATCAAACCACACCGCGCCTTTTTCGCGCACAAGACCCGCACGCAGTGCGGCGCCGGGCTGATCCACCGCATCCCCATCGTTTTCCAACCAGCTGCGCGCCACAAATCCCTGACCACGAGGTTTGGACAAGGCCCGCCCCTGCGGCGTCATAACTCCAACAAGCGCCCCGTCGCCGGAGATCAGCACCGCCGGGCGCCCGGCCCCGCTCCAGATCACAAATCCGGCCGCAATCAGCAGCACACCCGACCAGCGCAGGCGCCCCTGCACCAGAATGATGAACAAAGCCCCCAGCGCCAACAGCGGCAAAACACTGCCCGGCGGCGCCGAAACCTGGGTCACCGCCCCGTCCAGCGCTGAAACACGGGTCGCGACCGCCAGGATCCAGCGGATTGCCGGCTCCATCACCGCCAATCCGACATTGGCCAGCCCGAGTGGCGCCAGCACCGCCGCCAGAACCGCCGCCGGCATCACCACCGCGCCCATCAGGGGCACCGACAACAAGTTGGCGATCAGCCCGTAATCAGCGATCCGGTTGAAATGCGCCGCCGCCACCGGCGCGGTGGCCAGCCCTGCCACCAGCGAGGACAGAACCACCGCCAGTACCGGCCGGCTGAACCGGGGCAGACGAACGCGCGGCCAGTCCCGCGCGGCGGAAAACACCGCCACCAGTGCTGTGGTTGCGGCAAAAGACATCTGGAAGCCCGGCCCGGTCACCGCCTCGGGGCGCAGCAGAATCACAATCAGCGCCGCAATCGCCACCGCCCGCAGGCTGATGGCCCGGCGCTCACACAGCACCGCCACCAGCATCACGGCAACCATTACAAAGGCGCGCACCGTGGCAACATTGCCGCCCGAAAGCGCCAGATACATCGCCGCCGCCACCAGCGCACAGACAGCCGCCACTTTGCGCAGAGGCAGGCGCAACGCCAGCCAGGGGATCAGGGCCAGCAGAGCACGCACCGTGCCAAACACCACGCCCGTCAGCAGACCCAGATGCAGGCCCGAAATTGCCAGAAGATGTGACAGGTTGGCGCGGCGCAGATCCTCCTGGGTGGCCTGGCTGATGCCGGAACGGTCACCGGTCAGGATCGCGGCAGCAAAACCGCCGGCCTCCCCCGGCACAGCGGCACGCACCGCCAGTGAAATCCGACGGCGCAGGCGCTGTATCCACAATGCAGCGCCCTCAGGCACCGGCTCCAGCCGCAGCAGCGGTGTGCGGCTGTAGCCCACCGCGCCAAGGCCGCGAAACCAGGCCAGGCGCTGAAAATCAAAACCTCCGGGCTCAACCGGTCCTTCCGGGGGCGACAGGAAGGCGGTCATTGCCACCCGCATTCCGGGCACAGGGGATACACTGGCAGCAGTGATTTCAGGATCCGGGCTCAGGGACACCCGCACAAGCGCCGGGGTTTTGGCCGGCGCCACACGGTCAAGCCGCAGCCGGTCCAGCGTCAGCCGCACCCGGTCTGAGCGCGAGCGGTCAATCAGCACCACGCGGCCCTCGACAGCGCCGTAATAGCGAAACCCCAGCACCGGCTCTGCCAGCCACTGCGCCCGCAGCCCTGCCAGCACTATGCCGCAGATCAGGACCATAGCAGCCACAAAAAGTGGGCGCGCCAGCTCCGGCCCCTGGCTTGCAATCAGGGCCAGAATGACAACAATAGAGATCAATCCGAAGTAAGTTCCCGGGCCCGGTTCCTGCGGCAAGGCAAAGTAGATCCCGGCCCCGGCGCCGAGGCAGACGGGCAACCAGGGAAACAAATGGCCCTGCTGCGCGGTCCAGCGCGCATATAACCCTGGCAACAGGCGCACCTTGTGTCCTCACCAGTGATTGAATACATCAGAGTCCAAGCTTTCCACCCTATGGTTTCCAAAAGGTTAACACTCGCATGTCCGACAGACCCGTCGTCACCCGTATCGCGCCCTCTCCCACCGGTTTCATGCATATTGGCACCGCGCGCACCGCTCTGTTCAACTGGCTTTATGCCCGCGGCCGTGGCGGCAAATTCCTGCTGCGCATTGAGGACACTGACCGCGAGCGTTCCACCCCGGAGGCCACGGACGCAATCCTGGCCGGCATGCGCTGGCTTGGGCTGGACTGGGACGGTGATGCGGTCAGCCAGTTTGAACGCGCCCCCCGCCACGCCGAAGTGGCGCTGCAGATGCTGACCGCCGGTCACGCCTACAAGTGTTTCTCCACCCAGGACGAAATCCAGGCCTTTCGCGATGCGGCCCGGGCGGAAGGCAAATCGACGCTGTTTCATTCGCCCTGGCGCGACGCGGCACCCGGGACCCACCCGGATGCGCCTTATGTTGTCCGCATCAAAGCGCCGCGTGACGGCAAGACCATCATCCATGATGAGGTCCAGGGCGATGTTACCATCCGCAATGATCAGCTGGATGATATGGTTTGTCTGCGCTCTGACGGATCCCCGACCTATATGCTGGCGGTGGTTGTGGACGACCACGATATGGGCGTCACCCATGTGATCCGGGGCGACGACCACCTGAACAATGCTGCGCGCCAGATGACCATCTACCATGCGATGGGCTGGCCGGTGCCGGTCTACGCCCATATCCCGCTGATCCACGGTGCCGATGGTAAAAAACTGTCCAAGCGTCACGGCGCCACCGGAGTCGAAGAATACCTCGCCATGGGGTACCCGGCAGCGGGCATGCGCAACTATCTGACCCGGCTGGGCTGGTCCCATGGCAATGACGAATTTTTCACCGACGACCAGGCGCGCGACTGGTTCAACCTTGGTGGCATCGGCAAATCGCCCTCACGTTTTGATACCAAGAAGCTGGAAAATCTCTGCGGGCAGCATATTCCTTTGATGGAAGATGCTGACGTGCTGCGCCAGATCCAGGCTTATCTCGCAGCTGCAGCATTGCCCACTTTGGACGACGCGACGGCAGACGCATTGCTGTCCGCGATGTATTGCCTCAAGGATCGGGCAAAGACATTTGGTCAAATCGTTGAAAAAGCTCAATTTATACTGACGTCCCGGCCAATTGTGCCTGATGAGAAATCGGCAAAATCACTGGATGAAGTATCCCGTGGTATACTGAAACAATTGACGCCGCAGTTGCAAAATGTTAGCTGGTCCAGAGACACTCTGGAGGAAACAGTGGCCCGGCTTGCCGAGGTCCATGAGACCAAGCTGGGCAAACTTGCAGCACCGCTGCGCGCCGCGCTCGCTGGTCGATCGCCTTCCCCCAGTGTCTTTGATATGATGCTCGTCCTTGGGCGCGAAGAAACTCTCGCGCGCCTGGCTGATGTCAGCCAGGATACGGACCTGGACTGAGCCACACGCAATGCAGCGGACCGGCCCCATACGGGGGTCGGCCCCAAACCGAAGGAAAAGAAATGACAGACAGCCAAAAAACCGCGACTCTCAGCTATAACGGCGAAAACTATGAATTGCCGGTACATACTCCCACCGCGGGGCCTGATGTCATTGATATCCGTAAACTTTACAACCAGGCAGGTGTTTTCACCTTTGATCCGGGTTTCACGTCGACCGCCGCCTGTGAATCCGCAATCACCTATATTGACGGCGATAAAGGTGTGTTGCTGCACCGGGGTTATACCATCGGTGAACTGGCAGAAAAATCTCACTATCTCGAAGTTTGCTATCTGCTGATCTACGGCGAGTTGCCCTCCGCCACTCAGATCGAAGACTTTGAAAACCGCGTCACCAACCACACCATGCTGCACGAGCAGATGATGTATTTCTTCCGCGGCTTCCGTCGCGACGCGCATCCAATGGCGGTGATGACCGGTGTTGTTGGCGCCATGTCGGCGTTTTACCACGACAGTATCGACATTTCCGACCCCTGGCAGCGCGAAGTGGCAACCATCCGCCTGATCGCGAAAATGCCCACAATCGCAGCGATGGCCTATAAATACACCATCGGCCAGCCCTTTGTTTATCCGCGCAATGATCTCGACTACGCGTCAAACTTCCTGCGCATGTGTTTTGCTGTCCCGGCCGAAAACTACGAAGTGAACCCGATCCTGTCGCGCGCGATGGACCGGATCTTCACCCTGCACGCCGACCACGAGCAAAACGCCTCGACCTCAACCGTGCGCCTGGCTTCCAGCTCCGGCGCCAATCCCTTTGCCTGTATCGCTGCCGGCATCGCCTGTCTCTGGGGCCCGGCCCACGGCGGCGCCAACCAGGCCTGTCTGGAAATGCTGCAGGAAATCGGCACCGTCGACCGCATCCCGGAATATATCGCCCGCGCCAAGGACAAGAACGACCCGTTCCGTCTGATGGGTTTTGGCCACCGGGTTTACAAAAACTTCGATCCGCGCGCCACAGTGATGAAACAATCCGCGGATGAAGTGCTTGACCTGCTCGGGGTCGAAAACAACCCGATCCTGCAGGTGGCGAAAGAGCTGGAAAAAGCCGCGCTGGCCGACCCGTATTTCGCCGAGAAGAAACTGTTCCCGAATGTGGATTTCTATTCCGGCATCATTCTTGAGGCGATGGGCTTCCCGACCTCGATGTTCACCCCGATCTTTGCGCTGTCGCGCACTGTCGGCTGGATTTCCCAGTGGAAAGAAATGATCGAAGATCCGGCAATGAAAATTGGTCGCCCGCGTCAGCTTTATACTGGCGAAACGGCACGCGACTACGTGGATGTCGAAGACCGCTGAACGCTGAGGCGCCACACTTCCGACTGATCCAAAGGGGTGCCACATCGTGGCGCCCCTTTTTTTGCGCTGCAAACTGCAACTTGCACACGTGGCTGATTTCATGGTTAAAATTTCGAATGATTCGCGCTTTGCAGGCAGCGTGCGGGACTAACTCTCCCATAGGTATAAGGTTCTACACGCCAGAATAGCGCCTTATTCCGCCCCAATCCGCGTATTCTCTGCCAATTACCACACCCGCAGAAACAATTATGGCGGGAAAGTGGCTTTTCCTTTTCCCGCAATGCAAACCCTGACATGTTAACACCATATTAACTGTAGGATTTTGTCATGCTCGCACTGCTTTCCATTCTCGGTATTCTTTCAGGCTTTTTGATCGTCGACGTCATTAACGACGATTCCTCGGACGGAGATGCGGACCCAAAGCAACCCGTCGATCCCGTCGATCCCGTCGATCCCGTCGATCCCGTCGATCCCGTCGATAGGGAGCTGGCTTTCGCTGGTACACCCGAAGACGATGTTTTTTTCGGGACTGACGCCAATGAAGAAATCCGTGGCTTGGACGGCGTTGATAAATTGTATGGTGAAGGCGGTGATGACCTGATCTCCGGCGGCGGTGGGAACGATTATATTGATGGCTGGACAGGCAACGACGTTCTCCTCGGAGGAGAAGGAAAAGACCACTTACTCGGCTGGGACGGCAACGACACTCTGACCGGCGGCCCCGGCGATGACCTGCTTATGGGCGAAGCGGGCAATGATGTTCTGAACGGCTGGGCAGGCAATGACCTATTGACCGGAGATGACGGAAACGACGAACTCTATGGGAATGAAGGTGACGACGTCCTGTTCGGCGGCAACGGCGAAGACATCCTCAAAGGCGGCGATGGCAGTGATCTTCTGTTTGGCGTCACCCCGTATGCCGACGATCTTTCATATGGCGAGGCGGCTCAAATGTTGGACGGTGCCTCAGTCTACGACATCCCAAGCATCGAATTTTCCTATACAGACAATGACACCGGAGATGTTCTTGATGGCGGGGATGACAGTGATGCGCTGTTCCTCGGCAATGGCGACAGCGGCACCGGCGGTGAGGGGAACGACCTATTCGTTGTTGCGTCGTGGTTGAATGACGGAGAAGAAGCCACAATCGAAGATTATAGTGCTACGGACGACGTAGTGGCGGTAACTTATCCAATCGGTTCCACACCTCCTGTGCTTACTTTGGGCACCAATGGCGACGATGCTCTTCTCTATGCAGACGATAAGCTGGTCGCCGTAATTTCTGGTGCAGCCGGTGCTATTACCACAACTGAGATTCCAACGCTGCCGTTTGGTTGAACGCAACCTGAGCCACCGCACGACGTAAAAAAGGGCGCCCGTTGGGGTGCCCTTTTTCATTGCAATACATTCCGGATATTACCGGCCTACCGCCCTTCAAACCCGGCTTTGCGTTTTTCAAGGAAGGCCATCACGCCTTCCTGAAAATCGCGGGTCTGGCCCAACTGGCCCTGCTGATGGGCCTCCAGCGCCAGCTGTTCTTCCTCAGAATTCTGCCAGGCCGCACGCAGCGCTGTTTTCACTGCCCCATACGCCAGCGTCGGCCCCGTCGCCAGAGTGGTGGCGCGCGCCAACCAGTGGGCTTCAAATTCCGCTTCCGGCACTGCCTCCCAGATCATGCCCCAGTCGCTGGCCTGACGCGCGCTGATCGCTTCCGCAAACAACGCTGCCCCCATCGCCTTGGCCGCCCCCATCTGGCGCGGCAGCCAATAACTGCCCCCGGCATCCGGCATCAGCCCGATACGGGTGAACGCCTGCACAAACACCGCCGCCTCAGAGGCGATCACCACATCACAGGCCAACGCCAGGTTGGCCCCTGCCCCGGCCGCAGCCCCATTCACCGCCGCAATGGTGGGCACCGGGCTTTCCGCAATGGCGCGCAGCATCGGCTCATATTCGTCGCGCAACGTGCCTTCCAGATCGATGGCAGCGACACTGGCACTGTCACCCAGATCCTGACCGGAACAAAACGCCCGCCCGGCGCCGGTCAGTACAATCACCCGCGCCTCAGCCGAGGCCGTTTTCACCGCATCAGTGATCTCGGCTCGCATCTGTGCATTCAGCGCATTCATCTTCTCTTCGCGGTTCAGCAGAATGACCGCAATGCCCTCACTCAGATCATAGCGGATGGTTTCGTAATTCATCAAAATGCTCCCGGAAAAAAGCCCCTCTAAGGGCGCTCCCTCAAAATAAGCACGCCGGCGCTGATTGAAAGGGAAACGCCCCGTCAGCGCGTCATTTTTTCTGCCAGACACTCCTTTTCGAAACGGCAAGCCCCCGGGCCCATCCACC
>NZ_QOLB01000011.1 GCF_003333265.1 Candidatus Halocynthiibacter alkanivorans
CTGCTCAAAATCCTCGGCGCCAGATAGGGGTAAAACGCGAAACAAAATGGCTCCATGTTTAACTAAACGCTGTTTTAACGCAGGGTAGTTTTGTGCGACCAAATCATCAAATTGTTGTTTATCTTCTGCTACTTGCGCGTTGTGTGGCTTAATGACCAGTGGAAAATCCAACCCTGAGACTTGTTTCTGCTCATCGATCACATCTATTAATATACTCATAGTGTTACTCCAAATAAGCTATTTTCAGCACTTGAATTAACCATTAGACATGTTAATAACATCCAAGAACCCAAGATAGCGAAAGCCTAGTAATTATTTTTATTGATCTGATAACAGCTTATCAAGCATCTACAAAATAGTAAATCAATAGTGAATGAATTATTGATTTACTGTCTGTATTTGCCCCTATAGCGGTAAAGAATTTCAGCTAAAAAACTTTTAGCGTATAAAATCAAAACCTTGTTCAGTCAATTCTACCGCTTTGCCAGTAGCGGCAGAGTGCTGCGCAGCCATACCTATCACCACTGCTTTTAATCCATCATCAACAGAGACATCGACAGCGGCACCTTCGACAATTGCCTGATAAAAACCTAGATGCTGGTAGTAAGTTGATCCGTTGTGATCCCCCGCTGCTAACAATTTCGCATCGACTTCCACATAGCTAGTCACTGGGCCTTTGGGCAACCTCGGTGATTTGACCAGCTTGGCAATTGGCGCCGGCCCCAGCTCTTTGACGGGCCAAAAACGACCTGGGCCTGGCACAAAACACTCTAACTTAGCTGATGTACCCACGGCACTGATGTGCTCTTGATACTCGGCGCCCTCTGCAAACATATTTAACTCCAACATCGCCCTTAAACCATTGGCGAAGTCTAATATTACGTAGGCATTATCAATAATATCCGCAGCTTGCCCCGCGTAGCTTTCATCTAAATGATTCACATCTTGCCCAGTACTGGCATAAACCCGCACCACTTCACTGCCCCTTAGCTAACGCATCAAATCAAAGAAATGGCAGCATTTCTCTACCAATGTGCCCCCAGTATTTTGGTTGAAGCGGTTCCAATCACCCACCTTATACAAAAACGGAAAACGGTGTTCGCAGATAGTCAGCATTTTCACAGGCCCTATTTCGGCCGCTGCTACACTTTGTCTAAATTGATTAATAACAGGCATATAGCGATATTCCATCGCCACCCAAATAGGTGCACTATGGGCGTCAGCAGCTTGTTTAATCGCTGCTATTTGTGCTACATCAGTCACTATTGGCTTTTCTATCAATACCGCTAAATCACTGTGCTGCAAAATATACAATAATTGCTCAGCGTGCTGATAATTAGGCGTTACTACCACTATTGCATCTAATTGAGGATGTTTAATTAGCGCGGCTAAATCATCATAAAAAGACACATCGGCCAATAACTGCTTAGCCCGCTCTCTCATCTCAAGGTTGGGCTCTACTACAGCCACCACTTGTGCACCTTCAATTAAGGCAATATTTTTCACATGCTCTAAACCCATCATGCCGCAGCCAAGTAGTGCGTATTTGACGCTTTTTGTCATTTATTATTATCCTTGTAGTTATCTATATAACGCTCATAGCGTATCTGTTAACACAGTTTATTGCATCTGGCGACTCTTAGCGTTACCTGTCTGCTAGCCCTAGCTTTCGCTGTGTGTTTGCAAGTACCTTAGTAAATCTGCGCACAATAAATTTCCCGCCTTTAAGGTCTTGTCGACAGCTAATAATGTTCAACAGCAATACATAGCGGTCGTTGATTATTGTTGCTAGTGACTGGTTATTTACTAGATTTCAATATCTTCATCAAAATAATGATTCTCTCAGGCAGTTGAAATTATCAGCTAGTCAAAATTCAGCAGAATTTAAAGTATTTTGAAATTCATTCATAAAATTCATTCATAATTCATTTACACAAAAAGAATACACTGATAAGGTTATTAAACAAGATAAGACTATAAAAATAACAACGATAGTATCAAGGACAAGAAATGCTTAACTCTATCAAACTAGCTAATGATCTAACATTATCCCGATTAGTGTACGGTGTCTGGCGCCTCGCAGATGATAGTGACACCTCTGTGGCCAATGTCACGGCAAAAATAGACGCTTGTCTCACACAGGGGATCAGTAGTTTTGACCACGCAGATATCTATGGAGACTATCAGTGCGAAGCCATTTTCGGTAAAGCCCTAGGGAAAAATCCGCAACTGCGCCAACAAATGCAACTGATCAGCAAATGCAATATAGCGCTGAGCTCTGATCATTTCCCGAATCGTCGCGTAAAACACTACGATACTAGCGCGCAGTACATTACCACTAGTGTTGAGCAAAGCTTGATTAACTTACACAGCGACCATCTAGACTTGTTGATGATGCATCGCCCGGATCCTTTTATGGATGCGGCTGCAACAGGGGCGGCACTAGATGCCTTAGTTGATAGCGGCAAAGTGAGAGCGATAGGCGTCTCCAACTTTAGCGCTGCAGACTGGCGTCTACTGCAAAAACACATGCAGCACAAACTGCAAGTCAATCAAATTGAAATCAGCTTGCTGCAATCCCAAAGTTTTACCGACGGCACTTTGGTAGACATGCAATTGGATAATATCCAGCCAATGGCTTGGTCCCCCTTAGCTGGCGGTGCATTATTTTCCGACGGCGCAGCGGCGACCCGATTAAAACCGTTATTCCAGACTCTTTGCGAGCGTTACAATTGCTCTGCAGATCACATTGCTGTGGCCTGGCTACTGGCTCACCCCGCCAACATCATCCCCGTATTAGGTACTAATAACCTGCAGCGCATCGCCTTGTTGTCTAAAGCCTGTG
>NZ_QOLB01000131.1 GCF_003333265.1 Candidatus Halocynthiibacter alkanivorans
GCGCTTGAGAGATCGGCGACCTGTGCGAAAAGGGATAGCGTTTTTCTTGCGGCGTATATCAACTTCCGGAAGCTTTCTATCTCTCATAAGCAAGCGAAACAGACGTTCCCAGCCTGACCAGAAGCCGCGAGACAAATAAATCTTCTGCCGGCGAAAACCCTTTTTAAAAGAGCTTTTACCTTGCCGGAGAAGTAGCTGCTCTTTGCCGCTGGCGCAATTGCGCCGGCGGCGCACAGATTATTTGCCCACCCACCCTTGCAGGGCGGGCGGAGTCTGTTGCCGCGCGGAGCGCGGCCCGGCCCAAGGGTTTGACGGCCTCAGTTACCTGAGGTTCAAACGCGCGGGAGCACCGCGCTTCGCGCGTTCAGGCGAGAGCGGCGGCGGGGCGGAACCAGCCGGCGTGCAACCCGCGGTGGCTGCTGATCTCGGTGTTCATGCGTTTCTGCGTTGCCGGGTGGGCCGCGTCCAGCACGCCGAGCCTCACCAGGATCGCCGCCACGGCGCATTCCGCCGCCCGGGTGCTGCCATCGGTGATTTTCAGCGCCACCCCCAGCTGCAGCTCGGGGATGATGGCGACAAACACCGCTTCGGCACCGGTCTTAATCGCCACCCGGCCATCCATGGCGCGCATCAGCTCAGTACAGGCGCGGCTTTCCCCGGCCACCAGCTCCGGCCAGGCGCGCATCGCATCCACCAGCCGCTCGGCGGCCTGTGAGCGGCGGTCCGCGCGCGTGTGTGCGCTGGCGAATGTCGCCATGGCGCGGGCCAGCCCATGCACCGAAGTCGCAAAGTTGGGCGCGGAACAGCCGTCGATACCATGGCCGGGGCTGGTCTCTTCCGTCACCTCTTCAAAAGCCTCGAGAATCATCTTCTGGATCGGGTGGTCCAGCTCGGTATATTCCGACCCTGTGCCCAGGTGTTTGTTCAGGGTCAGGAACCCCGCATGTTTGCCGGAGCAGTTGTTGTGCAGCTGGCAGGGGGAGCTGTCAGTTTTGATCAGCGCAGCCTTCGCTTCGGGATCTGTGGGCACATGGGCGCCGCAGCGCAGGTCTTGTTCGCCCAGGCCCAGATCCTTCAGCCAGGCCGCCACCGGCACCGTGTGAATCGCGGCGCCCTGATGGGACGCACAGGCCAGCGCCAGTTGGGCGTCGCTCAGCCCGGCGGCGTCTGCCGCACCGCTTTCAATCAGCGGCAGCGCCTGGATCATTTTGCACGACGAGCGCGGAAAAATCACCGCCGCGGGGTCGCCCCAGGCTTGGATGACCTCGCCACGTGCGTCACAGACCACCGCGTGGCCCAGGTGTTGGGATTCAAGAATTCCGCCGCGCCAGAGCTCGGCCATTGGGACTGGTTGCATCATTTCAGTATTGTCTCTTCTTGTTTCAGCGAAATCTCGCCCAGGACTCTATCACCGCCAGGCAAATTCACGTTACACTGCGTCGCAACAGTTGAAAACGGCCATGTAATCCGTAAAACCTGCATTAAGACAGGCCCTGCGTTGACAGGGACGGTGCAAAGAGCCCGATGAGGCAGGGACAGCTTGGAGGCTGCAGAGCAATGAAAACGAGTATCACCAAAATACTGGCCGCTGCGGCCATGTCCGTAGCCACGTTCAGCGCGCCACTGGCCGCTGTGGCGCAGGAATCCGAAAACCGGGTTGCGGCCAATACCGACTGGTATGTGTTTGAAGAAGCCGCGCCACAGAAACAGTGCTGGAGCGCGTCACCACCGAAAGAATCGGTCAACACGGATCAGAACGGCCGCGTCAAAGCGGTGCGCCGCGGCGCGGTGCTGCTGATGGTGACCTATATGCCCTCCAGTGGCATCAATGGTCAGGTCTCCTTTATCGGCGGCTACCCGTTCAAGGGCGGATCCACCGTGACGCTGGAGATTTCCGGCAGCAAATTTGAGCTGTTTACCGAGGGCGAAACGGCCTGGCCGGCCACCGTAGCCGATGATACCAAAATCATCACCGCGATGAAACGCGGCGCCACAGCGGTGCTGAGTGGCGGCTCGGCGCGCGGCACACGGACCAAAGATACCTTTTCGCTGCTTGGCTTTACCGCCTCGCTGGCCGAAGCCAGCAAGCGCTGCCCGTAACCGCGCAGAGCAACGCGATCCTGCCGACCTTGCGGGCCAGATCCGGCCTGCACCACCCGGCTCCCAACACAGAAACCCGGGTGGCGGCGGATCGCCCCGTCGCCCGGCGTCCTGTCCTGGCCCATCCTGGTCCGTCACACTCCGGGCTGCGGCAAGCCAGTCGCCTGGCTGCTTTGCGGCAATTGCAGCGGCCAGATGTTTCCATCGCGGCGAATCTGCTATAAAGCCCGCCTCTGACCCACTCAGGAGCGCGCACCATGCCGGCTACAGCACCGATCACTCAAGACGTGATGACCATCCCCCGCAAAACCGAGCCGGGCCCGCTTAATCTTATTGGCCTGACCCGGGAGCAGCTGCGTGACGCGCTGATTTCGATCGGCACCCCTGAAAAACAGGCGAAAATGCGCACTGGCCAGATCTGGCAGTGGATCTATCAAAAGGGCGTGCGGGACTTCGCGCTGATGAGCAACCTCGCCAAACCTTACCGCGAGTTGCTGGCGGAGAACTGTGTGCTGGCGGTGCCCGAGGTGGTGACACGTCAGGTCTCGGAAGACGGCACCCGAAAATATCTGGTGCGCATTGCCGGCGGCCATGAAGTCGAGATCGTCTATATTCCGGAAACCGACCGCGGCACGCTTTGTGTGTCCTCCCAGGTCGGCTGCACTCTGACCTGCCCGTTCTGCCACACCGGCACCCAGAAACTGGTGCGCAACCTGACGGCGGCGGAAATCATCGGCCAGGTGCTGGTGGCGCGTGATGATCTGGGCGAATGGCCGGAGCTGGGGGTGCCCAACCCGCCCGAAGCGCGGCGCCTGTCCAATATCGTGCTGATGGGCATGGGCGAGCCGCTGTATAATTTTGACAACGTGCGCGATGCGATGAACATCGCGATGGATCCCGAAGGCATTTCCCTGTCACGCCGCCGCATCACCCTGTCCACCTCCGGCGTGGTGCCCGAGATCGCGCGCACCGCCGAGGAGATCGGCTGTCTGCTGGCGGTTTCCTTCCATGCCACCACCGATGAGGTGCGCAACAAGCTGGTGCCGATCAACAAAAAATACCCGCTGGAGGTGCTGTTGGAAGCGCTGCGCTCCTATCCCAAAGTGTCTAACTCAGAACGCATTACCTTTGAATATGTGATGCTGAAGGACGTCAACGACAGCGACGAGGACGCTCACCGTCTGTTGCAGCTGATCAAGGGCATTCCGGCCAAGATCAACCTGATCCCGTTCAATGAATGGCCCGGCGCGCCCTATAAGCGCTCGTCCAACAATCGCATTCACGCCTTTGCCGACATCATCCATGATGCGGGCTATTCCTCGCCGATCCGCCGGCCGCGGGGCGAAGATATCATGGCCGCCTGCGGGCAGCTGAAATCGGCCACTGAGCGCGAGCGTAAAAGCCGCAAACAGATCGAGGCCGAAGCCGGCATGTAAGCCTGGCGCACAGCCCGATCATGCTTAACCCTGTTTTAAGCATGATCGGGCAGGCTGGGCCCATGGAACAAATTACATTTCTTTTGCCAGGCGCAACGGTGGATCTGCTGCATCTTATGGCCCGCGAACGCGGCTTGCGAGTCGGCGATCTGATACGTGAAATGGCCGGCCGGGAATATATCCGGGCCGCCCGCACCACCCGGGACGAAGCCACTGCTGATCCGGTGATTGAGGCTGAGTACGAGGTGCTCGGACAACAGGCCCGCTGAAGGGCCTGTTTCAGCGGCTGTCCGCGCGGCGCTGGCTGTTGGTTTTGCCGTCTGCCCCGGTTTCTTTTTGGTGCAAATATCCTCGCCGAAGGCCAGAATCTTCTTCCAGGGCTTGCGGTCCGTCGCACGTGACACCGGCAGTCAATCCGATGGCGCCCTGAAGTTGCTGCCTCAGCGGCCAGGCACGCTGTCGCGCGTTTCGCCGGCCCCTTCCCAGTTTTTCAGCAGCGCATAGGCCTCCTGGGCGGTATCCACAAAGCGGAACAGCTCCAGATCATCAGCAGCGATGGTGCCGGCCTCCTGCAGCGCCTCCCAGTTGATGATCTTGCGCCAGAACGCTTCGCCAAACAGCAGGAACGGCACCCGTTTCATCCGGCCGGTCTGAATCAGTGTCAGGGTTTCAAACATCTCGTCCAGCGTGCCAAAACCGCCGGGAAACACCGCGATCGCATTGGCGCGCATCAGAAAATGCATCTTGCGGATGGCAAAATAATGAAAGTTAAAGCACAGGTCCGGGGTGACGTATTCATTGGGCGCCTGTTCAAACGGCAGCACAATATTCAGCCCGATTGACACGCCGCCCGCGTCCGTCGCGCCGCGGTTGCCGGCTTCCATCACGCCGGGACCGCCACCGGTGACAATGACGTTTTTTTTGCCACCGTCCTTGTCGCTGTCGAGCGTCACCAGGCGGGCAAATTCGCGGGCTTCGTCGTAGTATTTGCTCAGATCTGCCAGCGTCTGGGTGCGGGCGGTGTCTTTTTTGGACGGTTCCGGAATACGGGCGCCGCCAAACAGCACCACGGTGCTCTCAACCCCGTATTCCGCCATCATCATTTCGGGTTTCAGCAATTCAAGCTGCAGGCGCACCGGGCGCAATGCGTCCTGGCATAAAAATTCTTTGTCAGCAAAAGCCAGTTTGTAGGCCGGGGCGCGGGTCTGTGCCGTATCGGGCACGTGGCTGACCGCGTCGATGTCCTGATTGGAATCCCGAAATGCGTGGGACCGGGGGTCGTCTTTCATATGGTCTCCTTCATAATTGCGCACCTGCGCTCAACTGAGTATAGCCTTAGGCCAACGCGAAACCAGACACGAATTGGAGATGCTGATGTCAAACGCACAGCTTGAGACCGCAATTGAAGCCGCATGGGATGTGCGCGACACCATCACCCCTGCCACCATGGGCGAGACCCGTGAGGCCATTGAAGACACTCTGGCGGCTCTGGACGGCGGCAAGCTGCGGGTGGCAGAGCGGCAGGAGAACGGCGACTGGAACGTGAACCAGTGGGCCAAAAAAGCGGTGCTGCTGGGCTTCCGGCTGTCAGATATGGAAGAACAGTCCGGCGCGCCGCAGGGCTCCAGCTGGTTTGACAAAGTCGACAGCAAATTCAAAGGCTGGGGCGACAATGAATGGAAAACCGCGGGCTTTCGCGCGGTGCCGGGCTCGATTGTGCGCAAATCGGCCTATATCGCGCCAGGTGCGGTGTTGATGCCATCTTTTGTCAACCTCGGCGCCTATGTCGGTGAGGGCACCATGGTCGACGCCTGGGCCACTGTTGGCTCCTGTGCTCAGATCGGTAAAAACGTGCATCTCTCCGGCGGTGTTGGCATTGGCGGCGTTCTGGAGCCAATGCAGGCGGGACCAACCATCATCGAGGACAACTGTTTTATCGGCGCCCGTTCCGAAGTGGTTGAAGGCTGTATCGTGCGCGAAGGCTCGGTTCTGGGTATGGGTGTGTTCATCGGCCAGTCCACCAAGATTGTGGACCGTGAAACCGGCGACGTCAGCTATGGCGAAGTGCCGCCCTATTCGGTGGTTGTCGCCGGCTCGATGCCCAGCAAAAACAACGTCAGCCTCTATTGTGCTGTGATCGTGAAACGGGTGGATGCGCGCACCCGCTCCAAGACCGGCATCAATGAGCTGCTGCGTGACTGATTAAGCGTGCGCTTTGTGCTACACTCCCCGGCGGTTTGACACCGGCGGGGGGACGTTATGATTTTTATTTATGATGTAGATGATCCTGAGGATGTGGCCCATGTGCGGCAGCTGGCCTGGGAATTCATTGACTGGCTGCGCGAGCGCTATCCGGAGCAGCTCGACACCATCAACCACTATCTGAACACGCAGAATTTTGCGGCGCAGCTGGAAGATCTGCTGACCTATTTTGGCCCGCCGCACGGCACCTGTCTGCTGGCCAAGGAGGACGGGGTGCCTTTGGGCATCGTGATGTTAAAGCCGCGTGAACCCGGCGTCTGCGAGATGAACCGGATGTATGTGCGCCACCGGGCGCGGCGGCGCGGCATTGGCATGGCGCTGGCAAGCCGGCTTATTGAGCGCGCCCGCGGGATTGGCTATGAGGAAATGGTGCTGTCAACGCTGGACCGCCACATCGAGGCGCTGCCGCTCTATGAAAAACTGGGATTTGAGATAGAGCACCGCGCCCCGGATTCGGGCGATGCAGAGCATGAGATCTGTATGCGGCTGCGGCTCTGACCCCTGCCGGGGCGGCACTATGTTTTGTCCAGCGTTTTGTCCAGCGTGTTTCGGGACCTTGTCTGCCGGGCCTTGTACCTCTTTCTGGAGCGCGCTGTCCCTGGCTGAAACCTCCGGTGGCGCGCGTGCGGTGGTTGACGGCGGGCAGGGCGGCGGGATAAGTGCGGAGCATGGAAGAAAAGAAAATCAAAAAACCCTCGCGCCAGCAGGTCTATACGCTGCTGGTCCAGGTGGGTCGCAAAACAGGCGACGGTCTGCCCAAAGGGGCCACCGGTGGCGCGCTGATGATCTATGCCAGTGGTGTGGATGAGGCCGAAGCGGTGCGCGAAACCGTGGCGATCCTGAAACAGGCTGAACTGGCGCCGCTGGATGTGACCGGCTATGGCACGCTGAGTGAGCGTGAAGAGCAGGGCCATGATATTTCCGACGATGAACGCGAGCTGATGGAGCGCGCTTTGGTGGAAAACTCCGTGGTGGTGGCGCAGATGACGCCGTTTTATGACGAGGCTGACAGTATCCACGATCTGGATGCGCCGCTGCACTGAGGGTGTGTAAACTTCTGTTCTGACGGCGCCCCAGGGCGCCGTTTTTGTTTATTGTGGCCTGTTCAAAGACATTCTGTTTGGAATTAATAATGGAGAGAAAAGTCGTGAATCTTGTAAAAACTCCGTTTTGTATATTGTGCCGGGCCGCAATTTACCGACCCGTCCTGTTTATCGTTTTTGTAGCCGTAGTTGTTGTCGACATATTGGGGGTGGTTCCCAGGATTTTCCACCCAAGTTACTTATATACTGAGTTTCCAGCCATACTTTTCAATGCAGCTTTTGGCTTTTTGGCTCTTATAGTCACGTTTCTAATGATGGTTTCTATTCAGGTGCTAGTGCACGGTCTATCGCACAAATGGGCTAAAAAAATTCAAGAAATGTGCAGGGATGATGTCGGTGGGTAAGCCAGGTGTTTCATTAAAAGGCATTGGTGGTGGCTCAGGGAATTCGACCAGCTATCCAGTGGTAAGCATTGGGAATTAGATTTGGAAACAGGCGGCGCGTCTAGATTCGTTTCTGCCTGGCGCCGGTTTGATGTGTAAGTCGCTTACAGTGGCGGGCGCCGGCGCAGCGCCGCCCGGTCCGGGGCCTGATCCGGGGCCTCGCCTAGCGCAGCGCGGTGCCGAACCATTTTCTGTAAATGCGGTCATAGGTGCCGTCTTCGCGCAGTTTCAGCAGGCTCTGATTGATCGGCTCGGCCAACTCACTGCCCGAGGGCAGCGCAATGCCGTAGTTTTCCCGCATGAACACCGGCCCGGCCATCTGGGCGTTTTTGCCGGCTTTGCTGTTGGCATACCAGGCCAGGATCGGCGCATCAAACACCACCGCATCGAGGGCGCCGTTTTCAAAATCCGCCAGCAGGGTGACCAGATCCGGATAGCCGGTATAATTCAGGTTGCGGGCGTCCAGGAATATGGCGGCGGTGGAATCGGCGATGGTGCCATTGTTTTTACCATAGAGATCATTCACCGAGGTGACCGAGGACTGAATGGCGTTGATGGTCATGGCGGTGGTGATTTTTGCCACAAAGACCGAGACGATAAACAGCGAGGAGACCACCAGAAACACCCCCAGCGCCCGGCCCAGCGGCGAGCGCGGCTGGCGTTCTTCAAATCCGCCGTTGACCACCAGGTTCAGCGCCCACCAGAAGGCCGGGAACATCGCGTCCTTTGCCGGCATGTTGAAATACTCCTGTTTGTGGCGTTCCAGCCGCCACATCAGCATGCCGCCGCCAAACAGCAGCGCAAAGGCCAGCAGAATCGCGATCAGCAGGTCGCCGGAAAACAGCGCTGTCCACATGGCACTGCTGCTGCCGGCCTCAGCCGGGATCATGATCTGCAGCCCGCTTTCAAAGATCGGCTGGCTGAAATCCATCAGCACTTCACGCCGGGCGGTGATCGAAATGTTGGCGATGGCAGCATCGATTTCGCCGTTTTGCACCTGGTCCAGCATGGCGGGGAACTGTGTCGCCCGTTCAAAGGTGGTATGGATGCCGATGTCGCGGGCCAGCGCCTGCCACAGGTCAATGGAAAACCCGGTGGCCCGGCCGCCGTCTTCCATCGAGAACGGCGGTCTTGTGATCGTGGCAATGCGCAGATCAAGTGCGACGGCACCCTGCGCCCAAAATATGAGCGCGCTCAGTAATACGATAAACCGCATGTTTTATTCCTCATCCTGGGCGGCATTTGGCACAAAGATGCGGGAAATATCAATCTTCGATCACACCGAGGTGGCCCGGATCAGGGTTTCGGCTTCAAAACGACCAAGCACCGGGCGGAAACGGTGCTTGTGGCGTGGAATTCGGGCGGCGGGCATCTGCGCCAGCGTTGAGCGCGCCAGCAGCGCCGGCTGCGCCGCAATCTGACCGGTGAACAGGCTTTCGCTGCCAATGCCGCCCGCCTGCACACAGGTGTGATCGTCAAACAGCAGCTGATACATTGTTTGCAGCAGCCCGGGACAGAGCCGGGCGCCGTTGTGATGCTGCAGGTGGCGGGCTTTGACCAGCAGGTGGCTTTCGCCAAACAGGTAGTCGGCGTCCGGCCCGGTCAGCAGCAGGTGGTGGTCCTGGGCGACCAGGATGCTTTGGTGCAGCCCGAAAAACGGCGCCCGCAGCTCCACCGGTGCGAACCAGCCACAGGCGGGCAGCTGCTGTGTGATCAGGGCGCGCAGCGGCGCGATGTCGCCGCCAGCGAGGCAGATCAGATCGCCGGGGCGCAGGTCCTGCACCGGGCGCGGACCAAATTCGGTGTCAATCAGGGCATCGCCGCAGAGAGTGGGCACCATCAGCGTCGGTTCCGGCCGGTCTGAAAGCGCGATCAGGCGCAGCCCGGGGCCCAGGTGCGGTTCGGAGTGCGGTTCAACGTGCGGTTCCGGGTGTGGCTCTGCGCGTGGTCCGGGGGGCTGGTCAGGCTGCGGTTCCGGGAGTTGCCCCACGTGAAGCCCGGTGTGATGCGCCGTGTGACAGCGCGGGTGTGGCTGCTGCAGACGGTTTGTGCGCGTGCCAGAATAACTGGCGGAGAGCCCGTCGGAGTGACTGACGGAGTGGCTGTCGGAGTGACCGGCGGAGTGCAGCTCAGTGTGGCTGGTTGCGGCCCCCGTCGCAGGCCTGCCGGTTTGATTGTCCATGCGCTCAGCTGGGGTTTCGCCCGGATGCCCGGTGGCGGCGCATTGCCCCTGTAATGATGCCGGGTTCAGCAGGATGCGCGCGAGATCACGCAGCAGAAGCGGCGCCGGATGGGCCACCCTGGTGGTGAGAGCCTGGCCACTGTCCAGATCCAGCACGGTGAGCCAGGCGCTGCGGGCGGGCGCATCCCAGTTATAGCTGATGCGCAGCCGGTCCGGTTGTGTCAGCAGGTTCAGATCCAGTGCGCCTTTGCTGCTTACGCTGCCCTGGCGGTGCAGCCAGCACAGCTGGCCTGTTTCTGAGATTTGCAAGGCGATGCGGCAGGGCCAGGGCAGGTCCCGCGCCAGCGAGACCAGGATCTGAGGCTGTTTGCATGTCGGGTCAAAGCAGGTTTCCACCACCAGGCTGCCCTGGCAGAGCATCGCGTCTTCCGGCAGCGCATTTTCTGGCAGCGCGGCCCGGGGCTGAGACCCCGCCGCACCCGCACCCGCCGCGCCCGCACCCACACCCTCTGGCGCGATGCCGCGCGCATCAAACCGCGCGATCTGGCGGTCATTGAGGCCGATCCAGCTCACCGGTCTGCCTTAAACTGCTGGCGCATATGCAAGCAGCCGGGCTTCATAGCCTTTCAGCAGCGGCCGGGCGGCGGCGCTGTAGCCCTGGCCGGTCGAGGGGTCAAGTTCCGGAAACAGCGCGCAGATTTCGCCGAGCGTGTCCTGTTCAAACTGCTGCAGCACCTGGGGGCCGGGCAGAAAGCTTTCGGTGGCGAGCCCTTCCGACCAGATCACCTGATGGTGGTCAAACAGCAGGTGCACATAGGTGACCGAACCGCCGGGCTGGCGGCGGATCGAGTGGTCATTGACCAGGTCTTTGGCGGCAATCAGCACTTCGGCTTCGCCAAACAGCATCTCGGAAATACCGTCAGAGACCAGCACCCGGTGCTGCGGCGACAGGGTCAGCGCACCGTGGTCGCCAAGCGCGCCGGCAGAGAAGTGAATGGGGGCGAAATCGCCCTCGGCGGCCACGGTGCGCGACCCGCTCCAGCGCAGGGGGCGGGCGCCGTCGTCCCGGGTCAGCACCAGATCGCCGGGGCGCAGGTCTTCAACCGGGGTCAGGCCGTCGGGGGTGTGGATGCCGGTGCCGGCGACAAAACAGGGCACGGTGTTGACGGTGACAAAACCGGTATCGCTTTCGCCGGTGGAGCTGCTGATGCCATAGGTGAAACTGACGTCTTCAAGGTCAGCATCGGTGCTGATGGTCAGGGTGCCGTCTGGATTGAGCTGCACGGTCTGGCCGCTCTGCAGAGTGACGCTGTCACCGGCGCTGACGGCAACACCGTTGATATGGGTGACGGTCAGGCTGCCACCGGTGGCGTTGCTGTCATTGGCCAGCACGTCGAGCGTCTTGCTGCCATCGGGCGCGATGTCAACGTCGTCCGCATTGGCGATCAGCGTGGTCTGCAGGCTGTCGCCGGCGATCAGCAGGTTGGAATCATAAGAGCTGTCAGACACGTCCGCGATGCCGATGCGGATCGAGTTCAGCGCGCCGGCATTGACCGGGATGGTCAGGGTCATGGTGACGGTAAACCCGTCCATTTCCGTGTTATAACTGCCGCCGGTGTTGTCGATATAGAGGTTTTCGTTGTTAGAATCGTTGACGTTGCCGACCGAACTGTCAGCGCCGGAGATCGTCATCGGC
This sequence comes from Candidatus Halocynthiibacter alkanivorans, assembly GCF_003333265.1. Lineage (GTDB taxonomy): Bacteria > Pseudomonadota > Alphaproteobacteria > Rhodobacterales > Rhodobacteraceae > Halocyntiibacter_A > Halocyntiibacter_A alkanivorans. Next base: position 11,163 of record NZ_QOLB01000131.1, read on the forward strand.
ACGTAGTTGCCGTTGATCCAGACCCCGACCACGTCATTGTAAAGCGACGCGGCGTATTCGGGATATTCGTCCGAGGAAAATACGAACTGCATGGTCAGCGTGTCGCCCTCGGGGATGAAATCCACGTCCAGAATGGACGCGTCATAGGTCGAGGTGCCGGCGAGCGCGTTGAACCCGGCATCGTTGTTGACGCCGGAGGTGTTGTTCGAGGTGGAGCCGCTGCTGTTGGCGGCGCCTTTGCTGTTGGTGAAATCGCTGACCTTGCCGGTGGACAGGATCACGCCGCTGTCGCCGGGGGTGACACCGGGGCTGGTGCTCTCGCCGCCGGAATAAATGCCCGACGCGGCACTGTCGCCGCTGTAGCTGGCGTCCAGCACCGTGACACCGTCGCCAAAGACCGCATCCGCCATTTCCATCGCTGAGGCTTTGCTGTCGATGTCCAGCTCTTTGGCTTTGGTGCCAGTGGTCTTGGGGGCTTTTGCCATGACTGCCTCAGGTTTTGGGTGCTGAGGTGGGGAGATCTGATGCATATCGTGCCGCATCCGGGGGGCCGGACGGGATCAGGGATCTGCTCATATCTGCGGGGCCGATTTTGGTCCCCTTGTCCTGCCTCAGGACGTTATTATTACCTTGTTGATGGCACAGTCCGGTGACTCTGTTAACCCTTTGGTAACCTTTTGTTAACGATTTTCCGGATTTACCGCTGGCCGGTCGGCGATATGGCCGGGCCCGGTGGCGGACGTTGCAGAGCGGGCGCAGAGCCGCTAACACCTGTAAAACCGAGCCAATCCGAGGATGTTATGACTGACCCTGTTGCCCTGACCGCTGATCTTATCCGTTGCGCTTCTGTCACACCTGAAGAGGGCGGTGCGCTGGTGCTGCTGGAAAAACTGCTGAGCGGCGCGGGATTCGTCTGCACCCGCGTGGACCGTGGCGGCGTCAGCAATCTTTATGCGCGCTGGGGCGAAAAGGGCGCGGCAAAGACTTTTGGGTTCAACGGCCACACCGATGTGGTGCCGCTGGGCGATGTGGCGGCCTGGAGTGTGGATCCTTTTGGTGGCGAGATTAAAGACGGCTTTTTGTGGGGCCGGGGCGCCACCGATATGAAATCCGGGGTGGCGGCTTTTGCGGCGGCGGCGGTTGATTTTGTGCGCGATACCCCGCCCGAAGGCGCGGTGGTGCTGGCGATCACCGGCGACGAGGAGGGCGACGCGCTGGATGGCACGGTGGCGCTGCTGGAGTGGATGGAGCACGAGGGCGAGGCGCTGTCGGTCTGTCTGGTGGGCGAGCCGACCTGCCCCGACACGATGGGCGAGATGATGAAGATCGGCCGCCGTGGTTCGATGACCGCCTGGATCACCGTGCGTGGCGAGCAGGGCCATTCTGCCTATCCGCACCGCGCCAACAATCCGGTCACCGCCCTGGTGCGGCTGATGGACCGGCTGGCCAGCCTTGAGCTGGATCAGGGCACCGGCCATTTTGACGCCTCCACGCTGGCGATCACCACGGTGGATGTGGGCAACCCGGCGACCAATGTGATCCCGGCCGAGGCACGTGGCACCGTCAATATCCGCTTTAATGACGCGCATACCGGCGCCTCACTGTCAGACTGGCTGCTGGGCGAAGCGGCAAAGGTTGAGGCGGAAACCGGCGCGAAGGTCAGCATGAAGATCAAGATTTCGGGCGAAAGTTTCATCACCCTGCCCGGGCCATTGTCCGATCTGGTTGCTGCAGCGGTGACGGCAGAAACCGGGGTGACGCCGGTGCTGTCCACCACCGGTGGCACGTCAGATGCGCGTTTTGTAAAAAACCACTGTCCGGTGGTGGAATTTGGTCTCGTGGGCAAGACCATGCACCAGGTGGATGAACGGGTAGACTTGGCGCAGATCCCGGTGCTGAAGGCGATCTATGGCCGCATTCTGCAGGACTATTTCGCATGAGTGATACGGCAGAGATTGTGGTTTCGATAGCCGAAGATTTTGCCCCCTGCCGGGCGCTGCGCATTGCAGTGTTTGTCGAGGAGCAGGGTTATCCTCTGGACGAAGAGTTTGACGATCTCGACGCCGAGGCGGTGCATCTTCTGGCCACGCGCGGAGGCGTGCCTGTCGGTACAGCACGCATGATCCGGGTCGGGGACACGGTCAAGTTCGGCCGTATATGTGTGGCGAGCCCCGGGCGTGGCAGCGGGCTTGGCGCCGCGATGGTACGCGCCGGGCTGGCGCATTTTGAACATGTAGAAGGCGTGCGCCGTGCTTATCTGTCGGCCCAGACCCATGCCATCGTTTTCTATGAAAAGCTCGGTTTCACCGCCTATGGCGACGAGTATATGGACGGCGCGGTGCCCCATATCGATATGGAACGGGCGTTCGGGCCCGGATGATCCGGGGCGCGGGTGACGGTCATATATGCAAGTCACACAGGCCGGATGTCGGCGTTTACTGGGCGGCGGTGCACGTTGCTTTAAACGCATCAGCTGGCCCTTGGGGTGGGTTGCACTCCGGTAGAGCGGCGATGTGGCCGGAGTAACGTGCGGAGATTGCCGGTTTCAACGGGACTTCGGCTGGCATGGCGCGCGGCCTGCGGTCAGGTTTTCAGGATAAAACAGGACAGGACAGAGCGATGGGTATGTTGATTGACGGCATCTGGGACAATACGGCCGACCGCTCAATGCAGGACGGCACCTATCGCCGCGAGATGAGCGCGATGCCCACCACGCTGGATGCGCAGAGCGTTGATCTCCTGAGCACAGAACCGTCGCGCTTTGTGCTGGTGGCTTCGGCAAGCTGTCCCTGGTCGCACGCGACGGTGCTGGCTTTGGTGTTTAAGGGTTTTGCCGGCCGCTTGCCTCTGCAACTGGCCGGTGGGCCGCGGGTGCAGGGTTATGGCATTCGTCCCAACGGGCCTTTGTCCGCGGGCGGTGACGTGCGCCATCTGCACCAGCTTTACAGCCGGACGGATGCGGCTTTCACCGGGCGGGTCACGGTGCCGGTGCTTTGGGATCGGGTTCAAAACCGGATCCTGTGCAATTCCTCCGCAGATATCTTGCGCGCGTTCAATCAGGCCGGAAGCGGGCCGGATCTGTGCCCGGAGCCGCTGCGTGACGAGATTGAAAAGTTGACCGCAAGCATTTTTGACGGGCTGTCAAATGCAGTGTACCGCGCCGGCAAGGCCGAGCGGCAGGATGAGTATGACGCCGCAGTCGATCTGGTGTTTGCGACGATGGAGCAGCTTGAGGCCCGGTTGTCGGAGCGGGTGTTTCTGTTTGGCGCCGACATGACCGAGAGCGATCTCCGCCTGTTTGCCACTCTGGTGCGCTTTGACACGGTGTATGCGACCCATTTCAGATGCACACGCAAACGGCTGGTGGATTATCCGGCGCTGTGGCGCTTTACCCGGCGCATATTCCAGATGCCCGGCATCAGCGACACGGTCGATTTCGATGAAATCCGCGCCGGTTATTATATCAACGATGGCAGTCACAATCCCCATAACATCATCGCCCAGCAACCGGTGATCGACTGGGGTGACACCACGGGGTTGTAAGGCCGGGGCGCTGACACCGCTGAAGTAATTGCGATGGTCGCATGCCGACTGCGTTGCCGCTGCAATATTCAATAAGCATTTCAAACTGCGGCGAAATCCGGCTCCGGGGGCCGCGCAGGTTCGAATTCGGGCTGAAACTGGATGAAAAATCGTTGTTTCTGCTGTATGGTGGCGGCCACGAAAGTGCGTGAATTTGTTTTCCGCACTGTAATGCCGGGGCATTTCAAATTGCGTGAGGGAGACTATGGCTGACGTCTGGCTGCTGCCGGACTTGTGTCGTTTCATTGTCTTCAAAGCAGATGGTCCGGCCATTTCGGAGAATCACTATGAGACATATTCTGACCGGCGCTGCGGCCTTGCTTTTACTTGTTTTTGCTTTTGCGCCTGCCTCTGTGGCGCAAAGCGAATGGCGCGCCCTTATCACCGGCGATGCGGTGGCCGGCTACGGGGTGGAAGGCGCCACCCTGATCGACGCGGCAGAAGCGCAGGCCCTGCACGCCCGCGGGGTGAAATTTCTGGATGCGCGCTCTTACGGGCGCTGGGAACAGGGCCATATCGCCGGCGCGATCAGCCTGCGGCTGGACCAGCTGGAAGAACTGGCGGGCAGGCAAGAAGAGCTGGTGTTTTACTGCGGCGGCACCGATTGCAAGCTCTCCGCCAATGCCTGCGCTTATGCGCTCACGCTGGGCTATGAAAACGTCTATTATTTCGCCGGTGGCTATCCGGCCTGGACCGCCGCGGATTATGCAGTGGAAACTGGCAGCTGAGCGGCCTGGCACAGAGCGTGATCTGGTGCTTGCCCCGGGATCGTCCCGGAGCTGGCCCCGAAAGCTGGCCCAGGTGGCGCTCCGGTGGCGCTCCGGCACTGCCCCCCGAATTGCCCCCCGAATTGCCCTCCGAACTGGCCCCGGAGTGGCGCTGAGGTCGCGTCCGGGCCGGGAGGATCCTGCTGCGGCAAATGCCGGCTTTGGCCCGGCCCGCACCGCCCGCGTGCAACCCCATGGCGCGCCGGCAATTCACATGTTAGGGCTGGCCTATGAAACGCATGCCCACAAAAGAGGAAATCCTGCAGTGGATTTCCGACAACCCCGCCCGCACCGCCAAACGTGACATCGCCCGTGCCTTTGGCATCAAGGGCGCGGCGCGCATTGATCTGAAACGGATGCTGAAAGAGCTGGAGGCCGAGGGCCATCTGCAGAAGCAGGGCAAGTCGTTGCGCGATCCCGGCAAACTGGCGCCGGTGTCGGTGCTGGTGATGCTGGCGCCTGACAGCGACGGCGATCTGTTTGCGCGTCCGCTGGACTGGCAGGGCGAAGGCGCCGCGCCGCGCATCCTGATGCTCACCAACCCCAAAGACGGGGCGCTGGGCGCGGGGGACCGTATTCTGGGGCGGGTCAGTGAAGTTGAGGATGAAGATTACGCCTATATTGGGCGGGTGGTGCGCCGTATCAGCCATTCTGCCAAGCGCATTCTGGGGGTGTTCCGCAAAAGCCATGAGGGTGGCCGGGTGCTGCCGGTGGACAAGGGGTCCGACAAAGAATGGGTGATCCTGGCCGGTCATGAAGACGGCGCCAAAGATGGCGAGCTGGTCGAGGCGGAGCAAAGCGGGCCGCGCGGCCGTATGGGGCTGCCACGAGCAAAAATCGTCACCCGTCTGGGAGATCCAGGTGCGCCCAAAGCGGTGTCGCTGATTGCGATCCACCAGCACGGCATTCCCGATGAGTTCCCGGGTGCGGTGATTGCCGAGTCTGAGGCCGTCGCGGAAGCGGCGTTAAAAGGGCGCGAAGATTTGCGGGCGATGCCTTTGGTCACCATTGATCCGGCCGATGCGCGCGACCACGACGATGCGGTCTATGCCGAGGCTGACCGCGATGCGGCCAATAAGGGCGGCCATATCGTCTGGGTCGCCATTGCCGATGTGGCCGCCTATGTGACGCCGGGCTCTGAGCTGGATCGCGAAGCGCGTAAACGTGGCAATTCCAGCTATTTCCCAGACCGGGTGGTGCCGATGCTGCCGGACCGGCTGTCGGGCGATCTGTGTTCACTGCACGAAGACGTGGAACGCCCCTGTCTGGCGGTGCGTATGGTGCTGAGCGCGGCTGGCGAAAAGATCGGTCACAGCTTCCACCGGGGGCTGATGAAGTCAGCGGCCTCGCTGAATTACGGCGAGGTGCAGGCGGCGCAGGACGGTGAGGTGGGCGACAAATGCGTCCCATTGATGGAGACGGTGATTGCGCCGCTGTATGCGGCCTATGAGGCGGCAAAAATGGCGCGCACCGATCGCGCGCCGCTGGAGCTTGATCTGCCGGAGCGTAAGATCGTGCTGGGGGAGGATGGCAAAGTGTCCTCCGTCGCTTATCGCGAACGGCTGGATGCGCACCGTCTGATCGAAGAATTCATGATCCTGGCTAATGTGGCCGCGGCTGAGGAGCTGTTTTCCAAGCGGCAGAATTTCCTCTACCGGGTGCATGAAGAGCCCTCGATGGCCAAGCTGGAATCGCTGCGCGAAGTGGCCCAGGCTTCGGGTTTTACGCTCGCCAAGGGCCAGGTGCTGCACACCAAACATCTGAACCGGTTGCTGGCCCAGGCGGCGGGCACCGATCAGGATGAGCTGATCAATATCTCGACCCTGCGCTCGATGACCCAGGCCTATTACACCGCGGAAAACTTTGGCCATTTTGGTCTGGCGCTGAAGTCTTATGCCCATTTCACCTCGCCAATCCGTCGTTACGCCGATCTGATCGTGCACCGGGCGCTGATTTCCGGCCACGGCTGGGGCAAAGACGGGCTGTCGCCCGGCGATATTGAGGCGCTGGAAGACACTGCCAAAATGATTTCCGACAGCGAGCGCCGTTCGATGGTGGCGGAGCGCGATACCACGGATCGTTATCTGGCGGCCTACTTGTCAGAACGGGTGGGCAGTGAGTTCACCGGGCGTATTTCCGGGGTGCAGAAATTCGGTGCCTTTGTGAAGCTGGATGAAACTGGCGCGGATGGCATGATCCCGGTGCGTTCGATCGGGCGCGAGTATTTCCATTTTGACGCCGAAAGCTCGACCTTGATGGGCTCAGAAAGCGGCCTGACGATCGGTATTGGCGCCCGGGTGACTGTGCGGCTGGCGGAAGCGACACCGACGACGGGCGGGCTGATCCTGGAACTGCTGGAGCTGGAGGGCGGCAATCTGCCCAAAGGCCCGCGTGGTGCCAGGGGCCGGCCCAAAGGCGGCAAGTCAGGCAAAGGGCAGAAACAGGACCGCGCCCGGCACAAGGCGGCGAAGGTGAAGAAAAAGGTCTCGCGCTCGCGGCGCTAGCGGAGGACCGCCGCCTTTGACCTGCAGGCTTTGTATCTTGCGCAAGTCATGGCAGGCTTGAAGCAGGCAAGAGACAGGTGAGTTTCCGGCGCAGGACAGGCGGTGTTTGTGATGAGAGGCGTTTTATTTGCATGTGTGGTGGCGCTGATGCCGTCAGGCGGGATTGCCGCCGGGCTGGAGCGGGCGCCAGTGGATTTGTCCGGGCTGGCGACGCAGGCGACAGAAGGAGCGGTCGTGGAGATCAAAGCGACAGAAAACGCCCGGTTTGAACGCTGGGTCAGTGCTTTTGAGCGCCGGGCGCGGGCCGCGGGCATTTCGCAATCGGTGTTGCAGCGCGCTTTTCGTGGTGTGGATTATAACGCGGCGGTGGTGGGCAAGGACCGCAACCAGTCCGAATTCACCCGCCAGATCTGGGATTATCTCGACAGTGCCGCTTCGCCGGTGCGGGTCAGAAACGGCCAGGCGGCGCTGCGGCGGCACAAGTCTTTGCTGAAGCGCATTGAGGCGAAATACGGGGTGGACCGGCATGTGGTGGCGGCGATCTGGGGGCTGGAAAGCGCCTATGGCAAGGTGCGTGGCGACATCCCGGTGATTGAGGCGCTGGCGACGCTGGCCTTTGACGGCCGGCGCGGGGCGTTTTTTGAGGGCCAGCTGATGGCGGCGCTGCAGATCCTGCAATCGGGTGATGTGCGTCCGCGCGACATGCGCGGCTCCTGGGCCGGCGCCATGGGGCATACCCAGTTTATTCCCAGCTCCTACCTGAGTTTTGCGGTGGATTTTTCCGGCGATGGAAAACGCGACATCTGGTCGGAGGACCCGGCGGATGCTTTGGCCTCAACGGCGGCCTATCTGGCGCGCTCCGGCTGGGTCAAAGGCCAGCCCTGGGGGGTGGAAGTGCAACTGCGGCGCGGCTTTACCTATGACCTCGCCAGCCGCACAGTGCTGAAATCGCCTGCGGCCTGGGCGGCGCTGGGCGTTCGCGGTGTGGATGGCAAAGTGGTGCCGAATTATGGCCGCGCCTCGATCCTGCTGCCCGCCGGGTCCAACGGGGCCGTGTTTATGATCTTTGAAAATTTCGCGGTGATCGAAAAATACAACAAAGCCGATGCTTATGTGATCGGAGTGGGCCATCTGGCGGACCGGTTGCGCGGCGGGCTGCCGATTCAGGCCAGCTGGCCGCGGGGCTATGCGCCGCTGTCGTTTGCGCAGAAGAAACAGATGCAGCGGCGGCTGACGCGGATGCGGTTTCTGGACGATAAGGTGGACGGCATTATCGGTCCCAATACAATCAACGCCATCCGTGCCTTTCAGATCAGCCGGGGGGTGACGCCGGATGGCTACCCGTCCCAGGATCTGTTGGCGCTGTTGAAAGAGCGCTGAGCTGCCGCTCTGACGCCGGGGTACTCCGGGTTTGTGGGGTTCCGGCGCGGAGGCAGGCACGGCAGCAGGCGTTTACCGGGCTGAACCGCGGTGTTTGCCGTGCGCCGCGCCGGGGCGGCCGCTGCGACGGCCGTGCGGTTGCGGGCGGTGGCTGCAACGCCGTCGCTGCGGTTGGCGGTGAGATTGCCAACGCTGAGATCCGCGCAGAGAGTAGCTTTTTTGGCCGGCCGGAACGGGCGTTATTTTGCCCGCTCGTTTGCCCCGCAGGCCTTGCGATCAGTGGCTGCGCCAGGGCACACGGGCACCAGCGCCATTCGGAAAACTCCACAGCGCGCGCGTCGCCTGCGGTCCGCTGACCTGAGCCCCGATCCTGGTCTTGCGTGTCAGGCGTCTTGCCCGGCTGGGCGCGGGCCGGTCAGCTCCTGCACCACTCTTGCATAGACGTCGCGTTTGAAGGGCACGATATTCTCCACCAGCTGATCCACCGGCAGCCAGCGCCATTCGGAAAACTCCGGGTGGTCGAGCGCGATATTGATATCCGCGTCCGTGCCGTGAAAGCGCATCAGGAACCATTTTTGCTGTTGGCCGCGGAACTTGCCCTGCCAGATTTTGCCCAGAAGATGCGGCGGCAGATCATAGCTGATCCAGTCCCGGGTTTCCGCCTCGATTGTCACCAGACTGGCGCTGACGCCGGTTTCTTCCGCCAGTTCGCGCAGGGCGGCGCTGCGCGGGTCTTCGCCCGCATCAATGCCGCCCTGAGGCATCTGCCAGGCGGGGGCCTCGGTGTCGCGCCTGTCGAGCCGCTGGCCGACAAAGACTTCCCCCGTCGCGTTCATCAGCATCACCCCGGCGCAGGGGCGGTAGGGCAGCGCGTCAATCTGGTCGGGGCGGAGCGGTTGGAATTTTGGCGGGCGGGGCGGCTGTTCAGGCGAATTGGGCATGTCGGGTCACTGTCTGTTGGGGCTGGTGAAAGCGGGTGCGTGTCCCCGGCACCGGGTTTGGCGCGCGTCAGGGATCGGTTTGAGGTGCGGTTAGTCAGCCAGGCCGGGATGTTTCCGGTGCGGCCGGCGCATTCCGGGGTGGGACGCGGGCGCTGTGCCGGGGAGGTGGCATGGAACTGGCGGACAAGGGCGTCAGGTCGGGG
>NZ_QOLB01000112.1 GCF_003333265.1 Candidatus Halocynthiibacter alkanivorans
GAACAGGGCAAAAAGGGGCCAGGACCCGGGGGCCGCCCTCCGCACGCCCCACCCCTTGCCGTTCTACCCTGTTGCTCCCGCAACAATACCCGACTGCCCGACACCCCTTCCCGGCCCCGCCGCTCAGACAGCGCTTCCCGCTGCCCCGACGCCGCCCGCCTGTTGCCGCCCGCCTGTTGCTGCCCCGAATTCCTGGCGCCGCATTGCCGACCCTGGTTGGTGGCCCCATCCAGCGGTGCGCGGACGAGCTTCATGGCTCTGCCCGGAACACCGGGGCCGCCTGACACCTGGTCCGTACAAAAACGCCCCACTCCGGGGTCCGGAGCAGGGCGTGTTGCATTTTTTGGAGGCTGCGGTGGCGGTCCGGCTCGCAGGAAGCGTCAGGCCAGCAGCACCGTCAGGCCAGCGGCAGTGTCAGACCAGTCGCAGCCGGCGCAGGCGCGGCAGCCGCAGCGCCAGCAGCGCCAGCACGATTGCCATCCAGACCAGCGGCTCCAGCTGCCAGCCCTTGACCAGGATCACATAATGCAGCCCGCCCAGCACCAGTGCCGGATAGGTCAGCTTCTGCAAAGTGCGCCACATTGGCCCCAACCGGCGCACCGAGGCATTGTTTGAGGTCAGCGCCAGCGGGATCATCATCACAAAGGCCGCCATGCCAATGGTGACAAAGGGGCGCTTGACGATATCAGTGAGCACCTCAGACATGATCTGCACATCCAGCACCAGCCAGACCGTGAGATGCAGAAACACAAAGAAGAAGCCAATCAGCCCGGTGGCGCGGCGGAATTTGATCAGGCTGATGCCGGTGGCATTGCGCAGCGGCGTGATCAGCAGGCCAAAGACCAGCACTTTCAGCGCCAGTGAGCCCATCTCCTGTTCCAGCACTTTCACCGGATCGACACCAAGCCCGCCATTCAGCCCCTGCCATAACATCCAGGCCGGCCACATTGGCGCCAGGATATAGAACGGCCAGGCCGGGATTTTGCGGGTCAGCCCGTTGATGGTTTGCGCGATACTCATGTCACTCACTTTCACAGATTTATGTCCGGCCACCCCGGCTTCGCCTGCCACGGTATATTATAGTACGCCCGGAATGCGCTCAGATGGCGCCGCTTGCCAAAACGACCAGTACACCTGAGAGACCAGTGCGCCTGAGCGGCCACATTGCCGGCCGCCCCGCACCACGATCCCCGGGTCCGGTTTAAAACTTACGGCTCAGGTCCATATCCTGATACATCGCCGCAACGTGTTCGCCATAGCCGTTGAACATTTGCGTCGGCACCCGTTTGGCGAACAACCCGCCCCCAATGCGCCGCTCGCTGGACTGGCTCCAGCGCGGATGCGACACGTCCGGATTCACATTGGAGTAAAACCCGTATTCGCCCGGGTTGGCGATGTTCCAGCTGGTTTCGGGCTGTTTGTCGGTCAGCTTGATGCTGACAATCGATTTGATCGATTTAAAGCCGTATTTCCACGGCACCACAAGGCGCAGCGGCGCGCCGTTCTGATTGGGCATGTCCTTGCCATAGATCCCGGTCGCCAGCAGCGTCAGCGGATTCATCGCCTCATCCAGCCGCAGCCCTTCACGATAGGGCCATTGCAGCGTGCGCTTGCGCTGACCGCGCATCTCATCCGGCCGCACCAGTGTTTCAAAAGACACGTATTTCGCACCGGGCTGCACGCCGACACGGTCTAACAGATGCGACAACTGAAAGCCGTTCCAGGGCACCACCATCGACCAGGCCTCGACACAGCGCAGCCGGTAGATACGTTCCTCAATGGGCGCACCCTGCAGGATATCGGCAAGATCGTAATTACCTGGTTTGTCCACCATGCCTTCGATTTTGACTGACCAGGGATCGGTGGTCAGCGCCTTGGCATATTTCGCCGGATCACCCTTGCCGGTGCCAAACTCGTAATAGTTGTTATAGGTGGTGATATCTTCCCAGCTGTTGGGCTTGTCAGAGACGTCATACTGCCCCAGCGCCAGCGCCGGACCGGCCATCATCGCAGCGGCACCGGCCAGGCCACCGGCCATGATCTGGCGGCGGTTCAGAAAGGTGGCTTGCGGGGTGATATCCGAATATTTCAGGTCGGGCGTCCAGCGCATAACAGATCTCCAGGGTTCATAGTCACAGTGCTTGGCCAAAGGCATAACCCAAAGCCATCTTACAGCAAAATCAAGCAAACTCACGTTTCGTTGGGTTTTTGAAATGTTTGCCCCACTGGAAGGTCTGCGCCGGAAAGTCTGGGTACAAGTAATGCTCCGCCAGCACCCATAGCAAAAAGCCGGCGCATTTCTGTACCGGCCTTATCCACCCCAAAGCGCCAAACTGTCCGGCAGACATCAGAAGCGGACGCCAAGCCTTGTATAAAGGAAGCTCAGCAGCCAGGCCGGGCCAATCAGCAAAAACTGCACGTCCTTAAAGAAGGACGGTTTTTTGCCTTCGATCATATGGCCCCAGAACTGACCAATCCAGGCCAGTGCAAACACCACCAGCGCCAGCTGCCACAAAGGTGTCTCCAGCATATCCAGCCGCAGATTGGCGGCGATACACAACATGCCAAACACCAGAAACCCGATCGCCAGCGGCACCGACAAGAACAGGTAATAGATCAGCGACAGGGCAAAGATCGCCAGCATCCAGTTCAGACCGGCAGCGGCCAACAGCCCCGGCACCGGCACCGACCAGAGAAGCGCCGTCAGGCTCCAGACGATCAAAGGCACACAGACCCAGTGCACCGTCTTATTGGTCTTGTTCTGATGGCTCGCGCCATACTCGTCCAGCAACGCATCAATCCGGCGCATTTTCCCGTTCTCCCCAGCGATTTGCGACATGCTAGGCGAAACTTCGCGCATTACAAAGAAAAACCCACCCCCGGCAGGGGCGGGCTGTGGCTAACTTAGCGTCATTGCAGGGTTTTACCGACCCATTTTTGGAATTGGTCCCCGTTCTGGCCCGCTATGTCTCTGACGGCACCATGACACAAAGCAGTTCAAACATCAGCGAGACCCCCAGCCAGGCGGTCGCCCCCGCCTGATCAAACGGCGGCGATACTTCAACCAGGTCCGCACCGATGATATTCAGCCCCGCCAGTTCCCGCACCACCTGCAGCGCCTGAAACGCATTCGGTCCGCCGACCTCAGGTGTGCCGGTGCCCGGCGCATAAGCCGGATCGACAAAATCGATGTCATAGGAGACATAGGTGGCGCCATCGCCAACGATCTCGCGCGCCTCGGCCATGACGTCAGAGATGCCGCGTTGGAAAAACTCCTCAATCGCGATGACGCGGATGCCGACCGCATCGGCAAAATCCCGGTCCTCGGAATCATAGGCGGTGCCGCGGATGCCAATCTGCACCACCCGTTTCGGATCCAGCAGCCCCTCTTCCACCGCCCGGCGGAACGGGGTGCCATGGGTGTATTTTGTGCCGCCGAAATAGCCCTTAAACAGATCGGTGTGACTGTCAAAATGCACCATGCCAACCGGCGCATCAGACGCCAGCCCGCGCAGAATCGGCAGCGAACAGAGATGATCACCGCCGGCGGTCAGTGGCCGGATGCCCAGTTGTTTCACCCGGCTGTAAAATTCGGTGAACCGGTTCAGACTGTCCATCAGATCGGCCGGGTTCGGGCTCACGTCGCCCAGATCGGCGCAGCGGGCGGCCTCAAAAGGGCGGATACCGGTGGCACCGTTCTGCGCCCGGATCATGGTCGACAGGTCCCGCAGCTGACGCGGCCCGTGCCGCGGCCCCGGCCGGTTGGTGGTGCCACCGTCCCAGGGCGCCGATCAGGCCAATCTCGACCTCCGATATGCGCGTATCCTCAAGGCTGACATGGGGCAGACGCATAAAGGTCGGCACCCCGGCATACCGGGGCAGTTCCATGCCCGATACAGGTGTGAAAAAAGCGTCGCTCATGGCGGTATCCCCTGTGAGTTGCAGTCCCGCCAGCCTGGGCAGGCGCGCCGGGATTGTCCAGCCCTGGCGCGTCCGACACCGCCACAGGACACCGCTGCTCTGCACCGAGGACAGAGACAGGCTACAGCGCCTCGCGAGCGCCCCCACATGCCGCGCAACCCACTTATGCCCGCCTGGGACAGCCCGCCCCGAGCCGGGCGAAGCAGGTTTCACTTTAAGAGGCAGAAACAGAGGCAGAATCCGCCGCTCCGGGCAAATGTCCGGCCTGGCGCGCTAATCTGAAGCCAGGTCAGGCCAAGCCAGGCTGCCCCCTCAACCGCCAGTCAACGACAAGACACTTGCCCGGAGCGCCGCCAGCAATTCCGCCAGTTCCGCCTCATCCTCTGCTGAATTGCGCAGGCCAAGCGCCGCGCTTTGAATAAAAGCGGCAAACTGGCTGACGCTCAGCCCGGCGGCAAGGATCGCCGCCTCAAAGGGCTGCAATATGCCGGCGAGTGCGTCCGTCTTGCGCGCCTGACCGCGCCGGATCTCAGCCTTACCGGCAGCACTGTAGCCATTGATCATATCCACCGCCTCCGGAGACGCCCGGATCATCCTGAATGAGGCCACAATCGACTGTTCAAAATAGATATCCAGTTTTTCGCCGAGGTTCTCCGCCTGCTGCCACTGCGCCGCAACCTCCTGCTGCATCTGATCGGAAAAATAACGGATCGTGGCACAGAGCACCTCATCCTTGCCGGAATAGACCGTGTAAAGCGTCTGACGCACCAGACCTGCTTCGCGGGCGATGTCATTCATCGTCGTGCGCCGGATGCCATAGCGCATGAACACCTGCAGCGCCGCCTGAACGATTTTTTCATTTGGAATTTTCATGCCCGACAGATTGACAAATTGTGACAGATTGTCAATACACGACAAAACGACACAAACTGTCGCGGCGACAAGTGAGTCGCCCGGCACCGTGATCCGACACAATTGAAAGGTGAAAACCATGATCTCGAAACTGATATTGCTGCTGCTCGGCGTCCTGGGGCTGATCTCTGGCGGTTGGGCGGCAATGATCGCCCTCAGCGACACAACAAGCCAGCTCAGCACGCTCGCGATGATGGGGACGATGGGCTACCTGTTCCACAGTGCAGTGATTTTTGCTGCGCTCAGCTTCCCGCTGCGCCAGCGCCGCACCCTGACCCTGCTGCTGCTGGTCTGGCATGTGCCCGAAGCCATTCTCATCGCCACCATGGGCATGGGCATCCCACCTGAGCAGCAACTCGCCGGCATCCTGTTTCAAAGCGGCTTTGCCGCCCTCGCGCTGCTGTCCTGGTATCTGGCGAAACATGAGACGCCGGACAGCCCTCCGCCGGCAGCACAGGCAAGCTGACCCTGGCGCAGCCCCGGTCTGATCCAAACCCCGCCGCAACCCCGCCGCAGCGACGCTCCGGCAACCCCGGGGCGGCCACACCAGCGCCCCGGCCTGCCCTTGCCAGCCAACCCACCGGTGGCAGCCAGGCCAGCAGCCCTTGCCCGACTCACCAGGCAGGCGCACAATGAGGCCACACTCATGACATGGCGCCCAGGACGCGCAGTGTGACAGGATCTGCCACCGGGACGCCTTCGATGAAACGGAGGACACCATGACCATTGCCGCCCGCCTTGAACAGCACCTGAACGCCCGGGGGCTTCCCTTTGACACCGTGCCGCACCCCTATGCTGCCACCGCGACCGAATGCGCCGAAGCCGCGCATGTGCCCGGGGACCACCTCGCCAAATCCGTGCTCATCCATATGGAAGAAGGCCCGATGCTCGCCGTTCTGCCCAGCAATCACCAGGTGGATCTCAGCGCCTTGCAGGCAATGATGCACCGCCGCCTCGGCCTTGCTGCGGAATCAGAAATGCGCGAGCTGTTTGACGATTGCGACCTTGGCGCCGCGCCCGCCGTGGGCCAGGCCTATGACGTGCGCACAGTGCTGGACAACAGCCTCACCGGGCTGGACAAGATCTGGTTTGAAGCCGGCGACCACAAAACCCTGGTCGAGATGCGCGGCAAGGATTTTGATACGCTGATGCAAGGCGCCGAACACGGCTCCTTCTGCTGCCTGCACTAAGCAACACGCTCTGAAAACGCCACGTTCTGAGCGTGCTCGTGAAGGGCCACAGAAATCCACTCGCAGCCAGTCAAACCCTCCCCTGAACAGGGCGGAGCCCGCTGGCATGCGCCACCTGGAAAATCCTGGCGCAAGCCAGATCAGTGCAAAACTGACGAGGGCCGACAGCCTCAAATACCGAAGGGCACACCTCCGGCAACGGGCAGATTGATACCGGTCACGTAATTAGATTGAGGTCCTGCCAGGTAAGCAACTGCATTGGCCACATCTTCTGGCAGCCCTGCAGCTTTGACGGTGACACTGGCATAACGCCGCCGCTTCATGTCTTCGACTGAAATACCGTTTTCTCCGGCCAGACGAACGTTGGCTGCATTATGCATGTCAGTGGCAATATAGCCGGGGCAAACCGTGTTACACAGAATGCCGTCACTGCCGAATTCGGCGGCAAGCGTTTTGGTCAGCCCGACCAACCCATGTTTCATTGTCGTATAAGCGCCAAAACCTGCTTCGGCACCCAGACTACCCGTAGAGCCGATGTTGATGATGCGTCCGCCCCCAACCTTACGCATCTCGGGAATGACGGCTTGCGACAACATCATGGGCCCCAATATGTTGACGTGAAAGCTCAACTCCCACTGCCCCGGCGTCGTTGACAAGAAGTTATCCGAGCCCGCCAGAGAGCCGGCGTTGTTGACCAGGATGTCGAGACGTCCGAACTCTGCGACCGCGTTTGCAACGCAGATCTCAATATCCTCAACGGAGGTCACGTCCATCTTAGCGGCGCGGGCCCTGCCCCCTGACGCTTGGATTTCTGAAACGAGTTGCGCCAGCAGGTCAGCCTTTAAGCGGCTCTTACCATCTGTTTCTATGCTTCCTTCAATGTCAGCAACGACGACAGCAGCGCCTTCTCCGGCAAGCCGGAGCGCGATTGCCCGACCAATTCCCTGCGGTGCCGATGCGCCAGTCACAATGGCGACTTTTCCGTTGAGTGAGGTCATGTCCGGATTCACCTGTAATTTGTCATTCAGCAACAATCGCTACATCTTTCGCGCCGGGTATCAAGCCCGTTGCCAACGGCTTCCAGTGCCTGTGACCCCCTCAGAGCAACCTTCGCAGGCATGCCGGCGTGCTGGCATCAGGCCTGCACCTGGTCAAACCCTCCCCAAAATGGGCGCTGCCTGAGTTTGGGGAGGTGAAACGCGCCGTCCCGGGGGAGTAAGAGACGGCTCGGAAATAATCCGGGGAATCAGTGCAGGCTCATTCGGGCACAGCCCGGAAAAGCTGGACGGAGGTCAGATCAAAGCCCAAAGGATCCGCCGTTTCCTAAGGTCTAAATTGCTGATAACATTGCTCTGTCCACCCTGGCGGAGCAAAGCACCATGCATAATTTCCGACGCGCAACGCCGGATGACCTGAATGCCTTGTATCGAATTTCTCTCCGGACCGGTCACCTGGGTGCCGACGCGCGCCATCTGTATGCAGACCCCAAATTGATGGGGCATATCTATTCAGCCCCTTACCTCAAATTCTCGCCTGATCTGGCGATGGTCGTTGAGCGCCACGGCCAGGTTCTGGGGTTTTGTATCGGGGCTGCAAACACCAGGGATTTTGAGCGGCGCCTGGAGGCAGCCTGGTGGCCAGGTCTTCGTTGGAAACTACAGAAGCCTCTCGCAATAAAGCGTTCAGAATGGACTGCTGATGAGCGCAGGTGTCAGATGATACATGAGCCGGAGATCGCACCCGAACATGTCTGCAAAAGCTTTCCTGCCCATCTCCATATGAACCTTCTTCCCGAAATACAGGGCCAGGACATCGGGCATAGATTGTTGCAATATTGGATGGAAAGAGCCATCGGGCTGGGTATCTCCGCGGTGCATGTCGGCGCGAATGTTCAGAACCAGAAAGCGGTCAGGTTTTGGCAGCGGCAAGGCTTCAGAAACCTTGTCGAGAACGCTGGCGCGCCAGGGTCGCGAACCGTCTGGCTGGGGCGCTCAAAGCTCTGAGCTGACCGGCTGTTCTGGCCGCAAGCACTTCGCGGACCCGCCAGCCGATGCTGGGTTTCTGACGCAACCTCACCAGCCAGCCAGCGCCAACTACCCGGTCACTCTGCCCGGTGCCAACTGGCCTGTGCAAACGGCCCAGCGCAATCCGTCCGGGATCTCGACCGGGGAGGACCGCCAGGTCGCGCCGATGGCCGGGTGTTTGCCTGTGCCCATAAGAAAGCCTCCCATGGCGGATCCACCGCGGGCGCCGGAACAGCCCCCAGCCTCACCCCCACCACAAAAAGCCGCCCCGGGGTTTCCTCCGGGGCGGCTTTGTCTCACTTAACTGCGGTGCTTAATGCACGATCGCATCGTCGGGTTTGGCGCGGTGGCTGGCACCGACCCGGTCGCCCAGGATCAGCCCGTCGCTGCCGGCCCTGACCTCGAGCACATCGCCGTCGATCACATCTCCCGCCAGCAACAGCTCCGCCAGCGGATTCTGCAGCGCCCGCTGGATCACCCGTTTCAGCGGCCGGGCGCCAAACACCGGGTCATAGCCCTCATCCGCCAGCCATTTGCGCGCGCCCGCATCCAGATCAAGCGAAAGACCGCGCCGCGCCAGACGGGTGTCGAGCAGCCCAAGCTGGATCTCAACGATGCCATCCATATCGTCGCGGCTGAGCCGGTCAAAGATGATGGTCTCGTCCAGCCGGTTAAGGAACTCGGGGCGGAAATGGGCCCGCACCGCATCCATCACATCACGCCGCGCGTCCGAGGCACTGGCCCCCTCCGGCAACTGACTTAAAGCCTGAGCACCCAGATTTGAGGTCAGGATGATCAGCGTCTGTTTGAAATCGACACGCCTTCCCTGGCCATCGGTCAGCACGCCGTCATCCAGCACCTGCAACAGCACGTTGAACACGTCCGGATGCGCCTTTTCGACCTCGTCAAACAGCACCACCTGATAGGGGCGGCGGCGCACCGCCTCAGTCAGCACCCCGCCCTCATCATAACCAACATAGCCTGGAGGCGCCCCGATCAGCCGCGCCACCGCGTGTTTTTCCATGAATTCGGACATGTCGATCCGCACCATGGCGCTGTCGTCATCAAACAGGAACTCCGCCACCGCTTTGGTCAGCTCAGTCTTACCCACGCCGGTCGGCCCCAGAAACAGAAACGAACCCAAAGGCCGGTTCTCATCATTCAGCCCCGCGCGTGCCCGGCGCACCGCATTGGAAAGTGCCCGCACCGCCGGGGCCTGACCAATCACCCGCTGGCCCAGCGCCTCTTCCATGCGCAGCAGTTTCTCGCGGTCGCCCTCCAGCATTTTGCCGGTGGGAATGCCGGTCCAGCGCTCCACCACCTGGGCGATCTGCTCGGCATGCACCTTGTCGCCAACCAGACGCATATCATCCGCGCCGCCGGCCTCAGAGATCTTCTTTTCCAGCTCCGGAATGACGCCGTAAGACAGCTCGCCGGCCCGGGCCAGGTTGCCCTCCCGTTTGGCGATCTCAAGATCGGCCCGCGCCTGTTCCAGATATTCCTTCAGATCGCGTGCACCCTCAAGCTTGTCGCGCTCCGCCTGCCACTGCGCCGTCATTTCGGCCGAGCGCTGGCTCAGGTTGCCCAGCTCTTCTTCCAGCTTGCCCAGCCGGTCTTTTGACGCCTTGTCCTCTTCCCGGCGCAGCGCTTCCGCTTCGATCTGTTTTTGCAGAATCTCACGGTCCAGCGCGTCGAGCTCTTCGGGTTTGCTGTCCACTTCCATACGCAGCCGGGCCCCGGCCTCGTCAATCAGATCGATCGCTTTGTCGGGCAGGAACCGGTCGGTGATGTAGCGATGGCTCAGCGTCGCCGCCGCCACCAGAGCATTGTCGCTGATCTGCACCCCGTGGTGCACCTCATATTTGTCCTTGATGCCGCGCAGGATCGACACGGTGTCCTCGACGGTCGGCTCCTGCACCTGGATCGGCTGGAACCGCCGCGCCAACGCGGCGTCTTTTTCGACATATTTGCGGTATTCATCCAGCGTGGTGGCACCGACACAATGCAACTCGCCCCGCGCCAGCGCCGGTTTGATCAGATTGGCCGCATCCATAGCACCATCGGCCTTGCCGGCCCCGACAAGGGTGTGCATCTCGTCAATAAAGAGGATGATCTCCCCCGCCGCCGCTTCGATCTCCTTCAGCACCGATTTCAGCCGCTCTTCAAATTCGCCGCGGTATTTCGACCCGGCGATCAAAGCGCCCATATCCAGCGCCATCAGCTTTTTGTTGCGCAGGGACTCCGGCACGTCACCACTGATGATGCGCAGCGCCAGACCCTCGGCGATCGCGGTTTTGCCCACGCCAGGCTCCCCGATCAGCACCGGGTTGTTCTTGGTGCGCCGGCTCAGCACCTGCATCGCACGGCGGATTTCCTCGTCGCGCCCAATGATAGGGTCGATTTTACCCGCCCGGGCCGCTTCGGTCAGATCGCGCGCGTATTTGTTCAGCGCGTCAAAGCCATCCTCGGCGCTGGCACTGTCCGCCGTGCGCCCCTTGCGCACCTCATTGATGGCGGTGTTCAGCTTCATCGCGGTGACCGCACCGGCATCCAGCGCCTCTTTGGCTTTGGAGCGCACCACCGCCAGAGCGGTCAGAATACGTTCGACCGGCACAAAACTGTCGCCGGCTTTTTTCGCCAGTTTAAGCGCCTCATCCAGCACTTTTGTCGTCGACTGATCCATATAGGTCTGGCTGCCGTCGCCGGTGACTTTCGGCATTTTTGCCAGCACCGCGTCCAGCGCCTCAACCACGCGCGCGCTCGATCCGCCGGACGCATTGATCAGATTACTGGCCAGACCCTGGCCGTCATCCATCAGGGCTTTCAACAGGTGTTCGGGCAACAAGCGCTGGTGATTTTCGCGCACCGCAATGGTTTGCGCCGCCTGCAGAAACCCGCGCGAGCGCTCGGTGAACTTTTCCATGTCCATCGTCTTCTCCTTTTAACAAGCGTCCCGTCTCAGAGCGCCCGCAACCGGCACGCCCACGTTCAGGACCTTGCATAACATGTGGTTGCGCCCCCGGCCCTGTTCAAGATCAAATTGTTTACGTCTTCACAGCATCTTGCCGCACATCCCCTGGCGGCGCATAATTGTTTCACACCGATCAAACCTGTCCCGGGGAGCCCCCATGCCAAAGCTGGCTGACATAAGGGCCCGCAGCCACTGGACCGATATGCTGCAGGGTCAACCGCAACACCTGGCCATGGCGGTGCTGATGAGCACCGGTGCGCTCAGTCTGCTGGCCCTGCCCACCGCGGAAACCACGGACACCGCCACCTATGAGAGCCTGCTCTGGCTCGACAGTACCGGCTGGGCCCGGCTCTCGATCGCGCTGGCGCTGCTGCACCAGGGGCTGGTGGCGCTGGTGTTCCGGCTGCAATTGCACCGTAATGTGATGAGCCGGCTGTTTGGCGCCCGCGACATGCTGGTCTGGGGCTGGATGTTCCTGCCGCTGCTGGCGGCGCGCCCGTTGACGCTGCTGGCCAGCGGGCTCACTGACCCGACACAGATCAGCCGCTGGGAACCGGCGGAGTTTCTGCTCGGCCTGCTGCTGCTGGTGCCGGCGCTCTGGACCCTGCACAGCGTCATCACCCGTTTCACCATCCGCCGCGCGCTTGGCGGCGATCATTTCCGCGACGAGATTGCGGAACTGCCACTGGTGCGACGCGGCGCCTTCCGCCGGGTGCCCAACGCGATGTACACACTCGCTTTCCTCGGCCTCTGGGCCATCGCCCTGCTGACCCATTCCTGGAACGCGCTGGTGCTGGCGCTGTTTCATCACGGCTATATCTGGGTCCATATGTATTGCACTGAATCCCCGGATATGGGCTGGATTTACCCCAGGCAATAAGCCCGCTTGCCGGGACGCCCCTGCTGCGCGTATGACAGGCCAGCAAAACAGGAGTGCCCCTATGTCTGATGACCGCCTGATCGTCGCCCTTGATGTCCCCAATGCCCTCGCCGGGCTGAAACTGGCTGAACAGCTGGGCGACAGCGTATCCTTTTACAAAATCGGTCTCGGCATGCTGACCGGCGGCGGTATGGCCCTGGCCAATGAGCTGAAAGAAGAGTTTGGCAAACGCATCTTCCTCGACATGAAACTGTTTGATATCAGCGCCACAGTGGAAAAAGCGGTGCGCGGCATCTCCCAGTATAATCTCGATTTCCTCACCGTGCATGGCGACCCCCATGTGGTGCGCGCCGCCAAAGAAGGCGCCGCTGACAGCCAGACCAAAATCCTCGCCGTCACCATCCTGACCTCGCTGGACCGCGCTGATCTGGATGCGGGGCAGATCAAAGCCGGCGACATCCCTGACCTGGTGGTGGAGCGCGCCGGGCGCGCCTTTGACGCCGGCGCCGACGGCATCATCGCCTCCCCGCAGGAAGCGGCGCTGATCCGTGCTTTGCCCGAAGCGGCCGGCCGCCTCATCGTTACCCCCGGCGTGCGCCCCGCGGGTGCCGCTCCAGGCGATCAGAAACGCATCGCCACCCCGGCCCAGGCCATTGCCAACGGCGCCGACCACATCGTAGTCGGCCGCCCCATCTGGCAGGCCGGAGACCCGCGCGCCGCGGCACTTGCCGTGCTCCGCGAATTCGCCGCCGGTTAAGGTCACAAACGACATTCGGGACAAAATATGCCAGGGTAGATTTTTTATCCCTGCATATTTTTCCGGATGTCATTTATGAATATATTTTCACAAACCCCCAGCCTGGAATCCCCCACGCTTGTTTATACGCGTATGCGCCGTGCAACTGGCCGGCTCGCCTTGCTGCTTCCGCTGTCTTTGCTGCTGCTCTCCGCCCTGCCCCAGGTGCCGTTTGCCGGTTCCATCAGCCTGTTCTACTACGGGCCCGTCGGGGTGATCCTGCCGCTGATTGTCGGTCCGATATCGTTGTTTCTCTCCTGTTATCAGGGCGCCCTCCCGGACCCGAAGCGGGTACGCCGCAACCCCAAAGAAGCCTGGCTTACCGACCGGAACCTTTCGCTTCTCGCGGCACTCACCGTCTGGGGCGTGGTGCTGACCCCGACAAACCCGCCCGCCGACATGTCCCCCTCTCCCACCGCGCTTATGCATTTGCTGTTGGATTCGCGTGACCTGATCTCTCTGTTTCACGGCGTGCCTGCGGCGGTGTTTTTCTTCTGCCTCGCGGTGTTTTGCCTCAGCAATTTTCAGCGCAGCCCGCATGGCAGCCCGCATCCGTCACGTTGTGCCCTCACCCGCAGCAAGAACCGGATCTACACGGTCTGCGGGTGGATTATCCTCAGCATGACGCTGGCGTTTCTGGCGCTCTCCATCGCCCGCAACAGCAGTGCCAGCGCCAGTGAGTGGATCATCGGCTGGCGCCTGATATTCTGGAGCGAAGCGCTCGCCCTGACCGCTTTTTCCATCTCCTGGCAGGTGAAAGGCGACGGGTTGCTGCCGCTGGTGCATCTGGTCAGGTCGCTGACAGCACAGCCCGGAGCAGCGCCTGCGAAGCGCCAAAACAGTGCCGGGGCCAACGCGCTGCTGCCACCCGCCTGAATCTGGCCTGAAACTGGCCTGAACAGGAACAGGCCCCGCCATCTCTGGCAGGGCCTGTTGTATACAATCGTGACGGGCCAAAGCCCGGTCTTTGCGATCAAAGAGCCTCAGTCATCGTTGATGTCACGATGCCAGATCTTCACCTGACCTTTGCGCAGGCCAAACACCTTGTGCAATATCAGCCAGGCCAAAAGCGACAGCAGCGCAAACACCACCAGTTTCAGTGGCAGCGCGCCCGCCAGCCAGGCCGCCGCCGGTGGCAACAGCAACAACAAGCCGACCGCCAGCGCGCCCAGCGCAAAGCCGAGAAAAATGAACGCAGGTGCCATGATCTCAAGAATGGCCAGCACCAGCGCCGCCGAGACCCAGACCCACCACAGATCCCACATTATTTGCCACCTTTCAGCATGTTGAACGCGTCACCAAATGCATCCAGCGCCGCCGCCGGCAACAACACCGTCTGCTTGCCTTCGCCGGCGCCGACCGCCACCAGGGCTTCGACCTGTTTCAGCGCCACCTGATACTGCGCCGCCTCAATGCCGTTTTCCTTGATCGCGCGCGCCACCACCTCGGTCGCGTAAGCTTCCGCATCGGCCGAGACCCGGCGCGCCTTGGCCGCCTGCTCCGCCTTATAAAGTTCCGCATCCGCATTCAGTTCGACCGCGCGTTTGCTGCCCTCGGCCTCGGTGACCGCCGCCCGGCGCGCCCGTTCCGCATTCAGCTGCTGCAACATCGCTTCGCGCGTGGCATTGTCGAGATTCACATCGAGAATCTCCGCCCGCGTCACCTCAATGCCCCAGTCATCCACCGCCGCTTCAACTTCCACCTTGATGCGGGAAATCAACTGCTGGCGGTTGGACTGCACCTCATCCAGCTCCATCGAGCCGATGCCCGAACGCACGATACCGGCCACTGTTGTGGCAATCGCCGCATCCACATCGCGGATCCGGTAGACGGTCTTTTCAGGCTCTAATATGCGGTAAAACACCGAAGTCTCCACTTCCACCAGCACATTGTCCGCGGTGATCGCATCCTGGTTCGCGTTGGGCAACTGCCGCTCCAGCACCGAAATCTTGTGCCGTACCCGGTCCAGAAACGGCACGATAAAGTTAATGCCAGGCCCAAGCACTGAGCGCAGCCGCCCAAAGCGTTCAACCACAAATTTTTCCGACTGCGGTACGATACGCACCCCAAGCATCACGCATAAAAGAATGAACCCCGCCAGCAACAGCAGCATCAGGTTCTCGCTCAACAGATCAATCAGCACCGTTTCCAAATCCATTCCAGGCCTCACCTTATCCATAATTAAAATCCAGTTCTTACCCCCTGTTCCGGCGGCTCAATTTGAACTCTAGGCATTGTCGCCGGCAATTGCGACCGCTATCCTGGCGCCATGCCCAGCCTGTGCCGAGATTGTCTGACCCCCTTTGAGAGCGGTCGCCGCTGCCCCTCCTGCGGGCGCCCCCGGGTGAAATCGCACCCGGAACTGTTTGAGCTGTCCATCGCCCATATGGACTGCGACGCTTTTTATGCCAGTGTGGAAAAACGCGACAACCCGGCAATCCGCGACAAGCCGGTGATCATCGGCGGCGGCCGGCGCGGCGTGGTCTCCACTGCTTGTTACATTGCGCGCATCAAAGGTGTGCATTCGGCGATGCCAATGTTCCAGGCCTTAAAACTCTGTCCCGAAGCGGTGATCGTGAAGCCGCGCATGGAAGTCTATGTCGAAGCCTCCCGCGCCATCCGCGCCCTGATGGAAGAGCTGACCCCAAAGATTGAACCGCTGTCGCTGGACGAAGCCTTCATGGATCTCACCGGCACCACCAGATTACACGGCGCACCGCCGGCAGTGATGCTGGCCCGGCTGGTGAAACGGATGAAAGACGAGATCGGCATTACCGGCTCCATCGGGTTGTCGCACAATAAATTCCTCGCCAAAGTCGCCTCCGATCTGGACAAACCACGTGGGTTTTCGGTGATCGGCAAGGCGGAGACCGATGACTTTCTGCGCGACCGCCCGGTCAGCCTGATCTGGGGTGTGGGCGCTGTCAGCCGCGCCAATCTGGAACGCGCCGGCATCCGCACATTTGCCGATCTGCTGCGCTGGGACCGGCGCGATCTGCACGAGCGTTTTGGTTCCATGGGCGAAAGGCTTTGGCACCTGGCGCGCGGCGAAGACCGCCGGCCGGTCTCGGCCCATGCGCCGGTGAAATCAATCTCCAACGAGACCACGTTTTCCGAGGACACCAGCAGCACCGAAATTCTCGACGGCCATATCTGGCGACTGGCGGAACAGGTGTCAGACCGGGCCAAGGCGCGGGACCGGGCCGGGCGCATCATCACGCTCAAGCTCAAACGCCACGACCATACTTCCCTGTCGCGCCGCCTGACCCTGCCCGACGCCACCCAGATGGCCGACCGCATCTACCGCACCGCCCGCGACCTGTTTGACCAGGTCGGCAATCAGGGCCCCTACCGGCTGATCGGGGTTGGATTGTCCGATATCATCGCCTCCAGCCAGGCCGACCTGACCCAGGACCTGCTCGATCCCAAAGCCTCCCAACGTGCAAAGGCCGAACGCGCCACCGATGAAATCCGCGCCCGCTTTGGCAAAGATGCGATTGTAAAAGGCCGCTCCCTGCGCTGATGGCCAGTCCGGCGTAAAGCAACGGGTCCAAAGCAGTGCACCCGGTTGAGAACACGCCACCCCGGCACCCGGTTCACCCGGCGAAGCCACGGAACAGGTTCACCGCGCCGATCCGGATTGGAAGGTCAGAGCAACCGCCGGCCACATTTGCAGTTATTTTCCACCGGCGGCTTCACTGGCCACACGCACCGATGCAACCTCTGACAGCATGCGTTGGCAGCCACATCGCCATCCGCAGCCGACGCACTGGCATCGACACAGGCAGTCTCGCCCGCTACTGCGCCGCCAGCCTTACGTCACTGCGCCCGATCTGCACCAGCTCTGCGGCCACCTCGCGCATCATTGCTTTTAATTCGTCAAAACCACCGTGGCGGGTAAGCCCCGCCTCATCCATATACAGCGCCCGGTCAATTTCCACCTGCACCGCATGACGCCCTACCGAGGGGCGGCCATACTGGCGCACCATATAGACACCGGCAAAGGGTGCATTGCGCGCCACCCGCAAGCCGGTGCGCTGAAACGCCGCTTCCACCTGGTCCATGATATCGCTGTCCGTTGCGGCGCCAAACCGGTCCCCCAGCACAATCTGCGGTGCGCCGGCGACCTGGGCCACAGCTTCATGCGGCATCGAGTGGCAATCAATCAGCAGCGACTGGCCAAAAGAAGCCACCGCCTCGGCCAGCAGTTGATCCAGCGCGCCGTGATAGGGGTACCAGACCTGCTGCAGCCGTTCCGCCGCCTCCGCGCCGGTTATTTTGCCCCGGTAAATCGCGCGCCCACCAGCCACAACGCGGGGAATCACCCCCAGACCCGAGCTGACCCGCGGATTTATCCCGACCCGTGCAAGCCCGGCAATCAAAGCCGGATCCAGCTCGTCACAGCTGCGGTTCAGATCGACAAACGCACGCGGCGCTTCTGCCACCAGCAACGGCGCCCCCAACTGCGGCACATCTTCAAACAACAGGTCGACCCAGGCATCTTCTGACGAACGAATCGCCTGCCGGCTCAAGACCGACTGCTCCAGAAATGCCGCCGGATAGGCGCGGCCGCTGTGGGGCACCGCAAACACGGTGCCGCTGACCTGTTTTTCAGGCCGGATCAGACGGAATGAGCTCATAAATATCCCTTCTCCTCTGCCCGATCATCTTGCGGCAAATTTTTCCTGATCAAAACCCCCTGTAAGCCCTTGTAAGCCCCTCCGACTCCATTTATACGCACGCAGACCGAGCAGGATTTCTGGTAAAGGGTTCATTTGAACCATGTATCAGGCATCGGGTTCCGGGCGTATAGCTCAGTGGTAGAGCACTACGTTGACATCGTAGGGGTCACAAGTTCGAACCTTGTTACGCCCACCATCCCGTCCCTTGAGGACACAGTTTTAATTGGCGCAGCAGCGCCGGCAAGTAGGAGAAGGTCTTATGAAAGTCCGCAACTCGCTTCGCTCGCTGAAGAGCCGGCACCGTGACTGCCGTATCGTGCGCCGTAAAGGCCGCGTTTATGTCATCAACAAAACGCAGCCGCGCTTCAAAGCCCGTCAGGGCTGAAGTCAGCAGCAGCTGAATTTAAAAGGGTCGTTCTCCGGAACGGCCCTTTTTCTTTGCGGGCGTCATTCCACCGGCCCGGTGCCTCCCCAAACCTCCTCCGTCACGCCAGCTCCAACTTTTGCCGCGCGCTTTTTAAATCGATGCGCGCAGGGATGCCGTGTTTCTGCTGTGGGGCACCTACACCCGCCGCCAATCTTGACCCCCGGCACAAACAGGCGAATAATCCCGCCATACAGGCCTTCGTAATTTCACATTACAATGGAGGTAATCATGACATCTCTCACTTCCCCCATCACAGCGGCGCTGTTGGGCTGGCTTGCCGCCACCGGCATGTCTCTCGCGCAAGAAGACATGGGGGCCATGTTCGCCCCGGTGCCGGACGCGGCCATGGGCCCGATGGTTGACCAGCAAATGGGCTACATGACCCAGGAACTTGGCGACGGGCTTTACTGGCTGACGGACGGCACCTATCAGACCATGTTCCTGACCACCGGCGAAGGCGTGATCATCGTCGATGCACCGCCCAGCATGGGGCAAAACCTGCTCAATGCGGTGGCCAGCGTGACGGACGAGCCTATCACCCATGTGATCTACAGCCACAGCCACGGTGACCATATCGGCGCCGCATCACTTTACGGACCTGGCGTCACCATCATCGCGCAACAGGAAACCGCGCGCCATCTCACCGAAAAACAAGACCCCAACCGTCCGGTGCCGACCCAGGTATTTGACGACAGCCTGACGCTGAACATCGGCACCCAGGTGCTGCAGCTCGACTACCTCGGCGTCAACCACAACCCGGGCAATATATTCATCTATGCGCCAAAGCAAAAAGTGTTGATGCTGGTGGATGTGGTGTTTCCCGGCTGGACCCCCTTCCCGGATCTGGCGCTGGCCGAAGACGTGGAGGGCTTTTTTGCAGCCCAGGATCAGGTCCTGACCTATGAGTTCGACAATTTTATCGGCGGACATCTGACCCGTCTCGGCACCCGGGCCGATGTCGAGACCCAGATCGCCTATTTTGATGACATCGTTGTTGCGGCTGGCAAAGCCAATGGCGCAATGGATTTTGGCGCCGCTTTTGGTGAAGCAATGGAACGTGGTGGCGGCAATAATATCTGGGCCGTGGTAAAAATCGCCTTTGACCGTGTCGCCCGTCAATGCGCGGATGAGGTTGAAGCCAAATGGATGGACCGGCTCGGCGGTGTAGATGTGTTCACCTTTGACCACTGCTGGAAGATCTCAGAATTCCAGCGCATCGACTGAGTGCTCTCCGCCGGGCGCAGCCGCTGGCTACAGGCAAAAACCGGCCAGAAGCCCGAACTACAAACCTGGGCCGCAAACCTCGGCTGCAAGCACGGGCCACAAGTACGGGCCACAGGCACGGACAAGAAAGCATCGCGGGCCTGGATTTTTTCCGGGCCCGCCGTTTCATTGGGCTATGATTACCGCCCCGGGCACAGCTTCACCCCGGCAAGCAAATCCGCTGCTCTGGCGGCGCATGCAGACAGGGCATAGCTGCCGGCCTCAGCGCGCGCCCGAAGTGTCCTCATTTTCACTCCCCGGCTCAGCGTCTGCCAACGGACTACGAATGGTCCCGGCCTGCCCCTCGCGCTCCAGCGGCATGCAGTTGTTTGACAGCTGCCATTTCTGCGACAGCCAGTTCAGCTGGTTCAGCACGTCGCGCATTTCCAGCCCGCGTTCGGTCAGCGAATAGGACACTTCCGGCGGAATCGTCGGTTTGTAGTCCCGGTGCACCAGCCCGGCATCCTCCAGTTTGCGCAGCCTCTCAGTCAACACACGGGACGATATCCCGGAGACCAACCGCTTCAACTCGCCAAATCTGACAATTTCATGCGTCGCCAGACGCCACAGGATATATGTGGTCCATGGCCCTGAAATCACACGTAAAAGTCCGTCCATCGGGCAGGAAACTGGTGCCTCTGAAAACTTCATTTTACGTCCTTTCTGGGTGGTTACTATAAAATACCTACTTTTTAAAAATTATCAACCCGCCTACTTGCATTACAGAGCAACACAGTAGGAAAGCACAGACATGACTCGCAAACCAAAAGTCGCCGTCGTTTATCACAGCGGTTACGGCCACACCAAAGTTCAGGCCGAAGCCGTTCTTGCCGGCGCACAATCCGTAACCGGGGTGGACGCCGTGCTCATTGAGGCCGCCGAGGCCGCTGACAACATCGACCAGTTCGCCGATACAGACGCCATCATCTTCGGTTCCCCCACCTATATGGGTACTGTCTCTGCCCAGTTCAAAGCCTTCATGGATGCCTCCTCCGGCGCCTGGATGAACCTGAGCTGGAAGGATAAAATCGCCGGCGGTTTCACCAATTCCGCCAGCCAGGTCGGCGACAAAACCGGCACGTTGCAGACCCTGTCGGTCTTTGCCGCCCAGCACGGCATGATCTGGGTCGGGCTGGATCTGCCGCCCGGCAACAACGCCAGCAACGGCTCTGACGACAACATGAACCGCATGGGCGCCAGCCTGGGCGCGATGGCTCAGTCGCTGGCGGATGCCGGCCCGGATGTAGCGCCACCTTCCGCAGATCAGCGCACCGCGCATCACTATGGTGCCCGCATCGCCAACGCCGCCCTGCGTTGGGCCGCATAAGCCAAATCACCATGCAGAAGGGCCGCCCACATGGACGGCCCTTCCAACGTTCACGACACTAAGATCAGTCCAGCGGTTCAAAATGGCAGGAGAAATGCCGCATCATTTTGGGCTCCCAGCTGATCCGGTAGCCGCGCAGCGCGTCTTTCTGCGCCACCAACTCTTCAAACACCTCAACGATGTAATCGGCATGGGACTGGGTATAGGTGCGACGCGGCATCGCCAGCCGCACCAGATCCATCATCGCCGGCACTTCGCTGCCATCGGGCTGACGGCCAAACATCACGGTGCCGATCTCGCAGCTGCGGATGCCGCCGACCTCATAAAGCGCACAGGCCAGCGCCTGACCGGGATACTGCAGCGGGTCAATATGGGACAACCACCTGCGCGCATCAATGAACACCGCGTGTCCGCCGGCCGGTTTCACCACCGGAATGCCAAGCGCGTCCAAACGCTCAACGATGTATTCGTTGGTGCGGATGCGGTAGCGCAAGTAATCCTCGTCGACGATTTCCACCAGCCCCTGGGCAATCGCCTCAAGATCGCGCCCAGCCAGGCCGCCATAGGTCGGAAAGCCCTCGGTCTGGATCAGTTTTGCCCGCGCCAAAGCGGCCAGCTCGCCGTCATTCAGCGCCAGCCAACCGCCGATATTGGCAAAACCATCCTTCTTGGCGCTCATGGTCATACCATCTGCGCAGGAAAAACAGTCGCGCACGATATCCTTGATCGACCGGTCGCCCTGGCCTGGTTCCCGCTGTTTGATGAACCAGGCGTTTTCGGCGAACCGGCAACCGTCGATGATAAAGGGCTTGCCATGCGCCCGCGCGATCAAAGCCACCGCCCGGATATT
The DNA here is from genome assembly GCF_003333265.1 of Candidatus Halocynthiibacter alkanivorans. Taxonomy (GTDB): domain Bacteria; phylum Pseudomonadota; class Alphaproteobacteria; order Rhodobacterales; family Rhodobacteraceae; genus Halocyntiibacter_A; species Halocyntiibacter_A alkanivorans. The sequence goes on from NZ_QOLB01000112.1 coordinate 21,244, forward strand.
TTCCAGGCTCACCGGCTGGCCACCGCCGGCATTGTTGGTCAGGGTGATCATCACGCAGGGCACCGTGTCGCCATGCTCCACCATGAACGCCTCAAGCCGCGTCAGATCCATATTGCCCTTGAACGGATGCAAGCTGGCCGGGTCCTTGCCCTCTTCAATCACCAGATCAAAAGCACGCGCACCACTGGATTCGATATTGCCCCGGGTGGTGTCAAAATGGGTGTTGTTGGGAATGTTGCGTCCCGCCCCGCCCAGGATCGAAAACAGAATTGCCTCCGCCGCCCGTCCCTGGTGGGTCGGAATGATATGCTCAAACGGCATCAGATCCTGCACCGCCGCGGTGAACCGGGCGAACGAAGGCGACCCGGCATAGCTCTCATCTCCGCGCATCATCGCCGCCCATTGCTCCGAGCTCATCGCGCCGGTGCCACTGTCGGTCAGCAGATCAATCAGCACGTCTTTGGACTGCAACCCAAACAGATTGTAATGCGCGGCAGTCAGCAGCTCGCGGCGCTGTTCGCGCGTCGTCATGCGGATGGTTTCGACCGATTTGATGCGGAAGGGTTCAATAATAGTTCTCATCAGCGCTCTCCAAGAGACGACCCCGAAAACATCGCGACAACCACACACACGAACGGGGCCTTGCGCTGCGGTTGCCGGCTTTCGCCAACCGCGCTCAGCGCCCAGTAGGTTGCCCCAGATTTTTACGCGCTGGCCAGCCGCCCTGTCAACGGGCCAGTAAACGCCCTTGCAAACGCGCCAGTCAGCCGACCAGGCCTGCAGCGCAGCCAAAACCACCAGAGGCACGGGGACCTCAGAGATATTTGTCACCGTTGACCGGCAAAGCGCCCGGCGCGAAACTGATGCACAAACACAGAGGATCTCGCCAAACAGCTATTCAGATCACGCAACAGGGAGACCACCATGGCGCATGCAGGCAAATTCTGGGACCGGATCGCCAAACGTTATGCCCGCTCCCCCGTCGCCGATGAAGCCGCTTACCGGCACAAACTGCAGGTCACCCAGGATTATCTGGAGCCTGAGATGGAGCTGCTGGAAATTGGCTGCGGCACCGGCAGCACCGCAATCACCCACGCGCCTTTTGTGCACCACATCCGCGCGGTGGATATCTCGGAAAAGATGCTCGCCTTTGCCCGCGACAAAGCCAGCGCCGCCAATGTCAGAAATGTCCGGTTTGAACAGGCGGCCATCGATGAAATCGAGCTGCCCGACGCGGGCTATGATGTGGTGCTTGCGCTCAGCATTCTGCACCTGGTGGAGGACAGGGACGCGGTGATCGCCAGACTACATCAGGCATTGAGACCGGGTGGATTTTTCATCAGCAGCACCGCCTGCCTTGGCGACAAGATGGGTTTTTTCAAATTCATCGCGCCGCTGGGCCACGCGCTCGGCCTGTTGCCGGTGCTGCGGGTCTTTACCAGCCAGGATCTGCAAGACAGCCTGACCCGCGCCGGGTTTGAGATCAATTACCGCTGGCAGACGGCGCCGGGCAAAGCGCTGTTTATCGTTGCGGGCAAAGCCGGCTCCTGACGAGCGGGCAGCAATTGGCAGCAGGTGGACCCGCTGCGGCGACAAAAATTGTCGCGGAGCCGGTCGGGTCTGGCGCCGCGCCAGGTGATGCCCCGCCACTTGCAGCTCAGACCTGTGGCCGCGTGCTCACCGAAACCGGGTTGCCGGACGGATCGCGTGCATTGGCGAATTCATAGCCGTCGCCGTGATGAACCGGCCCGAACTCCAGCCCCTTCGCGCCGGCCGCCTGACAAAACGCCACCACATCCGGAACCGTAAACACCAGTTTCACGAGTGACTGCCCCTGTTTCTGGCCTTTGCCGGCCGGATGCAGCAGCAGCCCCGTTCCGCCATCCGGATCCGTCAGCTCGACAATCCGGTCGCCCTCGGCCTGCACGGCAGTGAATCCAAAATGAAGATGATAGAACGCGACCATTTCTTCAACGCGTCTGGTGTAAATCAAAACTCTGTTCAACATCTGACCACCCGCAACTTGCTGAGCCCGAGATCACCGGACCGGACAGAGACAGACAATCACGCCAGATCAACTCTGACAATCCTGTGCCAATTTCAGATGTTCACGTTTCGGGTCTGGTTTTGCACAACCCATGCCCTGAAATGTGCAAAATTCATATAAGTTCGCAGCCCCGGGGAAGAGACCAGGACTGCGAACGCCTGGTTAACTATCGTAGTCGCGCTGATCGTCAATAACGATGCCGTCGTTCGGCAAAGATCCGGGCAAAACCTGCTCAATCCTGCCCTTCATTTTCAACGTCGCAACCACGGACGTCGCCCAGGCATCTGTGTCGCCACCGGCAGCTTCAACCTGCACCGTCAGCGCATCCATATCGCCCTCTCTTGTGGCAATGACACGGGCTTTGCTGATCTCCGGATGGGCGGCGACAAAATCGGCGACCTGCTCCGGACGTACAAACATGCCCTTGATCTTGGTGGTCTGATCGGCGCGCCCCATCCAGCCTTTGATGCGCGTATTGCTGCGGCCACAAGGGCTTACGCCCTCCATCACGGCTGACAGATCACCGGTGGCAAAGCGGATAAGCGGGTAGTCAGGGTTCAGCGATGTCACCACCACCTCGCCCACTTCACCCGGCGCCACCGGAATACCAGTGCCGGGGCGCACGATTTCGACAAGCACGCCCTCATCGACAATCATCCCCTCCATCGCTGCGGATTCATAGGCGATATTGCCGAGATCGGCGGTGGCATAGCATTGCAGACAGGCGATGCCGCGATCCGCATAATACTGACGCAAGGACGGAAACAGCGCGCCGCCGCCAACAGCGGCCTTGGTAATGCCCAGGCTGATGCCCATGGCATCGGCCTTTTCCAGGATGATTTTCAGATAGTCCGGCGTACCAGCATATGCAGTGGTTCCAATGTCTTGCGCCGCACGCACCTGCAATTCGGTCTGCCCGGTGCCCGCCGGAATCACCGCAGCACCGACAGCGCGTGCGCCGTTTTCAAAAATCATCCCCGCCGGGGTCAGGTGATAGCCAAAACAGTTCTGAACGATATCGCCTTTGCCGATGCCTGCCGCATGCAGAAACCGCCCCATGCGCCACCAGTCATCGCTGCTGCGCCCGGGTTCATAGATTGGACCGGGGGACTGGAAAATATGGTCCATCTGATGCGCCGCCAGGGTGGTAAAACCCCCAAATGGTGCATTTTTTTTCTGTGCGTTCACCAGGTCGGATTTACGCAGAACCGGCAGCTCTGCCAGTGCCTTAGCATCCGTAACTGAGGCGGCATCCACCCCGGAAAGCAGCGTCTCATAGCCTGGCGCCTTCATCGCGTTAACGATTTGCGCCGGCAAGGCCTGGGCCAGCGCGGAGGCACGTTCATCAGTGCTCCGCGTTTCTAAACGGTCAAAAAAGGACATAATATTCTCCTGGTTACGCCAGCCAGCGCTTGCGACGACGATAGGACCGAACGTCCCGGAAACTCTTGCGGCCGCCTTCCGACATGCCGAGGTAAAACTCTTTAATATCAGGGTTTTCGCGCAGATTGGCTGCGGAGCCTTCCATCACAACACGTCCCGATTCCAGAATGTATCCGTGATGGGCATAACGCAGTGCAACATTGGTATTCTGCTCGGCCAGAAGGAAGGTAACCCCTTCTTTTTCATTGATAGATTTTACAATCTCAAAGATCTGTTCCACCAGTTGTGGCGCCAGCCCCATGGACGGCTCATCCAACAGAACCATCTCCGGCCGGCTCATCAAAGCCCGCCCGATCGCGATCATCTGCTGCTCGCCGCCCGACGTGTAACCCGCCTGGCTTTTGCGCCGCTCTTTCAGCCGCGGGAAATAGCTGTAGACCATTTCCAGATCCTGCGCCGTTTCCCGTTTTGATTTGCGAGTATAGGCCCCGGTTAACAGGTTTTCTTCAACGGTAAGGTGTTCAAAACAATGACGTCCTTCCATCACCTGGATCACGCCTTTGCGCACCAGATCGGCGGGTGCCAGGTCATTAATGACCTGACCCTGGTAGGTAATCGAGCCCTTGGTGACCTCGCCACGCTCCGAGTGAAGCAGGTTAGAAATCGCCTTCAGCGTCGTGGTCTTGCCCGCGCCGTTGCCACCCAGCAAAGCGATAATCCCGCCTTTGGGCACCGTCAGGCTGACCCCTTTCAACACCAGGATCACATGGCTATAGATCACTTCGATATTGTTGACCTCAAGCAAGGTCTCTGTTGTGTGTCCCGTGTCGAGCATCAGTTTTATCCCGAATTACGTGTTTGGATCAGAGGGCCAGCGGTTGCCAGCCCTCTGGAATTGGATCAGTTACACCGCAGTTCGATGTTGTTTTCAGCCGCATAAGCGTTTGAATCTGCATCGATAAGTGGCTGGATGATTTCCATGTCAGATGGGCCGAAATCCGAAATCAGCGACCATGTCTGCGCGGAAGCATCCCACTGCTGGATCGCCCCGGTGCCCGGACCACCATGGTTCTCACAGGTGACGGAGAATGCCGGGCCGAAGTTTGGCATGCCAAGCTCAGTCATCCGCACTTCGGTGATCGTCAGTGCTTCCATCCCGTCGCGCATATTGGCCGGGGTGATTTCAACGTTGCCGGCGATATCCTGTGCATTGCGCGCAGATTCAGCCATCAGCATCGCGGCATAAAAGCCCCGGTTATACAGCGCCGTACCGATATTATCGCCAGCACCGGCCGCAAGACCTTTGTCGACAACATATTCCTGAACATCCTCAAAAACCGGATACTCAGAACCAACACCCTGGAAGGTCACAGCCTTGTAGCCATTGGCCGCATCACCGGCAGGGAGCACGTCAGGTTCACCACCGGACCACCAGACGCCGATAAAGTTTTCCATTGGAAAACGGATATTTGCGGCTTCCTGAATGGCGACCTGGTTCATCACACCCCAGCCCCACATCAGCACATAGTCAGGACGTTCACGGCGGATTTGCAGCCACTGGGATTTTTGCTCCTGACCGGGATGATCAACCGGCAGCAACGTCAGATCAAAGCCATGTTTCTTGGCCAGTTCTTCCAATGTCCGGATCGGCTCTTTGCCATAAGCGGAGTTGTGATAGAGCAGCGCGACTTTCTTGCCCTGCAGATCGTCGCCGTTGATGTCCAGCAAGTGGTTCACCGCCAATGAGGCCGCATTCCAGTAGTTAGCCGGGAAGTTAAACACGTTGGAGAACACTTTGCCGTTCGCCGCGGATGTACGCCCGTAACCAGGTGTGTAAAGCGGAATACCGTCAGCGGTCACTTTTGGGATCAGCTGATAGGTGATGCCTGTGGACAGCGGGTTATAGACCAGAGCGCCTTCGCCCTTGGTGGCCTCATAACATTCAACACCCTTCTCGGTATTATAGCCGGTTTCGCATTCAATGATTTTTGTTTTTACGCCGCCGATGCCGCCATCGCGTTCATTCAAAAGGGTAAAATAGTCCGCATAGCCGTCAGCATAAGGAATGCCACCGGCCGCGTATGGGCCTGTGCGATAGCTGAGCGAAGGGAATACCAGCTCCGATGCCATTGCGGGCGCTGCGGTCAAAAAGGCCAGTACGGCCAGCTTGGTCAATCTAAATTTCATCAGTTGTCTCCTCCCGTGGATATCAAATTGATGGTTTCAACGTGCCAGGTTTGCCCTGGTCCTATTTTGTCAGCCCCCCGCTTAATGCGGGAATGGCCAAAGTCGCAATTTCTCCTTGGCAATGCGCCAGAGTTGCGCAAGCCCGTGGGGTTCAAGGATCAGGAACACAATGATCAACCCCCCGATCACCATGAATTCGAGATGCGCGGCCAGATCAGTCGGCCAGCCGAGCGCACCGACAAAGATATTTTTCATCAAAACCGGCATCAGAACCATAAAGGCCGCCCCCGCAAAGGATCCAAAAATCGAGCCCAGCCCGCCAATGATAACCATGAACAGGATCAGAAATGACTTTTGAATTCCAAAGGCTTCTCCGACTTCCGCCGCGCCGAGATAAACGGAAAAGAACAAGGCGCCGGAGACACCAATGAAAAAAGAGCTGATTGCAAATGCAGACAGTTTCGCCTTGAGCGGGTTCACCCCGATAATTTCAGCTGCGATGTCCATGTCGCGGATGGCCATCCATGAACGGCCCAAAGAACCACGTGTCAAATTGCGCGCAAGCCAGGCGCAGCCGGTTACAAACAGCAACACGACCATGTATTTGGCCCAGGCATCTGTGTTTGCTCCGGTGACAGGAATGGAGAGCACCGTACGCTCCGGCGCGGTGATCTGACCAGAAGCCGAATAGTTGTAAAACCACGGCACTTTATTGAACAACCACACCAGGAAGAACTGCGCCGCCAGGGTTGCGACCGCAAGATAGAACCCTTTGATCCGCAGGGATGGCAGGCCAAAGAGAACACCGACAACCGCAGTAACGGCTCCGGCCAGCAGAATGTGGATCAGGATCGACACGTCGGGAAAGCTCGTCATCAGTTTGTAGCTGGCATATGCGCCCACCGCCATGAACCCGCCGGTGCCCAGGCTGACCTGGCCGCAATAGCCAGTCAGGATGTTCAGACCGATGGCTGCGATCGTGTAGATCATCAAGGGAACAAAGACGGCGTTCGCCCAATAGTCATTGATAATAAAAGGAATAATCCCGAATGCAACCGCCAGGACCGCATAGTAACGCAGCCGGTCAAATTTGATTGGGAACGTCTGGCTGTCATCTTCATAGGACGTCTTAAAGTCGCCCGCCTCACGGTAAAACATCAGAGTACCCCCCTGGAAAGTCGCAGATAGCTGCCGGAGCCGAAAGAGCTGAACGCCGACCAGCCTGTGACATAAGAAATCGAACAGAGTTTCATTGCCTCAAACCCTTTCGATGATTTTTTCGCCAAACAGCCCCTGCGGACGGAAGACGAGGAAGATCAATGCCAGCACATAGGCGAACCAATTCTCGGTCGCGCCGCCCACAAGCGGGCCGATGGAGAATTCAAACAGCTTTTCTCCGACACCGATGATCAAGCCACCAACAATGGCCCCCGGGATCGAGGTAAAGCCACCAAGCATCAGCACCGGAAGTGCTTTAAGTGCAATCAATGAAAGGGAAAACTGTACGCCTGACTTGGCACCCCACATGATGCCTGCGACCAGGGCAACAAAACCCGCAATGGACCAGACCAACACCCAGATGAAACGCAGGGAGATGCCGACCGACAGGGCGGCCTGGTGGTCATCGGCCACGGCGCGAAGGGCACGGCCCTGTTTGGAATATTGCGAAAAAATCGTCAGCGCGGCGACCAGAAGGATGGCAACAACTGTGGCGACCATGTCGAGTTTGTCGATGAAAAACCCGTAGAAATTTTCGCCGCCCAGCCCAATGGTCATGTCTTCGATCCAAAATGATCCGCCCTGTGGCAACCCTACATCTAGTTTCTTGATCTCGGGGCCCCACATGATGTCGCCAAAACCTTCCATGAAATAGGCCAGACCAATGGTCGCCATGAACAGGATGATCTCCGGCTGGTTCACCAGGTGTTTAAGTATATATTTTTCCACGATAATCGCGAACAGGATCATCACCCCAAAAGCGAGAATGATGGCCGGGATCACCGGCACCGTCCAGGGGAAGTGCTCGAGCTCTGTGCCCATTACCGTGTTGATAAGCTTAGCAAAAGGGATCTGCCCCTTTTGAATACCCACCAGGGTCATCGCGGCAAAAAGCGCCATCACACCCTGGGCGTAGTTGAAAATGCCGGAAGCTTTGAAAATGAGCACAAAACCCAGCGCCACAAGCGCGTAGAGCACGCCGGCCATCAACCCGTTGATGATGACCTCGACCGCATAGAGAAACTGGTCAGGCATTAGTTAACCCCTCCGAACTTATATGAAAATTGCACATTCCGAGCCATGGGTTGTGCAAAAGCATGAACATCTGAGAACATTGCGGCGTCAGTCATGGCTGACCCCCAGATAGGCGTCGATCACCTTTTGATCGTTGCGCACCTCATCCGGTGTGCCGTCGCCGATTTTGCGGCCGTAATCCATCACCACCACGCGGTCCGACAGATCCATCACCACACCCATATCGTGTTCGATCAGCGCGATAGTGGTACCAAACTCATCGTTCACATCGAGAATGAAACGGGACATGTCTTCTTTTTCTTCGACATTCATCCCGGCCATGGGTTCATCCAGCAGCAGAAGCCTTGGTTCCGCCGCAAGAGCACGCGCCAGCTCGACCCGCTTTTTCAGACCATAGGGCAAGTTGCCAACTGGAGTTTTGCGGATGGTCTGGATTTCCAGAAAGTCGATGATGTTCTCGACCTTTTCCCGGTGCTCGGTTTCTTCCTTCTGGGCTTTGCCCCACCAGATGGCCTGGCTCAGCATGTTGGATTTCATTTTGGTCAGCCGGCCGGTCATAATATTGTCGAGCACCGACATGCCTTCAAACAGAGCGATGTTCTGAAACGTACGCGCAATGCCCTGGCGCGCCACCTGATAGGGCCGCATTTTCGGACGTATCGCGCCGTCAAACCAGACGTCCCCGTCGGACGGCACGTAAAATCCGGAGATCACGTTCAGCATCGACGATTTTCCGGCGCCATTGGGACCGATGATGGCGCGGATCTCACCTTCGCGGATGTCAAAGGAGATATCTTTGATAGCGACCACACCGCCAAAACGCAGGGTGATGTTTTTCATCTCCATCAGCGTGCCGCCAATTGTGCGGCCGTCGGCGGTCACATAGCTGTCCGGGCTCATAACATTCATTCTGCGGCCATCCTTGTTGTACCGCTCTGGATCGCCGCGTCACGCAGTTCCAGCGTGGCGGAGATCGATCCTTTGCGACCGTCTTCATAGGTGACTTCGGTTTCGGTATAGATCGAGCTTTCCCCGGCGTAGAGCGCGTCCAGCAGGTCACTGTATTTTTCTTCGACCACATTGCGGCGCACCTTGCGGGTGCGGGTCATTTCGCCGTCATCCGCGTCCAGCTCTTTGTGCAGCACAATAAAACGGTGGACCTGGCAGCCCGACAACATTTCATCCTGCGCAATGGAGTTGTTCACCTCAGAAATATGCTGCTGGATCGTGTCCAGCACCTGAGGATGGCCCGCCAACTCCTGATAGGAGGCATACGCGATGTTGTTGCGTTCGGCCCAGTTGCCCACCGCGGTCAGGTCGATGTTGATGAAAGCGGTACACATGTCGCGCCCGTTACCGAAGACAACAGCCTCAAGAATATTGGGGAAGAACTTGAGTTTGTTTTCCACGAACTTAGGCGCGAACATGCGACCGTCGGCCATTTTGCCAACGTCTTTGGCCCGGTCAATAATACGCAGGTGACCGGATGATTTTTCAATGAAACCCGCATCGCCGGTGGCGACCCAGCCCTCGGCGTCTTTGGTGCCGGCGGTGGAGGTGGGATTGTTGTAATATTCAACAAAAGTGCCGGGCGAGCGGTAGAACACTTCGCCGCTGTCATCAATTTTGACCTCAACCCCGGGCGAAGGCACGCCAACCGTATCGGAGCGCACTTCGCCGTCCGGTTGCTGAGTGATGAACACCGTCGCTTCGGTCTGGCCATAGAGTTGTTTCAGGTTGATCCCCAGCGAGCGGTAGAAATCAAACAGTTCCGGGCCGATCGCTTCGCCGGCGGTGTAACCGATGCGGACGCGGGACAGGCCAAGCGTGTTTTTCAGCGGACCATAGATGAACAGATCGCCCATCTTATATTGCAGCCGGTCCACGAAGGAGACCGGTTTGCCGTCGAGGATATCGCTACCAACCTTGCGGGCATGCGCCATGTAATAGTCGAACAGTTTCTTTTTGAAGCGCCCGGAATCTTCCATGCGGATCATCACATTGGTCAGCTGGGTTTCAAAGATGCGCGGCGGGGCGAAATAGTATGTCGGCCCGATTTCGCGCAGGTCGGTCATCATTGTCTCCGCGCTCTCGGGGCAGTTGACGCAAAAGCCGCACCACATTTGCTGGCCGACGGAAAAGATGAAATCACCAACCCAGGCCATCGGCAGATAAGCGAGGATTTCCTCGTTCGGGCCGAGGTGGTCAAACTCAGAAGAGTTGCGCGCGGTCTCAACCACATTGCGGTTGGAAAGCACCACGCCTTTGGGCCGGCCGGTGGTGCCGGATGTGTAAAGCATCACAGCGGTGCTGTCGTAGTCCAGCGCGGCGATGCGCCGGTCGAGCTCATCTTCAAGGCGGGAATGGGCGGCGCGGCCCTCGGCCGAGATATCCGCCAGCGCATTGAGGTGGCTGTGGTCGTATTTGCGCATGCCGCGTTTGTCGACATAGATCACATGTTCAATGTGTTGCACAGTTTCCTGAGCGTCGATCACCTTGTCGACCTGTTCCTGGTCGCCGCAGATCACAAAGCGGGCGCCGCAGTTGTCGAGCACATATTCCATCTCGTCCGCCACCGCGTCCTGATAGAGTGGCACCGGAACGGCGCCGGCCATCTGCGCCGCCACCATGGTCCAGTAGAGCGACGGGCGGTTGCGCCCGATCACCGCCACATGGTCGCCGGGCTCCATGCCCAGAGCAAGGAAGCCGAGCGCGATGGCGCGGATTTCCTCCGCCGCCTCCGCCCAGGTCCAGCTTTGCCAGATGCCATATTCTTTTTCACGGAACGCAGGAGCGTTACCGAATTCTCTCGCGTTCCGGGCCAGAAGCGCAGGAACAGAAACAAGCCCCCCGCGGGGCTGCGCTAAAGTTATCAAATCCAATCCTCCCTGCACCAGAGCCCGGCTCTGGCGGTCGCGGCTTTTATACGAATCCGCTTTGGTCCAACCGTGACGAGACTGATCTTTCAGGTCAAACATTTCTTAACTTTGTCGCAATCCTAACGAATTGTAACAGCGCGCAAAGGGCTTTCCCCTGCCCGCCCTTGCTGGTAGCCAGACAGGCGGAGGGTGATTTTATGACGTCCAAGACCCTGGCTCTGACCCAGTCCGGATTGAACCTGATTGCCCAGGCGCTGTCGATTTTCGACCAGGACCTGCGGCTGGTGGTCTGCAACCGGCGCTATCGTGACCTGTTTGATCTGCCAAAAGAGCTGACCACGGCGGGGGCCCGCTTTGAAGACACCATCCGCTACCTGGTGCAGCGGGGCGAATATGACGAAGTAGAAGATCCGGAGGCCTTTGTGCAGGACCGGGTGGATCAGGCGCGCGCCTTTGAGCCGCATTATCTGGAACGACAGCGCGCCAATGGCGACACCATTTCGATCGAGGGCAGCCCGCTGCCGTCCGGCGGCTGGGTCGCGGTCTATACTGACATCACCGCGCTGAAAGTTCAGGAGCGATTGCTGCGCAGCCGCTCGGATGATCTGGCCGAGCAGGTGTTTGAATATGCAGAAGAATTAAGCGCCAGCAACCGGGCTTTGGCAGCGACAAACGCGACCTTGCAGGAGACCCAGCACGAGCTGACCGAGATGGCGGCACGGGCGCGGATGACCGCAGAAATGATGCCCGCCCATATCGCCCGGATTGACCGGGCGCGGCGCTATACCTATTCCAACCGGCAGCTCAGCACAGTGATGCCCTCACGCCCGTCCGAGATCACCGGCAAGCTGATATCGGAGACGCTGGACGGCGGCGCTTATGATCAGATCAAACCCTCGCTGGACCGCGCATTTCAGGGCACATCCAACGTATTTGAATTCACCGATGACGTCTCCAGCCGGCGGATCCGGGTGGCCTTTACGCCGGACAGAAGCGAGGCCGGTGCGGTCAGCGGTGTCTATATCCTGTCGATGGATATCACCGAAGAAGCCCAGGCACGTGCGGCGCTGGCACAGACCCATAAACGCGAACTGGCAGCACAGCTGACCAATGGGCTGGCGCATGATTTCTCGAATCTTCTGACCATTATTCTGGGCGCGCAAAGCCGTCTGGGACGTCAGAGCCTGGACAAAGCGGCGCAGGAACTGGTGCATGCCACCACCGCAGCGGCCAGACGTGGCGGCCGGTTGCTGAACCGGCTGGCAAAAATATCCGGCCCGCGGGAGATGCGGCCGGTGGCAACAGACTTGCCCGGATTGCTGCGCGAGATCGTGATCCTGGCAAAACCCTCGTTGCCGGAAGGCATCGCGCTGGAGCTGAATATTTCCCGGATGCCCGCCCTGCTGGATCTGGATCCGGCATCGCTGCAGGACAGTCTGCTAAATCTGATTATCAATGCCCGCGACGCGATCGGGGACCAGGGGCGGATCTGTATTTCCGCCAGTGTCCGGCGCGACACCTGGGTCGAAATCCAGGTTTGTGACAGCGGCGGTGGGTTTTCCGCAGAAGCGCTGCGGCACGCGCTGGATCCGTTTTTCACCACCAAGGGCGGCGAAGGTTCGGGGCTGGGCCTGTCGATGGTTTATGATCTGGTGCAGCTTGCGGGCGGGCATGTGCGGCTGGAAAACACCGGGCCTGGCGCCTGTGTCACCCTGCGTCTGCCGCTGCGCCTGCCGCCGCTGCACGCCAAAGCCGATGCCACATCGCTGTTGGTGTTGCTGATTGAGGACAATGCCGATATCCGCACCCTGGTGCGCGAAATGCTGGTGGACATGGGGCATCAGGTTATTGAGGCCGCAAGCGCCGAAGAAGGTCTGGCTCTGGCCCACATAGACGGGCTGGGTCTGGTGCTGTCTGACATTTCACTGGAGCACCGCAGCGCCGGCCTGGATCTCGCGCGCAAAATCCGCGATACGGCGCCCTGCCCGGTGCGGCTGATGACATCGCGCAGCGTCAATGATCCGATTCGCATAGAAGCGGCCCGCGACGGTCCGGTGATCGGCAAACCTTTTACCGCCACGCAGCTGAACGTATTTTTGAGAGAGGAGCCGGGCAATGACTGACGCGCCGATGATTGCCATTCTGGATGACGAACCCCAGATCCGCATGTTGCTGTCAGAAGCGCTGGAGGAGGCCGGGTTCCGCACCGCTTGTTTTGGCCGCGCCACCGAATTTGAGGCGGCGTTGAAATCGATGTCGCCTGATGTGTGCCTGGTGGACCTGGGATTGCCGGATCGCGATGGCCTGGCGCTGGTACACCGGCTGGCGTTGGAAAGTGGCGCCTCGATCATCATCATTTCCGGTCGCGCGCAAGTACAGGACCGGGTCACCGGGCTGGAGCTTGGCGCCGATGATTACATCATCAAACCGTTTGATCCGTCTGAGGTCGTGGCAAGGGTGCGGGTGCGGCTGCGCGCCGGTCGAGACACCGGCAGAGCGGCCAATATCGCCCGGTTTGCCGGTTGGGTTGCCGAATTTGACCGCTACATGCTGCGCGCTGAAGATGGCCGTGAGGTGGCGTTTTCCCACGCCGAGGGCGAAGTGCTGCGGCTGTTTCTGGAAGCGCCGAAACGCTTGATCTCCCGGGCGCAGATGCAGGAGCAACTGGGCGGCGCGGCGGGCGAAAGTTTTGACCGCGCGATGGATGTGCGGATTTCACGGCTGCGCACCAAGCTGGGGGAAGACCCGAAAAACCCACGCCTGATCAAAACCATTTATGGGGCCGGATATATTTTCCTGGGCGATGTCAGCTGGGAATAGGCCGGCACGGGGCGGGCACGGCCTTTGCTCTTTTCAAGTGGCTCTGGTTCTGATTCAAAGAAGGTCTCACCGGGGCTATTTCTATGTTGCACGTTCTTCTTTTGCGCCAGGCGGAACTGGCCGCGGCCCGGTATTACCGGGTCGAAGTGGCCTATAACCTGTTTGGCGAATATTCGGTGTTGCGCGAATGGGGCGCGACCGGGCGTCCGGGGCAATATCGCATTTGCTGGTTTTCCAATTTACGCGAAGCCTGTAAAGCTGCTGACAGGTGGCGTTGCGCGGCAAGTGGCCGTGGATATGCTGAGGTCTGACATAGTGGAATTGAAATGACACATCTTTGGGTACGCGCCGAGCAACGGCAACATGAAGAACGGGTGGGACTGACGCCTGAGGGTGCCCGGGCGCTTATTGACGCCGGGATCCAGGTCACGGTGGAAGACAGTTCGGTGCGCGCGATTGAGATCGACGGCTATGTCGACGCCGGCTGCGAGATTGCCGAGGAAAACTCCTGGCCCGATGCGCCGGCGGATGCGATCATTTTTGGGCTGAAAGAGCTGCCCGAAGATGGCAGCCCGCTGAGCCATCGTCACATTATGTTTGGTCATGCCTATAAGGGCCAGGGCGACGGGCGTATTCTGCTGGACCGGTTCAAGGCCGGGGGCGGTACCCTGTATGACCTGGAATACCTGGTGGATGAAAACGGCCGCCGGGTTGCGGCTTTTGGCTATTGGGCCGGTTATGCCGGTGCGGCGGTGGCGCTGAAATGCTGGGCGGTGCAACAGGCGGGCGAAGAGATTGAGCCGATGGGCACCTACCCTTCTGCCGCCGAAATGCAGGACGATGTCAGCGCCGATCTGAACGCCAGTGGCGGTCCGCGACCCACGGCGCTGATCATTGGCGCTCTGGGCCGCGTCGGCACCGGCGCCAGCGATCTCTGTGAAGAGCTGGGTGTTGCGGTGACAAAATGGGACATGGCGGAGACAGCGTCCGGCGGGCCGTTCCCGGAAATCCTGCAGCATGACATATTCTTCAACTGCATCCTTGCCGCGCCCGGCTGTCCGGTGTTTGTGCCGGAAAGCGCCAAGGCGGCACCGCGTAAACTGGGTGTGATCGGCGATATTGCCTGTGACCCCGGCTCTGAATTCTCGCCGGTCAAAGTCTATGATGATGTGACCACATGGGATGAGCCGGCGCTGCGGGTGCATGAGAATCCGCCGCTTGATGTCACCGCGATCGACAATCTGCCCTCAATGCTGCCGGTGGAAAGCTCGCTTGATTATTCTGAACAGCTGTTGCCGTCTCTGGCAACGCTTGGGGATCTGGACGCGGGTGTCTGGGGCCGGGCAAAAGCCGAATTTGACAAACATATCTGAGGATTAACGCTATGACCATTCACTGGTGTGGAACCGGCCTTTCGGCCATCCCCGGGCTGCGACGCCTGATTGAAGCGGGTCTGGACGTCACCGTCTGGAACCGGACCACAGCCAAGGCGCAGGACGCGGTTGGCGATCTGACCCAAGATATCAAAGCGTTCAGCGTTGAGGCACTTGAGGCTGATCTGGCGGCCGGTGATGTGGTGGTCTCGATGTTGCCCGGCGACATGCATGTGCCGCTGGCAAAACTGGCCATTGCTGCTTCGGCGCATTTTGTGTCCTCTTCCTATATCGCGCCCGAGATGCGGGCGCTGAATCAGGCCGCCAGAGACGCCGGCGTGGCGCTGGTCAATGAGGTGGGTCTTGATCCGGGCATCGACCATCTGATGGCGCATGACCTGGTGGCGGATTACCGTGCCAGCGCCGGGTTTGATGCAGGGAATGAACTGTCGTTCGTTTCTTATTGTGGCGGTGTGCCCAAAGAGGCCAATGACTTCCGCTACAAATTCAGCTGGTCGCCGCTGGGCGTATTGAAAGCGCTGCGCTCGCCGTCAAAATCCATCCGGGATTTCAAGGAATTCAATGTCGCGCGCCCCTGGGATGCATTGGGCGCATATGACGCGCCGCTGGAAGTGCCGGAGAGCTTTGAGGTCTATCCGAACCGCGACTCACTGCCGTTTATGGAGGACTATGGTTTTGACAAATCATGGAAGGTGCGGGAATTCGTGCGCGGCACCCTGCGGCTGAACGGTTGGGCGGCGGCCTGGGCCGATGTGTTCACCGAAATCGAAACCCTGTCGGGCGACGCCGGTGAAGCCCGCCTGAAGGAAATGTCGGACCAGTTCTGGGACGCACATTCTTACAACGAAGGCGAAGCCGACCGGGTGGTGATGTGCGTCTCGCTGAAAGCGGAAAAAGACGGCGCGACCGTCTGGCACAAAACCTGGGCGATGGATGCCTGGGGCGACGCCACCAGCACGGCGATGGCGCGTCTGGTCTCCAACCCTGTTTCGCTGGCGATTGAAGCAGTGACCGCTGGCACCATCGCGCCGGGCGTCTCTGCGGCGCCAAGTGATCCGGCGCTGGTCAAATCCTGGCTCGGCACGGTCGACACACTGAGCCAGCAACTGCATAAAAACGATCACCTGTCGGCGTAAATTTCATCTTCCTCGAGGCCGGGATCAATGCCGAGCCTTTCCAGCCCGGCTTCGAGGTACTCCGCCAGTAAGGGCACGCCGATCAGATATTCCTCTGCCGAAATGTTGAGGTCGGTGCGCACGGTTTGAATGGCCTCGTCCCACTCTACAGGGGCAAAGGTTTCGCGGCCGATCCACATGATCACCACCAGCGCCCGTTGCTCATCGAAATTCAGCCCGGAAATAAAGGCGCGCAACTCCCGTTCAGTCGCATCAGAACTGCGCGACTGCAGGATAGTGCCGCCGTCAGTGCTGTCTCCGGGACCGTCCCAGCGCGCGACTTTCACATCAAGTTCACGGGCACGGAGGATCACATGGGCCACGGTTCTGGGGCTGATGTTTTTCATCACCGGCCTCCTTTCTTTACGTGACATCAGGGTGCAGCAACAGCGCCGCGCCGCATATGACACGGATCAAAAGTGGCGGCTTGAGATGCAGCGCCACCATTGGCAGTGCCTGATGATACAGCATCCGCCGCCTCAGGTCACGCCAGCCACTGCGTGCAGTGTAAGGACGGTGCGCAACCAGGCCGGAGGCTTGATTGCCTTCCGGTTGCCAGGGCGGTGTCTGGCCCGCGTCAGTCGGATTTGGGCACAGAAATCGGGACCACGTTTTGTGCCACTTCCGGGGCGATTTCCTCAAAGTCGAAATTGTCGAGGCGTTTGGCGCGGCGGCCGGCTTTGTCGGCCGAAATGCGGATGTCAGCGATGTCTTTGGCGGCCTGACCAAAGTGACGGTCAAGGTTTTCAACCCGTGTGCCCAGCCGGTCCACATCCGATGAGAGCAGCCCCAATTCTTTGCGGATGGCGCCGGCCTGCTCGCGCATACGGGCGTCTTTCAGGATCGCGCGCATGGTGTTGAGCGTCGCCATGCAGGTGGTGGGCGAGACGATCCAGACCCTTGCCGCAAAACCTTCGCGCACCAGTTCGGGGAAGTTGGAATGCAGTTCTGCATAGACCGCCTCTGAGGGCAGGAACATCAAGGCGCCGTCAGCGGTTTCGCCCTCGATGATGTATTTTTCCGAGATGTCCTTGATATGTTTGCGGATCGCGGTGCGCAGGGCGGCATTGGCCTCTTTCACTTCGCGATCGTTGCTCGCTTTGCGCAGCGCCTCATAGGCTTCCAGCGGGAATTTGCTGTCTATCGCGATCGGGCCCGGAGGGTTGGGCAGATGGATCAGGCAATCGGCGCGTTTGCCGTTGGACAGGGTGGCCTGCATGGTGAAACTGTCACTCGGCATCGCTTTGATGACGATGTCATTCAGCTGAATTTCCCCGAAGGCGCCGCGGGTCTGTTTGTTGGACAGGATGTCCTGCAGACTCAGCACATTGCCCGACAGTTTTTCGATGTTCTCCTGGGCTTTGTCGATGGTGGCGAGCCGTTCCTGCAGCGCGGTCAGCGACGTCACCGTCTGTTTCGCACTGCCGTGCAGGGTGGCGTTCATTTTCTCCTGCATCTCGGCGAGATTTTTGCCGGTTTTGAGCTGCACATCAGAGAGGCTTTCTTTCATCGACAGTTGCACCTGGGACAGGCTGTCAGCCATGTTGCGCTGGACGCGTGCGAGGTTGTCAGACAGGTTCAGCTGCACATCAGTGAGCCGGGTCTCCATCAGCTTGCTCATATTGGCCTGGCTGGTGGTCTGGGTTTCAGACACATGCCGCAGGCCACCGGCAAGCTGGTGCTGCCCGTCTGACAGCGATTGTACCCGCTGGTCCAACCCCTGCATCTGTTGTGCCATCGGCGCGGTCATCGCCGCTGATTGTCCGGCGCGGCGCAGGATCATCAACAGCAGGACCAGCAGCAGAAAGCCGAGGCCAAGCCCGAACAGGCCCAGCAGAAACGCCGGGTCGGTGAATGCAAATTCTGTTTCGCCAATCTGGATCATGTGCGGCCAAAAAGCCTTTCGATATCGGAGAGCTTCAGCTCAACATAGGTGGGTCGGCCGTGGTTGCACTGGCCGGAATGGGGGGTGGCTTCCATTTCGCGCAGCAGCGCGTTCATCTCATCGGCCTGGAGGCGGCGGCCGGTACGCACAGAACCGTGGCAGGCGACACGCGACAGCACCGCTTCAATACGGGCCTGCACCGTCTGGCTGTCGCCGAGATCGGCAAGCTCGTCCAGAATGTCCAGCAGCATCGGACGGGCTTCAATGCGGCCAAGGATGGCGGGGGTCTCGCGCACCGCCACGGCGCCGCCGCCAAAGGGCTCAATCACCAGGCCAAGCCGGGCGAGATCATCCGTAAGAGAGAGCAGCGCGGCGGCGTCGCCTTCGCTCATTTCGACAATCTCGGGGATCAGCAACGCCTGCGACGCCACGCCGTTTTCCGCCATCTGCGCTTTCAGTTTTTCATAGACCAGCCGTTCATGCGCCGCGTGGGCGTCGACCAGAACGATGCCATCGCGGGTCTGGGCGAGGATATAGTTTTCATGCAGATGGGCCCGCGCTGCGCCCAGCGGCCGCTCGCTCAGCGCCGGGTCGATGGGCGGTTCTTCCACCCGCACCGAGGGGGCGGCGGCCTCGGAAAATCCAGGAGTGTCAAAACCTTGCGCCGGTTGTTCGTAAGACGGCTGACCAAAACCCTGGCCCGCAAAGCCGTCCGGCGCCTGGCCCTGAAAGGCGGCGTCCAGCGCCTGCTGACCAGGGCGGTGCGGCGGGGCATAGCTGCCGTAGCCTCCCCCAGACCGGTCCATCTGATAGGCACGCGGCGCGCCGGGCTGTTCCGGGCGCATGGCACCAAGGGTGGCGTCTGCCACCGTGGTGGAGGCGCGGTGACCTGCGCCGGCAAGTGCGTGGCGCAGGGCCGAAACAATCAAGCCGCGCGCCACCCCGGGGTCACGAAAGCGCACTTCGGATTTGGCCGGGTGCACGTTGACATCGACCCGGTGCGGATCCACGTCGATGAACAGGCAGGCTGCCGGGTGACGGTCACGCGACAGGAAGTCAAAATAAGCGCCACGCAGTGCCCCGATCAGCAGTTTGTCCCGCACCGGCCGGCCGTTGACAAACAGGTATTGCGCCACAGCTGAGCCGCGCGAATAGGTCGGCAGTGCGGCATAACCGGTCAGGTGATGGCCTTCGCGTTCGGCGTCAATTTTCAGCGCATTGTCGGCAAACTCGCGGCCCAGCACGGTGCCAAGCCGCGCATGTAACGCGTCAAACATATCACCGCTCTGGGCGTCGGCACGGAAAGTCACCCGACCTTCGCCACCGCCGGACACATCGCGCAGGGTGAAGCCGATAAAAGGCTCGGCCATCGCCAGACGTTTGACCACATCGCCGATGGCCTGGTTTTCAGCCCGGTCGGTGCGCAGGAATTTCAGCCGCGCCGGGGTGGCAAAAAACAGGTCGCGCAGCTCAATCACCGTGCCGCGCGTAATGGCGGCGGGCCGGACCGGTTCCGTCTTGCCGCCGTTGACCGAAATACTGGCGCCCTCGCCGCCTTTGATGCGCGAAGTGATGGTGAGCCGGCCCACCGCGCCGAGCGACGGCAAAGCTTCGCCACGAAAACCAAAGGTGTGGATGTCGAGCAGGTCAGAGCCGTCAATTTTGGAGGTGGCGTGGCGGCTGAGCGCCAGCGGCAGTTCGTCCGCAGTCATGCCCCAGCCGTCATCGGTCACCCGGATCAGGCTTTTGCCGCCATCTGCGATCGCAATTTCAATGCGGGTGGCGCCGGCATCAATGGCGTTTTCCACCAGTTCTTTGACCGCGGAGGCCGGGCGCTCCACCACCTCCCCCGCAGCGATACGGTTGATGGCGGCGTCATCAAGCTGACGAATGACCGCACGGGAATCGCGGTTCTGGGCGGCAGGTTCTGTCATAGATCAGGAGTAACACGGGCAGGGCCACCCTGCTAGGGCCAAATCGTGAACATCTGAGCTGTTCCCCCATGTGCCGGCGGCCTGACCACGCCCCTGCCGGCGGCTCTGCCTGCCCTGGGTCAGGCCCTCTGTCCGTGCCTCTGCCCGCCTGACTGCCCGCCCACCTGCAGCGCGACAGAGCGGACAAAATAACGGCGGGGGCTGAGATCAGCACCCGCCGCAAAGCATTGTTATAGTTGCGCGGTTCAGTCCGTCGGCAACAGGCCTGCGGGCTGACCGACAATGACAAATTCCAGCAGGTCAGGGTCGTAGAGGTCGCGGGCAACGCGGTTGATGTCTTCAAGGGTCACCGCATTGATCAGCCCGTTGCGCCGGGTGATATAGTCCAGCGGCTGCCCCTGCATCTGCATGCCCACAAGTATGCCGGCGATTTTGGCGTTGCCGTCAAAACGCAGCCCATAAGCGCCGGTGAGATAGGTTTGTGCTGCTTCCAGCTCCTCCCGGGTGATGTCACCGCTGGCAATCTTGGCCCATTCCGCCCGCACAACTTCAACCGTTTCCGCCATAACGCCATTGGCCGAGGCGACCTGACCCAGCACCAGCGCGCCTTTTTGCTTGGGGTAGAGATAAGAGCCGATGCCATAGGTCAGCCCGCGTTTTTCGCGCACTTCCTGGCTGAGCCGCGCTTCGCCGCCCTCGCCAAAAATCTGGTTGAGCACATAGGCGGGCATGAAATCAGGATCATCAAATGCAATGCCGGGCTGGCCAAAAATGGCCACCGACTGTGGGGTGTCAAACGGAATCACCGTCTGGCCGCCAGTCAGAAGCACGGACGCTTCCGGCACCGGGGCAGCCCCGGTTTCCGGCAAGGCCCCGAGCAGATCATCGAGCAGCAGGCCGAGTTCTTGTGCCGAAATATCGCCCACCGCACCGACATAGAGCCGGTCCAGCGCCAGCGTACGGGCGCGGGCGTCAAACATATCGTCGCGGCTCAGCGCGGTGACGGACGCAATGGTGCCGTCGGAGGCAGAGCCGTAGGGGTGATCGCCCCAGGCCAGCTGACTGAAGCGGAGCGAGGCAATGGTATCGGGATCGGTCTGATCCGAGCGCAGCCCGCTGAGCACCTGTTCGCGCACCCGGTCGACCGCGTCCTGGTCAAAACGCGGCTCCATCAGCGCCGAACGCAGCAGCGCCATCGCCGCGTCGCGGTTTTCCGACAGGAACTGCACCGAGATGGTCAGCGCATCATCATAGGCGCGAAAGCTGTAACTGGCGGCGAGTGTTTCGCGCGCTTCGGCAAAACCGCGCGCGTCCAGATCGCCGGCGCCCTCTTCAATCAGCGCCGTCATCAGGTTGATGGCGCCGCGTTTGCCGGGCGCATCCAGCGAAGCACCGCCTTTAAAGCGCAGCTCCAGCGCGGTGAACGGAATGCTGCGTTCCTCGACCAGCCAGGCTTTGATACCGCCGGGCGAGGTCAGTTCCTGCACGTTCTCTGCGGCACGCGCCTGGGTGGAAACGACCGGGGCCGCAATCAGCAGAGCAAGGCTCAGCGACAGAAAAAAACGGATCATTGGGCGGTCTCCTGATCTGAATTGGAGTCAGTGGTGGCGTCTGGAATGGTCTCAGACATCAGCCAGCCGGTGACGGAGCGGCGTTTGTCCAGCAGGTCACGTGCCGCCTGCATCACTTCAGCCTCGGTGGTGGCGGAGAGAATATCCGGCCAGGCCTCAATATCAGCCACGGTCAGCCCCGAAGTCAGCCCGGCGCCATAGCGTTGGGCCTGGCCCTGCAGACTGTCCTGAGCATAGATCATCGAGGCGCCGATCGAACGTTTCAGCCGGGCGAACTGATCCGCATCAATGCCATTGTCGAGAAAATCCGCGAGCGTGTCGTCCAGCGCCTGTTCCGCCTCATCAAGGCTCACGCCCGGGGTCGGCAGCACTACAAAGCCGAAATTGCGGTCGTCATAGGACAGGCCAGTGTAAAAGGCCGAGGTATAGACGGCGGTCTGGGTGTCAAACTGCAGCGCGCGGCCCAGTACCGAGGTGGTGCCGGAACCGCCAAGAAGATCGGCCAGCAGGGTCAGTGCTGCGGCGGTGTTCTGTTCGCCGGGGTCGCGTTCAGGCGCCAGGTAGCTGCGCACGATATAGGGCTGGGAAACCCGCGGATCGCTGTAGCGCATCCGGCGTTCTGAGGTTTGCGGCGGCTCCTGGGGGCGGGTGCGTTCTTTGAGGCCGGGCGTCGGCGCCACCGGACCGAAATATTGCCCGGCAAGGGCGCGCACCTCGTCCGCGCTCACATCGCCCGCCACCACCAGAATGGCGTTGTTGGGGGCGTAATAGCGCTGATAGAAATCAAAGGCGTCCTCGCGGGTCAGCGCCTGGACTTCCTGTTTCCAGCCGATGGTGGGGATGGCGTAGGGGTGGTTGAGATACTGCGCCGCATTGCGTTGCTCGGAGAACAGCGCGCCAGGATCGCTTTCGGTGCGCTGGTTGCGCTCCTCCAACACCACTTTGCGTTCGGTTTCAACGTCTTCCACCGTCATTTCCAGATTGCGCATCCGGTCGGCTTCCATTTTCATCATCAGCCCGAGCCGGTCCGGGGACACCCGTTGAAAATAGGCGGTGTAATCCTGGCTGGTGAACGCATTGTCAGAGCCGCCGTTCAGCCGCACGGTGCGGGAAAACTCGCCCTCATCCAGAGTGGCGGTGCGTTTGAACATCAGGTGTTCGAGAAAATGCGCGATGCCGGATTTGCCGGGCGGCTCGTCCGCAGCGCCGACCTTGTACCAGACCATGCTGACCACGACGGGCGCCCGGTTGTCTTCGATCACCACGACATCCATGCCGTTCTCAAGCGAAAATGTGCTGACTTCACCGGCCTGGGCGGCCGCGGTGGTCAGAAAAAGGGCTGAAACAATTTTCAGAAGGCGCGTCATTCGCAGTTCCTTTGCAAAGTACCTGGGAAAGAAGATATAAACCTGCCGCGAGACATCAACCCGAAGCAGAGCAATCAACGCGATTGTGAGAGTGTTTATTCCACTGGCGGGGCGGAAGGGGTCTCAATGCCGAGCGCGCGCAGCCGCGCCAGTTCAGCATATTCGTCCAGCGCCTGACGCCGGTAGGCTTTGAAATAACGGTTGCCGCCAAACAAGCCCTGGAACCAGCCGTCTTTGCGGCTGCGGAAACTCAGGTCTGCGGCGGCGAGATCAGAACGGATGCCAGTGTCAGTGCCATAGCGGCTGACATAGTTGACCAGCGCGCCGTCAGCGGCGCCGGTGCTGTCGCGCCCGCCCAGCGCCGCAATTGCATCGGATTTGGGGCTCTGGTCAGTCAGGTTGCTGCCGCCAGGTGTGGGCAGGGGCAACTCGGTCAGGGACGTGGGTGTTTGCAGCGGTTTTCCCGGCAGCAAAGCGAATTCATCGGGACCAAGCAGGCCGGATTTAGGCATCAGGCGCGGCTCACTGCTGCTGCAGGCGCTCAGCGTGACCGCTGCTGCCAAAACCATAAATACTGCTCGCATTGCTGTCTCCCTCTGAACCTGTTGTTTTGTTTAGCCGATTAGATTGCCCCCGTCACGCAGTGTTCTCTTTGCCGGTAAAAAGGATCAGCCCGAAGGCACCGGCAAAGACCGCAATATCGGCAATGTTGAAGGAAAACGGATTGGAATACCCACAGCAGGACATGTTGAGAAAATCCGCCACCGCGCCAAGGGTGATGCGGTCGGCCACATTGCCCAGCGCGCCGCCCAGCAGCAGCCCCGCGGACACCATGCCGCGGGGGGCTGCGTTTTCAGCCCGCACCCACCACACGACCCAGGCCGAGATCACCAGCGACAGGATGATCAGCGCCCAGCGGGTAAACTCAGCTTCGCCCGAAAACAGGCCAAAGTTGATGCCCCGGTTCCAGGCCATGCGAAAGACCAGGTAGGGCGGGAACACTTCGATCGCCTCGCGCGACGGCAGGTTCAGCCGGTAGATCACGATCCACTTGCTGATCTGGTCGATCAGAAACACGATAATGGCGGTCAGGCTGAGCAGGCGCATAAGGATCCTTAGTGGCGGAAGTGGCGCATGCCGGTGAAGACCATGGCGATCCCCGCGTCATTTGCCGCTTTGATGACTTCGTCGTCGCGCATCGAGCCACCGGGCTGGATCACGCAGGTTGCCCCTGCCGCCGCCGCTTCCAGCAGCCCGTCTGCAAAGGGGAAGAATGCGTCAGACGCCACCGCAGAGCCTTTGGCGAGGCTGACGTCCAGCCCCAAAGCTTCGGCCATACGTTCAGCTTTCAGACCGGCGATGGTGGCGCTGTCCAGACGGCTCATCTGGCCGGCACCAACACCAACGGTCTGGGCGTCTTTCACATAGACGATGGCGTTGGATTTGGTGTGTTTGGCGACTTTCCAGGCAAAGAGCAGATCTTGCATCTGCGCCTCAGTGGGGGCTTTTTCGGTCACCACCTTCAGATCATTGATGCCAACAAAGCCGTTGTCTTTGTTCTGCACCAACAGCCCACCGGCGACCTGGCGCGCGGTCATCGAGCCCAGTTTAGGGTCAGGCAGACCGTCGGTCACCAGCAGGCGCAGGTTTTTCTTGGCGGCGAAGATCGCGCGCGCCTCATCAGAGGCCCCGGGCGCGATCACCACTTCGGTAAAGATGCCGGTGATTTCACGTGCGGTGTCGGCGTCCAGCGGCTGGTTCAGCGCGATGATGCCGCCAAAGGCCGAGGTGCGGTCACAGTCAAAGGCGCTTTTATAGGCCTCGACCAGGGTGGCGCCACGGGCAACACCACAAGGGTTGGCGTGTTTGATAATGGCGACGGCAGCGCCGTCTCTGGCGTCAAATTCTGCCACCAGTTCAAACGCGGCGTCAGTATCGTTGATATTGTTGTAAGACAGCTCTTTGCCCTGAAGCTGGGTCGCGGTGGCGACACCAGGACGGCCCGAACCATCGGTGTAAAAAGCGGCCTTTTGGTGCGGGTTTTCACCATAGCGCAGCGTCTGGGCCAGTTCGCCGGCAAAGGTAGCGCGGCGCGGCGCGATCTCGCCAATCGCCTGCGCCATCCAGCCCGACACAGCGGCGTCATAGGCTGCGGTGCGCGCGTAAGCGGTCTGGGACAGTCTCTGGCGGAATGCATAGCTGGTGGCGCCGTCATGGGCCTCCAGCTCGGCCAACAGCGCGTCATAATCCTGCACATCGACCACCACGTTTACAAAGGCGTGGTTTTTGGAGGCGGCGCGGATCATCGCCGGGCCACCGATGTCGATGTTCTCGATACAGGTGTTATAGTCGCCGCCCGCCGCCACAGTGGCTTCAAACGGGTAGAGGTTCACCACCAGCAGATCAATCGCACCGATGTTGTGTTCTTTCATCGCGGCAACGTGGTTGTCATTGTCGCGCAGTGCCAGAAGGCCGCCATGCACCCCCGGGTGCAGGGTCTTCACCCGCCCGTCCATCATTTCCGGATAACCGGTCACATCGGCCACGTCGCGCACTTCAAGCCCGGCATCGCGCAGCGCTTTGGCTGAGCCACCGGTGGACAAGAGTTCAACCCCGCGCGCGGCAAGCGCACGTCCGAGGTCGATCAGACCGGTCTTGTCAGAAACAGAAAGCAAAGCGCGGCGGACGGGATAAAGATCG
Source organism: Candidatus Halocynthiibacter alkanivorans (assembly GCF_003333265.1). Lineage (GTDB taxonomy): Bacteria > Pseudomonadota > Alphaproteobacteria > Rhodobacterales > Rhodobacteraceae > Halocyntiibacter_A > Halocyntiibacter_A alkanivorans. Next base: position 46,839 of record NZ_QOLB01000112.1, read on the forward strand.
GTCATGGCTGGGTGGCCTCCAGAAAGTATCATTCAGCTGTCGCACCGTCCCTGGGCCCAAGATCACGCAGGGTCGTGGGGGTTTCCTGCGCTTTGGCCAAAGTCCAGCGGATGCGCGTCGCATAGTCCATTGCGACGCCGCTGAGAACCACTTGTTTGCCTGCACGGGGCTTTAAGCGGCCTTTTTCCAGAAAAACGGACCGTTCCAGCGACAGAGTGGCGCCTCCATCGTGGCGAAATACCCAGATCTCGCCGGATTTAAGTGCCATTGAGACCGCCGTACCGCCCAGATCCAGCGCCACATCCACATCCGGATGCAGGTGAAAGCGGACGGTAAAGGCGCAGCCGGTCGCCCCGTTGCGCGCCATCGCCCGGTCAAACTGCGCCTCATTTTCTTTAGTGATGGTGGCCAGGGTATCTTCGCCGGCAATGCCGCGCCCGTCCGCTGACAGATCAATCTGGCGCACATGGGTCAGCCCATGGGTGGAGACATAGCCATTATGCCCGGCGACAAATCCGGTACCATCCACCGCCTGGCGCGACTCGATGCGGGTGTCATCAGGGAAATCCATCAGCAGCTCGCGCTGAAAGCCGTTGACCGAGGTGCGCGGCCCGAGACGCGAGGAGGAATAATCTTCCAGCCCGAGCGTGGAATGAGAGGGCGTGGCGCGCCCGGCACGGCGCCAGTCGGCACCAAAGCTGACACCGGAGCCGCAATTGACCACCAGCGGACGCCGTCCGGAGGTCAGCTCAAACGCCAGGGTGGAGGCGTGCGCATTCCAGGACATGGGTCCGGAGGGCGGCGAGGCCGCATCCATGATCAGCGTGGTACGCCCGGCGGAGAGCTTGGCAAAACCCATCGACAGGAACGGGGCAAGACCCGGTTTGATGCCTGAGCTGGCCAGGGCGGAATCGAGCCGGCCCTCCAGCCCGCGCCCGCCGCCGTGAAAGCGGGCAAGGCTGCCATCGGCGTGGCGCAGGCTGCGCAGCGTCGGCGCGACACGTTCAATGGCGGCGAGATGCGGATTGGAGGCGCGGCGCCCGGCCTCAGACAGCGCCGAGGCCGCCCAGTTCAGCAGGGTGAAAACGTCCAGCAGTTCCTCGGGGTTGCGGGTCAGGATGCCACCGTGATCGTCGATCTGGTCTTCGCATTCCTGCGCCAGCGCGGTGATCGCGGGATCCACATGCTCCTCCATCCCCTCCAGCACGAGACCGGCATAGATCAGCCCGGTCAGGGCTTCAAACCGGGGCAGGCCGGGGCTGGCGACAGACCAGCGCCGCGACAGAAACAGGGTTTGCTGCGCCAGAGAGGTCTGAAACGCATGCGTCATGTCCTGACCCTGCCCCGACAGGATCAGCTGCGCGTGGTTGATCCAGCGGATCAGCCGGCGTCCGGTCAGGTCCGGGCTCCAGCCCGGGCCGCGCCCGGAGGCATAGCGGGCAAGCCAGTCACGAAGCCAGGTCTGGATCTGTTCCCGCGCGGCGTAGTCGCCGACCGCCGCCAGATCATCCAGCCAGGTAAAGCCGTGGATTTCTTCGTCAAACCCCTGCCCGGGCGCGGTCAGGTCCCAGATGCCCCGTTCCGGGGCCTGAACCAGATAGCCTGCAAACAGAAAATTCCCCGCAAGCAGCTGCCGGCCGCGGCCAAAGGTGCCGATGGTGCGCGGCTCCGGTTGCGCACAAAAACCGGTCGGCGGGCGCGCCCGCGTGGCGCGGTGCGCGTGAAAGTGGTTCATCCAGCGCGTTTTCCGCGCGGTCCAGCTGTCTGCGTTGGACACGTGTTGCTGCCTCATTGCCAAATTTGGTTTGGTCGTTTGAGGTTAGCATAGCCCTGGGCTGCGCCAGTGTCATCGGTAATTGAGGCGGCTCAGCCGGCTTTGCGGAACAGGGTGATAAAGAAACCGTCCATGCCGCCGTGCTCAGCCCAGAAATCGGGCCGCAGACGCAGGCCGCCGTCTTCGCCGACCCAGGCAGGGTCGACCCCCGGCACCAGCAACGCATCCCGTTCGATACGCATGTCGGAATGGCGGGTCAGCGCGTCGCGCAGCTGCTCTTCGCCCTCGTCAATCAGCAGTGAACAGGTGCAGTAGATCATGCGCCCGCCAGGTTTGAGCAGCGCCCAGGCCCGGTCGATCATATATTCCTGCAACTCGAACAAGCCGGGGAAATCACTGCCATCTTTGGCTTGCGGCAGGTCGGGGTGACGGCGGATTGTACCCGTTGCAGTACAGGGCGCATCCAGCAGGATGGCGTCAAATTGGGGCGCTTCAAATTCCAGCGCGTCGGCCGTCACAGTGGTGGCGGACAGACCGGTGCGGGTCAGGTTTTCGCTCAGCCGCTGCAAGCGCCGCTCGGAAATATCCAGCGCAGTGACTTCGGCGCCGGCAGCGGCCAGCTGCATGGTTTTGCCGCCGGGTGCGGCGCACATATCCAGCACTGTCTCGCCGGGCTGTGCGTTCAGAATGCGCGCCGGAAGGGCTGCCGCTGCGTCCTGCACCCACCAGTCGCCCGCGTCATATCCGGGCAGGGCCGAGACCTGGGCCGCATCAGACAGACGCACAGACCCCGTCGGCAATAAAACGCCACCAAGCCGGTTGGCAAGTTCTGCGCCATCACCTTTGGCGGTCAGATCCAGCGGCGCGCCGGCGAGATGGGCTGATTCGATGGCGGCGACGATGTCTTTGCCAAAATCAGCGAGCAACACTTTGCGCAGCCATTTGGGCAGACGCGGTTCCGGCAGTTTGTCCCAGGCCGCCGGGCCGCTGTCTGCGACCTTGCGCAGCACTGCATTGACCAGGCCGGAAAAATGCCGCGCTTTGCCGCCCGCCTGCACCACCGCCACCAGCGAATTGACCACGCCGTGCGCCGCGGCTTGTTCGACGCAGAGCTCGTAAGTGCCCAGCCGCAGTGTCGACATCACCGTGTCGGAGGGGCGTTTTTTCAGAAAGGGGCCGAGGATCCGGTCGCAACGGTCGAAGTTGCGCAGGGCGCCCAGCGCGAGGCGCTGGGCGCGGGCGCGGTCTTCGGGCTCCAGCCGCGACAGGATTTTGGGCATCACTTCCGGGAGCAGGCGGCCTTCGGCCACCGCATCCAGCAACAAGACCGCTGCGCGGCGGGGGGCGTATCCTGGCAGGGGCTGTTTCTGCGCCATGGTGATGTCCTTTGTATGAGCTGGTCTGTGGCTTGTTCTATGGGTCCGATGCCGTATATCAACAAGGAGAACATCACAAGGAGTGCGGCAATGAGTGCCTCTGAGACCCCTGAGCTGCCGGCAGCGGCAAAACGCGCGCTGGCCGAGGCAGAAGAACGCCGCAAGCTGGCCGCAGACAGGCCAGGCCTGGCGCCGGAACTTGGCGGTCGTGACGGGCCGGAGCCGGTGCGCTTTGGCGACTGGGAAAAAAAGGGAATCGCTGTCGATTTCTGACCGGCGCAACCGGCGGCCAATAGCGGGTGGCCGGGTCAGCTGGCAGTGACAGACGAACAGCGGCGCAGGCGTTTTGCGCAACAATAGCAAAAAGAAGAGGGGGGCGCGCGCCACGCAGTGGCGCGCGCCCCCCTCTGCGCTCAGCTACAACTGGCCCGTATTACAGGCCGAGCACGTCCATCATATCGTACTCACCGGCAGGTTTTCCCTGCCCCCAGAGCGCCGCGCGCAGCGCGCCTTTGGCAAACAGGCTGCGATCCGAGGCCACGTGGCGCAGCACGATGCGTTCCCCTGCACCGGCAAACAGCACGTCATGTTCGCCGACAATATCGCCACCACGGATGGCGGAAAATCCGATGTCGCCGCGTTTGCGCGCCCCGGTGATGCCGTCCCGGCCGGAGTCAGAGACATCTGCCAGCGCAACACCCCGGCCCTCGGCCGCGGCCTGACCCAGCATCAGCGCAGTGCCCGACGGCGCATCGACTTTTTGATTATGATGGGCCTCGACCACTTCAATATCGAAGTCCTCATCCAGCGCCGCAGCGACAATTTTTGTCAGTTTGGTCAGCAAGTTAACGCCAAGGCTCATATTTCCGGCGCGCACGATCACCGTGTCTTTGCCAGCGGGCGCCAGCTGCGCGATTTCGCCATCATTCATGCCGGTGGTGCCGATTACATGCACCACACCGGCACGCGCAGCGGCGGCGGCAAAAGCGATGGTGGCCTGAGGCGCGGTGAAATCGATCACCGCATCCGCTCCGGCGAGAGTGGCGTCCACATCATCAGAAACCGTGACGCCCAGCGCCGCACCGCCCATGCAGGTGCCGATATCGGCGCCGACCCAGCCGTGACCAGGGCGTTCCAGCGCGCCAACCAACCGGCAGCGCTCTGACGCGGTCACCGCTTTGATGAGCATCTGCCCCATCCGGCCCGAAGCCCCGGTTACAACAATCCCAATTTTATCACCCATGCGCCTGGCTCCTGTCCATTTCCCCTTCAATAAACCAAAGCCGTTATTGCATGAAAGCGCAATCGGGCTTATTTGGCGCCCATGGCAAAGAATAAACATACCAGCGCGGGCCCGTCCCAGCGCCAGCTGCGCGTCGGCGAACTGATCCGCCGCAACCTGTCTCAGATCCTGGGCCGGAGTGAAATCCATGACCCGGATCTCAATCGCATGATGATCACTGTGGGCGAGGTTACCGTCACCGGTGACCTGAGCATCGCCACCGCCTTTGTGCTGCCGCTCGGTGGCCAGGGTCAGCAGGAGGCCCTTGAGGCACTGCGGCGCAACAAGGGTGAGATCCGTCACCTGGTGTCGCAGATGATGCGCCTGCGTCACGCGCCGGAAATCCGTTTCCGCATCGATGACACCTATGAGCAGATGGACAGGACCAAGCGTCTGTTTGAAGACGACAACGTGCGCCGCGACCTGGTTCAGAAAGCGGATGACACCGCAGCGCCCTCTGATGAAGACAGCGGAGAGGCGTAATGGCACGCCGCAAAAAGGGCCGTGACATTCATGGCTGGCTGATCGTCGACAAACCCGCCGGCATCAGTTCCAACGCCGTGGTCAACAAGGTTCGCTGGGCGATGGACGCCAACAAAGCAGGCCATGCGGGCACGCTTGATCCCGAAGCGACCGGGGTGCTGGCGGTGGCGCTGGGCGAAGCGACCAAGACAGTGCCCTATGTCACCGACGCGCTGAAAGCCTACCGCTTTGTGGTACGGCTCGGTGCGGCGACCAATACCGACGATATGGAAGGCGAAGTGATTGCGACGTCCGATCTGCGCCCGACGGATGCGCAGATCAGCGCCGCCCTGCCCGCCTTTACCGGTGACATCCAGCAGGTGCCACCAAAGTTCTCTGCGGTGAAAATCGACGGGCAGCGCGCCTATAAGCTGGCGCGTGACGACGCCGAGTTCGAGATCGCCGCGCGGCCGCTGTATGTGGATGAGCTGCGGCTGATTTCCCGCCCAGATGCGGACCACGCCGAGCTTGAAATGGTGTGTGGCAAGGGTGGCTATGTGCGGGCCATCGCGCGCGACCTGGGCGCGGCGCTTGGCTGTCTTGGCCATGTGCATCACCTGCGCCGAATCTGGTCCGGGCAATGGGAAGCAGATGACGGCGTCTCAATGGAGCTGGTGGATGAGCTGGCCAAAACCGGTGAGCTGGACCAGTATCTGCGGCCGCTGGAAGACGGGCTGCATGATCTGCCGGAGCTGCGCGTAGCCGGGGACGGTGCGACAAAGCTGCGCCATGGCAACCCTGGCCTGGTCTATCCGGGCGAGGCAGAATATGGCGACGAGGCCTGGGCCTCGGAAGACGGCAAAGCGGTTGCAGTCGGACGTCTGCGTGGCAGCGAGCTGCACCCGAGCCGGGTGTTCAACCAGTAGCCAGGCCTGCAGACCAGGAGCGACCGGGATTGCAATGGGCTGAAATTCCGCCGCCGGGGAGGCCTCCGGCGGGGATATTTAAGCCAAAAAGAAACCGGGCGTTTAAGCCACACACAGGGATGCGCGCGCGATGATCACCCGGACACATGTCAAAGGCGATGCGGCCTCGGTTGCGGTCTATTCTGACTGCGAGCGCTACCGCTACTCATTGAGCCGGGTCTGGGACGCGGCCGGCAAACGGGCGCTGTTTATCATGCTCAACCCGTCCACCGCGACCGAAGTGCAGAATGACCCGACGGTGGAGCGCTGTGAGAGGCGCGCCCGCACGCTTGGATATGGTGCGTTCTGTGTCACCAATATTTTTGCCTGGCGCGACACCGATCCGAAAAAAATGCGCGGCGCAGCGGACCCGGTGGGGCCGGAAAATGACGCCAGTATTCTGGGGTTTTGTGGCTGGGCGGATCGGATCATCTGTGGCTGGGGCACCCATGGCGCCCATCTGGGGCGCGGGCCCGAGGTTGAGGCGGTTTTGCGCGCCACCGGAATGCCGCTGTATCACCTGGGGCTGAGCAAAGCCGGGCATCCCAAACACCCGCTGTATATCGCCTATGTGCAGCAGCCGGAACTGTGGTCCCTGCCAGTCGGTGCTGTGCAACGCGGCGCCGGGCCGGGCAGTTAGGGTCCCGGCCAGGGCCCCGGCCGCGGCAATCAGGGCTGTTATACTGTGGTGGTGAGGGGCCGCTCCCCGGTGATCTGGTCCGCGAATCGCTGCGGGTATCGGCGCCCGGGCTGCTGCCGGGAATTGAGCGCATGGCGATGCCTCATCCGACGGCGGAGTCTGATCCAGTGCGGGCGACGCGGCCGAGACCGAGACCGAGACCGAGACCGAGACCGCCGCCTGAACCTCAACCGGTGACCAGCCACCTCCAGTTTTGGAGCCGCTTTGGGGGCCGCTTTGGGGGCCTGTTCAGGCGTCGTCTCCGGCGTCGACAAATACGTCCGCAGTGCTGGCTCCGGGCGCGTCCTGCAGCAGCGCCACCATTTCCCCGTTCACCAACACCCGCGCGTCAAGCCCGTCCGGGGTGGCAATAACCTCAATGCTGTAGCCCTCCGGTCCGGGATCGGGGCTCAGCGTCACCCGCAGCATGTCTTCTCCAGGGGTGAAATCAGTGATCCGGGCATAACCCACATCCGCATCGGTGTCGTACCAGAGCCAGAACGTATCCTGGCCCGCACCGCCGGTGGCGGTATCACCGGCGTAGATATCCAGGTCATCATCATTGCTGCTGCCTGTCACCGGTGCGTCCACTGTGTCGGGGTTTTGTGGGGGCAGCGCGACCTCGCCCCCCTCGGGCCCGGGCTCATCAGGTTCAATCACCGGGGCAAGCGCCACATCGCCGGGGTCAGAACCGCCACCGGTGAGATCGGGCTCAATCACCGGCTGCAACGGCGCATCTGCGGCGGAATCACCACCCTCGTTACCATCACCGTCCCCCCCGGTACCCTCATCGCTACCTTCACCACCGCCGTCTGCATTCCCAGCGTCGTCCGCAGGCAGCAGCAGATCGGCGAGCGCGGCAGCGCTGGTGTCGCCGGTTACGGGATCGCTCAGCACCAGGTCAATATCGCCCAGCGGCACCGTTTCATGGCCGGCAAATCTCAGGGTAAATCCGTCGCCCTCAAGTGGCTGGTAGCTCAGCTCCGCGGCGGTGCCGTCTTCTGCCAGGCCGAGGGTAAATTCACCGGTGCCACCGTCCGCCAGGGCGAGCGTCAGGTGATCCTCTCCAGCAATAAAATCCGCCAGTTCGGTGTCGCCCTGCCCGGATTCAAAAAAGATGTCGCGGCCGGGATCAGACCCCTCCGACCCGGGTGGTTCCGCCAGTTCATCTGGTGGGGTAACATAGTCAGCCGCCTCGGGCGACAAAACGCTTTCGTCTGATTTGAGCGCATCAAGTATGTCGCCACCCGCTGTGGTCGCGCCGGTTTCATTTTGACCGCCGGCAGCCATATCGTCATCCGCGCCTGGCCCGGCATCACCCTCGCTGTCTGCTTCCCCCAGCAGGGGCAGCACAGCCATGGGCAAAACGCCCAGAAGAAGAAGTGCAAATATCATTTACAACCCTGTTTCAACAACGAATGGCAGGCAGGCTAACATGCGGAACACAGGGTGAACGGGCGATAAATACTTAAAATGCGCGATAAATGGATAAGGTTGCGGACTGGCTAATAACTTTTTTGCCATTGGCCAAGGAGAGGCGCTTTCCGGGGCCAGGGAAATACTCCTGATCCGTATCAGTGCGGCTATGCACCGCCCGTAGCGGGCGATACGGGGCTGAGCGGGCAGAATCGCAACTGGCCGGCCTTTTGCGCTGGCACGGCGCGTCAGTTGTGAATCGCGGCCTCTGGCATGGCAGCGGCGCTTTGCCCTGGTCAGGACCCGGGCAAAGCACCTTCCGGGCGCGCCGTCCAGGCCTGCTTTCAGGGCGCAGACAGGCTGCAGACAGGTTGGGAAGGGGCGCGGCGGGACGCTGACGGAACAGAGGAGGGGCGGGCAGAAGGCTGCGAAACGGGGCGCCGGTCTTGCCGCCACAGCAATCAGGGCCACCGCACCCCATGCGGTAGCATCCGGCGGTAACATACGCGCCGCAGCATTCGCGCCGCACCATTTTCCGCCTGCCGGCGACACGGTTGTTTACTTGCCCCGGCGGGCTGTTACACAGGTGGAATGACTGCATTGGACCCGGAAACAGAATCAGAACTGACCGCGCTGCGCAAAGAAATGGCCCGGTTGAACAACCACCGTTTTGTGCGCATCCACAACTCCACCGCCCGGCTGATGGGGTATCAGTTCCTGCGCGGGCTGGCCTTTGGGCTTGGCTCGGTTGTCGGGGCGACAATATTGGTCTCTACAGTGGCTTATCTGCTTGCTCAGGTTGATTTTATTCCCATTCTTGGGGACTGGGCCAAGCAGATCGCGGCGGAGATCCGGCTGGGCAATGGCAGCCTGTGAGACGAAAGTCTTTTCTTTTGAGCCAATTTCGACTATACGCGCGAAATCTTGCCCTTCCGGGTGAGGTATTGTGTTCCTCCGCTTGCGGAAGAGCCACTCCACGGGCCCTGCTGGACGACATCCCGGCCTGCGCCATCACACTAACCTTTTAAGGAGACCCCGATGTCGATCACAGTTGAAGAAAAAACACGTCTGATCAAAGAATTCGGTCTGAAAGAAGGCGACACTGGTTCGCCCGAAGTTCAGGTTGCGATCCTGACCTCGCGTATCACGACGCTGACTGAGCATTTCAAAACCCACAAAAAAGACAACCACGGTCGTCGTGGTCTTTTGAAAATGGTTGCTCTGCGCCGGAAACTTCTGGACTACACCAAATCCAAAGATGTGGCACGTTACCAGTCGCTGATCCAGCGTCTCGGCATCCGCCGCTAACAACGAAAAGCGCGCCTTTCGGGGCGCGTTTTTTTTGCCGCCGGAGCACCGGGCTTCACGTTCCGGGCGACATGCAAAAGACGAGGCCACGGGCAAGACAGCCCGTACGCAATCGGGGGGCGGAAGGGCCGCATCCCCAAATTAGGAAACGTTATGTTTAACGAAGTGAAAAAATCGATCGAGTGGGGCGAAGAAACGCTCACTCTGGAAACGGGCAAAGTGGCCCGTCAGGCCGACGGATCTGTGATCGCCACTCTGGGCGAAACATCTGTCATGGCCAACGTGACTTTTGCCCGCAAGCAAAAGCCGGGTCAGGACTTTTTCCCGCTGACCGTTCACTACCAGGAAAAATATTACGCAGCCGGCAAAGTGCCAGGCGGCTTTTTCAAACGCGAAGCACGTCCGACCGAAAAAGAGACGCTGACTGCGCGTCTTATTGACCGTCCGATCCGTCCGCTGTTTGTGCCCGGCTTCAAAAACGAAGTTCTGGTGATGTGTACCGTTCTGTCCCACGATCTGGAAAACGATCCTGATGTTGTGGCGATGATCGCAGCCTCTGCAGCGCTGACCATTTCCGGCGCACCTTTCATGGGCCCGATTGCCTGTGCGCGTGTTGGTTTTGTTGATGGCGAATATGTGCTGAACCCGACCGTTGATGACATGCACGACCTGCGCAACAAACCCGAGCAGCGTCTCGACCTGATTGTTGCCGGTACCAAAGACGCGGTGATGATGGTTGAATCCGAAGCTTATGAGCTGTCGGAAGCTGAGATTCTGGGTGCGGTCAACTTTGCCCACGCTTCGATCCAGCCTGTCATCGACCTGATCATCGATCTGGCCGAAGACACTGCCAAAGAGCCGTTTGCTTTTGACGCGCCTGACTACAGCGAGCTGTCTGCTGCTGTGACCGCTGCTGGTGACACCGCCATGCGTGCGGCTTTTGCCATCGCTGACAAACAAGAACGCACCGCCGCGGTTTCCGCTGCCCGCGATCTGATCAAAGCCGCTCTGAGCGAAGAACAGCTGGCTGATGCCAACCTGGGTTCTGCTCTGAAGAAACTCGAAGCCGGCATCCTGCGCGGCGACGTGGTGAAAACCGGTATCCGGATCGACGGTCGTAAGACCAACGAAATCCGCGGCATCGTTGCGGAAACCGGCTTCCTGCCGCGTACCCATGGCTCCGCCCTGTTCACCCGTGGTGAAACTCAGGGTCTGGTTGTGACCACGCTGGGCACCGGTGACGACGAGCAGATGATCGACGCGCTGCACGGCACCTACCGTTCCAACTTCATGCTGCACTATAACTTCCCTCCCTACTCGGTGGGTGAAGTTGGTCGTGTGTCCGGCCCTGGCCGTCGTGAAATCGGTCACGGTAAACTGGCATGGCGTGCGCTTCAGGCGGTTCTGCCTGCGGCCACTGATTTCCCTTACACGCTGCGCGTCGTATCCGAGATCACCGAATCCAACGGCTCTTCTTCCATGGCGTCTGTCTGTGGTGGTTCGCTGTCGATGATGGATGCTGGTGTGCCTCTGAAAGCACCGGTAGCCGGTGTTGCCATGGGTCTGATCCTGGAAGACAGCGGCGACTATGCCATCCTGTCCGACATCCTGGGTGACGAAGATCACCTCGGCGACATGGACTTCAAAGTGGCAGGTACCGAAAACGGCATCACGTCGCTGCAGATGGACATCAAGATCGCAGGCATCACGCCCGCAATCATGGAACAGGCGCTGGCGCAGGCCAAAGAGGGCCGGTTGCACATCCTCGGTGAGATGAACAAAGCGCTGTCCGGCGCTGCGGAATTCTCGGCCCACGCACCCCGCATCGAAACCATGCAGATCCCAACGGATAAAATCCGCGAAGTGATCGGTTCCGGCGGTAAAGTGATCCGTGAGATCGTGGAAGTTTCCGGCGCCAAGGTCGACATCAACGACGATGGTGTGATCAAGATTGCTTCCGCCAATGGCGAAGCGATCAAAAAGGCCTATGAGATGATCCACTCGATCGTCGCTGAGCCTGAGCAGGGTCTGGTTTACAAAGGTAAAGTTGTGAAGATCGTCGATTTCGGCGCCTTCGTGAACTTCTTTGGCAAGCGCGACGGCCTGGTGCACGTGTCCCAGATCGAAAACCGCCGCCTGAACCACCCGTCTGACGTGCTGAAAGAAGGCCAGGAAGTTTTCGTAAAACTGCTGGGCTTTGATGACCGCGGCAAAGTGCGCCTCGCCATGAAAATGGTCGATCAGGCCACCGGCGAAGAAGTGAGCGAAGACGCCGCCGAGGGTTAATCCCGGCGCCTTTTCCGCAAATCAGAAAGCCCCGGTGGAAACACCGGGGCTTTTTTATTCGAACTTTGCACCCTCGCGTTTAAGCGTAGCTAAAAAGCTCGAAGTCCTTTGCGAAGAGGTCGCGGATTTTCCGCTTTTGTGGGGCACACAATGTAAACTCCGCACGAGAAGAAGCATTGAATTTGCGCTTCTTCTCCCCTGCCGGCACTGGGTCATCGCAGCCTGCCATCTCAAAAGCGCGGCGCAGATCCGTTTCGTAGGTCCGGATATCACCTATAATGTCGTATTCAATAACCCCATGCCCTATGTTTATATGCTGGGGACGCCAATGAGGATCACAGAAGTAAATCGAGTCTTCGTGGGACTCCCGGACATAATCCAAGAAAACTTCAAAATTGCGTATAATGTCACCGCCCAGTTCAAAGCCCCGTGCCTTGATTGCCGGCAAATGCCGCTTTGTGCTGGGATGTTTGAGGTCCACAAAGAAATCATAAAAGGCCGATAGCACCCATTCCTCCGGATGCCGGGTAAAGCAAAATTTGACGCAGTCCGGGTCATGTATAGCGTGCTCATAGGCACGCCAATGAATCTGACCTTGTTTTACCCCGGACGTAACCCGACGCGCATCTTCAGCAAAATCCCCTTGGTACAGGCGCACGATGTGCTGAGTAGTACTGGTGCTCGCCACTTTGGCGTTTTTGGGGAAAAACAATTTTCCGTCATGGCTGAGGATACAATGAGCATACACAACTTGCTTTGCTACCGGCAGGCGCGCCAAACCGCGCCGCGCGCGATAAAGAGGGCTGACGAGGCTGAGAATAGCCGCTTTGGTGGGATTAATGCGATTGTCTCCGGGGATCGGAATGGCACTGGGCGGCATTTAGGGACTCTGTTGGATAAGGTCACGCCAGCGTAGAATATCAGTCCGGACGCTGCAACGCCTCATCGCACTTGCACCAACCGATCAGAATAGGGCAGCCCGCGCGTCAGCAGCGCAGATACCCGAGAATACACCTCAATGGTCACCCCCAGTTTGCCTGCCTGCTCCGCAGCATATTCAAAATGGTTCAGAATACGCTGCTCCGCGCCCACGATGCCGGACGCGGCTTGCGCCCCGTTCTCATAGAACCGGGGCCCGTCCGCGTTGGAAAGATCGATACCGGCCAGACCAATACACTCCGGACGCGCCGCAATTGCGAATTGCATGGCACTGAAGGCCACGGTGCCGGCGGGAATAATGCCCACACCGGGGTCCCGCGAAAAACAGTTTTCACCGGTGCCGGTGACCAATTTTTGTACACTCGCATCGCTGAAACGGCGCCGCGCCCCGTCAAAGGGTTTGTACAGATTTTCGATAAGGACGATTCGCCGGCCATCGCACCAGGAGGCATCATGGCTCAGAATCGCCCGGATCACCGATGGAGACAGCAGGAATACCGGATCCCGTGGCAGCTGTTGCAGCATGTTCCCGAAGTGACGCCAGACAAAGCGCTCGTCTTCGATTGCAATCGCAAAGGCCCCCTGCAACCGGGGCATCAGCGTCACCGCACCGTTCACCAGTAGCGCGGCACTGGCGTCAATTCTGGCGACATCCTGCGATCGCAGCGACGGCCCGGATCCGAAAATCACCACTTCGCGGCCGACGGCCGCGTAAAATTCAGTCACGGAAAAAAGCGTGCCCGCAGCCTGGCCCTTCCAGAGGATCTGTCCCGGCGTGTTGTGTTGCGCCCGGATCAGTTTCAGGAAAGGCCAGTTGTCTTGCCAATGCGCCCGTCGTCGCCCGAAAAGCAACTGGAAGCCGAGTTTGATTATTTTTCGGGCGACGGGCCGGTCATGCATCCTGAATGTCTATTCCGGATTTTTGGCAAAGCGCAGGTAGGGCAGTTTTTTGTCGAGCGTGCCGTATTTGGCTTCGGCGGCAGCGTCATCCAGAGACATGGCGACGATCACGTCTTCACCGACCTGCCAGTTGGCGGGGGTGGCGATTGGCACGCCATAGGTTTTCTGCAGCGCGTCCAGCGCCCGCAGCACTTCAGCAAAGTTGCGGCCGATGGTCATCGGATAGGTCATCGACAGTTTCAGCTGTTTGTCCGGACCAATGATAAACACCGAGCGCACGGTGGCGCTGTCGGCGGGGGTGCGGCCATCGGGCATGTAGGCCTCAGCGGGCAGCATGTCAAAAGCTTTGGACACTTCCAGCCCGGCGTCGGCGATGATCGGGAAAGTGGCTTTGCTACCGGCAAAGCTTTCGATATCGCCTTTCCATTTTTTGTGATCTTCCACCCCATCCACCGAGACGCCAATCACTTTGGTGCCGCGTTTGGCCCATTCATCTGCCAGTCGTGCCACAGCGCCGAATTCGGTGGTGCAGACCGGGGTGAAATCTTTGGGGTGGGAAAACAGGATTGTCCAGCTGTCGCCGATCCAGTCATGCAGAGAAAAATCTCCCTGATCTGTGGAAACGGAGAGATCGGGGATGGTGTCATTGATGCGAAGGGCCATGAGACGTCCTATCAGGCAAAAGGTTGTGTGTTGAAAAATACAGATAGGCGCAGATTAACGTATTTCACCCGGCGGGCCAGCGGTAATCGCGCGAATGTGACTGCCGGCCAGCGCGGCGAACGCCACCGGGAGCCGCCGCAGCCACGTGGCAGCGCCTTTACGCTCAGAACGGCGTTTTTACCTTAAACGTCATACCTTTGCCGCCGTCGGGATGATTGACCCGCAGGCTTTCGGCATGCAGCATCATCCGTGGCGCCTCCAGCGCGGCACCGCTGGCATAGAACGGATCACCAAGAATGGCATGGCCCAGCGCCTGCATATGCACCCGCAGTTGATGGGTGCGCCCGGTGCGCGGCATCAGCCGCACCCGTGTCGTGCCCTCTTCAAAGCGCATCACTTTCCAGTCGGTGATCGCCTGTTTGCCGTTTTCATGATCGACAATCTGCAGCGGGCGGTTGGGCCAGTCGACGAGAAGCGGCAGATCCACCGTGCCTTCTTTTTCCGCCAGCAGCCCGTGCACCCGGGCGACATAGGTCTTTTTGCTTTTGCGTTCCTCGAACTGCCTGGACAGGTTGCGCTGCGCCGCCGGGGTCAGCGCGAACACCATCACACCAGAGGTGTCCCGGTCCAGCCGGTGCACCAGCAACGCCTGCGGGAACGCCGCCTGCACCCGGGTCAAAAGACAATCGGCCAGGTGTTCGCCGCGTCCGGGCACTGAGAGCAGCCCGGCAGGTTTGTTGACCGCCAGCAGCTCATGGTCGTCATGCAGGTATGTCAGCGGCTCTTGCGGGGGGGAATATTCAGCGCTCATGCCCGCCCCATAACAGGCGCATCAGTGTTTGTCGAACTGTTGCGGGCCTGGTTCGATGTCATAATAGTCGCCCTTGTCAGTGCAAAAGATATGGCGGTCGGTTTTCAGCCCGCTGGCACCATCAAGACTGCCGGCAGCGACGGAAACCTGGTCGCGGCCGCGCGTGTCCCAGAACAGGCTGGAGCCGCAGTTCTGACAAAAGCCGCGCCGGGCCTGATCTGATGAGTCAAACCAGCGCAGGCCGGTGTCATTGGTCAGCACCAGATCGTTGCGCGCCACACTGGTCGCGGCCCAGTAATGCCCTGACGTTTTACGGCACTGGCTGCAATGGCAGGCCGCCACAGGGCGCAGTGGGCCGTTCAGGGTGAACTGCACCGCGCCACAGAGGCAGGACCCGGTGAGGGTCTTTTTCTTGATCATATGTACTCCTTTGCAGAGAGGTTACCCGTCCGGAGAAACCAACCCGGGAAAACGCCCCAGGGCGGTATCACCAAAAACAAATAGCAATGGCTGCGACCTGTCCAATCTGTTTCACGGCTGCCGCGCCCGAGCCTGCAGGTGAAAGCGGGCTGAATGCGAGCGGAGGTCGACACGCTTCAGTAGCTGCCGAACTTCACCGGACCCTCTTCGATTTCGTAATAGTCGCCCTTTTCGGCGCAGCAGGTGTGGCGCAGGGTGCTCAGACCGGTTTCCCCGTCAAGGGTGCCAGAGCCCACCGAGACGGTGTCTTTGTCGTGCCAGTCCCAGAACAGGCTGGAGCCACAGAACTGGCAAAAGCCGCGCCGGGTCTGGGGCGAAGAGTCAAACCAGCGCAGGCCGGTCTCATTGGTGATGAACAGCCCTTTGCGCGCGACCTCTGTCGCCGACCAGTAATGGCCCGAAGTTTTGCGGCAGCCCCTGCAATGGCAGGCCACCGATGAGCGCAGCGGTCCGTTCAGAGTAAAGGTGACTGCGCCGCACAGGCAGGATCCGTGTTTTTCATCGTCATCGCTCATGTAATCTCCCTGATAGAAAAGGTCTGTTTCAAAATATCTTGCAGCGCTAATGCATCAGCTTCAGAAAACGCATCCGGCAGGTCGCTGTCCAGATCAAATACGGCGATCACCTGGCTCATATGGTCAAACACCGGCAGCACCAGTTCTGACCGGGTGGACGAGGCGCAGGCGATATGACCGGGGAAGGCTTCGACATCGGCCACCAACTGTACCTCGCCAGTGCGCGCCGCTGCGCCACAGACCCCGCGCGAAAACGGGATCACCAGGCAGCCGTGGCCGCCCTGGTAGGGGCCGATTTTTAACAGCTCCGGCGCGGTGACACGGTAAAACCCGGTCCAGTGAAAACGATCATCGGCGTGGTGTATTTCACAGGCCAGCGTCGCCATCAGCGCGACAGAATCCGTTTCACCTTCGGTCAGGGAGGCGATGGTTTTGGCAAGGGTGGTGTAGTCGACGCGCATGGGGAAACCTTATGGCAGGTGGGCGGAACGCCCGGAATGAGGACAGCAGAGAGGGCAGGTAAGGAGGCGAGCGGACGGGCGGGGCGCAGCCGCAGCACGCGCCGCCCCGGATTTCACGGCTGCGGCGGGTTACACCCGTTCAATCGCAATGGCGGTGCCTTCGCCGCCGCCGATGCAGATGGCGGCGATACCGCGTCTGAGCCCACGTTTTTCCAGCGCGTTGAGCAGCGTCACCATGATACGGGCCCCGGAAGCGCCGATCGGGTGGCCCAGCGCACAGGCGCCGCCGTTGACGTTGACGTTGACCTTGTCGCGCGGCAGGCCCATCTCCTGCATGAAGGCCATCGGCACCACCGCAAAGGCTTCGTTGACCTCCCAGAGATCGACATCCGCCACTGCCCAGCCGAGTTGTTGCAGCAGTTTGCGGGCGGCGGGCACCGGTGCGGTCGGGAACAGGGAGGGCGCATGGGCATAGCTGGCGTGGCCCAGGATTCGGGCGCGCGCGCCTGATTTGTCTGAAGACAGCAGCAGCGCCGCAGCCCCGTCGGAAATAGACGAAGAATTGGCGGCCGTGACTGTACCGCCCTTACGAAACGCTGGTTTCAGCTGCGGAATTTTCTCTGGCCGCGCCTTGGCAGGCTGCTCATCCGCGGCAATCACCACCTCGCCCTTGCGGGTCTTCAGCGTCACGGGCGCGATTTCCCCGTCAAATGCGCCGCTTTTCTGTGCTGCCAGCGCGTTGGACAGCGAGTCCAGTGCATAGGCGTCCTGGTCTTCGCGGCTGAACTGAAAACGCTCGGCGCAGTCTTCGGCAAATGTGCCCATCAGCCGGCCTTTGTCATAGGCATCTTCCAACCCGTCGAGGAACATATGATCCACCGTCTGGCCATGACCAAGCCGGGCGCCGCCGCGCATAGACGGCAGCAGATAGGGCGCGTTGCTCATGCTTTCCATGCCGCCGGCCACCATGGTCGTGTTCGCGCCCAGCGCGATCTGGTCGTGGGCGATCATCACCGCTTTCATCCCCGAGCCACACATTTTGTTCAGTGTCGTCGCCGGTACGCTTTCGCCCAGACCGGCAGCAAAGCCCGCCTGACGCGCCGGGGCCTGGCCCTGACCAGCAGGCAGCACACAGCCCATCAGCAGCTCTTCCACTGCGCCAGCGTCGGCACCGGCATTTTTCAGCGCGGCTTTGATTGCCGCGCCACCAAGATCTGCGGCGCTGGCGGGCGACAAATCCCCCTGGAAGCCGCCCATGGGGGTCCGTGCGGCCCCAATAATATATACATCTTTCATTATTTCTCCTCTGCGCTTTGCTGCAGCGCAAACAGATTGGTAACCAATGCGGTTTAATTTTTCTCAGGTCAGTGAGGACGGGAGAATGGGTATGGAACTAAATTCTGAAACAATAGGCAACGCGCTTTTGGTCACGGTCTGTGAACCGCGGATCGATGCGGCAGTTGCCATACAGTTTAAGGACAGGATGCGCGAAGTCAGTGATGGCGGGCCGGACCGGGTGATTCTGGACATGTCGGCAGTGAGTTTCCTCGACAGCAGTGGTCTTGGCGCTGTGGTGGCGGTGATGAAATTCCTCGGCAAAGAACGCTCGTTTGAGCTGGCCGGGCTGACGCCGACAGTGGCCAAAGTCTTCCGGCTGACCCGGATGGATTCAATTTTCACCATCCACCCCGACCTTGAAACGGCGATTGCACCACTTGCCAACGCCTCCTGAAGCGGCGACCGGGCTTGCCCGGGATATCTGAATAAGGGACGACCCCCGATGACAGACGATTTGCGACTTGTTTTTCCAGGCACAACCGTAGCTGTGCGCACAGCGTTGCTGAAAATGGTCGGCAACCTGCAACAACTGGATCTCGATGCTGAGAAAATCGGATCCATTGAGCTGGTGGTCGCTGAAGCTCTGAACAATATTGTAGAACATGCTTTTGCCGAGCAGAACGGACGCATTGATCTGCGGCTGACTAACGGGGAGCGCGGGCTGTATTGCGCCATTGAGGACGATGGCAGCCCGATGCCTGACGGGCGGCCTCCGATTGGCAACCCGCCCGATCTGAGCGTTGACCTGCAGGACCTGCCCGAAGGCGGTTTCGGCTGGTTCCTGATCCGTGAAATCACCCGCGACCTTGGCTATGAGCGCGTTGAAAACCACAACCGTCTGACCTTCCGCATCCCGGTGGGCGACGACTTCACCCGCAGTTAAGCCCGCTCTGCCCACCATGCGGCCGGGCAGCGCGGCACTCAGCAGCAGACCGCACATGTGGCGGGCTGAGGCTGAGGCTGTTTCCCGGGACCAGATCCCGGCGGCCGGATCCGCGCGACCAGCGTCTGCCAGCATCCGGCTCGCAGCCAATACAGCTGCAGCGGTGTCTCTGCGCATGAGCAGGCCCGCCACTTCGGTGCGCCTGCCGCATCGGCCTGGCCCCTGCCCCCCCGTTCTTCCACGATGCGAAAAACCGAATTCCTGCTCTTGGCCTGTGCGGCAAGGATGTCTAGCATCCGCGCAAACAGGGAGATCAGAATGCGCGACTTTCAACTGCCCGGCCGTTCGGCCGTCTACGCCAGCAACGGCATGTGTGCCACGTCCCATCCGCTGGCCGCCAAGGTCGCCATCGACCTGTTGCAGGCCGGTGGCAACGCAGTGGATGCCGCCATTGGCGCTGCGGTTTTGCTGGGCATTTGCGAACCGCAGATGACCGGGATTGGCGGCGATTGTTTTGCGCTGATCAAACCGGCGGGCAGCGAAAAGATCCTGGGTCTGAACGGCTCGGGCCGGGCGCCGGCGGCGCTGCAGGGCGCAGAGCTGCGCGCGCGCGGGCTGAGCACGGTACCGCTGTCCGGCGTTGAAGCGGTGACCATTCCCGGCGCGGTGGACGCGTTTTGCACAATGTCAGAAGACCACGGCCGTCTCAGCCTGTCTGAAGTGCTGGCCCCGGCGATCACCTATGCGGAAAACGGGGTGCCGGTGGCGCCGCGGGTGCAGTTTGACTGGGCCAACGGGGCGGCGCAGCTCAGCGGCGCGGCGCGGCGGTTCTACCTGAACCAGGGCGAGGTCCCCGAGGTCGGTGAGATGTTCCGCCACCCCCAGCAGGCCGAAGTGCTGCGCCGCATCGCGCGCGACGGGCGCGAGGGATTTTATGGCGGCGAGGTCGCCAGGGATATGGTCGACAGCCTGCGCGCGCTGGGGGGGCAGCATACGCTGGAGGACTTTGCCGCCACAAGCTGCGACTATGTCACACCACTTCAGGGCAGTTACAAAGGCACCGATCTGGTTGAACTGCCACCCAACGGGTCGGGCGCCACCGCCATTCTGATGGCCAATATGCTGGCGCAGTTTGATCTGGCTGACATGGAACCGTTCGGGGTGCAGCGCGCCCATATCGAAGCAGAGATTGCCAAGCTGGCCTATGACACCCGCAACCGGCTGCTTGCGGATACGGATCACACCACGCGTCTGGCGCATATGCTGGCACCGGAAACGGCGGTGTCCCTGGCGGCTTTGGTGGATCCCACCCGCGCCATGGCCGCTGCGGCGCCGCTGAGCGAAAGCATTCACAAAGACACCGTCTATCTGACGGTGGTGGACCGCGACGGCATGGCGGTGTCTTTGATCTATTCCATCTTCCACTCGTTTGGTTCCGGCATCGCCAGCGACCGTTTTGGCGTGTTGTTTCAGAACCGCGGCGCCGGATTTACCCTGGAGGCTGGCCACCCGAACGAGATCAACGGTGGCAAACGCCCGATGCACACCATTATCCCGGGCATGTTGTGCCATGAAGGCCGTCTGGTGATGCCTTTCGGGGTCATGGGTGGCGCCTATCAGCCCAACGGGCACATCCGGTTCCTGAGCAATATGGTGGATTTCAAACTGCAGCCCCAGGCGGCGATTGATGCTCCGCGCAGCTTTTCTTACGAAGGGGTGATGACGGTGGAGCGCGGCTATTCTGATGCCGTGTGCGCCGGACTCAGTGATCTGGGCCATGTGGTCAAAGTGCCCGACGGGCCGATTGGCGGCGCCCAGGCGATCTGGATTGACCATGAAAGCGGTGTGTTGATGGGTGCGTCAGATCCGCGCAAAGACGGCTGCGCCCTGGGGTATTAACCAGCGCAGCGCGTCGGGTGGTTGCAGCGCCGGCGCTGACGGCATGTCCCCGGCGTCCGTTCTGCGGGCAATGTCCGGGGGCAATATCCGGGCGCCAGGTCCGGACGTAAATTCTGGACGCGAATTCTGGGGGCAAGGTCTGTGCTCCAGGTCCGGACGCAAGGCCCGGGCGCAAGGTCAGAGGGATATGGCCGCCAGGCAAACCCAGCCGGCCTGTCAGGCGGGCACAGACTGCGGGGCACGCGCTTGCGGAAAATCCGGCGGGGCAGATCCGTCAAGCAGGTCCCGGGGCGACTCACATCCCGGCGTCCTGGCAGCCGTTCGCGGCAGCCGTTCTGCGCGCAGGTCCGGCGAGTGCGCAGAACGGGGCAAGTGCTTCCACAACGCTCCGCGTGGCACATCTTCGGGCTCTTGTCTTCGGGAAAGCGGCGGGCCCTGGCAAGCAAAACATGCCCACGCCAGGCGGTGGTCGCGCGGTGTCAGTTCAGCTGGAAATCGAGCGGATAGGCGCCGTCTTTGAGCGGGCCAAACAGATCCTCGAGGTCCGGATGCTCCACCGGCACGCCGGAGTAATCCGCGATCAGGTTCTGCTCAGAGACATAGGCCACATAGTAATTCTGGTCGTTCTCCGCCAGCAGGTGGTAAAACGGCTGGTCCTTGCTGGGGCGCACTTCTTCGGGAATCGCATCATACCATTCCTCGGTGTTTGCAAACATCGCGTCCACATCAAAGACCACGCCGCGAAACGGATGTTTGCGGTGTTTGACAATTTGTCCCAGGTGGTATTTGGCACGTGTTTTCAACATAGATTGTAACCCTCGCAACATGTTACTAGACCCGGAGACGGGGCGCTGTCTATGCGGAACGCCCAATTTTCAAGGAAACAGTCTGTGACCCTTATTTCTACAATCTTAGAGATCGTCGCTCCGGTGTTCATCCTGGCACTCGTTGGGTTTACATGGGTGAAGCTGGGATTTGAATACCGGATTCAGTTCATCACCCGTCTGGCAATGACATTGTCTGTGCCGGCGCTGATGTTCACCGCGCTGATGAAGACCGAGGTTCCGCTCAGCGCGCTGAGCGAGGTGGCGCTGGCGGCGTTTGTGGCCTATGCGCTGCTGACGATTGCCTTTGTGATTGTCGCCAAAGCCCTGGGTCTGAATATGGCTACCTATTTGAATCCATTGATTTTTGGCAATACGGGCAATGTGGGTCTGCCGCTGGCTTTGTTCGCGTTTGGCGACGAGGGCCTTGGCTATGCGCTGGCGGTATTTGCGGTGATGATTGTGGGCTCTTTCACCTTTGGTATCTGGCTGGTGTCCGGTGGCGGATCGCCGCTTAAAGTGCTCAAAGAACCGGTGGTCTGGGCCACCGGGCTTGGGGTTCTGTTCCTGTCACAAGGCTGGCAAACACCCCGGTTTCTGACCAATTCTCTCGAGATGATCGGCCAGATTACCATCCCGCTTTTGCTGATCACCCTCGGGGTGGCGATTGCGCGGCTGAAAGCTTCGAGCTTCGGGGCGGCCATCTGGCTGTCGGCCCTCAAGACGGTGATGAGCATCGGCGTTGCCTGGGGTGCCGGGCTGTATTTCGGCCTCACCGGTGCGGCGTTCGGGGTTCTGGTGCTGCAGGTCGCGACCCCGGTTGCAGTCACATCCTATCTGCTGGCGGAGAAATACGGCGCCGACGCGGAGGCGGTGGCAGGCCTGGTGGTCGTCTCCACCATGATGTCCGTTCTGGCGCTGCCGCTGCTGCTTGCATTTGTGATCTGAAACACGCGCATTAGCCGTTCCCACCGGCGCTGATTCTGGCTAGTCTGGACGCATAATAAAAATAACACAGGGCAGCGCGGGCAGCATGAAACGATTTCTTCGGGCAACAGCTTTGCTGGTACTGGTCGCGGCCTGTGGCAGCGCCAATTTTTCAGCACCGCGCAATCTGAACAACGCCTGCAGCATCGTGAAACAGCGGCCGGCCTATCTGAAAGCGATGCAGCGCAGCGAACGTAAATGGGGCGTGCCGGTCTCGGTGCAGATGGCCACCATTTATCAGGAAAGCAAATTCATCGGCAATGCGCGGCCGCCGCATAAGTTCCTGCTGGGGGTGATTCCCATGGGCCGGCAAAGCTCCGCCTTTGGCTACAGCCAGGCGCTGGATGCCACCTGGGACGAATACCGCAGCGATGCCGGCTCCTGGGGGGCCAAGCGCAATGATATCGACGACGCCGCCGATTTCATTGGCTGGTATATGAGCGAATCCAACGAGCGGCTTGGCATTTCCAAAGCGGATGCGCGCAATCAGTACCTCGCATATCACGAAGGCCGTGGCGGTTTTGCCCGTGGCTCTTACCGCAGCAAAGGCTGGCTGCAGCGTGTGGCCTCCGAGGTGCAGTCGCGCTCCAATACCTATGGCGCACAGCTGGCCAGTTGCTCGCGCCGCTAAGCCTCCACGTTTGAGACCAGTTCCGGGCGCGGCGCGGGGGTGGCACGGCCAGGTCAAAAAGCGCTGCTGACCAGGTCAGGACGGACCGGTCGCAGCCTGGTCACAGCCCGGCATTTTTCGCCTCGCGTCAATCAGCCCGATGGTATTCGGTGTTGCCCGGCCCGGCGTTACTTGACGCGGCGCAGTTCGGCCCGGCGTTGTCAGGCCCCGCGTTGATCAGCCCGATGTTATCCGGCTCCACTTTATTAGTCTCTGTGTTGATCAGCCAGCACTATCCGGTCCGGTGCTATTGGGCCTGCGTTAATCAGCGCGGCGCCAGCCCGTCCGGCGCTCCCGGCCCCGCGTTATCCGACCCGGTGTTATTCAGTGAAACCGCGCCGTGTCATTTCGCCTTTGACATAGAACAGGCTGTTTGACAGCGGTTCGCCCATCTCCAGTGGTTCAAACAGCACCGTGGTCTGGCCACCGGCGCCGTCAAAGATGATCCATTGACGCAGCTGCAACGGATCTTCGCTGAACATCAGCTGAATGGCGCCGTAGTCGGGCCTGTCGGGATCCTGAGCGGTGACCGTCGTCAAATCTCCGTTCAGCGTATGACCAACGACCATGTCTGTCGCGCCCAGATCGACGTTGCGGGCGAGAATGATCTTGAGCGGGGTCTGGCTGAGCGGGAAGCGCTGGGGCGGCTCAGTGGAGGCCGGATCAAAGATGGCGACCTGACCACCGCCGGCCATCACCAGGGCCCCGCCAGGACCCGTTTCGGGCGCATCATATTCAAAGCGCAGCTTGCCCGGGCGTTTGATCAGCAACTGCCCGGCGGTGCGCGAGCCGTCGTCATTGATCTGGGTGAAGCGGGTCTGTGCGGTTTTAAAGCTGTTGAACCAGGCCGAAATTTCATTGAGCGGGATGAGTTCAGCCGCCTGGACCGGCAGCATAAGCGCCAGCGAGAACAGCGGGGCGATCAGCAGAGAACGAATGTGTTTCATAGATCTGAGATAGCCTTTGTGTGTGGTAATTTCACCCCCCGGCACCGCTCACTTATGCGGCACCGGGGGGCAAGCCCCCTCAGGCTTGTTCCGGGATCAGAATGTCGCGTTTACCCACATGGTTGGCCGGGGTGACGAGGCCCTGGTCTTCCATCTGTTCAACGAGGCGCGCGGCTTTGTTGTAACCGATCGCCAGTTTACGCTGGATGTAGCTGGTGGAGCACTTGCGGTCTTTGGCAACGATGGCCACCGCCTGGTCATACAGCGCGTCCTGTCCGGTGGTATTGCCACCCAGACCCAGCACTGCATCGATACTGTCGCCCTGGCCGTCTTCCGGGCCTTCGACCACGCCACCGATATAATCAGGCGGGCCATAGGCTTTCAGGTAGTTGACGATTTCCTCAACTTCCTCATCCGAGCAGAACGGGCCATGCACACGGGTGATTTTCGCACCCCCTGCCATGAACAGCATGTCGCCCATGCCCAGCAGCTGTTCGGCGCCCTGTTCACCCAGAATGGTGCGGCTGTCGATTTTCGAGGTGACCTGGAAGGAAATCCGGGTCGGGAAGTTGGCTTTGATCGTGCCGGTGATCACGTCCACAGAGGGACGCTGCGTCGCCATGATCAGGTGGATGCCCGAGGCCCGCGCCATCTGGGCCAGACGCTGAATGCAGGCTTCGATCTCTTTGCCGGCGACCATCATCAGGTCGGCCATCTCGTCGACCACAACCACGATATAGGGGATAGATTTGGGCTGCAGCTCTTCGGTTTCAAACACCGGATCACCGGTCTCGTCATCAAAGCCGGTCTGCACTGTGCGGCTGAACATTTCGCCCCTGGCCAGCGCCTCTTTCACCCGGCCGTTATAACCGTCGATGTTGCGCACGCCCATTTTGGACATTTTGCGATAACGGTCTTCCATTTCGCCGACGACCCATTTCAGCGCCACGACGGCCTTTTTCGGGTCGGTGACAACCGGGGAGAGCAGATGCGGGATGCCGTCATAGACCGACAGTTCCAGCATTTTGGGGTCAATCATGATCAGGCGGCATTCATCCGGCGACAGTTTGTACAGCAGCGACAGGATCATGGTGTTGATCGCCACAGACTTACCGGAGCCGGTGGTACCGGCGATCAGCAGGTGGGGCATTTTGGCAAGGTTGACCACGACAGCATCGCCGCCGATATCTTTGCCCAGCGCCAGCGGCAGTTGCATGCTGCTGTCACCAAAGTCCCGCGCCGCGAGGATTTCGCGCAGCATGACTTTTTCGCGGTGTTCATTGGGCAGCTCAATACCGATGACTGAGCGGCCGGGCACGGTGGAGACACGGGCTGAGAGCGCCGACATCGAGCGCGCGATATCATCGGCCAGACCAATAACGCGGCTGGCCTTCAGACCCGGGGCCGGTTCCAGCTCATACATGGTGACAACCGGGCCGGGGCGCACCGAGACGATTTCACCTTTGACGCCGTAATCATCCAGCACAGCTTCCAGCATGCGGGCGTTTTCTTCCAACGCCTCGTCAGACAGAACGTGATGGGAGGCGCCGGTGGGATTTTCCAGCAGCGACAGCGGCGGGCATTCGTATTCCGCGCCACCGTCTTCAAACGCCAGCGCCGGTTCGGCTTCGGCGCGGGCCTGATGGGATTGCTCAGGGGCTTTGCGCAGGCCGTGCTGCACCACTTTTTTGGGTGCGGCGATCGGGATCACCGGGGCGTTGGTGGGGGCGTTGACGGCGGCGTGGCGCATCTGATCATGCTGCTGCGCGCTGCCAACGCCATAGCCGGCGGGATCGAATTCATCCTCCAGGAACATGTTTTCCGGCGCCTCGTGCGCGTTGAACGGCTCCTGAATATGGTGCTGCGGCGCAAATTCCTGTGCTGTGAACTCATGGCCAGAGGCGTCCGAACCTGCGAAATCACGCCCGGTGAAATCTGCGGGCACCAGGGTGGTGTCCCCCTCGTAGGCCGAGTCGGGGATGAAGTCGCCACCCTGCGCCTGCAGTTCCGTCGCCTGGGGCTGGGAAGCAAGGGTCTCGCGGCTCATGACAATAGGTTTAGGGCCACGTGGATGTTTGATGCTGGTCAGCGGCGGCTCTGAGCGCAGACCGGCGGTCAGGGCCGGCCCCCGGCGCACGCGTTTGTTGATTACGTCTGAAATCCGGGCCTGCAGACGGGCCGGGCCGTGGGGTTCTTCCATGTCAGGCGCGTCAATAAAGGCCTCTTCCGGATCACCTGCGTCGATCACTTCGGGTTCAGCCGCGCGTTTCAGCAGCGAAGGCATGCGGGCAAACAGACCGGTCTTGCGTTCTTCTTCCACATATTCTTCGACAAATTCGCCCTGATCATGGTTGTCAGAGGCCGTGGCCCAGTCCTGTTCGTAATGCGACTCAGCCCGTACAACCCGGGCTGGTGCATGTGCTGTTTCCTGAGCAGTTTCCTGAGCTGCTTCCTGACCTGGCACCATCAGCGGCTCAGCATCAGAATAGATCAGCGCATCATCATAGCCGGCCTCTGCCCCGGCGGCACGGCGGGCGTCGCGTCGTTCAGCATGACGTTCGGCCTGGCGGCTGGCAATATTCTGCGCGCCCTGGCTTGCGCCCGAAGCGGCCCGGCCCATAAGCCGCAAGCCGGTATCATAGAGCAGCACCATGCCCACCAGCAGAAAACGTCCGATTCGGTGCAGCTCTGGTTTGGTGAACCCCAGCGCAAACAGCGACAGCGCAACCGAGGCAATCGCCAGCAGAAACGCGAGGATTTTAAGCCCGATCGCAGCCGGCAATGGCGCCACGCCCAGCACAGCGCCCAGCACCGTATTGCCAAACATGCCGCCAAGACCGACCGAATGGCTCCAGGCAGGGCCCGGCGCATGGCTGGCGGCATAGGCCGAAACCAGCGCCACGGCGATCGGGGCAAATACAATGCGCTGCAGGATGCGCTCATCCCCACGGTGGAGCACCAGCCGCAGCCCCCAGGCCGCAAAGGTGGCGACAAAACCCCAGGAGGCCAGCCCGACGATAAAAATCAGCGGGCTGGCAATCATCGCGCCAAAACGCCCCAACCAGTTTTGCGCCGGTGCGTCTGTGGCCATCAGCCAGTTGGGGTCATTGGGCGTATAAGAGCCCAGCAGCATCGCCATCAGCAGCGCCAGGATCAGCAGGCCAATGCCAAGCAATTCGGTGCCACGCCGTTCAAGTATCGCCTGGGTGTTTCTGTCCAAAAGCGGGTCGCGCCCGCGTATCTGATAAGATGCCATGACTTACTCGCCCCTCACGTACAAACAGTCGCGGATCTGGATCAGAGCGCGCTGCGTTTCTTTTATTGGGGCCACAAGCGCGACCCTGATATAGTTTTTGCCCGGATTTTCACCGTTCACATCCCGGCTGAGATAGGCACCCGGAAGCACCCGCACGCCGGTCTCGGTCCACAGCCTGACTGCCGCCTGTTCGCCGTCTTTGACCGGCAGCCACAGGAAAAACCCGGCAGGCGGGCTGGTATAGCCGGGAACGCCGGCAAAGATCTCATCGGCGATGTCGAATTTCCCGGCGTAAAGCCGGCGATTCTCCACCACGTGATCCTCATCCGCCCAGGCCGCAGCGGCGACATATTGCAGCGGCTTTGGCAGGGGCGCGCCGGAAAAGGCGCGCAGTTGACGGATCCGGGCGATGGATTTCGGACCACCGGCGACCAGGCCTGAGCGCAGCCCGGCCAGGTTGGAGCGTTTGGACAGCGAATTGAACAACACCACCCGTTCCGGGTCGGCGCCGACCTCAGCTGCCACGGTCAGAATGCCAATGGGAGCAGCGTCGCGGTAGATCTCGGAATAACATTCATCGGCGAAGATCTGGAAATCATGTTTTTCGGCCAGCGCCAGCAGATCGCGCCAGTAGTCGCGGCTGGCGACCGTGCCCTGCGGGTTGGCAGGCGAACAGATATAGGTGATCGCGGTGCGTTGCAGCACCTCTTCGGGCAGTCCGGCAAAATCGGGCATGAAGCCGGTTTCAGCCGTAGCGGCCACGTAGACCGGATCCGCAGCGACAGAAAGCGCCGCCACCGCATAGACCTGGTAAAACGGGTTGGGCATCAGCACCAGCGGCTTTGCACCGGCTTTTTGCTCAGGGCAGAGCGCCATCGCAGCGTTATACAACCCTTCGCGGGTGCCGTTCAGCGCCATCACCTGACTGGTGGGCAATGTCACACCATAGCGCCGCGCGATCCAGCCGGTGATCGCGCTCAGCAGTTCGGGAATGCCATTGTTGTCCGGATAGCGCCGGAACTCCGCCACGTGGCGGGCGATGATTTCCGGCACAAAGGCGGGGAAATCATGCTGCGGCTCACCGATGGTCATGTGCACAACATCACCACCCGGTGCATGAGCATCGAGCAATTCGCGCAGGCGCGGAAACGCATATGTGGGCAGGTTCGAAAACCGCTCCGGGAAAATCATAGTCCTCTGATCCGTATGTTAACTGCCTCGGGAGGGGTCATGTCGCCCCATTGCCCCAAAAATGTCACATCTTGGCCTCCGGGTCCAGAAAAAGCCCGTTAAAAATGCTGATTTTCCGTTTTCTTATGTCGTTACGCCAGCGCTGCTTCGGCCGCCACACCCAGCCGCAGCAGGCGATGCGCCTCCAGTGGCGGGAATTGCAGCATCAACCCGAAGGACGGCACACCGGTCGGCAGGGTCAGGGCGCAGAGACCGAGCAGATTGCCGATGCGGGTATTGCGCAGGGTCAGCAGGTTTTCGGTCACGTAATACTCATGGTCGCTCAGCAGTCGCTCAAGATCGGGTGGCAGGATCGGTGCGGCGGGCAGCAGCACCGCGTCATACCCGGCGGTCGCCGCCAGATAGTCCGCGCGCAGACGGTTCAGCTTTTTCCAGGCCGCGACATAATCCACCGCGGAAAACTCCGCGCCGGAGCGGAAACGCGCGAGGATCTGGTCAAACATTTTCTCCGGCGCCACCTCAATGGTGTCGCGCCACTGGGCATAGGCCTCAGCGGTGAACAGCACCGCCACCGCCGGGATTTCAGCACTGTCAATCACTGCGCCCGCCGCCCGCAGCCGGCTCAGCGCGCTGGTAAACGCGTCCCGGGGCGCGTCGCGCAGCCCCTCCATTGCCACGGTTTCCAGCACCAGAAAACGTTTGCCCTGCAGGGTCGCGCCACGCAGATCGGGCGCGGGCTTGCCTTCAAGGGCTGAAAGCAGAAGCGCGGCATCTTCGACCGTGCGCGTCAGGGGGCCGACGGTGTCAAAGCTTTCGCACAGGGGCACCACGCCTTTAAGGGGCAGCCGCCCGGAGGTGGTTTTCAGCCCGACCAGATCGTTCCACGCCGCCGGAATGCGCACAGAGCCGCCGGTGTCCGAGCCGATGGCGCCTGGCGCCAGGCCAAATGCGATCGAGCCCGCTGCGCCGGACGAAGAGCCGCCGGAAACCGCGTCCGCATTGTTCACACAGGGGGGCGTGGCAGTGACGGGATTGAGGCCAAGGCCGGAAAACGCCAGTTCCGACATATGGGTTTTGCCCAGGCAGATCAGACCGGCGGCGGTGGCATTGCGCAGCACGTCCGCGTCGCGCTCCGGCACCCGGCCCGCCAGCAAGGCAGAGCCAGCCTCCGTCGCCGTGCCGGCGGTATCAAACAGGTCTTTCCACGACACAGGTACCCCGTCCAGCGGTGACAGCCGTTGCCCGGCCTGCGCCCGCCTGGCGGCGGCCTCTGCTTCAGCCATGGCGCGATCCACGGTGAGCCGCGCATAGATCCGATCCCGCATCGGGTGCTCTGACGCGGCCTGCAGATACGCCTCCGTCAGTGCCACCGGATCGATCTCCCCTGCCGCGATACCGCGCCCGAGATCACCCATGCTTTTGCCCGAATACGGATTGCCCATCTGCCTGTCCCCTTTTTACATCGCGGTGACGGTAGCGACATGGCAACGCATGGACAATCCCACATCCGCAGCCATATTGAGAGCCATGGCATATGATAGTGAAATTCTGATTGTGGGTGGCGGTTTGAACGGCCCGGCGCTGGCGCTGGCGCTGGCGGATGCGGGGCTTTCTGTGACGGTGATCGACCGGCTCGACACCGCAACGCTGATTGAACGCGACTTTGACGGTCGTGGCTATGCGCTGGCGCTGTCCTCGATGCGGCTGCTGTCGGCGATCGGCGTCTGGACCGCGGTTGCGCAGAAGGCCGAACCGATTCTCGAGGTTAAAGTCACCGACGGACGGGTTGGCGAAGCGCCCTCGCCTTTTATGCTGGAATTTGACCACAGCGAAATCGAAGAAGGCCCGATGGGCTATATGCTGGAGGACCGCCACTTGCGCCGGGCTTTTCTGGCGGCGATGGACGCGCATGCGAATATCACTCAGATCAACGACACGGTGGTGGATCAGGAGATTGACGAATTCGGTGCCCGGGTGATTCTGGCCTCGGGAAAAGTCCTGTCGGCGCGGGTGCTGACCGGCTGCGACGGCCGCAGTTCCGGCACCGCAGAACGCGCCGGGATCAAACGCACCGGCTGGGGTTATGAACAGACCGCGCTGGTCTGCGCCATCGCCCATGAAAAGCCTCATCACGGTGTGGCGCACCAGTATTTCATGCCCTCCGGCCCGCTGGCGATCCTGCCATTGCCGGGCAACCGCGCCTCCATCGTCTGGACTGAAAGCGCCGCCAACGCCGCGCGCATTCAGGCGCTGGCTGATGAAGATTACCTCGCGGTTCTGCGCCCCAGATTTGGCACGTTTCTGGGTGATATTTCGCTGGCAGGGCAACGCTTTACCTATCCGCTGGCGCTTACACTTGCCTACGCGTTTGTGGCACCGCGCCTGGCGCTGGTGGGCGATGCGGCCCATGGCATGCACCCGATCGCCGGCCAGGGGTTAAACGCCGGGCTGAAGGATGTGGCGGCGCTGGCACAGGTGCTTGTCGACGCTATGCGGCGTGGTGAAGACTTTGGCCGTATTGATGTGCTGGAGCGCTATCAGTCCTGGCGCCGGTTTGACACCGCCTCGCTGGCGCTGGCGACCGACGCGTTCAACCGGCTGTTTTCCAACGACAATCCGATCCTGCGTCTGGGACGCGATCTTGGCATGGGGCTGGTCAATGCAGTGCCGGGGCTGCGGCGTGGCGCCATCCGCGAAGCCGCCGGGCTGAGTGGAGAGCTGCCGCGCCTGCTGACCGGGCGCCCGGTGTAACTGTGGCACTACGCCCGACCGCAGTGCCACAGCGAGCGCCCACCCCGTAAGCCCGCAACCGCAGCCACGCCGTGACCCGGGGTGCAGAGGCTCCCGCCCCTTTGGGCCCCATCAGAGATGGCGCGGCCAAAGCGTTGTGCCGCGCCTCGGCTGACGCCTCGGAAAGTGCGCCGCCCGGACGCCACTACCGTCATTTGGTGAAATCCTGGCCGCGCCATCGCGCCCCGGCACGGGCACCCTTTGCGACCTAACAGTTGCGCGACGGTCCGCCCCATGCCCGCCCCCGCCTGACAGCGTGTGCCCGCATGTAAAACTAAGCGCCACCGGATGATTGAAGCGCTGCACACAGTCACCTGAAAATGCCTGCGGGCTGATAGGCCGCAGTCATACACTTTCACGAGCCAGGGCCTGCCCCATGTTCAAAGCCCGCAGCGCTCGTCCGCCGGGGAAGTCCCTGGTTTAAGCGCGGTGAGGTCCCGTACATTCTGGAGCTGAAACACCCTTCCGCCTGGCAACAAAAGCGCCTGCGGCTTTTCGCGGCCCATCGGGTTTGAAGCTAAAACAGCGTTAGATTCCGCAGGTATTACCTGTACCGACGGGTCAGACCTGCCGGAGAATTCAAGGGTTCTCATCAGCAAGCCGTTCGGAAACCGGAGCGGGCGGCTTGTGCGGGACGAGCCGGAACAGCCTATACAAAACCAGCCTGCTGAACGGCAGGGCCTGCGCCACATGCCCATACCGCTGCGCCGTCGCTCTCATTTGGGATGTCCTTCTCACCGCCACCGCACCATCGTCACGGGCCCGCCCGCAGCATGCGAGACTGAATTTTAATTCAGTCGTCCTGCCCAGGCCTCAGTCAACAACCCTTCTGACCGGCACAGACCGGATCACTCCTCCAGCCGACGCGCTTCATCCACCAACATCACCGGAATGCCGTTGCGGATGGGATAGGCCAGCTTCGCCCCCGGCGAGACCAGTTCCTGGCGCTCCGCGTCGTATCTCAGCGTGCCCTGGGTGTGAGGGCAGACCAGGGCTTCCAGCATTTTGCGGTCGTAGACCGGTGCATTATCGACCGTGTCATTGCTCATTGCATCATTTCCTCTTGCTGGCCACCGCGCAGAGAAAACTCCAGCAGGGTGGACAGGGTTTCACGTCTGTTGGTCAGTGTCGGCGCTTCCAGCAGCGCCTGTTTGTCTTCGCTCCCAAAGGGGCAAAGCATCGACAGGGAATTGATCAGGAGTTCGTCTTCTGCCCCGTGCAGGCTTTCCCAGTCGGTCTGCAGCTCTTCGCTTTCAAAATAGCGCTGCAACAGGCGCATGAACCCGTCGCGGTCCATCTCAGCATCATGGTCCGCCGGCCCGGTGTCGCGCTCAAAACCGCGCCAGTGCACATCGCAGCGCCGGTAGGGGCAGAACCCTTCCAGCTCGGCGGCAATGCGAAAGCGCGAAACGCCGGACAGCGTCACCATATAACGCCCGTCTTCGGTTTCCGAAAACCCGGTGACCCGGCCGGCGCAGCCGATCGAATGCAGCCGGGCGGGCGTGCCTTCCGGTCCGATGCAGGGCTGGATCATGCCAATCAGCCGGTGGGAGGTTTTCAGCGTATCCTCCAGCATCAGCAGGTAGCGCGGCTCAAAGATATGCAGTGGCAGCCGGGAGCGGGGCAGCAAAAGCGCCCCGGGCAAAGGAAACACCGGAATGGTTTTTGGCAAATCAGTGTGTGGAATCATAACCCATACCTGGTGCATTTCCCCCGTCAGGCAAATATCATTGAGGACAGGCGGCGGCGGCCGTTGAGCACAATCGGGTCATTGGCCTTCAGCGCCTCAAATATTGTGAACAGCTGCGCTTTGGCGGCGCCCTCGTTCCAGTCGCGGTCGCGGCCAAACAGGCTCAGGAGCTCGTCCACCGCCTCTTGCACCTGCCCCTCGGCATGCAGCGCCTGCGCCAGTTCAAAGCGGGCCTGCAGATTGGCGCCGTCCGCCTCAACAGCGGCGCGCAGCTCCGCCACAGGACCGGCATCTGCCGCCTGTTTTGCCAGCGCGACCTGGGCGAAGGCGGCCTCGACCTCGGGGCTGGAGGCGATAGAGAGTGGTGCCCCGTTCAGCAAAGCCTCCGCCTCGTCCACCTGACCCTGGGCCAGACGGGCCGCAGCCAGACCGCCAAAAGCGGCAGCGTTTTCCGGCTCTTCTTCCAGAACCGCTTCAAAGATCTGCACCGCATCATCCAGCGCGCCGGTGTTCAGCATCTCCAGCGCCATCTCTACCGCTTCGCCAAGGCCACCATCCCCCGCAAGTGCGGCCGCCTTGTCAACAAATGCCTGGATTTCAGATTGCGGCAGCGCGCCCTGAAACGCGTCCACCGGCTGGCCTTCGTGAAAGACATAGACCGTCGGGATCGACTGCACCCGCAGCTGACCGGCAATCGCCTGATTTTCGTCCACATTGATTTTCACCATGCGCACTTTGCCACCCGCTGCGCTCACCGCCGCTTCAAGCTGGGGGCCAAGGGTTTTGCACGGGCCGCACCAGGGCGCCCAGAAGTCAACAATGACAGGGCCCTCTTTGGACGCGTCAATCACATCCACCATGAATGTGGCTTCATCTGTGTCTTTGATCAGCACTTCCGCCGGGGCGGTCTCGGTTTGGCCCAGTTCCAGCATTGGCTTGGCTCCTTGGAATTCGTTTCCCCCTATATGGACCGGCGCGGCGCATGTTCCAACCCTTGCTGGTCCGGGCAATTGCCCCCATGTTCATTTTATGGACTTTTTGAAACTCTCCGAACGGGCGATGGGCATGGATGAGGCCAGCTGGCAGCGTCACGCCAACCCCTGGAGCGTTTTGTCGCGGTTCTCCATTCTGCCGCTGTTGTGCCTCGCGGTCTGGAGCCGCGCCTGGCTGGGCCCCGCCTGGTTGCCGGTCGCGCTGGTGCTGGTCTGGACCTGGTTCAATCCGCGCCTGTTTGCCCCGCCAATCTACACTGAACACTGGGGCGCCCGGGTGACCTTTGGCGAGCGGGTGTATCTGAACCGGGCGGAGATCCCGGTGCCGGCGCATTACCGCCGCTGGACCACAGGTCTTGGTGCGCTGGCCGGTCTCGGGCTGGTGCCTATGGCGGTCGGTCTGTGGCGCTATGACCCTGGCCTGACGTTTGGCGGGCTGGTGCTCAGCATGGGGGCAAAAGCCTGGCTTTGTGACCGGATGGCGTTTTTATACGATGAAATGATCGACAAAGACCCGGTATACCGGGGTTGGATGCGCAAGCGTTCCGGCGGCTGAGATGGATGGAAGAGAAGTGCCCGGATTATGTTGGGGCAGAGGGTGGAGTGGCAGCCTTTTGGGTCGTTGACCCAAAAGATCGCATTGACTAATAATCCCTTGAATACAGGAAACATTTTTTTAAGGATTGAAGATGAACAAATACAGTATTTCTGTTTTGGCTATTGCTATTACTACTCTGTTTCTGGCGGTCGTTATCGGGCTAAAATACTCGCAAGCTTCATTGATATTTGGGATTGTTGCTTTGGCATTGGCACCAATAGCAATCCACAAAGTGAGCGACCGGGGCTGGGCTTTGGGTCTGCTCGCAGGTCTGGCAATATTCGCAAGTTTTCCAGCAAAAAAACTCTTTCAGATTGAGGGGTTCGTGACCGAGACCCTTTTGACTTTGATCTATTTCGGTACATTTTGGGTCATCGGGATGGGTTGGAAACGTAGCTGGAAATAAGCGGTTCGCTTGTTGCGTGGCTGATGCCGTGCCCAGGCTTCCCAGAATAGCGAACATTCCCGCTTATGGTTCAGAGCCTCCGCCGACCAATTTATCCGCAGGCTCGTGTCGCATCAGAAGGGCAAAGCGTGCCCCCCTTCCCTGCTTCCCTCAACAGAACTGCCGTCCCGCCCCGAGCGTTTTAGATGCCGGGGCCATAAATCTCAAACTGCTTACCGCTGGGACGCTTCGCACACGGGTTGTAAGCGGCGTGCTGTTTTTGAGAATCGCCCGCTTTGCTGTAGACTCCAGCGGCCCGGCATCGGGCCCGATGCCCGACCATAAAGAGGGAGAAAAAGATGTCTATGAAGCAAATTGCCCGCGACTTCTTTGAAGCTTGTGAGACAGGCGAGGGATGGAGCGTCTGCAAACAGTGGTGCAATGAGGGCGCGACATTCTCGGCCCAGGCCGATGCGCTTGCCGAAGTTTCGACGATTGAAGCCTATGCCGACTGGATGAAAGGTCTGCTTGTCCCCATTCCCAATGGCCATTACGAGCTGAAATCTTTCGCCGCAGATGACGAGCGCGGCAATGTGACCGCGGCCGCTGTTTTCCATGGCACCCATACGGTGGATGCCGGCAACGGCGCCCCGACCGGCAATTCGGTTGCGGCCGATTACGTCTATGTGATGGACTTTGACGGTGACAAGATCAGGCATATGACCAAGATCTGGAACGACGTTCATTCGCTGAAACAACTCGGCTGGGCTTAGGGTCAGATCCTGAGGAGAACCGCGCCTGACTGTCGGAAAGCCGCGCAAATCGCGTTCCCGCGCGCTGGCCAACCAGGAAACCCTGCGTCCGGACCGAGGGGTGGGTGAGACGCGCCCACCCCTTGGGGGCGGTGCGGACGCTGCCCGTGCGGCGCACGGGCAAGAACTGAGCGCGCGGAACGACTTACCCCGGGCCCATTCCCTCGCACTCCGAAACTCCACCAAACCAGGAGAAGACCTGCGCCCGCCCCTCGGTATTCCAGAGGGCGGGGGTGGTTCGGGCGCGGCGCGTGCCCGCACGGGCAAGTGAAACTTACTGTCAGCCGGGCGAACACCCTAAGCGTTGTTTTCGACCCGCGGTGCGCGATGGCGACCGCGGGGCGCTCCGTCAGAAGCCCCCAGGTGCCAGCGCCCGTCAGAGATCAAATGTGGTGAACACCGGCGCGTGGTCCGAGGGTTTTTCCCAGCCGCGTGCTTCGCGCAGCACCTGCGAGCTGTGCCCGGATGCGGAAATATCCGGGGTGGCCCAGACATGGTCCAGCCGGCGGCCTTTGTCGGCGGCAGCCCAGTCTTTGGCGCGGTAAGACCACCAGGAATAAAGCTGGCCTTCGGGGATATCCTGGCGGGTGATGTCGACCCATTTCCCGGCTTCCATCACCGCGTGCAGATGATCCACCTCCACCGGCGTGTGCGACACGATCTTCAGCAGCGCTTTGTGGTTCCACACATCGTCTTCGCGCGGGGCAATGTTCAGATCCCCCACAAGGATCGACTTTTGTGGCGCATCGGCTTTGAACCAGTCGCGCATCTCGGTCAGGTAATCCAGCTTCTGGCCGAATTTCTCATTCACCTCGCGGTCGGGTTTGTCGCCCCCCGCCGGCACATAGAAATTGTGGATGGTGACGCCGTTTTCCAGCTGGCCAGCGACGTGGCGGGCGTGGCCGAGATTGACGAAATCTTCCCCGCCCACGTCTTTGATTGGCAGGCGCGACAGGATGGCAACGCCGTTATAGCCCTTTTGGCCACGTGCCACCATGTGGGTATACCCCAGCGCATGGAACGCCTCAGTCGGGATTTTGTCGACCGGGCTTTTGCATTCCTGCAGACACAGCACGTCGGGCGCCTGTTCCTGCAGCAATTTCAGCACGATAGGCTCGCGCAGGCGCACGGAGTTGATGTTCCAGGTACAAAGTTTGAATGACATGGCGCGCTCGCTGTTCAGATCTCGGTTGGCTCAACTCCTAGCCTGGCATCAGCGCCTTGGCCAGAAAAGGCTTGCGTCAGATGCTGCTTTCGGTTTCAAAACCCTATGGCGAACACTCCTGATAACAAGCCGGACACCCCTTTGGGCCGCTGTCCAGGCACCCCACACACCAAGGTGCATGACTGGTGGCCGCCGCCCGTAGGTTTCTGAACCCGTTTCAATTCAGAACATCTACAGGATAAAAATATCATGACGACTGTAACTTTGCAGGCGGACCAGCGACTGGTCACGCTTGATGCGGGCAATGGCCCGGCACATTTCCCGCTGATCTGGCTGCGCGACAACGCGCCTGAAGGCTTTCACCCACAAACCGAAGAACGGCTGTTTGACCTGACCTCCGTGCCGCTTGATCTGAGTGCCGAGGGCGCGCGTATTGAGGGCGACACCCTGGTAATCGACTGGGACGGTGCCAACAGCAGCCGCTTTGACATCGCCACGCTGATGAAGGTGCGCCCTGGCAGCCGGCGGTCGGACCCGGCCCATATTGCCCCCGTCACCTGGCGCAGCGATCTGGGTGCCGGTGGCATTCCGCGCGTCAGTGCCAATGCGGTGCTGAGTGATGACGCCGCTTTGCAGGGCTGGCTGGCCAGCACCAGATGTTACGGCATCTCGATTGTTGAGGGCCTGGCCGATACGACCGAAGCGGGTATGGATGTGGCACGACGCATCGGCTTTCTGCGCGAGACAAATTTTGGCGTTACCTTTGAGGTGATTTCCAAACCCAACCCCAACAACCTGGCCTATACGCCGGTGGCGCTGCCGCTGCATACAGATCTGACCAACCAGGAAGTTCCCCCCGGTTTCCAGTTCCTGCATTGCCTTGCCAATGAAGCCACCGGCGGCGGTTCGCTGTTTAGTGACGGCTATGCCATTGCCGAAGACCTGCGCCAGGAAGACCCCGACGCCTTTACATTGCTCTCTGAGGTTTCAATCCCGTTCCGCTTCCATGATGACAGCTGTGACATCCGCGGCCGCAAACATGTGATCACCCTAAACGATGAAAGTGAGGTCACCGAGTTCTGCTTTAACGCCCATCTGGCGGATGTTCTGGATCTCGCACCAGAAGTGATGGTGCCCTATTACGCCGCCTATCGCCGCGTCATGGAAATGACGCGGGATCCAAAATACCTGGTGACGCTGAAGCTGAAAGCCGGCGAGATGGTGGTGTTTGACAACCGCCGGGCGCTGCACGGGCGGCAGGCATTTGACCCCTCCACAGGCCGCCGCCATCTGCACGGCTGTTATGTGGACCGGGGCGAATTTGACAGCCGGTTGCGGCTGCTGGCGCGTTAATCAGACCCGCTAAACACAAGAGGGCCCGGCAGCAAAGCCGGGCCTGACCTGTCAGGGCAGCGGGAGCGGAACAGCCCGGTCAGGGCGACCCGGTCTGCCAGACAGACGCGGTCCGGAAAGGGTCGTCAACAAGCCCGGTAGATGCTGTGCTAACGTTCAGGCCGGGTCGTACGGGGGGCGGCACAGACCCCACGCATCAGTTCAACAGATCAACTTGGGCGGGCAGCGATCCGTTTACACCCCGTTCGGGGCCAGAAGCACTTTGCCGTTGCGCCCGCCTTGTGAGGCCCGCGCCAGCGCCTGATCCAGATCCTCCAGCGCAAACACCTGATCCACCGGAACCGAGAGTTCGCCGGCGACAATCAAAGCGAGAATTTCACAGAACACTTCCTTGCAGCGCGCGGGTGTCGAGACGCAGAACCAGGGCGCCAGCCAGAATCCCCGCAGGGTGACATCATTCGCAATCGTGGACATCTGACTGATCTGCACCGGTTCGCCGGACATCGCGCCGTAACTCACCAGCGTGCCGCCCCGGCCCAGACAAGTTGCAAGACGCCCGGAGGCGGTACCTCCGACCGCATCAAAACCCAGCCCGATCACGGCGCCGCCGGTGGCTTTGCTCACACGTGCCGCCAGGTCGTCGCCATCAAGCAGCACCACGTCACCGCCCAGCGTTTCCAGCTCCGCCACTACGTCGGTGCGCCGGACAACAGAGACCGTTTTGATGCCGCGCATTTTGGCCAGCTGAATAACGTAACGGCTCACGGCGGAATTTCCCGCGTTCTGCAGGATCCAGTCGCCCGGCGAAAGTTCTTTGATGTCGGACAGCAGAAGAAAAGCCGTCGGCGGGTTTATGGTGATCATCGACAATTGATCAAGATCCGCATCTGGCAGCGGCGTCAGACCTCTGGCCGACACCACCGTTTCGCTCTGCCAGCAACCCGTGCCGCCGGGCAACTGCACCAGTTGCCCTACCTTCAGCCCCGCCACCCCGGAGCCGCGTTCAGAAATGCGGCCAATGCCTTCGCTGCCCGCCACCGCAGGCAGCGACAGGTGCAGCGGATAGGTCCCGGAGATCTGCATCAGATCCGCCGGGTTGATCGGACTGCGCAGGACTTTGATTCGCACCTGATCCGCCGCCAGCGCTGTGGGTTCCGCATTTTTTAGCGCAAGCACCAGCGCAGGATCACCAATCTGGGAGTAGAGAGCTTTTTTCACGGTCACCTTTACTGCGTTCCAATCGTCCGAAACGCTGAACTAAACTGATCAGTTCAAATAACACGTGGGCTGGAAAGATAAAGATAACGGGACGGTGTTTTTATGTATTCCGTTGCGAAAACTCAGTACTGCACCACTTCAAATTCGATCCCGTCGTGATCGCGGAAATAAAAGCGGCGGCCGGGTTCATAATCCGCGTGATTGCCGGTGGTAAAGCCTGCGGCCCTGACCCGTACTTCGGTCGCATCAAGGTCCTCAACCACCACCGCGAGGTGATTCAGCCCGCCCGTCGTGGCATAGCTGTTATCAGCGGCGCCGGTGGCGTTGCCCGGATTGTAAAGCGCCAGATAGCTCTCGGCACTTCCGACATGGATGGAGCGGCCTTCGTTGATGGCCTCCCCTTGCCAGCGGATCTGCCAGCCAAATACCTCGCACAGCCATTGGGCGGTGGCGTCAGGGTCAGATACGGTGATGTTGGCGTGTTCAAGACGGGTATTCATAGGTGTTTCCTTGTTCTGTATTAGCGGGAAAGGCCGATGTCGCGACGCATATGTTCTGACAGTTCGCAGCCCTGCACTTGCAGTGGGGC
The DNA here is from genome assembly GCF_003333265.1 of Candidatus Halocynthiibacter alkanivorans. Classification (GTDB taxonomy): domain Bacteria; phylum Pseudomonadota; class Alphaproteobacteria; order Rhodobacterales; family Rhodobacteraceae; genus Halocyntiibacter_A; species Halocyntiibacter_A alkanivorans. The sequence goes on from NZ_QOLB01000112.1 coordinate 86,743, forward strand.
TGCACGGCGCTTGAGCCACAAGATCTGCACGCTAAGCAGCAGAGAGACCGCACCGCCAAGCCGGGGCCAGGGACGCGGTGCGAGTATCGGTATGTTGCATTGCAATTCGCGCGGGGTCTGAGGGGCCGGGAGCATGGGAGGTACCTTTCTGCAGCTTGGACAAATGCATTGGTAATTGCTAAAGCTAACTTCAGGTCAAGAACTATTTCCGGAGCCGGTATGAGAGAATTTTCCATTGGACAGATGGCCAGCCGCAGCGGCCTGGCGGTCTCTGCAATCCGCTATTACGAAGCGGAAGGTCTGATTCACCCGGAGCGCAACGCCGGGGGCCAGCGCCGTTTTCCACCGTCAGATTTGCGGCGGCTGTCCTTCATCATCGCAGCGCAGCAGTTTGGTTTTACCCTGCCGCGCATCCGCGTGCTTTTGGAAGAGCTGCCCGAGGCGCGCACCCCGACGCCAAAAGACTGGGCGCGGATTTCAAAGGCGTTCCGCAGCGAACTGGATGCAAAGATCGAAAGTCTGACCCGGCTGCGTGACACCCTGGACGGCTGTATCGGCTGCGGTTGCCTGTCGCTGGACAATTGCAAGCTCTACAATCCGGACGACCGCGCCGGCGCCAAAGGTGCAGGCCCCCGCTATCTGATGGGGGATACGCCGGATATTTAGAAATTGAAGTTTAGAAACAGGCTGCAAATCTGATATTCTGCAATAAGCGCCCGTTCTTCGGCGGACAGCAATCTCCCCTGCCCCTATACCGGTGTCATGTTGTTTTCATTGCCCGACCAGACCACTCTTTATGACGCGCTTGTGGCGCGCGATTCCGGATATGAGGGCCGCGCCTGGGTGGGGGTCACCTCCACCGGCATTTTTTGCCGCCTGACCTGCCCGGCGCGCAAACCAAAGCCGGAGAACTGCCGGTTTTTTGACAGTATCGCCGGCTGTATTTCTGCCGGGTTCCGCCCCTGCAAACGCTGCCACCCGCTGGCCCCGGCGGCGCAGTCTGATCCGGCTGTGCAGGGCCTGCTGGCGGCGCTTGAGGCCGACCCGGCGCGGCGCTGGCGCGAAGAAGACGTTGCCGGCATGGGGTTTGATCCCTCCACTGTGCGGCGCAGTTTCAAGCGCCACTTTGGCATGACTTTTCTGGAAATGGCGCGCCAGGCCCGGCTGCGTCAGGGCATCGGCACCTTGCAACAGGGCGGGCGCATTATTGAAGCGCAGCTGGACGCGGGATATGCCTCGCCCAGCGCCTTTCGCAGCGCTTTTGCCCGCCTTCTCGGCACCAACCCGGCCAGTTTCACCGGTGATGCAATGCTGCGGGCCGACTGGATCGACACGCCGCTGGGCGCGATGGTGGCGGTGTCTGACAGCGCCGCGCTGCATCTGCTGGAATTCGCCGACCGCAAAGCGCTGCCCGCCGAGCTGAAAAAGCTGCGCGGTTTTGTGCGCGGCGACCTGGGGCTGGGGCGGTTTGCCGCCACCGATCAGATCGAGTCCGAATTGAGCGCGTTTTTTGCCGGCGATTGCGCCAGTTTCACCACGCCGCTTGCCCTGCATGGCAGCACCTTCAGCCGCCAGGTCTGGCAGCAGTTGCGGTTGATCCCCCCGGGGGAGACCGTCAGTTATGGCCAGCTTGCCTGCCAGATTGGCAATCCTCTTGCGGTGCGCGCCGTGGCCCGCGCCAACGGGGCCAATCAGATCGCCATTGTAATTCCCTGCCACCGGGTGATCGGCGCTGACGGGTCGCTGACCGGCTATGGCGGCGGGTTGTGGCGCAAGCAAAAGCTGATTGAGCTGGAGCGGCACTACGCCCGGTCACCGTCCTGAACCACGGGAGAAGAGGCGGGCTGAACAGCGCCCCGGCTGCCTGCCGTTCTCCGGCCGGAAACCAGCCCGACCATGGCCCTGACCTCCAGCCTGAGCACGGGCCTGACCTCCAGCCCGACCACGGCCCTGATCACCAGCCGCTTCATCGCCCGGTTTAGTGGGTTGATCGACGCACAGACCACCGTCCGGATCACTTGCCTGCGCACTAGCGCGTTCGCTGGCCCGATCATTGCTCCGGTTGTCAGCCCTGTCATTGACGCAATTATTGGTCTGCGCACCACCTGGTTCACTCACCAGAGAGGCCTCGGCCGCCAGCGCCGCAGCCCGCCCCTTCAATCCGCCCCTGCAATCCGCCGCCGCCAATGGTCACACTCCATGGGTCACACGCTCCGGAGATCCGGCGCCCGGAAGTATCGCCAGTGACAGCCTGGCGCCTGCGCCGGTCGCGACGGCGCGTCACCAGCAGCCCCCGCACCCTTGATCTTTACCGGTGAGGGCAATACTGAGGGAACGCCCGGTCGCAGCCCACCCGGATAAAACAAGGACCCGTCGTATGAAAACGATTGTTATCTGCTCTGGCGGATTAGATTCCGTGTCTCTGGCCTATATGGTCGCCGCGGAACATGACCTGCACAGCCTGCTGTCGTTTGACTATGGTCAACGCCACCGCAAAGAGCTTGATTTTGCCGCGCTTTGTGCGCGCTCTCTCGGCGTGCCGCATCAGATTATCGATATCCGCGCCATTGGCGCCGGGCTCAGCGGCTCTGCCCTGACCGATGATATCGATGTGCCGGACGGCCATTATGCCGAAGAAAGCATGAAGCTGACCGTGGTGCCGAATCGCAATGCCATCATGCTGGCAATCGCTTTTGGCGTGGCGGCGGCGCAAAAAGCAGACGCGGTGGCCGCTGCGGTGCATGGTGGCGATCATTTCATCTACCCCGACTGCCGCCCCGGTTTCATTGACGCCTTTCAGGTGATGCAGGACCAGGCACTGGACGGATATGCCAGCGTGCGGCTCTACACCCCGTTTGTGAACGGCTCCAAGGGCGACATTGTCACCACAGGCGCGGCGCACAATACCCCGTTTGCCGACACCTGGTCCTGCTACAAGGGTGGTGAGAAACATTGCGGCCGTTGCGGCACCTGTGTGGAACGCCGTGAAGCCTTTGATCTGGCCGGTGTTATTGACCCCACCGCCTATGCCGATCCTGATTTCTGGCGCCAGGCGATTGCCCGGGGCGCGGCGGGGGCTGCCGGCGCAGACAATGCAGACAAGGACAGCGCGTAATGTACCGCATCAGCAAAGAGTTCCACTTTTCCGCCTCGCATCAGCTGCTGGACCTGCCGCCGGAGCATCAATGCGCCCGACTGCATGGCCACAATTATATCGTGGTGATTGAACTGGCCTCTAAAGTGCTGAACACCCACGGGTTTGTGCGCGACTACCAAGAGCTGGCGCCGCTCAAAGCCTATATCGACGAAAAACTGGATCACCGGCATCTGAACGAGGTGCTTGGGGATGACTGCGTCACCGCCGAACGGCTGGCGAAACATTTTTACGACTGGTGCAAAAGCCGGCTGCCGGAGACCTCGGCGGTGAAGGTCAGCGAAACCCCAAAAACCTGGGCGGAGTACCGGCCGTGAGCGATCTCAGCACCGATCAGGAGACGGCCGGCGCGGCCACCGGTCAGGAGGCCGCCAGTCTGGCAACCGCCCGGCGCAGCGGCGACATCCGCGTCAGCGAAATCTTTGGGCCCACCATTCAGGGCGAAGGCGTGCTGATCGGGCTGCCGACAGTTTTTGTGCGCACCGGCGGCTGTGATTTCCGCTGTTCCTGGTGTGACAGCATGCATTCGGTCGATCCCGCCTACCGCGATCAGTGGCTGCCGATGAGCACCGAATCCGTCTGGCAACGGGTGCAGCAGCTGTCCGGTGGCACGCCGCTGACGGTGACACTTTCGGGCGGCAACCCGGCGATTCAGCCGTTCGCGCCGTTGATCAGTCTGGGCCAGGCAGCGGGATATCGTTTTGCCATCGAGACCCAGGGGTCCATTTCCCGCAGTTGGTTTGCCGATCTCGACACTCTGGTGTTAAGCCCGAAACCACCTTCAAGCGGCATGGGCTGTGATCTTGCGGCGCTGCAGGCCTGCGTCGACGCTGCCGGTGAAGGCACTGAAACCGTGCTGAAAATCGTGGTGTTTGATGCGGTGGATTACGCCTGGGCGCGCGATATCGCTGCCCGCTTCCCTGCCCTGCCGGTCTATCTGCAGCCCGGCAACCACACACCACCCCCGGCCGACGACGACAGTTTTGTGGTTGATCAGGACGGGTTGAACGACCGGATGTTGTGGCTGGTGGATAAGGTGTCGGAAGACCGCTGGTTTGACGCCCGGGTGCTGCCGCAGCTGCATGTTATTCTCTGGGGCAACAAACGCGGCGTCTGACGCCACGGCCTCTTACAATCCGCCCCGAAAAACCGCCCTGTATAAGCCGGGGCGACACCGCCGGACTTGTACAAACCGCCGCGTTACGAACCGAAACTGCACCAGCCGCCACGATATATATCGAAAAGAATCAAACCGCCCAATCCATCAGGAGAGACCGATGTCCTCAGACTCCATCTACAGCAATCTGAAACAGCTGGGCGGCGCCACCGTGCTGCCCGACAATCCCGAAACCGCCGAGCTTGAGCGGGTGCCCAACCCGCAGGCCGATGTAGCCTATAACGTGCGTTTTACCGCACCCGAGTTCACCTCGCTCTGCCCGATGACCGGCCAGCCCGATTTTGCCCACCTGGTGATTGACTACGTGCCGGGTGAGTGGCTGGTGGAAAGCAAATCACTGAAGCTCTATCTCGGCGCCTTCCGCAACCACGGGGCGTTCCATGAAGACTGCACCGTCTCGATCGCCCGTCGTCTGGCCGATTATCTGGAGCCCAAATGGTTGCGCATCGGCGGCTACTGGTTCCCGCGCGGCGGCATCCCGATCGACGTGTTTTACCAGACCGGCCCGCTGCCTGAAGGTGTCTGGATCCCCGACCAGGGCGTAGCGCCTTATCGCGGCCGCGGCTGAGGTTATTTTGAGGGATAGCCCGGGCTGGGAGGTCCGGGCCATTTGGCAGCGTCAGAGGCTGCCAAGCGGACGATGCCGGCTTGCGTGTTGTGCCGCCTGTGGAAAGATCTTACCGATCTGATATACCCAAAATACTGTTGCAATCTCCGTTGAATAACTCTCGTATGCCTCTGAGCGTGAACCCAATGCGAAGCTGCTGAACAACATGTCCATCGAACTGAAAAAAATTGCCTCGATTGGCCGGCCAGTTTTGGAGCGCCTGTTTCAATACTACCTACATGATATATCTGAATATTCAGGCTGGGCACTCGAAAAAGATGGTTCGTTTTCTTACCCGATTGACTTACTTCCACCGTACTGGGAAAAACAAGACCACTACCCCTATTTCATCGTTAATGACGGCGAAATTGCAGGTTTTAGCCTTATCAGACGCGTGCCAGAGCTTAGTCAAGTTTGGGAAATGGGACAGTTTTTCGTTCTGAGAAAGTTTCGCGGCAAGGATCATGGCAGATCAGCATTTGAAAAGGCCCTATATCTGCATTCGGGGCAATGGCAGGTTCGGGTTCTGATCGAGAACATACCGGCATACCATTTCTGGAAAGCGCGTATAGATGACGTTTCCAAAGGTGATTTTTCCGAAGTTAAGAGGAAGTACCACAGCCACAACATGACTTATTTTACATTCAAAACCAGCCCTTAAATCATAGAGGTCTGTAAAGCGTTGGTATGTCAATTCGGGCCCAGAGCGGAAGTTCTGTCCGGCCCGGGCCATTCGGTAGCGCCAGGGGCTGCTAAGCGGACAAAATTGCCGTTGAGTGCTCTTTCAAATACGTGTTTTCGGCGCGGGCTCTCTGTCAGAATCGCCAGAATTTGGTTCGCCTCTGGGTTCGATTAACAGGACCTTGACTTCGTTTTCAGCACGTGGCCTGTGCACCACGCCTTTTGGGACTATGAACAACTCACCAGCTTTGACGGTGTGGGAAGGTTCCCCCTCGATATCCATCGTCATTTCGCCTTCAAGAACATAGAAAAAATCGTCTGTCTCATCGTGCTTATGAAATGGATACTCGCCCTGGAATTTCACAACCATCACGTCATTCTGATTGTAGTCGGCGACGACATGCGGATCCCAATGGCCAGAGAACATAGCCAGCTTCTCTGAGAGTTTTATCGGCTTCATAAAGGTTATCCATTTTCTAAGGTGCTTCGCAAACTTAGATTAGAAATACCGGTAAATTCAATGTCGTATTTGGACTCTGAGCGAATGCATGCCCGGCCCGGCCCAGCAGCGCCTGCCGCAGGGCTCCGCCCGTTCGAGACCACTGCGGCGACGGGCAGGATTGAGCCCTAAGCGGAAGTGGATGTCTGCGGCAAAATTGAGCGCTGGAAAGCCAGCATCAATCCGGAAACGAGGATCATAAAGCTGCCCCAAAAAAGAAAATACGTGGCCGTACTGGGCAAGCTTATCAACGTCGGTGAGAAACACATTATCAGGGCAGAAAGGCTGAAGGCCATGTCAATGCCCACCTTGGTCCGGCCCACATTTTCAGCAGTGCAAATCTGCAGTATCCTGCCATCGATAACGATGCGGCACATCCAGACGGTCATCCCCATCGCACCGTGTATAATCGCCAATGTCGGGATCGAGGTGCCCAACGACAATGCCACGGTTGATATACCGGCAAACAGCGCAAGCCAGTATTCCATATTGCGGGCCGTTAAACGTCGGATGCCAAAGCTCAGTAATGCTGCGGCAAACATGCCCCCCAAAGGCCAGGCGGCATCGACAATGCCAAACGCCTGGCTGCCTTTGCCCAGATCATCGTAAATTAGTGATGACAAGATCGCGTTAGACAATTGTCCAATGGGCAAGCTTACGCCAGCAAGCAACGCGAGCATTCGAAGCGCCCGGTTGGATCGGAATATCTGAACGCCGCCGCGCAAGTCAGTCCAGAACGCTTTCACCCCCGGGGCGTTGGTCCGCATATAGCCCCCGTCAACAAAAATCATCGGCAAAATCAACAACAAAGACGCGCCGGCCGAGAACAGAAACCCCGCTGCCGGAGACACGCGTTCGATGACAATGCCGGCCAGCACTGTGCCGATGGCCGTTGAAATCAGGTGCACACCGCGAAAGCGCGCGACTGTACGCATAAGCTTTGCCTTCGAAACCGCCGCCTGAATAAGCCCGTCATGCGAAGAATTGTGCATCATCCTAAGCGCGCTCGCAGCAACGACTGCGCCAAACAACAAGACAATATTCGGCTCAGAGGCACCCAGCCATATGAGTGCAAGAAAAATCAGGGTCAGAGCGATCCCGGAATGGGCAAAAATGACGAGGTATTTGCGGTTGTGACGATCCACCAGGGTTCCGACAAACGGGCCAACAAATAAATTGGTCAGCATGGCGATGATAAACACCTGTCCGACGCGACTGACATCCTCGGTGACAACCAGCGTTATCCAGCCGATACACACCAAATAAGATCCTCGGGACAGCCCGGAAAAAAACTCCATCACAAAAAGTAATCTGACATTGTTCATCGGAAAATTCCGTTCGCGTTGTTTAATAAAATACAACATCGACCATACCGGAACATCGTCGTCCCGCAATCGCGAATTATCGGGACGACCAGGCCCGAAGTGCTACAGGCTGATCAGCCCGCCCGCAGGTTCGGCACCTCAGACGGGCGGCTGTTGTTATAGTCCAGCCCCATGCGCAGGCCTCGGCCAATGCGGTGGGCCAGATGCGACCAGGATTGCGCTACATCGGCGGGCAACTCCCGCGCCAAAACCCTGTCAAACAGAGCCAGCCAGCGGGCAAAATGCGCTGATCTGACGGTTCCGGCTGCGATATGGGCCTGCATCGGATTTCCGTCATAGCGCCGCTCAAACAGGATCGCGTTGCGCCAGAAGTCGGCGATCTTCGCCTCATGGGCGGGCCAGTCGGATACTTTCGCCGCGAAGACCGGGCCCAGCTCCGGATCCTGACGCATCTCACAGTAGAACCCGGCCACCACGCTTTCGATCTGCGCCGCTGTGACAGGAAAGCGCGGCGGCAGGGTCATGCCTGGATGAACCAGATCAGGCCCAGAAAGATGACCAGATAGACAATCATATTGAACATGGCACGGATAAGACCGGCGTCTGCTTCCGGATCGATGCCCATACGGTTGCAAATTTTAGTGCCCGGCCAAAGCATTAACTGTGTGAGTGACATGGGACGCTCCTTAATAGGTATTTCAGATACGCATTAATTAGATCTTTTAAATACGCATTGCAAATGCTAAATAAAAAACATGCAATTAGATAAGTTTACCGATTATGCCCTGCGCGTTCTGATGACGCTGGCTGTCCATACGCCGGAGCGGATGCCGGCTTCCGCGATTGCGAAGATCTTTCAGCTGTCGGAGCATCATCTGTCCAAAGTTGCCTCAGAACTGGTGCGTGGTGGATTTGTTTCATCCGCGCGCGGCCGCAGCGGCGGTCTGACCCTGGCGCGCCCGGCCAGCCAGATCAATATTGGCGCGGTGGTGCGTCACTTCAAACGGGATGACCCGGTTGTGGAATGTTTTGGCAGCAACCGCTCCTGCCTTATCCTGCCCGCCTGTGGCCTGCGCCATCCGCTGCGCGAAGCCCAGGAGGCCTTTTTCAAAGCGCTGGACCGCTACAGCCTGGAAGACGTGACAAGGTCCGGGGCCCTGCTTGCTGAGCTGACAACGGAGCAAAACCAGCCGTAGGTGAGGCAAGTGCTTATTGCCAAATTCGCCGACCGAGTGATCAAGTTGCCCCCAAGTCCCAACACGGGAAGGCGCTTCTCTCCTCCCCAAGGCCAGGCGTTGCCCTGTATGGCTGGTGTCGGGCCGGGAGCGAACCGCTCAGCAATATAAAGCTGGCAACAGGATTTCGCGCAGCCTGCCCCTCAAACAAAAAACAAAAAAGTCCGGGCACGGCGGCCGGGCACTGCGACGGCCCGCTGTACTGACTTTACTGCCATTTGCCTCAAGGGCTTGTTGCGGAAAGAAGACATTGCCAAGGCACTTGCCTGGCGCTAGTCAAAAGCATGACAGATCGCCCCAAACTCGCGTCCCTGGCCGTCGTCCTTCGGGAGAGCAGGCTGATTCTGGTGCGCCGCAAAAATGAACCTGACGCTGGGCTCTGGGGCTTTCCGGGCGGGCATGTCGACATTGGCGAAACCGCCCTTGCCGCCGCGTCCCGTGAACTCAGAGAAGAGACATCGGTTTTCGCCGAGGCGCGGGAATATTTGCACAATCTTGATCTTATCGTCCGGGCAGACGACGGAACAATCCTCTTTCACTACCTCCTTGCGGCAGTGTTATGCGACTATGTAAGCGGCGAACCCTGCGCGGCGGACGATGTGTCAGACGCAAGATGGATCGACGCTGACGATGTGCTGAACGGGACGCTGCCGCTGAGCGAAGATGTGGATACCGTGCTGAAACTCGCACTGGCGAGACAAGCATCGCAAATTGAGGTGCCCACAGAGGACGGCCTCTGACGGCTTCCCTGAACCGGTCAGGCGTTTCAGATCGCGCGCCGCGCACACAGGCCGCAAGCTCGTGCAAAAGTTCACCTGCGAAATGGTCCCGAAAGCAATTTGCCGGGCCGCCGGATTGCCCCGGATCATTTCCGGGAGTCGCATTGCGCCTGCCCAAGGCCAGGCGTTGCCTGGTTCACCCTGCCCCCTCAAACAAAAAACAAAAAAAGTCCGGGCACGGGGCCCGGACAGTCCAACAGGGAGGTCATGCCAGCACCCCGGCATGAAGGGGATCTTTGGTGCGCCGGATCAGGCGACCAGGCGGTAGCCGCCGGATTCGGTCACCAGCAGCCGCGCATTGGAGGGATCAGGTTCGATCTTCTGGCGCAGGCGGTAGATATGAGTTTCCAGCGTATGGGTGGTGACACCGGCATTATAGCCCCAGACCTCGTGCAGCAGCACATCACGCGGCACCACACCCTCGGTGGAGCGATAGAGGAACTTGAGAATATTGGTCTCTTTCTCGGTGAGGCGCACTTTACGGTCGTCTTCGGTGATCAGCATTTTCATCGCCGGTTTGAACGTATAGGGCCCGAGCTGGAACACCGCGTCTTCAGACTGCTCATGGGTGCGCAGCTGCGCCCGGATCCGCGCCAGCAGCACCGGGAACTTAAACGGCTTGGTCACATAGTCATTGGCGCCCGCATCCAGCCCCAGAATAGTGTCGGCGTCGCTGTCATGCCCGGTCAGCATCAGGATCGGGCATTTGACGCCTGATTTGCGCATACGTTTGCACAGTTCCCGCCCGTCGGTATCGGGCAGCCCCACGTCGAGAATCACCAGGTCATAGATTGCCTCTTTGGCTTTCTCCATACCGGTGGCACCGCTGTCTGCTTCAAACACATCAAAGTCTTCGGTCATCAGAAGCTGTTCGCTCAGCGCATCACGCAGATCGTCATCATCGTCAACAAGCAGGATTTTTTTCAGCGTGGCCATGGTTGGTGTCCTCATATTGTCTCGTGGTCTGGACTTCATCTGAGCGCATACCGGGCAAGAAACAAGTTTTGCTGCAAAAATACACGCGCTCGTGTCTGTAAGGCAGGAAATGTTTCAATTTCCTGCAAAGCGCATTAGATGAGATTTGAGAAACCACAGGATCTGACCATGAGCCTTGCCCCGAACCTGACCGAAAGACTGGCGCGTGCGCGTGCCGATTTGCGCATGGGCGTGCCTGTACTGCTGCACGGGGGCGACGGCGCGGCGCTGGCGGTGGCGGCGGAAACGCTTGATGCAGAACGGCTGCGCGATCTGCGCGCGCTTGGCGAGGTGACGCTGGCGATCACTGCCCGGCGCGCACAAACGCTGAAAGCCCGCGCCTATGACGGCGATCTCGCCCGTATCCTCGTGCCTCAGGATGCCGGCGTGGCCTGGATTGCCGGGATCGCCGATCCGGCAGATGATCTGATGTCACCGATGAAAGGCCCGCTGCAGTCCCGGAGAGACGGCTCAGCCTCCGCTCATCGCGCCGCCATCACCCTGGCCAAATCCGCGCGTATCCTGCCTGCAGTGGTTCTGGTCTGTGTCACGGACGCACCGGCTCTGGGCCGCGAACACGGGCTGACCTGCATTGATATTGACGCCGCCCATGATGAGCTGGCGCGGCTGTCACCCTTGCACAGCGTGGTGCACGCGCGGGTGCCTCTGGATGTATCCGAGGCCGGACGGCTGCATATATTCCGGCCCGAAGACGGCGGCGAAGAACATTACGCGGTGGAAATCGGCCGCCCGGACCGCAGTCAGCCGGTGCTGGCGCGGCTGCATTCGGCCTGTTTCACCGGTGACGTGATGGGCTCGCTGAAATGCGATTGCGGCCCGCAGTTACACGCAGCCCTGGCGCAGATGGGCCGGGCCGGCCACGGCGTGCTGCTTTATCTCAACCAGGAAGGCCGCGGCATTGGTCTGGCCAATAAGATGCGCGCCTACTCGCTGCAAGATCAGGGCTTTGACACTGTCGAAGCCAATCACCGGCTGGGGTTTGAGGATGATGAACGCGATTTCCGTATTGGCGCCGAAATCCTGCATCAGATGGGGTTTGCCTCAGTGCGCCTGCTGACCAACAACCCGCGCAAAGTGGAGATGATGCAGCATCACGGTATTACGGTAAGCGAACGTGTGGCGCTGAAAGTCGGGCGCAGTTCCCACAATACCGCCTATCTGGATACCAAAGCGTCCAAATCGGGCCATCTGCTGTGAACGCCTGCGACCTGGTGCTGACCCCGCGCGGCGTGCGCTTTATGGGGCGGCTGTTTCCCTGCAGCATCGGGCGCGGAGGCCTCACCTCAGACAAACACGAAGGCGACGGCGCCACACCGCGCGGCAACCACAGCATCAAAACTCTGCTCTACCGCCCTGACCGGATGCGCGCGCCGACCCGCCAGGCGCGGCCGGTTCTGCCCGGCGACTTGTGGAGCGACGCCAGTGAAGACGCGGCTTATAATCACCCGGTGCGCGCGCCTTATGAGCACAGCCATGAAGCGCTGCGCCGGGCAGACCCGCTCTATGACCTGGTGCTGATCACCGGCTGGAACTATCCCTGCGCCACACCGGGGCGCGGCTCCGCCATCTTTATTCACCAATGGCGCCGGCCGGGCTTCCCGACCGAAGGCTGTGTGGCCTTTCGCCGCGACCATCTTCTGTGGATCGCACAGCATTTGCGCCCCGGCGCAAGATTGATTGTGCGCTGAAGCCGCAAGCCGCGCCCCGCTGCCTGTTTCTTTTTGGCCTAAATATCCATCTTCTTTTTGTCCGGACTATCCCTGGCGCCGCGCTCAACTCTGGTCGCGGGCGCCGAAAATCGCAGAACCGACCCGCACATGAGTCGCCCCCAGCGCCACCGCGCGTTCAAAGTCGCCGCTCATCCCCATGGACAGCTGCGTCAGCCCGTTCCGTTTTGCGATCTTGCCGAGCAGCGCAAAATGCAGCGCCGCTTCTTCATCCGCCGGCGGGATGCACATCAACCCGCACACCGGCAGGCCCAGATCACGGCACACCGCAATAAACCCGTCGGCCTCAGAGGGCAGCACGCCGGCTTTCTGTTCCTCTTCCCCGGTGTTCACCTGGATGAACAGCGACGGGCAATGGCCCAACTCCTCTGCCAGCCGCGCAATGGCCTGCGCCAGTTTCGGGCGGTCCAGGGTATGGATGACATCAAACAGTTCCAGCGCCTGACGAACCTTGTTGCTTTGCAGCGGCCCGATCAGATGCAGCTCAATGCCTTCATACTGTTCACGAAAGCCTGGCCACTTGCCCGCGGCCTCCTGCACCCGATTCTCGCCGAACACCCGATGGCCCTGTTCCAGTACAAAGACCACATTTTCATCAGGCTGCATCTTTGACACAGCAATAAGCTGAACGCCGCCGACGCTGCGCCCGGCGCGATTTTCCTCGGATTCGATACGCGTTTTAATGTCGGAAAGCCCCATGACACCCTCATTTTATACCATTTTGGCCCAATTGCAGCCGTTGCCCTGTTATTGGCCGCCCCCTGCAGACATGCAACAGGTGTGTGGCACTCCTGCATCATTATCGCCACATCCGCGCCCAATGCGTTTCCAAAACGTTGACCCAAACGTCTGATCGGCGCATTCCACTGTGCATGTGTCGGGTTCACCGGCATTCGAATTCAATAAAACTCCACGAGGGTACACATGAAAAACATCCTTCTTTCCACAGTCGCTCTGGTTGCCTTCGCTGGCGCCGCTGCTGCTGACGTTTCCTGGTCCGGCGCTGCAACTCTGGGCTACAACGATGACCTCGAAGACGGCGTATATGCTGACGTCGACATCGACATCGCTCTGTCTCAGGAACTGAACAACGGCTGGACAGCCGCTGCAAAATTCGGTTTTGAACTGGTTGACAATGGCGTGTCAGGGTCCAACGGTTTCCAGGCTGACGAAAACATCCTGATCTCGCTGACCAACGACATGTATGGCCTGTACTTCGGCGACACTGAGTTCGCTGCTGTGTCCTACTTCTCCGGCGTCACCAACATGCAGAACGACAACTTCTCCGAAGAAGACGGCGAAGATGTACTGAAACTGACAGCAACTTACGGCATGATCTCTGGCGGCCTGTCCTACGCATATCTCACCGATACCGCTGCCGGCACTGGTGATTCAGACGAACTGCAGCAGCTGTCTCTCGGTGTTTCCGCTGAATTCTCCGGCGTAACCGTAACTGCAGCTTGGCAGGACGCAACAACCGTCGACTTTAACGCTTCCAACGGTGACTTCACCAATGGCGAAGTGTTTGGCCTGTCGGTCTCTTCTTCCTTCTCGGGTGCAGACATCACGCTGGCATATGCCAACGACAAAGCTGCTGACAACAACTCCACTGGTATCGAAGTTTCCTACCCAATGGGTGCGGTTACTCTGGGTGCGTTCTACGTGTCCGAAACCAACACCGATGACAACTTCGGCGCAACTGTTGCGTACTCCGAAGGCGACCTGTCTGTTAAAGCATGGGTCCACGACGGTACCGACGAAGACTATGGTGTGAACATTGCTTACGCAATGGGCGACTGGGGTCTGTACGTTGGTGGTTCCGATGACGACGGCGCATATGTTGCTGGCGAACTCGACCTCGGCGGCGGCGCTTCCTTCACCGTTTCTTATGCAAACGACGAAGACAAGTCCGACAACGACGAGATCGGCCCACAGGAATACCTGCAGGGTACAACTCTGGCTCTGTCCCTCAGCTTCTGATCCTGCTTCAGGATAATGACTTTAAGGGCCGCTCTTCTGAGCGGCCCTTTTCTTTTGTCCGGCGTCTTTGATCCGTGCAAACCGCCTCAAAAGAAACCTTGTTCCCCCTGCCCTGCGCAGCTACGGTTGGGCCACTTTCGCTGAGGGGATTTTTATGACGCGTGCTCGCTACTTACTGCTGATCGTGACCGGGGCCATGCTGACCCTGTCGGCCTGTGCCAACAGCTTTGACAGTCTCGGCAGCCTGACCGGCTCCATCGGCAGCGGCCCGTTTTCCGGCGGCGGCACTGAAGTCACTGCTGAAGGCGATGTGATCGACAGCAAAACCGTGGTGCAGCAGGTCGAACTGGCCAATGGCGAGACCGTTCTGGTGGAACAGCGCCGCAAGCGCCGCATTTTTGGCGGCGGGCGTTCGATCCCCGGCTCTGACATTCAGGTCAACAAATACATCTGGTCGGCTGCGCTTGATGTGCTCGACTTCCTGCCCGTAAAATCCGCCGACCCGTTCACCGGCGTGATCGTCACCGAATATGGCACGGCACCCGGCAGCAGCCGCGCATGGCGTGCCACCATCTACATCCAGGATCCAGCGCTGGATGCGCGCAGCCTGAACCTGTCGCTCTATACCCGCAACGGCCCCGCCAGCGCAGAGACGCTGCGCGCGGTTGAAAATGCGATTCTGACCCGCGCGCGCCAGCTGCGCTCCACCGACGCCAACCTGTAGCCCCTCGACAGGACGCGCCGATCTTATTATGACCACGCCGGGCCCTTTGCCCGGCGTTTTCACGACCAAGGACCAGACCATGACCCGTTATACCGCTCAGGATGTTGAAACCAGATGGCAGAAAGCCTGGGATGAGGCTGACGTTTTCAAAGCGAAACGCGATGAAAGCAAACCCAAGTATTACGTGCTGGAGATGTTCCCCTACCCGTCGGGCCGCATTCATATGGGCCATGTGCGCAACTACACTATGGGCGACGTGGTGGCGCGCTACAAAATGTCCACCGGGCATAACGTGCTGCATCCGATGGGCTGGGACGCGTTTGGCATGCCGGCCGAAAACGCGGCGATGGCACTGAACAGCCATCCGGGCACCTGGACCTATCAGAACATTGCCGACATGCGGGCACAGATGAAGCCGCTGGGCCTCTCAATCGACTGGTCGCGCGAATTTGCCACCTGTGATCCGGAATATTATGGCCAGCAGCAGGCGATGTTCATCGACATGATGGCCAAAGGTCTGGCCTATCGCAAAAACGCCACGGTGAACTGGGATCCGGTCGATATGACCGTGCTGGCCAATGAGCAGGTCGAAAACGGCCGCGGCTGGCGTTCGGGCGCTGAAGTGGAGCAGCGCGAGCTGACCCAGTGGTTCTTCAAGATTTCCGACTTTTCCGAAGAACTGCTCAGCGCGATTGACGATCTGGACAACTGGCCGGCCAAAGTGAAGCTGATGCAGCGCAACTGGATCGGCAAAAGCGAAGGCCTGGAGTTTGCCTTCTCGCTGATCGACGCGCCTGAGGGCCATGAGCAGGTTGAAGTGTACACCACCCGGCCTGACACGTTGATGGGCGCCTCTTTTGTTGGCATTTCAGCAGATCACCCGCTGGCCAAAACGCTGGAACTGGACAATGCGGAGATTGCCGCGTTCTGCACCAGTTGTCGCAACGAGGCCACCACAGAAGAAGCCCGTGAAAAGGCAGAAAAACGCGGCTTTGACACCGGGCTGCGGGTACAGCATCCGCTGGATCCGTCCTGGGAGCTGCCGGTCTATATCGCCAACTTTATCCTGATGGATTACGGCACCGGCGCGGTGTTTGGCTGCCCGGCGCACGATCAGCGCGACTTTGAATTTGCCACAAAATACGAATTGGCGATCAATGCGGTGTTTACCCCGGTTGACGCTGATCTGGACACAAGCGAAGCCTACGTGCCGCTGAAATCCGAACAGGTGCGCTATGTGCGTGGTTTTGCCGGCGACGCGATCCAGACCGGCGCGGCCGGAGTCACCAGCGCCATCGCGTATTGCGAAGACAAAGGCTTTGGCCAGGGTGTCACCCGCTTCCGCCTGCGTGACTGGGGCCTGTCGCGTCAGCGCTACTGGGGCTGCCCGATCCCGGTTGTTCATTGCGAAGACTGTGGTGTGGTGCCGGAGAAGAAAGAAAACCTGCCGGTCAAACTGCCACAGGACGTCACCCTTGATCTGCCGGGCAATCCGCTGGACCGTCACCCGACGTGGCGCAACTGTGCCTGTCCTGCCTGTGGCAAGGACGCGCTGCGCGAGACTGACACGATGGACACATTCGTGGACAGCTCGTGGTATTACGCCCGTTTCACCAACCCGGCCGCCGCCACGCCGACTGACGCGGAAGACGCTGCCTACTGGATGAATGTGGACCAGTATATCGGCGGCATTGAGCACGCCATTCTGCACCTGCTGTATTCGCGCTTCTTTGCCCGGGCGATGAACCTGACCGGCCACCTGTCTGAGGGCGCGGTGGAGCCATTCAACGCACTGTTCACCCAGGGCATGGTCACTCATGAGATCTACCAGACGCGCGATGCCAAAGGCCGTCCGGTCTATCATCTGCCTCAGGACGTCACAGACGGCAAGCTGGCGGATGGCACTGATGTCGAGATCATCCCGTCGGCCAAGATGTCCAAGTCGAAAAAGAATGTGGTCGATCCTGATGCAATTATCAGCCAATACGGCGCGGATACGGCGCGCTGGTTTGTGCTGTCTGACAGCCCGCCCGAGCGGGATGTGGAATGGTCTGCCGCCGGTGCGGATGCCACTTTCAAACACCTGAACCGGGTCTGGCGCATTGCCGGTGACGTAGTTGAAGCGCCTGAAAGCGGCAAAGGCGATGCGGAGCTGATCCGCGCCACCCACAAAACCATCCATGAGGTCACCCAGGCCATCGACGGGTTTGCCTTTAACGCCGCGATTGCCAAGCTTTATGGCTTCACCAATACGCTGCAGAAATCCAAAGCCGGCGCGGAGGCCAAACGCTCAGCGCTTGCGGCGCTGGCGCAGCTGATGTCGCCAATGACCCCGCACCTGTCAGAAGAAATCTGGTCCCTGATGGGCGAGGCCAGTCTGATCATCCACGCGCCATGGCCGGTGGCCGATGAGGCCATGCTGGTCGAGGACACGGTGACGCTGCCAATTCAGATCAATGGCAAACGCCGCGACGAGCTGAAAGTCCCTGCGGACATGCCGAAGGAAGAGGTTGAAAAGCTGGTGCTGGCAAACGATGCTGTGATCAAAGCGCTGAACGGGGGCGTGCCGAAGAAACTTATTGTTGTTCCGGGCCGGATTGTGAATGTCGTTATTTAACCGCCGCTTGCTAATACTCTCCCTCGCAGCCCTCGCGGGCTGCGGGTTTTCCCCTGCGCTGGCGCCGGGCACAGCGGCGCGCAGCCTGCTGGGCGCGATAGAGGTCGCCGCGCCCACCAACCGCAACTCCTTTGATCTGGCGAAACAGCTGGAATTGAATCTGGGTCCGGCAAACAGCCCGCGCTATGCGCTGCGCTATGATCTGGGCACCAGCACCGCCGGTGTTGCCATTACCAGCAGCCAGGAAACCACCCGCTACCATATCACCGGCAAGGCGAATTTCTCGGTGCTCGATCTGAGCAGCGGCACGGTAGTGAGCTCGGGCAGGGTTCAGGGCTTTTCCG
This sequence comes from Candidatus Halocynthiibacter alkanivorans, assembly GCF_003333265.1. Classification (GTDB taxonomy): domain Bacteria; phylum Pseudomonadota; class Alphaproteobacteria; order Rhodobacterales; family Rhodobacteraceae; genus Halocyntiibacter_A; species Halocyntiibacter_A alkanivorans. Next base: position 104,588 of record NZ_QOLB01000112.1, read on the forward strand.
CCTATTCTGCCACCGGTTCCACCGCGGCCACGCTGAGCGCCCGCGATGACGCTTATGCCCGGCTGATGGTGCAACTGGCGGATCAGATCACCACCCGGCTCAGCGCCACAGCGGCGTCCTGGGCCGGATCTGCGGCCGGATCTGGGGCGGGGTCCGTGGCGGGGTCCGTGGCGGAGACTGCAGGCGAATGAAACTGACCGGCCGCGACGCTATTGCCTATTTCAACAAGCCTGATGCCACCCGCACCGGCCTGCTGATCTATGGGCCGGACGCGATGCGGGTGGCGCTGCGGCGTCAGGAAGTGATCGCGGCGCTGATCGGGCCTGAAGGCGAAGGCGAGATGCGGCTGACCCGCATTCCCGCCAGTGAGCTGCGCAAAGACAAAGTCATGCTCAATGACGCGATCAAAGCCCAGGGGTTTTTCCCCGGCCCGCGGGTGGCTTTTGTTGAAGACGTCACCGACACCCTGGCAAAACCCATCATCGCGGCGCTGGAAGACTGGCAGCCGGGCGATGCTCAGGTGATCGTCACTGCGGGACAGCTGACAGCGCGTTCAGCGCTGCGCAAGTTCTTTGAGGGCCACCGCAACGCCTATGCCACCGCGATCTATGCCGAGCCGCCTTCGCGGGCCGAAATCGAACAGGTGCTGAACAAGGCCGGTGTCAAAGAGATTGACCGCGATGCGATGGAAGACCTGACGGTGCTGTCGCGCGAACTCGATCCTGGTGATTTTCGCCAGACCATCGAAAAACTGGCGCTGTATAAGATTGGCGATGCCTCCCCGGTGATCAGCCTTGATGTGGAAAACTGTGCGCCCGCCAGTTCTGAAGCAGTGGTGGATGACGTCTTGAATATCGTCGCGGAGGGCCGCACCAGTGAAATCGGCCCGGTGATGGCCAAACTGACCGCTCAGGGCATCAACCCGGTGACACTGTGCATCGGGGCCACCCGCCACTTCCGCACGCTGCACGCGGCCTCCTGTGACCCGGGTGGCGCAGCTTCCGGCATCGGGCGGGTACGGCCGCCAGTGTTTGGCCCGCGCCGCGACCGTATGGTGCGCCAGGCCCAGGGCTGGGGCGTGAACAAGCTGGAAACCGCGCTGTCCCTGCTGACGGAAACGGATCTGACCCTGCGCTCCGCCGGGCAGCGCGCCCCGGCGATGGCGCTGGTCGAACGGGCGCTTATCCGGCTGGCGATGCTGTCAAAGCGTTAAGCGCCGCGTGCCGCCCCGTGGCAAAACAGGCGGTCAGCAGATAGCCACCTGTCGGCGCATCCCAATCCACCATTTCGCCCGCGCACCAGACGCCCGGCAGGGCGCGTAATTGCAGCCCCGCATCCAGCGCGCCCCAGGATACACCCCCTGCGGTCGAAATCGCTTCATCAATCGGACGCAGCCCCGCGTGGGTTATCGGCAGGGCTTTGATCTTTTCTGCCAACGCGCGCCCTTCGGGAAGCGGTCGGGCAAACTCCATCAGCAATGCCAGTTTTGCCGGCTCCAGCTTCAGCGTTTTGCGCAGATGGGCGGTGCGGGTGGTTTTGCCCCGCGGGCGCTCCAGTTTTTGCGCGATCTGATCCACACTCAGGTCAGGCAGCAGGTCCAGCGTCAGCGCCGCGCCGCCCCGCAGCGCCGATGACAGGCGATAGATGCCGCCGCCTTCCAGCCCGCGCGCCGAAATCACCGCTTCGCCACGCGAAGTCAGCGCACCGGCCCGCAGCGCGATGTTTTTTAATGGCGCGCCAAACTGTGCCGCAATATAGGCGCTCCAATTGACCACCAGCCCGGCGTTTGAGGGCTGAAACGGGGTGATTTCAACGCCGCGCCCGGTCAGATAGGGCAGCCAGGCCGCATCCGAGCCGAGCCGCGCCCAGCTGGCACCGCCCAGCGCCAGGATGGTGATCGGGGTGGAGATGGTTTGCGAGCCTTCTGGCGTTTCAAAGCGGCAGCCTGTGCCGGTCGTGCCCTCAAAGCCCGCCCAGCGCCAGCGCCGGTTCAGCACCACACCCTGGCTTTGCAGTCGCGCCAGCCAGGCCCGCAGCAAAGGCGAGGCTTTCATTTTGCGTGGAAACACCAGGCCGGTCGAGCCGGTAAACACCTCCTGCCCCAGACCTTGTGCCCACCTGATCACCGCCTGGCTGTCAAACCCGGCAAGGATGTCGCCCAACGGGGGCCCGGCGTATTGTGCGAGAAACTGATCAAACGGTTCGTCCCGCGTCAGGTTCAGCCCGGATTTGCCCGCCATCAGGAGTTTGCGCGCCGGCGAGGGTTTTGCGTCTGCCACCACGACGCGTTTACCTGCCGCGGACAGCACTTCTGCCGCCATCAGCCCTGCCGGTCCGGCACCAATTACCAATGCGTCAATATCTGCCATGTCAGCGCCTCACCTTGCGTTTTGCGCTGCTTAACACGGGCTGCGCGCCCAAGCCAGCTCCCCGGCCAGCGGTCCGGCCTGGATGCTCTGCTTTAAAGCTCAGAGGCACATCGCTTTGATCCCACTGCGAATGTCGTCAGGGGCGGCGAGCGCTGCTGCGCTGAGATCTGCAACAGTAGTCTCCAGATCCTCCAGCGCGACAATTCGGTCGATCAGGCCAAAATCATACGCGGTCTGCGAGTCGATTTTCTGCGCCCCCATCAGAATCATCTTGCTGCGCGATGGCCCGATCAAAGCCGACATGCGCGCCGGATCGGAGGGCTGGGGCAGATAGCCGAGTTTCATCACCGGGTAGAAGAACTTGGCCGCTGGCACCGCGATACGCAGATCACAGGCCAGCGCCATGCCAAAGGCGCCCCCGGCCAGCGTCCCGTTCAGCGCCGCAATGCTGAGACAGGGCAGCGCCGCGATGGCGCCTGAAAGCCGTTCCCACACCGGATCAACCGCAAGCCCGGCGCGGGCATCATCCAGATCAGCGCCGGCGGAAAACACCCTTCCGGTGCCGGTGAGCACAAACACTTTGGCCTGACCGCGCGCCTCAGTGGCGAAATCCGCCAGCGCGTTCAACATCACGGCCGTCAGAGAATTGGCTTTTTGCGGCCGTTCAATGGTGGCGCGCCAAACATCACCCGCCTGTTCAAACCGGATCACGTGATAAGCCCGACCCGACGGAGGATCGCCTCGTCGCGCAGCGAGACTTCCTGACCAACATAATCATCTGCATCACGCCCGCACATCCACAACAGTGTCCGTGCTGGCCACTCGGCCGGGATATGTTCAGACCAGTCGAGCTGGCTGACCGGGTTGATGCCGCTGGCTTTGATATCGCGCTGCATCTTTGTGGCGACGGTGCCTGGGCTGAGACCGAGGGCGCGGATGCCGTTTTCGCGCTCTTCCAGATCCAGCGAAGCGGTCAGCATCGCGGCGCCCGCTTTGGAGGTGCAATAAGCGGACCAGGCTTCAATCGGATAGTGCGCCGCGCCGGAGGAAACCGTCAACACGGTGCCGCCACCCGCTGCTTTCATCACCGGCACCGCAGCGCGCATACCATAAAAGACGCCTTTGACATTGATGTCGATTGTCATAGCCCAGGCCGCGGGATCTGCGCTGGCCAGGTGGGAGATCGGATCGATCACCCCGGCGTTGTTGATCAGAACATCCAGCCCGCCGAACCTGTCCACCGTAGTGGCAACCGCCGCAGCCATAGCCTCAAAATCCGCCACGTCGCAGGCAATCGCCAGCGCGGTGTTGCCGATCTCAGCCGCCAGCGCAGAAATCGCATCACCTGAGCGCGCCAGCAGGACGACATTTGCCCCGGCCTCGGCGAATACCCGCGCAGATTGAGCGCCAATTCCGCGCGATGCCCCTGTTATCAGTACAGTTTTACCGTTCATCCTTGAAATCCTGTAATTTTTCATCGATTTAAACTTCAGCTTTAGTCTGCACCAGATGCTTGACGCAGGACACCGCTGAGTCAAAGCTGGGCACAGTTATTTATGTTGGAAGGTATGTTATGATCCATTCCCGTCTTTTTAGCGGCGCCTGTAGTGCCGCCCTGATCGCTTTTGCGCCTGCCGCACAGGCCGATATTACCGCCCGCGAAGCGTGGGACAGTTTCAAAGCCTATGCCGAAATCAGCGGCCAGAACATTGAAGTTGGTTCTGAAAGCGAGACCGGCGGCACCCTGCGCCTGAGCGATGTTCAGGTCAGCATTTTGTTTCCGGGTGGCGCTGCCAGATCGGAGCTGAGCAGCCTGAGCTTCAGCGAACAGAGTGACGGTTCTGTCGCCATCACCCTGTCGCCCGACTATACCATCACCGTCAATGGCGAGGATGTGGATGGCGAAAAGTTCGACATGCGCGCGACGCTGACCCATGACGGGATGAACATCATCGCGGCAGGGGAACCCGAAGCGGTGACCTGGACCTACACCGCAGACATGCTGAAGCTGGCAATGAACATGGCTGCCACCGGTGGCGGCGGCGATGCCGATGTCACTGTGGACATGAGCGTTGCGGATATGGCCGGCAGTTATGCTTTTGCTGAAGGCGAAAGCGCGGACTTGTCCTATGATACCATCACCGGCGCGGTGCGCGTGGACATGACGGTCTCTGAGTCAGACCATGGCGCTCAGGTGCGGGGCAGTCTGGCGTTTGACGGCATGGAATTCGCCGCCGAAGGCGAATTGCCAGTAACGGAAAATCCCGAAGACTTCGCCAGGGCGTTGTTTAAGGCGGGCAGTCTTACCGGCGCCTACAGGCTGGGGGCCGGGACCTTCGCCATCAACATCACTGACGATGGTGAAAATTTTGACCTGACCGGCAACAGCGGTGGGTCTGAGGTAAATTTCGCCATCCAGGACGGCGGCTTCGCCTATGACACGCTGACCAGCAATATTGACGTCACCGTCGCCAGCAACGCGATGCCAATGCCACCGGTCACCGTGTCCCTTGCAGAATATGGCGCCAGCCTGGAAATGCCGATGGCGCAATCGGACGAGCCTGGCGACTTTGGTCTCGGGCTGCGCTTTGTGGGCCTGTCGGTGCCCGAAGATCTGTGGCGCATGTTTGACCCGTCACAAGTGCTGCCGCGCAGCCCTGCGACCTTCATCCTGGATCTGTCCGGCAAGGCCAACTGGTTGTTTGACATCTTTGACGAGGACGCCACTGAGGCGATGGAAGAGATGGATGAAATGCCCGGCGAATTGCATGCGCTGACGCTGGATGCGCTGCAGTTGAGTCTGGGCGGGGCGGAGCTGACAGGCAGCGGCGCGTTTACCTTTGACAACAATGATCTGGAGACCTTTGACGGCATGCCGGCGCCTGAGGGCGTAATCAATCTGAGCCTGAACGGCGGCAATGGTCTGTTGGACAAACTGGTACAGCTTGGTTATATCCAGTCTCAGGATGCGATGGGCATGCGCATGATGATGGGCATGTTCTCTGTTGTCGCGGAAGGTGAGGACAATCTGACCTCCGAAATCAAAGTCAGCAAAGACGGCCAGGTCTTTGCCAATGGGCAGCGCCTGCAATAACCGGTTCAGCGCTGAAACCAACAAAGGGCCGCCACTGTTGCGGCCCTTTCCTGTTGCAACGGGCTTGCGGGTCCTCCCCGGGCAGACTACCTGTTTAACAACACAGATATGAGGCCCGATATGACACAATCCCCCCTGTCCGACCTGACCGCCGCCCTGCTTGACGCCGCGCGGCGCGCCGGCGCCGGCGCCGCAGACGCGATGGCGGTCGAAGGCACATCCCTGTCGGTCGATGTGCTGGGTGGCAAGCTGGAACACGCCGAACGTTCTGAAGGTGTCGATATTGGCCTTCGGGTGTTGATCGGCCAGCGTCAGGCCTGTGTCTCGGCCTCAGATACCAGAGCTGAAACCATGACCGATATGGCAGAGCGTGCCGTTGCCATGGCGCGGCTGGCGCCTGAGGACCCCTATATCGGCCTCGCGGATGCGTCCCAGCTCGCCGCGCGGCGCGACGCCGCC
>NZ_QOLB01000129.1 GCF_003333265.1 Candidatus Halocynthiibacter alkanivorans
ATGCAACCGAAATTCAAATCTCAGTAAGCTCGGACCCCACGGTAATCGCTTCACAGTTCCGCAAGCTGTTCTTTGATCTGGCGGTCGTAGCAGTGTTTACCCTTTTACTGGCGGTCGAAATAGCCGTTTTGCAAACATCCCGGTCTCTGGTTGTTCCGGTGACCGGGTTAAGCATGATGACGCGCTCAATCATGAAACGGGACCTCTCCTTTATTTTTCCGCTTCGATGGCCCGCAGTCAAATTTGACATAGCCCAATCCATGTCCGGGCGTGTCGCGCGATTGCATGGCGTACTGGCACGGTCTGGAAAAAAAATTCAACCGCTGTCGCGCCTTCAGTTGACCTCGCTGGCGGATATCAGACTGGGGCTGTTCCTGTTCGCTGTTGCAGATGAGGCACCACTGTCGTTTTTTGCGCTATTTGTTCAGGAATTGAGAAACCCACTTGCCTTTCTCCCCGACGAAATGGCGACAACGCTGCCCTTTGCTGGCTATCTGTTTGCAGCGCTTCTGTGCGCCCCGTTCGCCCGTCCGATTGGAAAGAGGATCGGTTACCGGTCACTTTTCGTCATTGCGGCACTTCTGACCATCGTGGCCAAGGTTGGGCTTTATGCCTCTGAAGACGTTCTCTCAGCTACGCTTTGGCAAAGCCTGAATGGTGCTTTCTTTGTCCTCGCGATGTTGTCTTGCCAGGATTACGCGTTGGACACTTTGCCGGGCACAGAGCGGATCCGGTCTGTGGCGACATTTCGCTCCGTATTATTTTCTGGTGTGTTCGCGGGTACAGCGATCGGCGGCATTCTTGCTGATCGTGCAGGTGACCGGCTGGTATTCCTGTTTTGTGCCGCACTGGCGCTGTTTGCCGCGCTTCTCATTTTCAAGTTGCTACCTGGCTCACAGCCCAAAACCGAAAGCAGTACAGGCAAGCATGACAGCGGTCAGGGGCTCAGCCTGAAGTTCTTTCTAGCGTTTAAAGACCGGCGATTTTGCGCCCTGGCTTTCGGTGTCATTGTTCCACAAGCGATCATCGATCACGTCTTCATCTCTTATCTGCTTGCTCTGCTGATGGATGCGGCCGGGGCCTCAATCACGATGATTGCACAGGTGATGATGCTGTTCTTCCTGTCGTTGATTGTTGCCGGCTACGCGGCTGCAAATTTCAAGACTGTCTCGCGACACCCGGCGCGCGTTCTGGCCGTTTCGACACTCGTATCTGGATTGTCGCTGGTCGTTGCCGGGCAGGACGCGAGCTTTCAAGCTTTGCTGATGGTCTCGGTCATCACTGGAGCATCACTGGGCCTGTCTGGCGGTCCGATAACGGATATCGCCCTGCAGATCGCAGAAACCCGGCTTACCATGCTCGGGACGACAAATGTCCTGGGGATGGTGCGCGTTCTCGAACGTGGCGGAGCTGCTGGTGCAATGATTGCAGCGGGTATTTTTGCCGCCTTTTTCGGATTTGAACGCACCGCCAGCGCCATTGGAATTTACGCCACAATTGCCGCAGTGGTCTTTCTGGTGTTTGCTGTGTCAGACAAAGAAGGACCGGAGTAGCGTATGAGACCAGATCAGTTCATCAGAGTGGCGCGACTTGGCGCATATGTCGCCGGGATTCTTATGCTTGCACTGCCTGGCTTGTCAGCAGAAAATAAGCGTGTCGGCATGGCCCTTTGGACCGGGTGTGAGGATGTGTGCGCCGGTGTCCGGGACTATCTGACCCAGTCGGATCCCTCGATTGAGTTCGTGATTTTCGACGCGGCCCGGGACATGGCCACGCTCGACGAAATACCAGACAAGGCAATTGCTGCAGAGCTGGACCTTATGTTGACATGGGGCACCCGCGTGACACGCTCTGTCGCAGGTACAGTCGCGGAGTTTGGGACAGGCTCACGTTTGGGAGATATTCCTGTTGTTTTTACGGTTGTTGCTGACCCGGTCGGCGCAGATATCATCCAGAGCTACGAGGATACCGGACGGATGAACATCACGGGCGTGCGCAACCGGGTGCCGGAAATGGTGAATATCAGCGGGTTGCGGCGTGTGTTGCCGGGGTTTCAACATCTTGGCCTGCTGTATGAAGCGGAGGCCGAGAATTCACGCCTTAAATTTGAGGAACTCAGCGCTCTGGCGCAGCAAATGAACTTCACCCTGTCCGCCGTTCCGCTGGCCGGATCCGAGGAAATAATGTTGGCTCAAATGCGAACCGGCTTGACCAGGATGGCGGAGCAAGGCGTTCAATTTATCTATCTCGGCTCCAGTACATTCCTGGAAGTCCATGCAGACATGTTCACCAATACCGCCGTCGAAGTTGGTTTGCCGGTCCTGTCACCCTATGAAAACCTGGTGCGCGACAGCAATGCCTATATGTCCATCGCCGCCCGCGATTACAGTGTCGGTCTTTTAGCCGGTCAGCAGGCAATTGAGGTCCTCACCAGCGACGTCTCGGCAGGAGCGTTTCCCGTAGCGGCAATGGAAGAATTCGCCTTTGTTCTCAACGCGCGCGTTGCTGAAACGTTGAAACTTTTTCCCCCGATTGAGGTGCTGCAGGTGTTTGAAATAGCGGACGACTGACCTTCGTAGTGAGGGAGGTTCTGTGGGGGAAAAGATTGACCTGCCCACTCTTTCAGGACGCTTGATCCCCCCGGACCGGCCACCTTTTCATTGCCTCCGGCCCACACGGATTTTCGTTGGTTTTATTGATGTTTGGAATATGACCGCAAAACCCCGCAAGTTCTTTTTAATACGCCTCACCGATGATCCGGCTCAGTTTTCCGCCCGCCATGGCAAAATGGTTGCAGCGCAATATCTGACAAAGGGCTCAGAGCGGCCGTTCGCTGCAGTGGTCACCAAAGGCCGCTTAGTGCCGTTCTTGACAGTTGTCGTAGAGAGCATTGGTCTGATTGCTGCACCAGGCACAATTCGGCGCGAAGGGCGGAGAGTCGCCATTTGCAGCGCGCCGCACTAATGCCTGCTCTGCGGACTTGCGAGACATTTGATTCAGTTGGTCGAATGGCAGTTTTGAGAGTGCTCACGCTCTGATGCGCTGATCTCCACTTCCACCAACCAAGTTGGGTCCAGGGTTCTAATGCAACAATTGCGACCGGTGGAACTCTCAGGGTTCCCAGGGCCTATAATTGCGCATCTGTCGAAGTGCAGCGGGTGCTTTGCCAGACCGCCAGGGACGATCACCAGACCTTGCTGAGAAACGGACCAGATCAAAATCAATTGGGTCCGTTTCGCGTTCTTATGAGGAGTAGTCGACGACGATTTCCCTCATAACTTTTCCGTAGCCGCCAGCCATCAGACCCGTAATCTTGCTTCCCTGAACCTGCAGCTGGACATCAATGATGCTTGGCGACGGGGGCGCCATGTATTGGCCTTGCTCAATCACTATCCTGGTCTCCTCGACCCCCAGGACATCGTGAAGCAAACAGGCGAGCGGACCTGCGGCCATCCCGGTGGCGGATTCTTCTTCGATGGCGTATCGCGGCGCAAACATGCGCGTGGTCGCGTTCGCGCTGGTCGCGGCTGCGTCGGTCGTGAAGACATAGTACCCAATCAGATCCAGCTGTTCGCTGATTTGATTGATCGCGGTCTGGTCCGGTTTGATCTGAGCAAGCACATCGCCGCTTTTGACACCAACAACAATAAAGCTGTTGCCAGTGTTCACAAGAATTGGCGCACCCCCATCTGAAATATCCGGACTGCTGATGCCGAGCGAGTTGAGAACATCCTGTCCGGTCACGCCGCGGTCAGCCCACGCCTCAGGACGCTCATATTTGGGGGCCAGTTGCTCCATAAATGCGGCGCCTTCTTTGACAATAATCTTCCGGGGTCCATCCACTGTTTCCTTGGATGTCTCCCCATCTGTCAGTCGTCCGGTTTCTGCCAGAAAGCTAAAGGTTGCAATTGTTGCGTGTCCACAATGGGCAATGCGCCTGTTGGGCGTGAAAAAATCCAACCTGAACCCTTCTGTATCCGACTTTGACACAAATGCCGTTTCCGAAAGGCCAACCTTTGCAGCGATATCCAGCATCTGTTCGTCCGAGAGGCCGTCGGCGTCAACAACAACAGCAGCAGGGTTCCCGCCGTGTGCAGCAATGCCATCTTGCTCCGGCGTAACAAAGCCGTTTACGATTCTTGCGGTAATTTGATTGCCCATTTCATTACTCCATATGATGTGTTGTCCTACATATCCCGCGGTAATGTTGCACCTGCAATCTATATATATATAATCAAATGTTATGAATAAAGACAGCGAGACAGTTCGAAAACTGGCCCTGAACGCAGATCTCCTGGCGGCGATTGCTGAAACTGGTAACTTTTCCCGGGCGGCAGAGCGGCTCGGGATTGTTCAGCCTGCCGTCAGCCAGCGCATCAAAGTATTGGAAGACCTGCTACAGGTTCCACTCTTTCACCGGACCACGCGAAAGCTAACGCTAACACCCGTGGGCGAGATTGTATGTGCAGAGGCCATTGAAAGCGCAAAGCGTTGGGTTGACGTCGTCGAGCGTGTTCGCGAAACGCGGCATCCAAGGGCAATTCGCATCTCTCTCCCTTCGTCTTTGGCGATGAAGTGGATGATCCCCGCTTTGCCACAGGTTAAAGAACTCGGCTTAGATGTAGTGCTTGAAGCTGACGACAGTATCGTGGACCTGAACCGGGGTTCTGTTCATGTGGCAATCCGGTATGGCGAGGGCCCCTATCCCGGGTTCCACAGCGAACGGTTAACCGGGGCAAACCTCGTGCCCGTTGCAGGAATAGCCGCCGGGAACGGGGCACTCACTGCAGACGAAATTCGATCGCGCAGAAATTTGCTCATTGTCGACCAAAGCGGCGAAGTAGATGGAACGCAATATTCCTGGGGCACCTATTTCAGTGAGATGAACTGGCCAGATTTGACTGTCGAAACGGATCTTCGATTTTCAAGGGCGGATCTGGCTATTCAGGCGGCGATTTGCGGTATGGGCGTGGCCCTGGGGCGCACACTGCTGATCGAGAATGACCTGAGTAATAATTTTCTGGTAGCCGTTGGTAAACCTGTGCCGGCACGCTCCAGCTATTGGCTTGTAACGACTGCATCATTTGCCGCAACGCAGAGCTGTAAACTGCTTTGCACGTTTCTAAAGCAAGAGATGCAGCGGACTAAATCGATAATTGAATAGTGAAATGGGTTTTCGATCACCGCTGGCAGCCCACGCCGCTCAACGTTGTGTCGCGGATTTTGTGCATTGACTGGACTGCGCTGCGCTTGTTTCAAATATCAGGTAAATGCGAGACAAGCCTGTGACAGCAGACATTCATACACTGCGCGGCAATTGGTAATAGGGGCTCGAACCAGCCGTTCTCCACGGTATGAATGAAGACCAGCAAAGGGCCGTTCGTGACAGTTATGGCAGAGGGAAGTGGTCCGATTGCTGCACCGCGCACATTTCGTCGAGAAGGGCGGAGAACCGCCGTTCGCTGCGCGTCGCACCAATGTTAGCTGTGCGGACAAACAGACCTTCGCTCGGATCAATTCAACTGATGCTTCCAGCCTAAAGTGACGCTCTTGTTGTCGCAGATCAACGTCCGCTATTAGTCAAACACCAAAGAAGAAATCTCCTGGGCAGAGCGACCTTGAACTTCGACTTCAGACCGCAGCCAGCCCCGCGTTTGTGTTCAGCAGGAACTGGGTAAAGATGGGGCTGCTTGCCGCGCCGATACCGCGGGCGTTTTCTCCGATGCTGCCGGTCTCGATCTGCGGTGTGATCAGGCCGCGGGTATCCTGGTTGGCCAGATAGCGCTTCACGCGCTCGACCAACTCCATGCGCACGTCTTCCGGAAAAGCCCCGTCGATCAGAATGGCTTCAAAATCAATAACTGAGCAGATTGAGAGCGCGGCCTTCGCCAGTTCCTGTGCAGTTTCTCCGATCCATGGCTCAACATAGCGCGACAGATCATGCCAATCCTGAGGCTGTTGCCAAAGGATTTTCGGATCAACGCCGGCCTCAATAAGGCGCCCCTCCAGCAAGTGTATTGAAGCCACATCAACCAATTGCCTGCTTTCGCCGAGCGGTCCGGTGCTGCGCAGAGAGCCGAGAGCGCCTGCGTTGCCCTGGTTGCCTTCAAACACGGTATTGTTCAACACCACACCGCCGCCCACGAATGAGCCGATGAAAAAGCAGGCATAATCGCGGAATTCCTTGCCGCGCCCGTAGAGGTGCTCTGCCCGGCAGGCGGCGGTTGAATCGTTCACGACAAAGACCGGTAAATCACTGAAGCGGGCAACTTCCTGGCGGAAATCGACGTCTTTCCACGATCGGAATTTATCGACCGAGGCACCGACAAGATCATGCCATTTCCAGAGCTCGAACGGCGTGGCAATTCCGAGTCCACACAGTCGTTTTTGCGCCTCTTCCGGCATGTCTCCAAGGATCGTTTTCAATCCTCCTTCGAGAAAGCCAAAGACAGACTCGGGCAGTGGGTATGCATAGGTTGTGTGCAACTGGGTGCGCACGTTCCCTTTGAAATCGAGTAATAGCAGATCAGCGCTGCGGCGCCCGACTTTTAACCCGAGGGAAAATACGCCGTCATCAGCCAGCTCCATGGGGATCGACGGTTTGCCGACCTTGCCGCGGACGGGTTCACCGCGCATCAGCAATCCGTCTTTTTCCAGCTTGCGGAGAATGACTGAAACCGTCTGAGGTGACAACCCTGCGCGTCGCGCCAAGTCTATCCCAGGCAGCGCGCCATAGCGTTGCAGCATGGACAGAAGCAGGCGTTCGTTATGGTCGCGAACCCCACTCTGGTTCACGCCGCCACTTAAGTCCCTGATTTTTCCACCATCCATGTGGCCAACCATAAGCGTCTCCTGCGCTACATGAAAGATGGCAAATGCTAATTAATAAATCAACTTTATTTATTTATTGACAGCTGCGCGGGAATCGGGCTTTTTAACTGTGAACCTGCAGTCCGGAGAGCCTGTTGGTTTGGATGGGGGAGGAGCCCGGTCCATTCGGAACACATATATTTCCTTGGGAGGAAACCATGAAAAAGCTTTTGACCTGCTCAGCACTTGCCCTGTCTACGATGGCCGGTGGTGCATATGCCGGAAGTGTCAGCGCCTGTCTGATCACCAAGACCGACACCAACCCCTTCTTCGTAAAAATGCGCGAAGGTGCCGAGGCGAAAGCCGCAGAGCTGGGCATGACGCTGAAATCATATGCAGGCCGCATTGACGGTGACCACGAGACCCAGGTGGCTGCCATTGAGACCTGCATCGCGGATGGTGCCAAGGGCATCCTGCTGACGGCATCTGACACCTCTTCCATCGTAACGGCCGTTCAACAGGCGCGCGACGCGGGGCTCGTTGTTATCGCACTGGACACACCTCTGGATCCGATCGACGCCGCAGACGCGACCTTTGCAACGGACAATTTCCTTGCCGGTGAACTGATTGGCCAGTGGGCCAGATCGCAGCTTGGGGACGCCGCAGCAGACGCCAAGATCGCCATGCTTGATCTCGCCGTAAGCCAACCCACCGTTGGCGTTTTGCGCGACCAGGGTTTTCTGCAGGGTTTTGGTATTGAGTTGGGCGACCCGAACAAATGGGGCGACGAAACCGATCCGCGCATCGTCGGCAATGATGTAACCGCTGGCAACGAGGAAGGTGGTCGCAAGGCTATGGAAAACCTGCTGGCGATCGAACCGATGATCAACGTGGTTTACACCATTAACGAACCAGCCGCTGCCGGTGCTTACGAAGCGCTCAAGGCTTTCGGTCGTGAAGATGACGTGCTGATCGTGTCGGTCGACGGCGGTTGCCCCGGTGTTGCGGACATCAAAGACGGTGTGATTGGTGCGACCGCGCAGCAATACCCGCTGCGCATGGCCTCATTGGGCGTTGAGGCCATCTTTGCCTGGGCCGAGAGCGGCACCAAACCGGCTTTGACCCCTGGAAAAGACTTCTTTGACACGGGCGTTGCGCTTGTCACCGATGCGCCTGCCGATGGTGTGGTATCTATCAACACCACTGAAGGCACCGACCTCTGCTGGGGTTGATCTGACATCGAAATCGGCTGAAAGCTGATCAGGGGGCGGGTTCACAGCCCGCCCCAATTTCTTCCCGCATCGGGAAGCCGCGGAGGAGACCCCATGTCCAACACACAAAATTTTGAAACCAGCGACTCAGGTGGCGCCAATCAGGTCGCGGAATTTGAGCAAAACAATTCACTGGTTGCCCGTATCCAGCATGCGCTTCATGAAACCCCGTCCCTGGTTCCGATGGTGGTGCTGTTCGCTTCCATCGCGATTTTCGGCATGCTGCTGGGAGGCAAGTTCTTTTCGCCCTTCGCTCTGACGCTTATTTTGCAGCAGGTCGCCATAGTTGGTATTGTCGGCGCCGCGCAATCTCTGGTTATCCTGACCGCAGGCATCGACCTGTCTGTGGGCGCGATTATGGTGCTCAGCTCTGTCATCATGGGCCAGTTTACCTTTCGCTATGGCATGCCGGTTGAGCTTGCGGTGCTCTGCGGCCTTGCGATCGGCTCGGGCGTTGGTTTCATCAACGGATGGCTGATCGCCTATATTAAGTTGCCACCTTTTATTGTGACATTGGGCATGTGGCAGATCGCTCTGGCCACAAACTTCCTCTATTCGGCCAATGAAACCATTCGCGCTCAGGACATCGCGAAAAACGCACCGTTGCTGCATTTTTTCGGCGAAAAGATAAAAATCGGCGGCGCCATCTTTACTTTTGGCGTAATTTTTATGGTCGTGTTGGTGTTGTTTCTCGCTTACGTCCTGCGCCAGACAGCTTGGGGCCGCCATGTATATGCAGTTGGCGACGACCCGGAAGCAGCTGAGCTGTCGGGCGTGAACGTCAAGCGCACGTTGATTTCCGTCTACATGCTGGCAGGTCTGATCTGTGCCTTTGCAGGCTGGGCGATGATTGGCCGCATCGGATCTGTCTCGCCCACTTCGGGCCAGCTGGCCAATATTGAAAGCATCACCGCCGTGGTGATCGGCGGCATCTCACTCTTCGGTGGGCGTGGTTCAATCGTAGGCAGCTTGTTCGGCGCGCTGATTGTCGGGGTGTTTACCCTTGGCCTGCGCCTGCTGGGGGCCGACGCACAATGGACATTCCTGCTTATTGGCGCCCTTATCATTGCCGCTGTTGCGGTCGACCAATGGATCAGAAAGGTATCTGTCTGATGGAACCCATTCTCAAAGGACGCAACCTCGTCAAACGTTACGGTAAAGTCACCGCGCTGGATCATTGCGATTTTGACTTGATGCCCGGCGAAATACTGGCCGTGATCGGTGACAACGGCGCCGGCAAGTCCACTCTGATCAAGGCTGTTTCGGGTGCGGTAAAACCCGACGAAGGAGAGGTCTTCCTTGAAGGCAAGAAGGTGAACTTCCATTCGCCTATAGACGCCCGCAATGAGGGGATCGAAACGGTTTACCAGACACTCGCCATGTCCCCGGCGCTGTCGATTGCAGACAACATGTTCATGGGGCGCGAGATCCGCAAACCAGGCTTTCGCGGCAAGATTCTGCGCCAGCTGGACCGGGCGACCATGGAGAAGATGGCCCGCGACAAGCTGACTGAGCTGGGGCTGATGACGATTCAGAACATCAACCAGGCGGTCGAAACCTTGTCCGGAGGGCAGCGCCAGGGTGTGGCTGTGGCCCGGGCCGCCGCTTTTGGCTCCAAAGTCATCATCCTTGACGAGCCCACAGCAGCGCTTGGCGTCAAAGAAAGCCGCAAAGTTCTGGAGCTGATCCAGGGGCTGAAGTCGCGTGGAATTCCGATCATCCTGATCAGTCACAACATGCCGCATGTATTTGAGCTCGCCGACCGTATTCATGTGCACCGGCTGGGCAAACGGCTTTGTGTAATCGACCCTAAGGACTACACGATGTCCGATGCCGTGGCATTTATGACCGGAGCAAAAGAGGCGCCGGAAGCAGCATGAGCACCCAGAAAATGGCCGACGGGCGCCTGGCGGAACTGGTTCTTGCCGCGCCCCGTTCGGGACACCGTCGCCTGGTGGCAATGGCGGGGGCGCCTGCCAGTGGAAAGTCCACACTGGCCGAGGCTCTTGCGTCAGAACTTCACTCCCGGGGATGTGCCGCCCAGGTTGTGCCTTTAGATGGATTCCACCTGCACAACCAGATCCTGATCGACCGCGGTCTGCTGCCTCACAAAGGGGCACCAGACACATTTGACGCTCTCGGCTTTGCCCACCTCGTCGGCAGACTTCACGATGAAACGGAGGTCTATTACCCCGTCTTCGACCGCGCGCGCGACATCGCCATCGCAGGGGCGGGCTACATCGACGAGCTTTGCGACACCGTGATCATCGAGGGCAACTACCTGCTCTTTAATGCCCCAGTCTGGAAAACACTGCACGGGCATTGGGACCTGTCGATCCGGCTGGACGTTCCGCTGGAAACACTCAATGCCCGCCTTGTCGGGCGTTGGCTGGCCCATGGGCTGTCTCCAGATCAGGCGCACGCCCGTGCGGCGGAAAACGACCTTGCGAACGCCGCGCTGATCGCGGGTGCGCAATTGCCCGCCGACATAACGATCTGAATTCGAAAGGGCTGACTATGCTCCTGTGCTGCGGCGAAGCGCTGATAGATATGATACCGGCTCCCACTGTCACCGGGAGCGCCGGTTATGTGCCCCATTGCGGTGGCGCGGTGTTCAATACCGCAATCGCGCTGGGACGCCTTGGCGTGCGGACCGGCATGCTGACCGGGCTGTCCACCGACCTGTTCGGCCAAAAACTGACCGCAGCGCTCGAAGCCAGCCACGTTGAAGCGACGCACGTGATCCACAGCGAAAGGCCCACGACACTCGCTTTCGTGACCCTTATCGATGGTCACGCAACTTATGCGTTCTTCGACGAAAACTCCGCCGGGCGAATGCTGAGGCCCTCTGACATTCCGGCTCTTCCCGCCGACGTCACCGCGCTTTATCTCGGGGGTATTTCGCTGACTTGCGAACCTTGTGCCGACGCTTATGCTTCACTCGCCAGCCGCGAGGCCGCAGGCCGCGTGATCATGCTCGATCCAAACATCCGTCCGGATTTCATCAGAGATACCGACCGGTACCGCGATCGGCTGGATGGCATGATCGCGCAGGCCGATATCGTCAAAGTCTCAGATGAAGACCTGAACTGGATCCACCCCGGTCCCGAACCCTTGCCAGACAAACTTGCCATGTTGCGCGCGGCCGGGCCGTCAGTGGTGATCCTGACCTGCGGCGCCGACGGATCAACGGCGTTTCTGGCGGGGGCTGAGGTAAGCGTTGCGGTCGAACGGGTTGAGGTCGTCGACACAGTGGGTGCCGGCGATACTTTCAATGCAGGCGTGCTGGCCCGGTTATCGGAAATGGGACTTTTGACGAAAGAGGCTCTCGCGCAGATAAGTCCGGATGACATGCGCGCAGCGCTCGCCTTTGGCGCACGCGTTGCCGCTGTAACTGTCTCGCGTGCAGGACCAAACCCGCCATGGTCACATGAAGTCCGCAGCCGGCGCGAGCAAGGCGTAAAATAAACAGCTGGAATGTCCATGTTCAACGCCCTGAAACGCACACAATTTTTGAAACTATCGCCCAAAACAGCTCAAGCGGTCGGTCGGGCAGGCTGCAGCAAAGTTCTGTTTCACGTCCATTGTTTCAGAATGGGCGCGATGCAGAAAACGGTAATCTGGGCTCGAACCGGCCCTTCGCCGCAGCAGTCATGAACGGCAGGTTTGGGCCGTTCGTGAAAATGATGGCAGAGGCAAGTGGTCCGATTGCTGCACCATGTACTTTTCGGCACGATGGGCGGTTTCCGGACCTTCGCTGCGCAATGCACCGATGCCTGCTGTGCGGACTAAGCCGACATTAATCAGAATAGTTTTCGGAACGTTTTTGCACTTTGTCTATTAGCAACCACAAAAGCAGAGGTAACACCATCGAAGACGCGCTTAAGACAGTTGGCATTAGTGGATGGAAGCCATGGATCGGGCCAGCGAACAAATAATATTCAGGAAATTTCGCGACGTCGTATCTTAGCAGTAATAGCGAGAAGCCGCTCATTGACAAAATTAGCGTCCATCGTTGAGAACGCGATACTGTCCACAAAAGCTTACGGGAATGAAGAGACAGCGCCACCCACACTACCAAGCTAATTAGTAGAAATGGGACATAAATAAAAACTACCGCACCCAGTGGATAAAATAGTCGGCAAACCAGTATTTCCCATTCAGAAATACTATTGAAATCGCCACATAACCCTGTCTTCCCGATCAGTACTGTGTACTCACCATCCGAATACAGAAGCAGTTGCACTGCTACGTCGCCGATCAACGCTTGCCCCAGTGTGTACGTAAAAAAGCACGTGGCGGCCCAAATAACTACGGGATGGTAAAAAGCTGACGACACTTTCATTGAGCTCCTTTTGTCGTAGTTTTCAATTGAACAGAAGCTCTTACGCAATCCGGGTCAATCGTCTTATTGAAGCCACATTTTGCATCATTTTTTGCAAGTGTGTCCTTCGAGCCACCCTGTCATAGCAGCAAGGTCGGTTCTGGGCTCGGAGCGGACCTTCGCTGCAGTGGTCACGAATGGCCGGTGAGGGCCGTTCTCGACAGTGATGGCAGAGGGAATTGGTCCGATTGCTGCACCACATTTCGACGAGAAGGGCGGTTTCCGGTCATTCGCTGCGTGTCGCACCAGTGACTGTTGTGCGGGACTAAACTGACGTTTTCCAAATGCCTGGTGTCCGGAATGCGCGTTATGACATAGCGAAGTCGACCGCAGCATCGCAATGTAGCTTTGCCGTATTGAACATCGGAAAATCAGGCATATCTGGTTGGCCAATCAGCAAAAATATCTCGGTGCACCCCAGGATCAGACCCTCGGCCCCTTCTTCACGACGCATCCGCTCTGCGATTTCAATATAGCGCTGCCTGGACTTGTCTGTGAGATTTTTTCACCAGTTCATCAAAGATATTCCGGTCGATGTCCTCTTGTTCTTGTTCAGTTGGGCTGACCGCCTCAACCCCGAATTTTTCGCGATACCGATCTTTAATATAGCCCATCTGCATCACAGGGCGCGTACCTGACAGGGCGACTTTATTCAGCCCGGTCGCGCGCATAGCCTGACCTGCCGGATCGGCGATGTGGATCGTTGGCACCGGCGAGTCGGACAGCTTTCAGAAAGCGGCCGTTGATGCACGGCGCATCAAGATGTAGACGGGAACGCCTGCCGGGCGGACTCAGCTGGCGTTTTATACCAAGCGGTGGCCAATCAACGCGCTCAGTGAAAGCGAACTGCCACTTCTCGGGCATCCGGATTTTCCAGGGACTGAGACGTTTGGATGTGCTCGTTCAGATTTGAGAGGCGACCAGCCGAAACCGGGCTCAGCGCGGGCGTACAGCTCACAGGATCAGAGAAGACTTTGGCCTGCAGGTCATAAATCTGGCTCAGCATTTCGGGCGTCACCACATCGGCGGGCCTGCCCTGCGCCTGAATTGCGCCGTCACGCATGACAACCAGATTGTCTGCGTAGCGCGCCGCTTGCGCGATGTCGTGCAGCACAACGACACAGGTGCGGCCCGTGCTCTGCAGATCTGCCAGCAGGTCCAGTGTCTCATACTGGTATCGGATATCCAGAAACGACGTGGGCTCGTCAAAGAGCAGATACGGGGTGTCCTGGGCCAGGCACATGGCGATGAAGGCGCGCTGACGCTGGCCACCGGACAATTCCGCCAGCGGACGCCGGCGCAGATCGGTAAGCGATGTGGTGTGAAGCGCGTTTTCCACCGCGTCATGATCAGCCTGGCTGCGCATACCCAACAGGTTTTGATGCGGTGCACGCCCATAGTGGACCAGTTGTTCCACTGATATCGCCGGGGGCACCACCGGGTTTTGCGGCAGCACCGTCACTGTGCGTGCAATCTCTTTTGTTCGGGCGGTTGCTATGTTGCGCCCGCCAATATGGATTGTGCCCGCACGGGTTGGCAGCACACGCGCTATCGTGTTCAGCAGTGTTGATTTCCCACAGCCGTTCGGGCCGATAAGGGCGGTAAAACTGCCCTTGGTTATGGTCAGCGAGATATCCCGCAACATGAAGCCGCTATAGCCCGCGCTGACCCCGTGCAATTTAATGCTCATGATTGTTCTGCCTTGCCTGTGGTAATCAGAATGAAGATGAAAAACGGCGCGCCAAACATCGCGGTCAATATGCCGGCCGATATTTCAACCGGAGGTGCCAGCGCCCGGCCGGTAGCGTCAGCCAGTACCACCAGAAACATCCCGGTCAGGATCGCACAGGGCTGCAGGACAGGGTGGCTGCCACCCACCAGGCTACGTGCGATATGGGGCGCCATCAGCCCGACAAACCCAAGCACACCGACGACACTTACCGAAATGGCCGCCAGCAGCACCGCCAGCGCCAGCAATACAAACCGTTCCCTGGGCACATTCATCCCCAGGCCTGTGGCATGGGCATCCCCAAGACGGATCAGATCCAGCCGGTAGCTCAGGATGACGCTGGTCACCGCCAGCAGCAGAAGCACATGCCAGACCAGCCCCAGATGGGCCCAGCCGCGTGCCCACAAGGATCCGGTAAGCCAGACCAGAGGTGTCGAAAACTTAAAGCTTGGCGAGGTGACCAGGATATAGTCGACACCCGCGTCGAACAGGAATCCCACCGCGATACCAATCAGCACCAGCCTGGTGGGGGAAACTTTACCAACCTCGCTGCCGAGCCAGACCAGACTGGCCGCCAGGCATCCGCCAAGCACCGCCGCAACCGGCAGGTAGGTGATCGGCAGATCAGGCAGGGCAATCACCATCAGGCAGACCGCCAGTGCTGCGCCGGAATTGATGCCGATGATTTTCGGACTGGCCAGCGGGTTGCGCAACAGCGCCTGCACAATAGTGCCCGATATCGCAAGACATCCACCGCTCAGAAGTGCCAGCAATGTGCGTGGCAGGCGTGAGCGCAGGATGATGTAATCCTGTCTGGGACCGTCGAGATCAAACAGCGTGTTGGCGATAATCTGCCACGACACCGGTACCGCGCCGGCAGAGAGAGACCAGATCGCGGCGCCAAACAAGCTGAGTGTCAGTAGCGTGAAAACCACAACGGTGCGGCTGATACCTGAAACCATGGTCATTCCAGATCCTTTGCGACCAGCGTCTGATACAGGAAATAGGGGGCCCCAATCAGCGCAGCAATAACTCCGACCGGGGTTTCAAACGGCGCAATCACCCATTTTGAAGCAAAATCGGCGAGCACCATCAAAGTGGCGCCGCCAAGCGCTGCAGCGGGCACCAGGATGCGATGATCAGGACCAAAGACCAGACGGCACATATGCGGCACAACCAAACCAACAAAGGCCACCGGGCCGGCAACAGCGACACTTGCCCCAGTTAATATTGCGGCCAGAACCGCGCCAAACAGCAGCGTGATGCGTGGATCCGTGCCCAGCCCTGTCGCAGATGCTTCGCCGAGCGCCATCAGGTTGAGCCGGTGCGAGAGCAACACCGTGGCAATCAGCCCGGTGATGCTCAGCCCGGCCAGCGGCCCGACATCATGCCATCGCATGTCGGCAATATTTCCGCTGGTCCAGCGCACAACCTGCCGCGAAAGGTCGTCATCAAGCGTGAATGAAAACCGCACCAGCGCACAGGCAAACGCCCCAACGGCAACACCCCCGAGGATCAGCCGCAGCGAGTTCAGCTCGCCCTGAAATCCGCCAGCAATCGCAAAGGTCAGCGCCCCTGCAGTCAGCGCCCCGGTCACAGCAAATACACCCACAGCCGAGCCGGACATGGCGGGAAAGAACAGTGCCAAAACCATCCCCAAAGCCGCGCCCTGATTGACGCCAAGTATTGAGGGCGATGCCAGCGGGTTTCGGGTCACCGCCTGCAATATCAACCCCGCCATTGCCAGATTGATGCCAATAAATACGGCGACAAGTGTGCGCGGCAACCGGATGTCAAACATGACTGACTGAGCAAGGCTTTTGGGCTCTGCACCGAACACCCCCAGCAGAGCGCTCAGCCCGACATCGCTTCGCCCCCCGGTCGCCAGCGACGCAGCGGCGCCACTGGCGAACAAGGTGATCAGCAGCAGACCGGCGGGTACGCCGCGATGTTGCCATCCGCCGGTCGTCATCTTAATTGCTTTCGCTCGTCATCCGGATGATTTCCAGCATGTCCTGCGCCGTCATTTCAGCAGCAAGCATGCCGCGCAAGCGCGACCAGTTGTGCGCTGTCACCTGGAATACTTTGCCACTTTTTACAGCGGTCAGCCCGTCATACAGCGCGTCACCAGACCAGCTGTCGGTAAAAGCAGGACGCGCATATTTCCCCAGAATCAGAATGTCAGGATCGACCACAGACAATTGTTCCAGCGTGGTCGGAACGTAATTGGTTTGATAGACGCCCCCTTCGGTCGGGCTCATGTTTGAGGAAAAACCGAACATGTCCAGTAAGGACCCGTTGTAGGATTTTGGACTGTGCAGCCACAGGCCGGTGGCATTGGTGACGCCAAACTGCGCCGTAACCCCACTGCTCGCGGTTTTGATTTCGTCAACATAGGCAGCCATTGTTGCGCGGTGCGCAGCAACGCGCGCGTCCATCTCGTTTTGTTTGCCAAGCGCCTGGCCAATAACGGACATCTGCGCCACCGACGCGTAATAATCACCGCCCAGACTGTCCAGCACGATGGTCGGGGCAATTTCGGACAAGGTGTCATAGGCCGCTGCGTGGCGCGTTTTATCCGCGATGATCAGGTCAGGCTGCAACGCCGCAATGATCTCCAGGCTGGGTGTTTTACGTGTTCCGACCGAGACCCAGTCATCGCCGATAATATCGGTATAGGCCGGGATAATGCGCGCGCGTTTGTTGTCGTCAGCAATGCCGACCGGAGCCACACCGACGGAGGCCAGCGCATCGATAAAACTGAACTCGAGAACAACAATACGTTGTGGGGCGTCCGGCACCGCTGTGATGCCCATTTCATGGGCGATTTCTGCGCCCGACGCCTGCAATGGCAAAGCGAATACAAGACCGGTGAAAATGGATAACAGGGCTCTTCTTGAAAGCATCGGGCCGTCCTTTTGAACAAAGAAAGTGTTGGCTATTATCCAATTGGACTCGTCGCTGACGGCTGCCTACAATAGTTGACTTTTTTAGTCAAGAACTGTGGTGTGTCGACAAATATTTGCGCAGAACAGGTGGCAGGCTTTGTTTACAAGGGACGAATCGACCTGGGATTTCGCCTTTCCAACGAGGAAAAAACTGAGTGTGGCGAGGCTGGGCAGGTTGCTTAACTGCGAAGACATGATTTCTTTGGCGTTCAAAATGAGGCCACGCTGTTTACTTCACGTATCAGAATGAGCTGAATATCCGCTCGACAGTCATCGGCTGGGCAAATCTCAAATTTCACGCGTGAATGGCTGTTTTGCGGCATCTCTTCGATTTACTTTGCAACAGCAGCTTACGATTGCCTCCTCCCAAATGTTTCAAAATGCGGGATGCAGAAAACGGTACTTTGGGCTCGTCGCTGCCTTTCGCCGCAGTCGTCACCAGCGGACCGGCAGGCGATTGTCGGGCAATGGCCGAAAGGGGGCCGCCAAAGTGCGTATCAACCGCATGCGGGTCATTGAGCGGAGTTGTTCTCGCAAGTGATCAGGGGCGCTTATGATGTTGTTCCGGAAGAGTTGCGGGGCCACACGCCGCGCCGAAACGGCTGTTTTTTGGCAGGATTTCAGGACACGCAGGGCTTCGACCATACCATCCCGGCCTTTGGGTGTGACTGTCCGCACACCCGAAAAGGCAGCATGCGCGGCGTTGATTGCGTCAAGTGTATCGTCTTTTCCGCGGCGGCGGCGGTCCACCTTGTCAGGCGTGGTGACTTCCGGAACCGTGACGCTGGCGCTCTGAAGATAGCGCAGCAAGCCCGCGCCGTATGTGCCGGTGCATTCAATGCCAACCCGTTCAACGGCACCGAACAATTGCATCCACGCCAGCATTTTCTTGTAGCCCTGCCGCGTGCTGGCAAAACATTCGCTCGCGATAAACCGGTCGTGGGCGTCCACGACGGCCACAACATGCAGGTCCTTAAGCGAACCGCACCGCGCCCAAACTCTTGGCTGTATCCTGGTGCCACTTCTTGTCTCCGTCATTGCGAATACCGCCTGAAAGAGACCGGAACGAAATCGGGACAAGCCCATTCCTTGTGTGCGGCAGTGTCCGACCACAGATCCTTCACCTCAGGCGCGGCAGCCAGACGCACTGTGTCTGCCGCCAACCGGCGTTTCCCAGCCTCAGGGACCTCCTTTGACCAGCTGTCGTAAAGGCGCTCCGGGATGCCTTCCTGACAACACACGGAGGCGATGCATTCCGCGCCCTGCAAACCGGCCAGCACACCACGGATCTTTTCCTCAGCGGGTAACGTCAGCGGGTCTTGCGGCGAATGCCTCTTGCCACCTTATCGGCGGCAGTTTCGAAGCTGCGGATTTCTGGCTCATCTTCACACCATATCAGTTCCAATGAACCAGAAACCCTCCGTTGCTTAAATACTCAGCTCTCTCCAACAGCCGCTGGCGCCAGAGTGTCCACCTCTGCGAGGCGCGTTTGACGTTCAGCAGGACCTTTATAAAACCGATCGACCAACACAGCTATGAGCAGCGTGCCCACGAGTACGACCGGAAACTGAGGCGTGATTTCCATGCCGACCGCAGCAAGTAACGGGTACACCAACACACGATAAGCAAGAAAAGTTGCCACAGCCAGGGTCGCGCCAAACCGAAGATCTATCACTCTTTTTGCCATCAAACTGACAACAAGGGTGAAAATTGCCAGAAACCCGGGATAAACGAAGAAAGGACGAAAGGCGGACGCGTGCCAGGCAGGAAAAGGAAATTCGTGCTCTGTGAGGAAAATTGCCGCAGTAAATAAAATGCCTCCCAGGATCAGAACCCGGAACACCTTGACCATTGTCGTATCCTGCTCAACCTTCACTGTGACCATCAATAGTGCCGCGGTGATGGTTCCAAACGTGATGAAGACGTGTGGCGGAGCCCACAAACTGGCATCCGTTCCAAATTGCGTATGCCAAATTTCATCAAGAGGGGCGCCGATCAGTGGAATTAAGAGAACAAACAAAGCGATTTTGGCCGATTTATTGTGCTTGATATGTGAAATCCACGAAGTTTTCTTCCCCCCCCGGAGCAAGATGAAGGCGGCAATCTGGATAAGCACAATGCCGAGAACGATCATCAGGTGCGTGGGTGTAATAATCGTCTCCCGAAACGATTCAGAATGCCATGAAACGTCCCAGTAACCGCCGAAACCAATCATAGCCATCGCCGGCGCCAACAAAAACAGAACAACAACAGGACCGTTCAGGGATGACGAATTCGCCGGGGAAAAAGGTTTTCGGTACAAGATCAGAATGAGAGCCAAACCGATGACTGCGACCAGGGCCGCTGCGATATTGTCCAGGATACCAAAGTACGGCCAGACACCTGCAGGAGAAAACCACACCTCCTGGTCAGATCCTACCAGCGGCTCGATAGTGGCATTGACGGTAAAACCAAGGTAAGCCGTAAACTCTTCCCCACTGCTAAGGCGGTTCAGGTTGACGCGAACATCATGAAATCCCTTTCCAATTTGAAAAGTTTCGGAAAACATGGCAGGCCCCGAAGGCAGAAGGGACTTCTCAATTTCTGCGCCATCCGGCACACTGAGTTTGAGGTCCAATTCCACATTGACCAGGTCCACTTGTCCTTCGGCGCCGGCGGTTTCCTTGAGCTCAATGGTAACTTTGACGCGCTCTCCCGGCTTGGCATCGGGCGGGTCAAATGTGAGTTCTCCAATCACATCAGAAAGTCCATGAGCCGATGCGGCCTGAACGAAAAACAGACTAAAAAGAGAAAAAATAACTATTGAAAACCACAGAGAAATATTCTTTTTCCGGACAATTTGCATTGTACCCTCCGTTAAGTTTATCTGATCAACCTCCGGAGATAATCCGTGATCAGAAAGGTGGTCCTGATTTTTCGACCTTCTTGCAGCCTGATTTAGGTGGATCAGGGTTTCATTTAGGCGGCCATTTTCATGGGCTGTATTTTGTTCTCACAGGCTTCATCCGGCGTCAATTTCCTATTGGTGGAATGTGTGCGTCCCGCATTGCAGCAGGCCAGCCAGTTTCCGAAAAATTCGCGCAGGGCAATTGAACCCGCGTTCCTGTTGCGGTTTCTGCTGTTGTCGCATCACCTGCTTGAATGTCCGTAAAGCCCGTCGCTCAGTCGCCAACGGATCGACGCAACACATGCATTGAAACGCTCTGCGGGAGTTTCGTATCCCAGCGTTTTTCGAGGTCGCTCGTTGAGTTGTCTGGCGACGGCACTCAGCTTTGCCTGGCAATGTATCGATAAATCCGTGCCTTTTG
>NZ_QOLB01000108.1 GCF_003333265.1 Candidatus Halocynthiibacter alkanivorans
CCTATATTCTGACCAAAGACGAGGGTGGCCGTCACACGCCGTTCTTCGCCAACTACCGTCCCCAGTTCTACTTCCGTACAACTGACATCACCGGCACAGTTGTTCTGCCCGAAGGCACCGAAATGGTCATGCCTGGCGACAACCTGAAGTTCAACGTTGAACTGATCGCGCCGATCGCGATGGAAGAAAAACTGCGCTTCGCGATCCGCGAAGGTGGCCGTACCGTCGGTTCCGGCGTTGTGTCCAAAATCATCGAATAATCGATGGGTTCAGGCCTCGGTCTGATCTGAGAATCATGAAAGGGCTGCCCGCAAGGGCGGCCCTTTTTCTTTTGCCTCAGGGCGGTTTTGCGGCGCACAGCAGCCTGGTCTCGGACGTCTGCGTCAGGGGCACCATCAATTCAATTTCAAACCCGTCCACCAGAGCGTCCTGCACCGAGGCCAGTTTGCCCAGCAGCGAGGACATTTCCACGATGGTTCCGTCGGGCATGTTGAGCCGCACCGGGACAAAAACCGGAACGCTTTGTTGTGACAGCAGCATATCGGGCAGGTTGGCAAAGCGACCGCGGCGGCGGGCGTCTGCAAACAGTTCGCGGATCAGCGGATCTTTCGCCGCAGCGCTCTGAAGGCGGAAATAGAGGATGCTGACCGCTTCGTCCCAGTTCTGGATCAGCCCTGAAAACGCATCAGACAGCATGATGGAGAGCAGGTTTGCGGGCGCGTTGCTCTCGGCGCCTGCGGCCTTCAGGAACGGCGCGAATACGATCAGAAAGGGCGCATTGCAGCGCAGGATATTCCAGCTGGCATCCAGCACCAGCGCCGGGAAAGGCCAGTTGTTCAGCACGCGTGCCTCGATCATGTCGAGCGCTGCGGTTACATCTGCTGAGGCCAGGGCGCGCTGCTCATAGGGGCTGTGGGCGCCGGAGGCGGCGTAGAGATTGGCGCGCTGCGCGACGCTGAGATTGAGCTCGCGGCAGATGCGGGCCAGAAACGATGGCGTTGGGGTCGAGCGGCCGGTTTCAAGAAAAGAGAGGTGGCGCTGGGTGGAGCCCAGTTCCAGCGCCAGCGCCGCCTGGGACAGGTTGAGCGAGGCGCGGATGTCTTTGAGCACGGCGCCGAACGGGTGGGCCTGAATTTGAGCCGGCATTGTCATGTCATTCCTTTCAAGGGAATTGCAGCAATTCCCAGCAAGCCTCAGTATGGCCGAAAGATCAACAAGCGGAGAAAGAGAAATGGTTATTTGGATGCTGGCGGCGATTGCGGTTTATTATGCCGGGGTGTTTTTGCCCCCGATGTTTCTGCTGCCCAAGATTGGGGTGGCTGCCTATGCAGGGCATCGGGACCAGGATCCTGCCCCCGGTCTGATACATGGGCGTGCGTTGCGGGCGCAGCGCAATATGGCGGAAAACTTGCCGGTGTTCCTGGGGCTGGCGCTGCTGAGCATTGTACTGCCCGAAGCGGATATCTCGCTGGCGATTTCGGGCGCTGCGGTATTCGTGCTGGCGCGGTTGGTGTATCTGCCGCTGTATCTGATGGCGGTGCCATATTTGCGCTCACTGGTCTATGGCGTTGGTCTCACCGGCCAGATTGTGATGGCGCTGGCGCTGCTGTGATCCGGGTGGTGTTGCAATTGGGACAGCGCCGGTCATTGTGGCGGCGCTGGCCCATCAGCGGGGCCGGCAAAAAGGGGTGTTATGAGTGAAGCGTTTCTGAATGCGGCGGTGCGTCATCCGGTGCGTTTGCCGGACGGCACTGCGGTGGAGGGGCTGGTACATCTGGATCAGGTGATTGAGCACCCGAACTGGAGCATCGGCGCGCATAGTTATTTCAGCAGCTTTGATCCGGTGACCGATTATGCCGCCCATCTGGCGCCCTATCTGTATCCGGGGGCGCCAGAGCGGCTTGTTCTCGGGCGGTTCTGTGCGCTTGCCCATGGGGTTCGATTTATCACCAGTTCGGCAAATCACCCGTTGGGCGGGTTTTCCACTTATCCTTTTGCCATCATGCGGCCGGACACCATGGGGGCCTATCGCGAAGAAATCAGCCGCAAGGGCGATACGCTGGTCGGCAATGATGTCTGGATCGGGCATGGGGCGCAGATCCTGCCGGGAGTCACCATTGGAGACGGGGCGATCATCGCCGCCGGTGCTGTGGTCAGCCGGGACGTGGCGCCTTACAGCGTGGTGGCGGGCAACCCGGCGCGGCTGGTGCGGATGCGGTTTGATTCTGAGGTCGTGGCGGCGCTGTTATCGATTCGCTGGTGGGACTGGCCTCTGGCAGCAATTGAAGCTGCCGAATCCGCGCTGGCCGGCGCAGATATCAAGGCGTTGCGGGCGGCAGCGCCAGGTAATTTATGAAAAGCAGACGAATGCGTCTTGCGCTGCCGGGCGAGGTGTCATATTCCCTCACTCGGTCCTAGGGGTATAGCTCAGTTGGTAGAGCGACGGTCTCCAAAACCGTAGGTCGATGGTTCGAACCCTTCTACCCCTGCCAGACCACAATCCAAAAGTTTCAGACTGCCCGCCGTGTTCAGGCTGCCCGCCACGGGCCGCAGTTTGCGCGGTGTCCCCCGGACGTTGCTGCGCGGACCGGGCTGTATCGCTGCTGTCTGTCTGTAAGGTTCAGGCCGGCATTGGACGATATGGCGCAGATATCCGGGTTTGCCTGATGTCTGCCCGGGGCGGCGCCCAGTGTGGTGCTGTTTGCTCAGATCCCGTCGTTGTGATGTTGCCGCCGTGAACGGGCAGGGCTTGCGTTGTCAGAGGCGGCGGGTCGTCGTGCGTCAGCTCAAAGGTGTGCCGGCTTGCTGTGCGGGGATTCTGAGGCGATACGGGCCCGGCGCCGGTGAGGGCGGCGTTTGTCGCTATGTGGAGAGCGCCGCGCGGCGGGGCCTTGCAAACGGAGGCAATAACACGTATCTGCGCAGTATTGGATAGAGGACAGAGAAGTCATGGCGAAAGCAAACCCCGCACAATTCATTCAGCAGGTCCGCGCTGAGGTGTCGAAAGTGGTCTGGCCCACACGGCGTGAAGTGCTGTTGACCACGGGTATGGTCTTTGTCCTGGCGGCGCTGACTTCGGTCTTTTTCTTTCTGGTGGATCTGACCATCCGCACCGGGCTTCAGGGCCTGCTGGGCATGTTTGGCTGAACGGGCCTTGGTGAGGTCGCCCGGCTGATGCAGGCCGGGGCTCTCACAGTGGCAACGCGCTGACTTGCACGCATGGCTGAAGATGGCCGGCATACGCCGCAGGGGCAGCGAGCACCGCTGGCGCTTATTCGTGATCAACCGCAGTTGTTCCGGGCCGTGCGCCCCGCGCGTGCCGGCGCCGTCTGATGCCGGTGTTACGGCTCAGGTGGCGGATTTCCCTTTGGGTTTGGGCCGCAACGGCCAGATGACGGTGCGGCAATATCGAACTGCCGGAAAAAACCCTCAAAGTGCTTGAAATCAGGTGAATTGAAGAGTACTGCGAACGGACCTTCTGGTTGTGGCGTGCGGCGATTCGTGTTGCGCGCCCCTTTTTATCGGGCGGTGGCGGGATAACCGTCTTGTATCTAAAGCATTATCCGGGTTGCGGCCTGGAGTGAAGTAAAGGGCTGAGGCAACATGGCTAAGCGGTGGTATTCGGTGAGTGTTCTCTCGAACTATGAGAAAAAAATCGCCGAACAGATCAAGCAAGCTGCCATCGATGAGGGCCTTGAGGATCAGATTGAAGAAGTTCTGGTGCCCACCGAAGAGGTGATCGAAGTGCGTCGGGGCAAAAAAGTGACTGCTGAGCGGCGGTTCATGCCCGGGTATATCCTGGTGCGCATGGAAATGTCGGACAAAGGCTATCACCTGATCACATCGATCAACCGGGTCACCGGCTTTCTCGGCCCCATGGGGCGGCCGATGCCGATGCGGGATCGTGAAGTGAACGGCATTCTCAACCGTGTAGAAGAAAATGCTGCGGCACCACGTACCCTGATCTCGTTTGAGATCGGCGAAAAAGTTTCTGTCGGCGAAGGACCCTTTGAGGGCTTTGACGGCATGGTCGAAGAGGTGGATGAAGAAAACAACCGCCTGAAGGTGACCGTCTCGATTTTTGGCCGGGAAACCCCGGTCGAACTGGAATTCACACAGGTCAATAAACAGATCTGATGTGTCACGTGGGAGGTGCCGGGGATCGCGATCACCGGGCCTGACCACGCAACTGAAGGCCGGGGCTGACGCGTCAGTTCCGGAGTTGAAAGAAGGAGAGGCCTTATGGCTAAAAAACTCGTTGGCAAATTGAAGCTGCAAGTGCCCGCCGGCAAAGCAAACCCGTCCCCACCCGTGGGTCCGGCGCTTGGTCAGCGCGGCATCAACATCATGGAATTCTGTAAAGCGTTCAACGCCAGAACGCAGGATCTGGAAGTGGGCGCCCCTTGCCCGACCGTGATCTCGTATTACCAGGACAAGTCCTTCACCATGGAAATCAAGACGCCCCCTGCGTCCTATTTCCTGATTAAGGCTGCGGGCCTGAAATCCGGTGCGAAAACACCTGGTCGCGAAGTTGTCGGTTCGGTGACAGCTGCGCAGGTGAAAGAAATCGCTGAAGCAAAAATGAAAGACCTGAACGCAAACGACATCGAGGCTGCAATGCAGATCATCCTCGGTTCCGCACGTTCCATGGGCATTGAGGTTAAATAATCATGGCTAAAGTAGGTAAACGTACCGCCGCGGCTCGTGAAGCATTTGCCGGCAAAGCTGACGTCACTGTTGAAGAAGCAATGGCGCTGGTAAAAACCAACGCAAAAGCTAAATTCGACGAGACTGTTGAAATCGCGATGAACCTGGGTGTTGATCCACGTCACGCCGACCAGATGGTCCGCGGTGTTGTATCGCTGCCCAACGGCACCGGCAAAACCGTTCGTGTTGCTGTGTTCGCCCGTGACGCCAAAGCTGAAGAAGCTAAGGCTGCTGGCGCTGACATCGTTGGTGCAGAAGATCTGATGGCGGCGATCCAGGGTGGTCAGCTTGATTTTGACCGCTGTATCGCAACCCCTGACATGATGCCCATCGTTGGTCGTCTTGGCAAAATCCTCGGCCCGCGCAACCTGATGCCAAACCCCAAGCTGGGCACGGTAACTATGGATGTGACGGCTGCTGTCACCAACGCCAAAGGTGGTGAAGTCCAGTTCAAAGCGGAAAAAGGCGGCGTTGTACACGCCGGCGTCGGCAAAGCTTCTTTTGACGATGCAAACCTGGTGGAAAACGTGC
Organism: Candidatus Halocynthiibacter alkanivorans; assembly: GCF_003333265.1. Lineage (GTDB taxonomy): Bacteria > Pseudomonadota > Alphaproteobacteria > Rhodobacterales > Rhodobacteraceae > Halocyntiibacter_A > Halocyntiibacter_A alkanivorans. The sequence goes on from NZ_QOLB01000108.1 coordinate 5,239, forward strand.
GCGCATTCATCGATGCGGTTCAGAAAGCACGCCCCACAGGTGCCAAAGGCGCTTATATCCAGAAGGTCGTTGTCTCGTCGACAATGGGCCCTGCAGTTACGATTTCGGTCGATAACGCAATTGGTAACTAATTGTCCGGGTGGGGAAATTCCCACCTGGTAAAGTTTCACCTTCATGTGTACATGGGGGTGAATGGCGGGGCGGCCGCAGTTATGACCGCCCTGTCCTGTCCGAGACGGAGGGTGCCTTTTCCGAAAGGCTTAAATCCTTCCTGAGATGGGGAACGAGACAAATTCTGCCGTGGGCTTGATCCTCGGGTGAGATTGGCCTCGGGACCCTGAAATGGACCCGACGCCGGCACTTCTTCGGAAGAAGGGAGGCCGGCACTAAATGAGCTGGAAGGTATTCTGCCTTCCAAATTTGGAGTGAAACTGTGGATAGAGCACAAAAAGAGAAAATGGTCGACGAGCTCGGCCAGATCTTTGACAGCTCTGGCGTCGTTGTGGTTGCCCGCTACGAAGGTCTCACAGTTGCTGAAATGCAGGACCTGCGCGCTCAGATGAGCGCAGCTGGCGGGTCTGTCCGCGTTGCCAAGAACAAGCTCGCCAAAATCGCCCTGGAAGGGAAGCCCTGCGCAAGCATCGGTGACTATCTTTTGGGAATGACTGTTCTGACCTATTCGGAAGATCCTGTGGCTGCGGCCAAGATCGCCGAGGCCTATGCCAAAGATAACAAGAAATTTGTTATCCTGGGTGGGGCAATGGGTGAGACCGCTCTTGATGTCGCCGGTGTGAAAGCCGTCGCAGCAATGCCATCTCGTGACGAGCTTATTGCTTCGATCGTGGGTTGTATTGGTGCGCCTGCCTCCAACATCGCTGGCGCGATTGGCGCTCCTGCTTCGAACATCGCGGGTATTTTGTCTACTATCGAAGACAAAGCTGCCGCTTAAGCAATTGAGACTGACGTAGGGACATCCCTAGCGCGTTGGAACACAAACAAAACGAACGGAAACAGTATAATGGCTGATCTGAAAAAACTTGCTGAAGAGATCGTAGGTCTGACCCTTCTCGAAGCACAAGAACTGAAAACCATCCTCAAAGACGAGTATGGCATTGAGCCCGCAGCTGGCGGCGCAGTCATGATGGCTGGCCCTGCTGACGGCGCAGCTGAAGAAGCTGAAAAAACTGAGTTTGACGTCGTTCTGAAGAACGCCGGCGCTTCCAAAATCGCAGTGATCAAAGAAGTTCGCGCGATCACAGGTCTCGGCCTGAAAGAAGCAAAAACTCTGGTTGAAGCCGGTGGCAAAATCAAAGAAGGCGTTTCGAAAGAAGAAGCCGACGACGTACAAGCCAAGCTGGTTGCAGCTGGCGCCGAAGCCGAAGTGGTCTGAGCCACTTCGGAACCTTCGGGTTTCGGATAAAAGATTGGCTGGATCCGGGGGTTCCCCGGGTCCGGCTGAACCCGTCTTAGCAAGGGTCTTTTGCCATTTTGGCAGGACCATCCTGATAAAGGATCCTTTCTAAGAGTTGGTTCAGCGGTCGGGAGCGCTTCGGTGGGACGAAGCGCAGGAATAGACCAGAATTGATTTTCGTCAGGGCGTGCTGCCGGTGCCCAACGGCCGGCGCGTCTGAGACAAACAAAAGGTGATGATGCGCATGGCTTCGACCTTCCTAGGCCAGAAACGGCTCCGCAAATATTACGGTAAAATCCGTGAAGTGCTGGAGATGCCGAATCTTATTGAGGTTCAGAAATCCTCTTACGATCTTTTTCTGAATTCCGGCGACCAGCCCGACCCGCAAGAGGGCAAAGGCATCAATGGTGTGTTTCAGTCGGTTTTCCCGATCAAGGATTTCAACGAAACGGCGGTTCTTGAGTTCGTAAAATACGAGCTCGAAAAGCCGAAATACGATGTTGAAGAATGTCAGCAGCGCGACATGACATACAGTGCCCCCCTGAAGGTGACACTGCGTCTGATCGTATTTGATATCGATGAAGATACCGGCGCAAAATCGGTAAAAGACATCAAAGAACAAGATGTGTTCATGGGCGATATGCCTCTGATGACGCCCAACGGCACTTTTGTGGTCAACGGCACCGAGCGGGTGATCGTTTCCCAGATGCACCGCTCCCCCGGTGTGTTCTTTGATCATGACAAAGGCAAAACCCATTCGTCCGGTAAACTGCTGTTTGCCTGCCGGATCATCCCGTACCGCGGCTCCTGGCTGGACTTTGAGTTCGACGCCAAAGACGTGGTCTTTGCGCGCATTGACCGGCGTCGCAAACTGCCTGTGACCACCCTGCTTTATGCGCTGGGGCTGGACCAGGAAGGCATCTGTGACCGTTATTACGACACTGTCCAGTACACGCTCGACAAGAACAAGGGTTGGGTAACCAAGTTCTTCCCTGAGCGCGTGCGTGGCACTCGTCCGAACTTTGATCTGGTCGATGCGGCCACGGGCGAAGTGATCTGCAAAGCTGGTGACAAAGTTACGCCCCGTTCGGTGAAAAAGCTGATCGAAGAAGGCAACGTCACCGAGCTGCTGGTGCCCTTTGACAATATCGTCGGCAGATTTGTTGCCAAAGATATTATCAATGAGGACACTGGTGCGATCTACGTTGAGGCCGGCGATGAGCTGACCTGGGAGCTGGACAAAGAGGGCAACGTCAGCGGCGGCACTCTGAAAGACCTGCTGGATGCTGGCATCACCGATCTGCCGATGCTGGACATCGACAACGTCAATGTCGGCCCTTACATGCGCAACACCATGGCGGTGGACAAGAACATGAACCGCGAAGGCGCGCTCATGGACATCTACCGCGTGATGCGCCCGGGTGAGCCCCCGACCGTTGACGCGGCGTCGGCGCTGTTTGACACCATGTTCTTTGACAAAGAACGCTATGACCTGTCCACCGTCGGCCGGGTGAAGATGAACATGCGCCTGGCGCTTGATGTCGAAGACACCCAGCGCACCCTGCGTCATGAAGACATCATGAGCTGTATCAAGGCGCTGGTTGAGCTGCGCGACGGCAAGGGGCATATCGACGATATTGACCACCTTGGGAACCGTCGGGTGCGTTCTGTTGGCGAACTGATGGAAAATCAGTACCGCGTTGGTCTGCTGCGCATGGAGCGCGCGATCAAAGAGCGGATGTCTTCGGTCGAAATCGACACGGTGATGCCGCAGGATCTGATCAATGCCAAACCAGCCGCGGCTGCAGTACGTGAATTCTTCGGCTCTTCGCAGCTGTCGCAGTTTATGGACCAAACCAACCCGCTGTCTGAAGTAACACACAAACGTCGTCTTTCGGCGCTTGGGCCTGGCGGTCTGACCCGCGAGCGTGCCGGCTTTGAAGTACGTGACGTTCATCCGACCCACTACGGTCGTATGTGTCCGATTGAGACCCCCGAGGGTCCGAATATTGGTCTGATCAACTCACTGGCAACTTTTGCCCGGGTGAACAAATATGGCTTCATCGAAACTCCGTACCGGCTTGTCCAGGACGGCCGGGTCACTGATGAAGTTCAGTACATGTCGGCCACCGAAGAGATGCGCCACACTGTGGCTCAGGCCAACGCCAATCTCGATGAAGAAGGTCGGTTTGTAAACGATCTGGTCTCCACCCGTCAGGGCGGCGAATTCATGCTGAACGCGCCTGATAACGTCGATCTGATCGATGTCTCGCCAAAGCAGTTGGTCTCGGTCGCGGCCTCGCTGATTCCGTTCCTCGAAAACGACGATGCGAACCGGGCTCTGATGGGCTCGAACATGCAACGTCAGGCGGTTCCGCTGCTGCGCGCAGAAGCGCCGCTGGTGGGCACTGGTATCGAAGAAGTTGTGGCCCGGGATTCGGGCGCGGCAATCATGGCGAAACGTGCCGGCATCGTCGACCAGGTCGATGCCCAGCGTATCGTTGTGCGTGCAACGCATGATCTGGCTCTGGGCGATCCCGGCGTTGATATCTATCGTCTGCGCAAGTTCCAGCGTTCGAACCAGAACACCTGTATCAACCAGAAACCTCTGGTAAAAGTGGGCGACACGGTTGGCAAAGACGAAGTCATTGCCGATGGCCCCTCCACCGATATGGGCGAGCTGGCTCTGGGTAAAAACGTGATCGTCGCGTTTATGCCGTGGAATGGCTACAACTACGAAGACTCCATTCTGATCTCCGAGCGCATCGCGCGCGACGACGTGTTTACTTCGGTGCATATCGAAGAATTCGAAGTCGCCGCCCGTGATACCAAGCTTGGGCCGGAAGAGATCACCCGTGACATTCCGAATGTCGGTGAAGAAGCGCTGCGCAACCTCGACGAGGCCGGCATCGTTTACATCGGTGCGGATGTGGAGCCGGGCGATATCCTCGTGGGTAAGATCACACCAAAGGGCGAAAGCCCGATGACACCGGAAGAAAAACTTCTGCGTGCGATCTTTGGTGAAAAAGCCTCCGATGTGCGTGACACCTCCATGCGCGTTAAACCAGGTGACTTCGGCACCGTGGTTGAAGTGCGTGTGTTCAACCGCCACGGCGTTGAAAAAGACGAGCGTGCGCTGCAGATCGAACGGGAAGAAGTCGAAACTCTGGCCCGCGACCGCGACGATGAGCTTGGCATCCTGGAGCGCAACATCTATGCGCGCCTGAAGTCTATGATCTTCGGCAAAGTGGCTGTTAAAGGTCCGAAAGGCGTCAAAGCCGGGTCCGAAATTACCGATGAGCTGCTGGGCACTCTGTCCAAAGGCCAGTGGTGGCAGCTGGCACTGGAAGATGAGGCCGATGCACAGATCGTTGAGGCTCTGAACACCCAGTTCGAAGCGCAGCGCCGTCTGGTGGACCACCGCTACGAGGACAAAGTTGAAAAAGTCCGTCGCGGCGATGATCTGCCTCCGGGCGTGATGAAAATGGTCAAAGTCTTTATTGCTGTGAAGCGCAAGCTTCAGCCCGGTGATAAAATGGCTGGTCGTCACGGCAACAAAGGTGTGATTTCCCGCGTTGTTCCGATGGAAGACATGCCGTTCCTTGCGGACGGGACTCCGGTCGACTTCTGTCTGAACCCGCTGGGTGTGCCATCGCGGATGAACGTTGGTCAGATCCTTGAAACCCACATGGGCTGGGCCGCACGTGGTCTGGGTATCCAGATTGACGAGGCTCTGGGTGAGTACCGTCGTTCCGGCGATCTGACACCTGTGCGCGAAGCGATGAAAATCGTCTATGGCGAAAATGTCTATGAAGAAGGCATCGCAGACATGGACGAACGGGAACTGATTGGTGCGGCGTCCAACGTCACCGGCGGTGTCCCGATCGCCACGCCGGTGTTTGACGGTGCGAAAGAAGCAGACGTCAATGACTCGCTGAAACGTGCTGGATTTGACACCTCAGGTCAGTCGGTTCTGTTTGACGGTCGTACCGGGGAACAGTTCGCGCGCAAAGTCACAGTGGGTGTCAAATACCTGCTGAAACTGCACCACCTGGTGGATGACAAGATTCACGCCCGTTCGACCGGACCTTACTCGCTTGTGACCCAGCAGCCGCTGGGTGGTAAAGCGCAGTTCGGTGGTCAGCGCTTTGGTGAGATGGAAGTCTGGGCACTCGAAGCTTACGGCGCCGCTTACACCCTGCAGGAAATGCTGACGGTGAAATCGGATGACGTGGCCGGCCGGACCAAAGTCTATGAATCGATCGTCAAGGGCGAAGACAACTACGAGGCCGGTGTGCCTGAGTCGTTCAACGTGCTTGTCAAAGAGGTCCGCGGCCTGGGCCTCAACATGGAACTCCTGGATGCGGAGGACGAGTGAGGGCGTTCGCGCCCCCCTCAACCCATCCCCTGATGTAAGGATCGCAATATGAACCAGGAACTGACAACCAACCCGTTCAACCCGATGGCCGCCCCTAAGACGTTCGACGAGATCAAAGTCTCGCTGGCGTCGCCGGAGCGGATCCTGTCGTGGTCCTACGGTGAGATCAAAAAGCCTGAGACCATCAACTACCGCACATTCAAACCGGAGCGGGACGGTCTGTTCTGTGCCCGTATCTTTGGTCCGATCAAAGATTACGAATGTCTCTGCGGCAAATATAAACGCATGAAGTACCGCGGCGTTGTCTGCGAGAAATGTGGTGTTGAAGTTACGCTGCAGAAAGTGCGCCGTGAGCGTATGGGCCACATCGAGCTTGCGGCTCCTGTGGCGCACATCTGGTTCCTGAAATCGCTGCCATCCCGCATCGGCCTGATGCTGGACATGACACTGCGTGACCTGGAGCGGGTGCTGTATTTCGAAAACTATGTGGTGATTGAACCCGGTCTGACGGACCTCATCTATGGTCAGATGATGACCGAAGAAGAGTTCATGGACGCGGAAGATCAGTATGGCGCAGACGCGTTCTCGGCCAACATCGGTGCCGAAGCCATCCGCGACATGCTGGCGGCGATCGATCTGGAATCGACTGCAGAACAGCTGCGGGAAGATCTGAAAGAAGCCACCGGCGAGCTGAAACCCAAGAAGATCATCAAACGTCTGAAAATCGTTGAGAGCTTCCTTGAGTCCGGCAACCGTCCTGAGTGGATGGTGCTGACCGTTGTGCCTGTGATTCCGCCAGAGCTGCGCCCGCTGGTGCCGCTGGACGGCGGTCGTTTTGCGACCTCAGATCTGAACGATCTGTATCGTCGGGTGATCAACCGGAACAACCGTCTGAAACGTCTGATCGAGCTGCGCGCGCCTGATATCATCGTGCGCAACGAAAAACGGATGCTGCAGGAATCTGTGGATGCGCTGTTTGACAATGGTCGTCGTGGCCGCGTCATCACCGGCGCCAACAAACGTCCGCTGAAATCGCTGTCTGACATGCTGAAAGGCAAACAGGGCCGCTTCCGGCAGAATCTGTTGGGCAAACGCGTCGACTTCTCGGGTCGTTCGGTCATTGTGACCGGTCCGGAACTGAAGTTGCATCAGTGTGGTCTGCCCAAGAAAATGGCGCTGGAGCTGTTCAAGCCCTTCATCTATTCGCGTCTGGAAGCCAAAGGCATGTCCAGCACCGTGAAACAGGCGAAGAAGCTGGTGGAAAAAGAACGTCCCGAAGTCTGGGATATTCTGGATGAGGTGATCCGGGAACATCCGGTCATGCTTAACCGGGCACCAACGCTGCACCGTCTTGGCATTCAGGCCTTTGAACCTGTTCTGATCGAAGGCAAAGCCATTCAGCTGCACCCGCTGGTCTGTTCGGCGTTCAACGCTGACTTTGATGGTGACCAGATGGCGGTTCACGTGCCGCTGTCGCTGGAAGCCCAGCTGGAAGCCCGCGTGCTGATGATGTCGACAAACAACGTGTTGTCGCCCGCCAACGGCGCGCCGATCATCGTTCCTTCGCAGGATATGATCCTTGGTCTGTATTACATCACCATGGACCGTGCCGGCATGAAGGGCGAAGGCATGGTCTTCAGTTCCATGGAAGAGATGGAACATGCGCTGAACGCAGGCGAAGTGCATCTGCACGCCAGAATTCAGGCGCGGGTCAAGCAGATCGACGACGAGGGTAATGAAGTTTACGTGCGTATGGAGACCACGCCTGGCCGTATGCGCCTGGGCGCGCTTCTGCCGCTGAACGCCAAAGCGCCGTTCTCGCTGGTCAACCGTCTTCTGCGTAAGAAAGAAGTGCAGCAGGTCATCGATACGGTCTACCGCTACTGTGGTCAGAAAGAATCTGTGATCTTCTGTGACCAGATCATGACGCTTGGTTTCAGAGAATCGTTCAAAGCCGGGATCTCGTTTGGTAAGGATGACATGGTTATCCCGGACTCCAAATGGCCGCTGGTCGAAGAGACCCGTGCTCTGGTGAAAGACTTTGAGCAGCAGTACATGGACGGTCTGATCACTCAGGGCGAGAAGTACAACAAAGTTGTCGATGCCTGGTCCAAGTGTAACGACAAGGTCACTGACGCGATGATGGGCGCCATTTCGGCGGTCCACCATGACGCAGACGGCTCTGAAGCGGAACCGAACTCGGTCTATATGATGGCGCACTCCGGTGCCCGTGGTTCTGTGACGCAGATGAAACAGCTGGGCGGTATGCGCGGTCTGATGGCGAAACCTTCTGGTGAGATTATCGAAACGCCGATTATCTCGAACTTTAAAGAAGGCCTGTCGGTGCTCGAGTACTTCAACTCGACACACGGTGCCCGTAAGGGTCTGTCCGATACCGCGCTTAAGACAGCGAACTCTGGGTATCTGACCCGTCGTCTGGTGGATGTGGCACAGGACTGTATCGTGCGTCAGCACGATTGTGGCACGGATATCGCGATCACGGCTGAAGCTGCGGTCAACGATGGTGAAATCGTAGCGACACTCGGGGAACGTATCCTGGGTCGTGTTGCGGCGGAAGATCTGTTCAAACCTGGCACCGAAGAGCTTCTGGTCGCCCGCAATGAGCTTATTGATGAGCGCATGGCGGACAGGATCGAAGAAGCTGGTGTTGCCACGATGCGCATCCGTAGCCCGCTGACCTGTGAAGCAGAAGAAGGCGTCTGTGCCGCATGTTATGGTCGTGACCTTGCGCGCGGTACCCGGGTCAACCAGGGTGAAGCTGTCGGCATTATTGCCGCGCAGTCGATCGGTGAGCCTGGCACGCAGCTGACCATGCGGACATTCCACATTGGTGGCGTTGCGCAGGGTGGCCAGCAGTCCTTCCAGGAAGCGGGTCAGGACGGTAAGGTCGAATTCCGCAACGCCAACGTGCTGGTGAACGTGCAGGGCGAGACTATCGTCATGGGCCGCAACATGCAGCTGGCGATTGTGGATGAGCAGGACCAGGAACGCGCGTCGTTCAAACTGGGTTACGGGACCATGCTGCATGTAACCGAAGGGGCGATGATCTCCCGGGGTGACAAGCTGTTTGAATGGGATCCCTACACGCTGCCGATGATCGCTGAGAAAGCCGGTAAAGCCAAGTTTGTCGATCTGATCTCGGGCATTTCTGTGCGCGATGAGACCGATGACGCGACCGGCATGACACAGAAGATCGTGATCGACTGGCGTTCGGCACCAAAAGGCAACGAGTTGAAGCCTGAGATCTTTATCGTTGGCGAAGATGGCGAACCCGTGCGCAATGACGCAGGCAACCCGGTGATCTATCCGATGTCTGTTGATGCGGTTATGTCGATCGAAGAAGGGTCTGACGTCAAAGCCGGGGACGTGATTGCACGTATTCCGCGTGAAGGCGCCAAAACCAAGGATATTACCGGTGGTCTGCCACGGGTTGCGGAACTCTTTGAGGCACGTCGCCCCAAAGACCACGCGATCATTGCAGAGCTCGACGGGTATATCCGGTACGGCCGCGACTATAAGAACAAGCGCCGTATCTCGATTGAACCCGCGGATGAAAACCTGGAGACCGTGGAATACATGGTGCCCAAGGGCAAACACATCCCGGTTGCCGAAGGTGATTTCATCCAGAAGGGTGATTACATCATGGACGGCAACCCGGCGCCGCATGACATCCTTGGTATTCTGGGTGTTGAAGCGCTGGCGGTTTACATGATCGCGGAAGTTCAGGACGTCTATCGTCTGCAGGGCGTGAAGATCAACGATAAGCATATCGAAGTGATCGTGCGTCAGATGCTGCAGAAACTGGAGATCTCGGACTCCGGCGAAACCACGCTTCTGAAGGGCGAGCATGTTGACAAGGCTGAACTGACTGCAGTCAACGAGAAGGCGCTTAAAGATGGGCGTCGTCCGGCCAAAGGCGAGCCGATCCTGCTTGGGATCACCAAGGCTTCGCTGCAGACCCGGTCGTTCATCTCTGCCGCGTCCTTCCAGGAAACCACCCGCGTTCTGACCGAGGCTTCGGTTCAGGGCAAACGCGACAAGCTGATCGGTCTGAAGGAAAACGTTATCGTTGGCCGTCTGATCCCAGCGGGTACCGGTGGCGCCACGATGAAAGTGCGCAAGATTGCGGCCGATCGCGATGCGGTCGTTCTGGAAGCTTCGCGCGCCGAGGCCGAGGCCGCTGTGGCACTCGCCGCTCCTGCACCCGCACCTGCTGCGGATACGCTGGCGGACGAAGTGTTTGGCAGCACCCTGGTTGAGACCCCGGAAAGCCGCGACGAATAAGACCCCGTCGCCTGTTAAAACCAAGCCCTGCCGGAGAGATCCGGCAGGGCTTTTTTTATGCCGGTGTTTAAAGTTCTGGATCCGGGATTCTAACGGTGGTACCGAAATCTCCGGAGGACCTGATGGCAGTATTTTCAGACAATGCGCGCGGCGCGATCTTAATGTCGGGCGCGGCAGCGGCCTATACGATCAACGACTCGTTTATGAAGGCGGCTTCTGATGAAGCGCCGCTGTTCCAGCTGATGTTTCTGCGCGGCATTTTGATGGTTCTGCTGCTGGGCCTGGTGGCCTGGCGTTCGGGGGCGTTGCGTTTCCGGATGGCGCGCCGGGACCGGGCTTTGCTCTGGCTGCGCAACGTCTCTGAAGTGGCGGCGTCGCTGTTTTTCCTGACAGCGCTGTTCAATATGCCGATTGCTAATGCAACCGCGATTATGCAGGTGCTGCCGTTGACGATCGCGCTTGGCGGGGCGCTGTTTCTGCGGCAACCGCTGGGCTGGCGCCGGTTTTGCGCCATTGGCATTGGCTTTGCCGGGGTGCTGCTTATTGTCCGGCCCGACGCCCGGGGCATTGATGCCTATGCGCTGAGTGCGCTGGCCGCCGTCGCGGCGCTGACGCTGCGGGATCTGGTGACCTTTCGTATGCCGCACGGTATCCCCAGCAGCCTGATGGCCTTGTCGGCAACCGGTTGTGTGACCGTGGCGACCGGGGTTCTGTCCATCGCGGTGGACTGGCAGGCGGTCTCTGTTCTGATGGCTATTCAGCTGGTCAGCTCAGCGGTGATGCTGAACGTGGCCTTTGTCCTGTCGATCCAGGTGATGCGCGTCGGGGATATCGGCGCGGTGGCGCCGTTCCGGTATACGTCAATCCTCTGGGCGCTGATCCTGGGCTGGGCGGTGTTCGGGGACTGGCCGGATCTGTGGATGCTGAGCGGCAGTGCGATCGTTGCCGGGGCAGGGGTGTTTACCCTGCTGCGGGAAGCGCGGCTCGCCCGGAATGAGAGACGACAGCGGGAACGCGCCGCAACCTGAGCGCGGATCGCGTGCAGATTGAGCGCGGGCCGGATGCTGCCGGATCCTGCCTGGCGAAGACCCGTGTCCGCACCAGTCCCGGGGGCGGCAAAGGGCCGTTTGCCAGCCCGGCTTGTACCACGGCGGTGCACCCGGCTGCTCCTGTTGACAACCAGCACGACTCTCCATATACGACCGTCACTCGGACCATGGATGGGACTCCATCTGTTGTCTGCAAAACAATAACAAAAGTGGTCATGATCCGGGCGCAGCCGTCCCGATCCTCTGGAATTCCACCGCGCGGTCCCGCGAAAACGGGAGCGTCTGCGGTTTTTGTGTTATGCAGCCGGCGTATGTGTCCGTATCGATTATTTTTTTCATGTTGCAAAACGGGGAACCGGAATGCCAACGATCCAACAGCTGATTCGCAAGCCGCGCCAGCCTAAAGTCAAGCGCTCGAAGTCAATGCACCTCGAGTCCTGCCCGCAGAAACGTGGCGTTTGTACGCGCGTTTACACCACCACTCCGAAAAAGCCGAACTCTGCTATGCGGAAGGTTGCCAAAGTGCGCCTGACAAATGGTTTTGAGGTCATCAGCTATATTCCGGGTGAAAGCCACAACCTTCAGGAACACTCCGTGGTTCTGATCCGTGGCGGCCGGGTAAAAGATCTTCCGGGTGTTCGCTACCACATTCTGCGTGGTGTCCTGGATACCCAGGGTGTCAAAGACCGTAAACAACGTCGTTCGAAATACGGCGCCAAGCGTCCGAAGTAAGGAGAGACTGGTATGTCCCGTCGTCACGCCGCTGAGAAGCGCGAAGTCCTGCCCGACGCCAAATATGGCGATCGTGTACTCACTAAATTTATGAACAACCTGATGGTCGACGGCAAAAAATCCGCCGCCGAGCGCATCGTTTACAACGCGTTTGAACGTGTTGAAAGCAAGCTGAAGAAAGCTCCTGTCGAAGTGTTCCACGAAGCACTCGAGAATGTGAAGCCTTCGGTTGAGGTTCGTTCGCGCCGCGTTGGTGGTGCAACCTACCAGGTGCCGGTTGAAGTGCGTCCTGAGCGTCGTGAAGCCCTGGCGATCCGCTGGCTGATCATCGCGGCGCGCAAGCGCAACGAAAACACCATGGAAGAACGCCTGGCCGGTGAGCTGCTTGATGCAGTAAACGGTCGTGGTACCGCGGTGAAAAAACGCGAAGACACGCATAAAATGGCCGACGCTAACAAAGCGTTCAGCCATTATCGCTGGTAATCTGAATTTCGTCCAAGGACTATAGCCATGGCACGCGAATATCCACTCGACCGATACCGTAACTTTGGTATCATGGCGCATATCGATGCAGGTAAAACCACCTGTACCGAGCGCATCCTGTTCTACACTGGCAAATCCCACAACATTGGTGAGGTGCACGATGGTGCGGCCACCATGGACTGGATGGAGCAAGAACAAGAACGCGGCATCACCATCACTTCGGCTGCGACGACCACTTTCTGGGCGCGCAACGAAACCGGTGAAGACGAAGGGACTGAAAAGTTCCGCATGAACATCATCGACACCCCCGGTCACGTGGACTTCACTATTGAAGTTGAACGTTCGCTGGCGGTTCTTGATGGTGCTGTTGCTCTGCTCGACGCCAACGCTGGTGTTGAGCCGCAGACCGAAACCGTTTGGCGTCAGGCCGACCGGTACAAGGTTCCGCGGATTGTTTTTGTCAACAAAATGGACAAAACCGGCGCTGACTTCTTCAACTGTGTGAAGATGATCAAAGACCGCACCGGTGCAACCCCTGCTCCTATTCAGATTCCGATCGGGGCTGAAACCGAGCTTGAGGGCATGATCGACCTGGTCACCATGGAAGAATGGGTCTGGGCTGGCGAAGATCTCGGCGCAAGCTGGGAAAAACGTCCAATTCGTGAAAGCTTGCTTGAGCAGGCCGAAGAATGGCGCGCCAACCTGATCGAAATCGCCGTCGACATGGACGATGATGCGATGGAAGCCTATCTGGAAGGCACTGAGCCTGACGAAGATACGCTTCGTGAGTTGATCCGTAAGGGTACGCTCGCGATCGCTTTCATTCCTGTGCTCTGTGGTTCGGCGTTCAAAAACAAAGGTGTTCAGCCTCTGTTGAACGCTGTGATCGATTATCTGCCAGGTCCGACGGACGTGGTTGATTACATGGGCTTTAAACCCGGTGACGATACAGAGACCCGTGACATTGCCCGCCGTGCGGATGATGACATGCCATTCTCTGCGCTGGCGTTTAAAATCATGAACGACCCGTTCGTGGGCACGTTGACCTTTACACGCATCTACTCCGGTGTGCTGAACAAGGGCGACGGAATCATCAACTCGACCAAAGGCCGCAAAGAGCGCGTTGGCCGGATGATGATGATGCACTCGAATGATCGTGAAGAGATCACAGAAGCCTTTGCAGGTGATATTATCGCGCTGGCCGGTCTGAAAGAGACCACCACCGGTGATACGCTGTGTTCTACGCAGGATCCGGTTATTCTGGAAACAATGACTTTCCCGGCGCCTGTGATCGAGATTGCTGTTGAACCCAAAACCAAGGGTGACCAGGAACGCATGTCCACAGGGCTTGCACGTCTGGCCGCTGAGGATCCGTCCTTCCATGTTGAGACCGACCAGGAATCTGGTCAGACCATCATGAAGGGCATGGGCGAACTTCACCTCGACATCCTTGTGGACCGTCTGAAGCGTGAATTCAAAGTTGAAGCCAATATCGGTGCGCCACAAGTGGCCTATCGTGAGACCGTCAGCCACGAAGTCACCCATACGTACACCCACAAGAAACAGTCGGGTGGTTCGGGTCAGTACGCTGAAGTCAAGATGATGATCATCCCAACTGAGCCAGGCGAAGGTTATTCGTTTGAAAGCCGCGTTGTTGGTGGTTCGGTGCCGAAGGAATATATTCCGGGCGTTGAAAAGGGCATCTTGTCGGTGATGGACAGCGGGCCTCTGGCCGGCTTCCCCGTGATCGACTTCAAAGTTGTTCTGCTCGAGGGTAAATACCACGATGTTGACTCCAGCATCCTCGCCTTTGAAATCGCGGCACGTATGTGCATGCGTGAAGGTATGCGCCTTGCGGGTGCGAAGATGCTTGAGCCGATCATGAAAGTCGAAGTGATCACTCCGGATGAATATACCGGTGGTGTGATCGGCGATCTGACATCGCGTCGCGGGCAGGTTCAGGGTCAGGATTCACGTGGCAATGCCATTGCGATCGACTCCTTTGTTCCGCTGGCGAACATGTTTGGCTACATCAACAACCTGCGCTCTATGTCTTCGGGCCGTGCAAACTTCTCTATGCAGTTTGACCACTACGATCCGGTGCCACAGAACATCAGCGAAGAAATTCAGGCGAAATTCGCCTAATCGAAAATTGGAGGCGGGCGGTCATCGTCTGCCTCCTTCTCAGGATTTAAGGAGGCCATCATGGCTAAGGAAAAGTTTGAGCGTAACAAACCGCATTGCAACATTGGCACCATCGGCCATGTTGACCACGGTAAAACCACGCTGACCGCCGCGATCACCAAGCAGTTTTCTGACACGTTCAAAGCGTATGACGAAATTGACGCGGCACCCGAAGAAAAAGCCCGCGGCATCACCATCTCAACAGCGCATGTTGAGTATGAGACTGAAGCCCGTCACTACGCTCACGTTGACTGCCCAGGTCACGCTGACTATGTGAAAAACATGATCACCGGTGCGGCCCAGATGGACG
>NZ_QOLB01000140.1 GCF_003333265.1 Candidatus Halocynthiibacter alkanivorans
GGCATGGACAGCGCGGTCTCATTGTGGTCCACTGCGAGATCCGGGCTGCGGCCAATCGCCAGCGAACTCCCGGCGGATGCGCCGGCGCCGCCGCCGCCGGCAAAACTATCAATGATCAGCGGTGCGTCGGCGCATACAGGGCGGGTAGGCTGGGGCGGGTCGAAGAACAGGCCGCCGTCCAATACGCAGCACCCCCGATCAAAGCGTCATCAATGGAAACGTTGATGCCGGGAATGCTGTCGGCAAATTCGGCGGCGCCTTGGCGAATTTTGTCCAGCTCCTGAGTGAGGGAGATCGAGCGCATGTAGTGCTGGTTCTCAATCATGCCAGGTATGGCTGCGTCCAGGGTGAGCAGAACGACGAACCCGCCTTCTTCAGAGCGGGGATTGTATCCGACGCCAACGGTTCCATCTCCAAAGAGGATGCCATTCAGGTGCGGCTTTAGGATTGCTGTGGCGTCCGCCAGTTCTTCAGGTGTGTGATCGGACATGCGTAACCCCGATCATGGGGCTAGTTTGCGGCGCGCCCCAGAAACCTGGTTTTGAACGGTTCTGAACTGCGCTTCGAAAGTAGCGGGCAATCCAGTCAGAACAATTTGAGAACGGAAAATGCAAGTGTGGGGATAAGTGTGGGGATCGAACTCCCGAAGATGGGGTTTTGTTCCCTATTTCTCCCTGGTCGGTTGTTCGGGGAAAAGCAATATACTTGCCGCAATCAGCGCGTAACACCCTTGTTTTATTGGGTGTTTTATAGGGTGGGGGAATGGAGCGGGTGAAGGGAATCGAACCCTCGTATTCAGCTTGGGAAGCTGCTGCTCTACCATTGAGCTACACCCGCGATGGGCTATCAGGTAAATCAGCGCCACGGCAGGGTCAAGTGGGATCTGTGGGTTTTACTGCCGTTTTGGTGCGGCGATTGTCCTGGTGAACAAGTATGCTCACCAGGGGCGTTTTCGCTTAGCCGCGACGACGGCGGCGGCGTCCGCCGGCCCCATCACCGCTGTTGGGGTTGAAATTCACATTCGGCAGGGTGACAGTTTTTGCCAGTTCCGCAAAGGGTGCGGTGGCGTGGGGTATGGCATTTGCGGCGACAAAATGTTCCTGAAAGCGCGGTTCAATCGCGGTTTCGATCTTGTTAATACGCTGCACCTGGGCCTCGATCGCGCGGCGGTCACTGACGTTGGCCAGCGCCATGCGTGCGCCGGTGCCGGCGGCATTGCCGGCTGAGAACACCTGATCGGTGCGGCAGTCGGGGATCATACCCAGAACGATGGCATGTTTGGGGCTGATATGGGCGCCAAAAGCGCCGGCCAGAACCACCCGGTCGACCTCATCGACCCCCAGTTCGTCCATCAACAGGCGGGCGCCGGCGTAGAGCGCGGATTTCGCCAGCTGAATAGCGCGGATGTCGCCCTGAGTCACGGTGATCACCGGACCGTCCCGGTCGCTGCCATCATGAATCAGATAAGAATGGGTGCGGCCTTCGGGCAGGCTGCGACTGGTGCCGGTCTGCTCTGCGCTGCCGATCAGGCCTGAAGCGTCCACCAGGCCGGCCATGCGCATTTCGGCGACTGCCTCAATAATTCCGGAGCCACAAATGCCGGTGACACCGGTGCCGGCAATCACCTCGGCAAACCCGTCCTCATCGGACCATATTTCGCTGCCGATGACACGGAACCGCGGTTCTTTGGTGTCTGCATTGATTTCGATACGTTCAATCGCCCCGGGCGCTGCCCGCTGGCCAGAACTGATCTGCGCCCCTTCAAAAGCAGGGCCTGTGGGCGAGGAACAGGCCAGAACCTGGGTGGAGTTTCCAAGCAGGATTTCCGCATTGGTGCCCACATCCACGATCAGCGACAGGTCATCGCGCAGTTCGGGCGCCTCGGAAAGCGCCACGGCGGCGGCATCGGCACCAACATGGCCGGCAATCAGCGGCAGGATATAGACCTGCGCCGCCGGGTTCAGCGGCAGATCAAGGTCGCGCGCGTCAAGGGTGCAGGCGTCAGAGCTGGTGAGTGCAAAGGGCGACTGGCCAAGCTCCACCGGATCAAAACCAAGCAGCAGATGGTGCATCACCGGGTTGCAGACGAACACCGCTTCCAGAATCTGGTCGGTAGATATTTCGGCATCCGCCGCGAGCGTGCGGGCCAGATCGGCCATAGCTGCGCGTACTTCGCGGGTCATTTCGGCGTCACCACCGGGGTTCATCATCGCATAGGACACCCGGCTCATCAGATCTTCGCCAAAGCGGATCTGTGGGTTCATCACCCCGGCCGATCCGGCGACAATGCCGGTTTCCAGATCACAGAGATGGGCGGCGATGGTGGTCGAGCCAAGGTCAATCGCCAGGCCATACAGCGGTTCTTCATACAAGCCGGGCCAGACGTCCAGCATTTTGGATTGGTCTTCACCGGCGTCATAAATGGCGACGGTGACCGCCCATGCGCCTTTGCGCAGCGCTTTTTGTAACTTGCGCAGAACCGACAATGGCGCGGTGATACCCTCTACATTCCATTGCGCTTTCAGCGCTGCCTGCAGCCGCTCAAAATCGCCGGTCGGGTCGTCCATGCCGGCCTCTTCGACTTCGATGTAATAGCGTCGTGTCGCCGGGTCCATGATGATCGGACGGGTGGAGGCCGCTTTGCGCACCACTTGTTTGTGCACCTGGCTTTCGGGCGGCACGTCGATCACGATATCGCCCTGCACCTTGGTCTGGCATCCCAGCCGGCGGCCGGTTTTCAGGCCGCGGATCCGGTCGTAGCGCTCTTCCACTGCGTTGAATTCAGACACCGCGTTCTCAAACACTGTTACGCCATGTTTGGGGAATTCGCCAAAGGACGGCGTGACCTGGCATTTGGAACAAATTCCACGGCCGCCACAGACCGAATCCAGATCAACACCAAGCTGCTGTGCCGCCGTCAAGACGGGGGTGCCAAGGGCGAAGCGACCGCGTTTGCCCGACGGGGTAAAGATGACCAATGCGTCCTGATCTGACATGTGTTCGCCCTTTTGATATTGCTTACCGGCAATCTAGGCGAATGAGGCGTGGGCGCAATGGCATCGGCGTCATAATGCGGTCTTTCCGCGTCATCTTTTGCGGCTCAGCTGTTGGAACTCCAGGCGCAGCGGTCAAAATCCGCGTATTTCAACAGCTGTTCCGTGGTTCCGGCGGTGACAATGCGTGAACAGCCTTCCAGCGCGTCAGAGCTTTCAAAGACACTGACGATTCCTGTGACGGAGGCTGTGGTGCACAGGGTGTCTTGTGGCGGCAGGCTTTGCACCAGACGGCTGCCGTCATCGCCTTCGCTGGCAAACAGGTAGGGCTTTGCAGTGGCGTTTTGAACGCAGACCATGCCGGGACCCGCAGCGAGGGCTGTTTGCACCGCGCCGGGTTGCATCCCGGGTTCTTCGGCTTGTTCGGGGGCGGAAAATCCGGCCAGATAAGCCGCCACATCGCGCCGGTCATCTTCACTGACCAGCCTGAAAGCCATTTTTACCTTGGCTCTCGGATTATCCAGATAGGACCGCATATAAGTCGTTGGATTGACCAAATATTTTACAACGGCCTCCGCGTCCCATACCAGGCCTGAAAGGCCGGCGTCACGCATGGATTTTGAGTAGCGGAAGCCTTCAGCGACCCCGGCCTGGCGTCCGATCACCCCGTTCAGCACCGGTCCGGTGCGGTTGCGGGCTTTGTCTCCGACCTGGTGGCAGGCCTTGCAGCTTTTGAATATCTTTTCGCCGCGCTCAGCGGACTGCGCCAGCAAGGGTGCGGCGGAAAACATCGCGATTGCGGCGGCAAAACCGACCGTTTTCAGGCCGGTAATCGAGAAACTGGCTGGCGGGATGGTCTGTGTCATAACATATGATCCTTTGCGCTTTTGTCTCAAAGGTGAGGTTGCCATGGCCGGCTTGTCTATTCACTTATGTTAACCGACGCACAATAAAATGTGAAAATCCTTGAACTGCTTTGCGACGGCGACCCGGCTACCGTTTGCCCGTGAGTAGTGATTAAACAGGGAGAAAAAAATGAAACGCATTTTTACGGTCAGCCTTTTGACCGCAGCGCTTGCGACGGGTGGGGCCTTTGCGCAGCAGATGGTGTTTGGCGGTGATCAGGACAAAACGGATGCGGCGGCGGTGTGGCAGGCGATGCTGGATCTGCAACTTGCCGGCCCGGGCATGATCCGCGCCTTTCCTTATGAAGGTGTTGCACCGCATGGGATGATGCTGGAAACCTTTTACACCACCGCCACCATCGACGGTCATACCGGCAATTTGATTGTGAAGCGCAATTACGGGCCTGAGGGTGTCAGCGCCGATGACGTGATGATGGATCCGGACAAACATCTGGGCGCTTACACCGTGATGTTCCAGCGCGAAGAAGGCTATGACGGCGACAACCAGGACTGGTTCTGGGCCAAATACCTGCCCGATGGGTCGCTGGATAAAAACCCCAAAGGCATGGCTCTGGCCGGGCGGGTGGCCAAAGGGGCGGACGCCGGCTGCATTGCCTGTCACTCGGGCGCAGAGGATTACATCTTTACCACTGACGGCATCAGTCGCTGAACTTTTCTGACGGCTGTGACAAAAAAGGGCGCCCGGAAGGACGCCCTTTTTATGTTCAGATCAATGGCGCTCAGGCGCGACGGCGACGGCCACCGGTGCGGCGCCCGCGGGCGCCTTCGACAGCTGCGTTGGGGTCTCTGTTGAAGCTGATCCAGGTCGAGCCATGCGGGTCATTGTCGGTGAGGAAGTTGGCCGCACGGATGGCTTCCATTTCCTTGCCGGGACGCGCTTTGGTCGAGCCCAGACCGGTCAGGTGGGCCAGCAGTTCCAGATCGATATCATCGGGAACGATGATGCCGGCTGCAGCCAGCGCGTCGCGTTTTTCCTGCAGTTTCTTGGGGCCGACGGGCAGGGCCACCGGGTTCATAATCGCCGAAGTCATGCCGGCGCCCATTGCCATGGGCAGGAAGGCATTGTTGATGCCGTGACGGTTGGGCAGGCCAAATGAGATGTTGGAAGCGCCACAGGTGGTGTTCACACCCAGTTCCTCGCGCAGTTTGCGCACAAGGGTGAAGACCTGTTTGCCAGCCGTCGCCATCGCACCAATGGGCATCACCAGCGGGTCGACCACGATGTCATGTGCAGGAATGCCAAAATCGGCGGCCCGCTCAACGATCTTTTTGGCCACGGCAAAACGCACTTCCGGATCCTCAGAGATACCGGTGTCATCGTTGGAAATCGCCACAACAGGAACGTTGTATTTTTTCACCAGCGGCAGCACGAATTCGAGACGGTCTTCTTCTCCGGTGACCGAGTTCAGCAGCGGGCGGCCTTCGGCGGCGATCAGACCGGCCTCAAGCGCCTCAGGAACCGAGCTGTCAATGCAAAGAGGCACATCGACCAGACCCTGCACCAACTGGATGATTTTGGTCATCAGGGGCGGCTCGGTCTCATTCGGGTTCGGGTTGGAGTTGTAAACAACACCGGCGTTGATATCGAGAATGTTGGCCCCGGCCAGAACCTGGGCCAGCGCGTCTTTTTCAACGGTGGAAAAATCGCCGGCTTCCAGTTCCGCGGCCAGCTTTTTGCGGCCGGTCGGGTTGATACGTTCCCCAATGACGCAGAAGGGCTCGTCAAAGCCCATAATGACGGTATTGGTTTTGCTTTCAATGACTGTACGGGTCATGGCGATCCCTTAAGATTCAGAGGCAGGACGTGTCGCGTCCCCGCCGTTTTCGATGGCCCATTTTGCATTTGTCTTGATCCCGCCCAGCGGGAAGAAATGCACATGAGAGATGTTAAAGTCGGGGTTTTTAGCCTTGTGCAGCGCCAGTTCGTTGAGGAACCCGGTTGGCTCGTAAGGCAAAAGCAGCTTGGAGACATCCATAGCACGTTTTTTCAGCACTTTCAGCGAAGCGCCAACACCACAAGCGATGGAGAACCTGATCAGGGTCTGAAGCTTGGCCGGACCAGCCACACCGATATGCACCGGAATGTCGATGCCGGCTTCTGTCAGGGCGTCGACCCATTCAATGACAGGACCGGCTTCAAAGCAGAACTGTGTCGCCAGCGCCATGTCAGCATCGGTGGTCTCATTGAACTTCTGTTTCCAGCGCAGCGCTTCCATGACGCGTTCATCAGACCCGCTGGGATCAATGTCGCGGTTGCCTTCGGGGTGACCGGCCACGTGCAGGCGTTTGAAACCGGCTTTGTCAAACAGGCCGCTTTCCAGCAGTTGCATGGAGTCGGAGTAATCACCGTAGGGTTTATCCACACCGCCGGCCAGCAGCAGCGCTTGCTCAACGCCGGCTTCGCCCTGGTAACGCGCGATCCAGTCGGCCAGCGTGGCCTTGTCTTTGATGATACGCGCCGGGAAATGCGGCATCACGTCATAGCCTTCGTCGGCGACGCGTTTGGCTGTGGCGACCATGTCCTCGATGGGGGTGCCTTCGATATGGGCGATATAAACCCGGGTGCCCGGCGCCAGCAGAGGGCGTAAATCATCCACTTTTTCAGCCGTGCGCGGCATCACTTCAATCGAATAGCCTTGCAAAAAAGCTTCAAGCTCTTCGGTGCCACCCGCTGGGGCTTCTTTTTTGCGGAATTTCAGTAGCGCCATCGTGGCCTCCCATAGCTGGCTTGGGCTCATGCCCAGCCGTCATTGTCGATCAACGCCTTCAGGCGGTCTTTGGTGTAATCAGTATCGATCCGTGCGGCTTCCGCCACGACCACGTCTGCAGCGTCGCCCTCAACCGGGTAAGGCGCTGCTTTGCGCCATTCCGCGAGATAGGCGTCGGTATCGCTGGCGCCGATTTTCATCGCCGCGCGGTCAATGGCCTGCTCAAAACGCTCAGGCAGTGGTGCTTTGGTTGCGCGGCGGCCCTTGCCGATAATGACCTGGGCCGGAATGTCGCGCCAGTAAACGATTGTGACGTCAGGCATGGATCGATTCTACTCCCTAATTACACCCCGGTTCTACGCGGTCACGACTGTGTCGCGGGGGCGGTTTTCGACATGAAGAGAGGCTGAAACGACTTCTCTGCTCTCTGGCTAGGGTATGTGAAGTGTCGTGGGAAGGTTAAGGGATAGGAAAACTTTTCATGATCATCATGAACCAGTCAAATGACGGTCACAGTCTGGGGGATGAATGACGGTACTGATTGATGAATACAAAATTGCCTACTGCCCGTTGCCGGGTGCGGGCAGCAATGCGGTGAAAACGTTTCTGGCGGTGGTAGACCCGCTGCATGTGGCGCAATCGGTGGAAGATGTCACCGACACCGAACTGGATCACAACTATAGCACAGTGCCGTTTGAAGCGGAAATCCTCGCGCGGCTGAGCGGTTGGTTCAAGTTTTGTGTGATCCGGGATCCGGTGGCGCGACTGATTGATATATATGAAAACAGGCTGGCCGGACGGGATTTGCTGCTGGCGTGTGACGTAGTGTCCACTGAGCTGCCATCCCAACCAGACAGCGATACGTTTTTCAGCAACCTGTCCGTTTATCGTATGCACTCTATAATGGTGGCGCGGCTTGTGCGCCCGGCGATCCGCTATCTGGGGCCGGATCTGGGGCTTTTTGAAGCGGTCTACCCGGTGGAGGAGATTTATCGCATCGGCCATGACATCGGGCGCCGGGCAGGTCGTTCGGTGGTGCTGCCACGCCGCGAGCGACGCCTTTGCCACACAAAGGTGCAAGATCTCAGTCGGGAGGCGCAACTGGAGATTTATGAGTTTACCCGGGAAGATTACAGATTGATGAAGGATTTTTATCAACCAGCCGTCAGGTCTCTTGCTCTCCGTCACCGCGACGCTTATCCTCAGAGCCAAGCCAAAGTTGGAGGGCGTGACCATGACGCCCAAGCGTCCCAAGGGTGCGGGCGTGTTCCTGGAAACAGTCGAGCCGCGCGCGCCCAAACCGCCTGATCCGTCGCAGCTTTATGCTGCGCTGGATTTGGGCACAAACAGTTGCCGTATGTTGATTGCCCAGCCAAAGGGCAGTCAGTTTCATGTGGTGGACAGCTTTTCGAAGTCTGTGCAACTCGGTGCAGGTCTGGAAGCGTCCGGTTGTCTGAGCCGCGCCTCGATGGGGCGAACGGTCCAGGCGTTGCGTGTCTGTCGCAAAAAACTGCAGAAACATAATGTGCAGCGCATGCGGCTGATCGCAACCGAAGCCTGCCGGCGTGCGCAGAATTCCCGCGACTTTATCCGCATGGTGAAACGCGAAGCGGGGCTGTCGCTCGAGATTATCAAACCTGAAGAAGAAGCCCGCCTGGCGGTGATCTCGTGTGCGCCTCTGGTGTCCACCCGGACGGAACAATTGTTGGTGGTGGATATCGGCGGCGGCTCAACCGAGCTGGTCTGGATCGATCTGTCAAACGTGCCGCGCATCGACCGGCCGCGGGCGATTATGCGGCTTCATGCGGGGTTCAAGCCAACGCAGAGCCCGTTTCCGCATGCGCATGTGGTGGACTGGATCTCGGTGCCGCTGGGGGTGGCGACCCTGAAAGACCAGTTTTCGGATGTCAAAGACGATTCCGCGCGGTTCGCCCTGATGAGCTGTTTTTTTGAGGAAAATCTGGCCGCCTTCGCCCCCTATGACAAGATTCAGGCGCGCAAGGGTTTTCAGATCATCGGCACCTCCGGCACGGTTACAACCGTGGCCGCCAGCCATCTGGGGTTGCGGCGCTATGACCGCAACAAAGTGGACGGTCTGCGCATGAGCAGTGATCAGATTGATGCGGTGATCCGGGACTACCTGTCTCTTGGGGAAAAAGGCCGCCAGCGCGATCCGCGTATCGGTCGGGACCGGCAATCACTGATCATGTCCGGCTCGGCGATTTTGCAGGCTTTGCTGCGGGTCTGGCCCACAGATCACCTGTCGGTGGCTGACCGGGGTTTGCGGGAAGGTTTGCTTTACGCGCAGATGAGCGCAGATGGTGTGCTGGAAGACGGGCCCTATTGATCAGGCGGATCGCCCGGTGGCGACCGGGGCTGGTGTGTTGTTGGAAAACAGACTATCTGACCAGAAAAAGGGGCCAAACGCGCCCTTTGATGAAGGACGAGGCGTATGGCCAAAGAAATAAGCGGGCGCGGACAGCGTGAACTGCGGGTAAAAGTTAAATCAGCGCGGGGGCGGAAGCTTTCGTCAACTCTCTGGCTCGAGCGTCAGTTGAATGATCCCTATGTCAAACGGGCTCAGGTCGAGGGGTTCCGGGGGCGTGCCGCGTTTAAAATCCTCGAACTTGATGACAAATTCCGCTTTTTGGTGCCCGGTGCCCGGGTGGTCGATCTGGGCTGTGCGCCCGGCGGCTGGTGTCAGGTCGCGGTGCCCCGCGTCAACGCGCTTGGTGAAAGAAAAAGCAAAGCGGTCGGCAGGGTGCTTGGCGTTGACCTGCAGGAAATCGAACCACTGGCCGGTGCGGAAACCCACACGCTGGATTTCATGGAAGACGATGCCGATCTGAAAGTGAAAGAGTGGCTGGGCGGCCGCGCTGACGTGGTAATGTCAGACATGGCGGCCTCTGCCTCGGGCCACAAACAAACCGATCACCTGCGCATCATTGCGCTGTGTGAAGCTGCGGCCTATTTTGCATTTGATGTGCTGGAAGAGGGCGGTACATTTGTCGCCAAAGTTCTTGCCGGTGGCGCCGAGGGTGATTTGCAAAAACTGCTGAAAATGAAGTTCACCAAAGTTATGAACGTTAAACCGCCGGCCAGCCGCGCCGACAGTTCAGAAAAATTCGTAGTTGCGACCGGGTTTAAAGGCCAGGAGTGATGCATTTCCCGGTGCCCGGGTCCGCCGGATCCGTGCCCCGCGACAGATGATGAGCTGTCGCCGGTCGCAATGGGTGCAATAAAACACAGCCGGGCAGCAGCGCGCAAACCGCCGGGGTGGAACAGCGGCTGGATTTTTCGCCCGGCAACCGGGGCTGCACTTGCGGCTACACCAGGCCCAGAACTGTGGGGCGTGACCGGCATCGAGCTGGTTCGCTGAACGGCCTGCGGTGAATTGTCTCTGTTCCGAATCCAGGATCACATTGTGAAGCAGACCTGTGCCTGTCAGCCCTGCAATTCCTTTGCGTCAGAACCAGGCGATTTCGCCGGAGTCCTCTTCACACAAAACAAACGGTGAGTCGGTGTCGTCAAACAGCTTGTGGGCCAGATGGCGCAGCTGGATAACCTTGTCCAGTTCATTCACCTCGACTGTTTGCTCCAGACACTGCGTTTTCAGGTGCCCGAAAACGCGGGTCAGGTCGTCGAGCGTCTGATGCAGGCGGTCGACGGACTGCAGCGACCGCAGCACCGCAGGCGACAGAGTGCCGGCATTTTCAATCGCTGGCCCCAGCGCCGTCTGCAATTCGGACGCCAGCATAGCCATAGACATCAACTCGTCCTGGATGCGGCCATTGAGCGTGGCAAGCGGAATGGTCTCCGCCTCCGGCTGCAGCTCTGTCGGAGAGTCCGTTATATCGGCGGCCCGCTCTGACATCAGAGCGGCCCGACGATGGCTTCGATTGCAGCTTTCAACCCGGCAGGTTCAAACGGTTTTTTGACGAAGTTGTTCATGCCGAGTTTTTTGCCGTGTTCGATAATCTCGCGATCTGCGCGGCCGGTGATCAGCAGGAAACCAACACCCCGGGTCGGCGCATTGCTGCGCAGGGCGTGCAACAGGTGCAAGCCATCCATGCCAGGCATATTGTAGTCCGAGATAACGAGGTGTACCGGGTTTGCCGCGATCTTTTGCAATGCGCCGTGACCGTCGGCGGCGACATCCACGTTTCGCACCCCGAAAGAATCGAGCGCATTGGTAATAAGGCCCCGGCTCGTGGACATATCGTCCACAACAATTACCCGAAGTTGATCTCTGAGTGCCATGGTCAGGCTCCTTTAGCGACGCGATAGGCGGTGACGCCGGAACTGGTGAACAGAGAGTTGGCTGCTTCGCCAATACGCTCCGAATGTCCCAGAAACAGCCAACCGTCATCAGACAAGATATTTTGGAAGCGTTGATAAAGACGTGTCTGAGTGTCCTCATCAAAATAAATCACCACATTGCGACAGAATATGATGTCAAAGCAGCCGTTCATCGGCCAGTCACCGTGCAGGTTCAGCTTGCGGTAGGTAACAAGATCCCTGAGTTTTTGAGACGCCCGGTAGCCTTCTTCACCCTCGAGGGATTCCGCGCTGAACCAGTCACGGAGATGATTGTCTTCGAGACCGCTGAGCATGGTATTGGCGTAAAACCCCTCCCGCGCGGTCTGCAGCACATCATTGTCGATGTCAGTGCCCAGAATGCGGACATCCCTGGACAGTATATTCGGATCCATTTCCAGCAACGTCATCGCCATAGAATATGTTTCCTGCCCGTTGGAGCAGCCCGCAGACCAGATCCGGACGCGGCCCCCCGCAGCGGCCTTCTTCAGCAATGGCGGCAACACTTCTGACTTCAGCCGGTCGAAATGATGTTTCTCGCGGAAGAAATGTGAAACATTGGTCGTCAGCGCTGATACCAGAAAGGGCATTTCGCCGGCATTGCCGGGGTTTTCCACAAATTCGATATAGTCTTCAAAGCTGGGCAGTTTCAGAACACGCAGGCGGCGTGTCAGGCGGGATTTGACCATTGCCATCTTTGATTGCGCCAGAACCAGCCCCGCTTCGCGATGCGCGATCCTTGAGACCGCCGCAAAAACAGCGTCGCTCATCTCACCGCCGACAACGCGGCGGGGCTGATGAAGTGCAGCGTTCATGCGGCTTCCTCGTTCTGGTCGGGCATGATCGCGTTCAGATCAAGGATGCGGATCATCCGGCCGTCGACGATCGTCAGGGCGGATACGAAATTATGGGTCTCATCTGCGGCCATATCCGGCGGTGCCTGCATATCTTCCTCCGGAATGGCGAGAATGTCGGAAACCGCATCCACCATCAGCCCCACGGTGCGTTCGCCGAGGTCGACAACGATGATTACGTTGCGATCAGTATCCTGACCGGTTTCCAGACCAAGGCGGGCCGCCAGATCAATCAGCGGCAGCACCGTGCCACGCAGGTTGATAACACCGCGTACAAAGGGCGGCGCATGGGGCAGGGAGGTGGCTTTGGCAGAGCCGCGGATTTCGCGGACAGACATAATGTCCACGGAGTAATCCTGGCCACCAACAAGAAATGACAGAAGCTCGGTCGCAGTGTCGGATTTTTTTGTGTTATCAGTCATGTTGGCTTATCCTGCTATCGAAAGATGTTTAGGGGGAACCCGGGTCCGGCCCGTGGCTTCTGAGACCAGATCGACCGGATCGAGGATGAGAGCAATCTGCCCGTCGCCCAGGATCGTGGCCGCGGCAATGCCCGCGACACGGCCGTAGCTGGCTTCCAGCCCTTTGATGACGACCTGGCGCTGATCCTCAATGGCATCGACCACGAGGGCTGCGCGCTTGCCATCCTCCTGACCAATGAGCAGCACGATGTCGCCGATGTAGCTGTCTTTCGGCGCCCGGTAGCCGAGTTCTGCACCCAGATCGAGAAGGGGATCAAACCCGCCGCGGATCTGAACCACATGGGTTTGCGGTCCGAGCGCGCGCAAATCGTCTTCGGTCAGTGTCAGTGTTTCAATGATCGCATTCAGCGGCACCACCAGGGTTTCGCCGGCAACTTGCACCACCATCCCGTCCAGCACCGCAAGCGTCAGCGGCAGGGAAATCGAGAATGTGGTGCCCTTGCCTTCGACCGAGGAGATCGAGATTCTGCCACCCAGCCCGAGGATAGCGCTTTTGACCACGTCCATGCCGACGCCGCGCCCCGACAGGTTCGACACTTTGTCCGCAGTGGAAAACCCGGGCAGGAACAGAAGGTTGTCGATGTCAGTGTCACTGAGCTGCGCATCGGCGGCGATCAGCTCTTTGTTGATGGCAATCTGCCGCACTTTTTCGCGGTTGATCCCAGCGCCGTCGTCGGTGACATCAATCACGATGCGACCGGACCGGTGATTGGCCGTAAGGGTGACATGGCCCACAGGTTCTTTGCCGGTCGCGATACGGTCCGCCGTGCTTTCAAGCCCGTGATCCACCGCGTTCCGGATCATATGGGTCAACGGGTCGGCGAGACGTTCGATGACAGTTTTGTCGACTTCAGTATTTTCACCATCGGTGAACAGGCGCACATCTTTACCCAGCATTGCTGAGGATTCGCGTACGATACGGCTCATGCGCTGAAACAGCGATTTGATCGGCTGGGCGCGGATCATCATGACACTTTCCTGGATGTCACGTGTCAGCTGCAGAAATTCCTCCAGCCCGGTCTGTACCGGTGAATTTTGCGGCAGGCTGGTTTCAGCGACTGACTGGCTGAGCATGGCCTGATTGATAACCAGCTCGCCCACCAGATTCACCAGCCGGTCGATGCGTTCGAGGTCAACACGCACAGTGGCCCTGGGCTGTGTCGGGGTCGCTTTTGCCGAACTCTGGGCCCCGGCGGCAGATTGTGCGTCGTATTCTGCGGTTGATGTGTCCATAGGTTCTGGCTCCTTATCAAGGGCTGGAGCAACTTCCGGTTCCGGTGTGACATCGGGCAGAATGTCTGCAATTTCCGGTACCAGATCAGGCAGGCGCGCTGCTGAGGTGTCAGGTTCAGCCGTGACGGTGAGTTCCGGCTGTGGTGCAACGGCATTCTCGGCAATAAGAGCCGTGTCGTCGGCAGTTGCTATGTCCAGGTCGCAAAGCCCGTCAACGAATTCAAACACTTCCCTGACGGTGGTTTGATTTTCTTCGGTTGACAATTCAATGATCCAGGACAAGTACCCGTTCTCCGGGTTCAGATCGCCCAGACCGGGCAGGGTGGATGTATCACAGCGGACCTTGATTTCACCAAGATCGCGCAGCGCCCGCAACAGGTAAAGCGGTTCGTTGCCTGAACTGTACAGGCTGTTTTCCGGGCTGAAGAGAATCCGGAAATGGTTGAGCTGATTGCCGCTGTTGTCGGTTTGACCGGCCGGGCTGGCCGGGGGCAGCGGTAACGCGCTGTCCAGCTCTGGCAAGCCTGGAAGATCGGGCAAGCCTGGAAGATCGGGCAAGCCTGGAAGATCGGGCAGGCCCGACAGTGCTGGCAGGCCCGGCAGATCAGGCAAGCCGGATGCACCTCCACCGCCGAGATCGAGGTTCAGGACCATCGGCGCAAATTCGATTTCTTCTTCAACTTCTTCTGATGTGCCCACCATCTCGTCGAGCGTATCCAGAACCGGATTGGTAATACTCTCCGGAATGACAGCATCGTCGCGGGCGGCACGCACAAGATCAGCCAGAATGTCTGCGCATTGGAAGAACAGTTTTATTGCGGCGCTGTCGGGGACAAACCGGCCGGCGCGGACTTCGTCCATCGCGGTTTCGAAGCGATGCGCAAACTTGACCAGATCGTCGAGCCCAAAAGCGCCGGCACCGCCTTTGATCGAATGTACCGCCCGAAAAACGACATTGATCGTTTCGGAGTCATCATGGCCATCGTCCATCTGCTGGAGGCCATCCTGAAGGCTTTCCAGGAGTTCTTCGCATTCAACAAAGTATGACGCTCGGATTTCTTCCATCGGGTCGGACATACTACTGCCTCCTAACCTGCAACCATTTTAATGGCTTTAACGAGTTTAGACGGATCAAAAGGTTTGACGATCCACCCGGTTGCGCCTGCTGCACGGGCTTTTACCTTCAATTCCGAAGCACTTTCTGTGGTCAGCACCAGAATTGGAATGCCCCGCCATTTTTCTTGTGAGCGGACGGCGTCAATGAAACCGAACCCGTCCATGCGGGGCATGTTGATGTCTGTAATAATTACGTTGGGCTCAAGGCCGTCCAGGACTTCCAGCCCGTGAACGCCATCTTCGGCGAGATGTGTTGTGAACCCTGCCGAAGTCAGGGCCAGGTTCAACATGTCGCGCATCGTGCGGCTGTCATCGACAGCCAGGACTTCCAGGCTCATGTCCATGCCTCCGGTTGTGAAAAAGATTCAGGCGAATATCCAAACAGACCCAACTGGTCGACACATGCGTCAGACGCATTGATGATCCGGGTGCTCTGTCCGGACAAGGCGCGGGATTTTGCGGTTGCCAGCAGCAGTTGCATTGTGAGTGCGCCGAGGTGTCTGACCTTGCCCGCGTCAATTGCGAGGTCGGTGTCCTGGCATGCTTTCAGTTCATTAGCCAACGGGCTAATCGACTGATAGTCCAGCCGTGTGTTTAAAGTGATCTGTGCTGTCATGCCCGGCTCTCCGGGCTTGGCCAGTGATTGTTCATCTCACTTGCTCCCATACATTCAGTCCTGTCTGAAGTATTTAGGAGCGAGGGCGTTAAGACGGAGTTACAACAGCTGGATTTTTTTTAAGGCCAATGGAGGTTTTTAAAGAAAGCACCGTTTTTCGACGCTTTTATCGTATTCCGTCAAGGTGTACGGCACATCCCGTCAGCGCTGCATAATCGTCATTGATCAGAAAAACGGAAAAATTCTCCATGAATTCTGAGAAACGCCCTTTGTTGCGGAATGCGGTCGCAAAGCTGAATTCGTCGAGCCAGGGCGCAAAGGCGCGCGCAACGCCACCCACCAGGTAGATACCATTAAATGGCAACTGGATCAGCGCCAGTGTGCCGGTCACTGTGCCCAGCAGGCTTACAAACTGGCGTGCGGCCTGTTCGGCAACCGGGTCGGACCTCTCCTGCAGCGCCGCCATTATCCTGGTGGCTTCAGGCGCTGTTTTGCTCGCGTTTTCCGGCATCATGGCGGCGTAGATCGCTTGCAGGCCGCGGCCGGACAGAGCACTTTCCAATGCGGGAAATCCGAATTCTCTGGTCAGATACCGGTTCAGCCGCTGGTCCTGCTCATCTTGCAGTGGCAGGTTGATGTGTCCGGTCTCTGAGGGCATCACAATGCGTCCGCCGGGAAAATCAATCACCGGGGCGATGTTGAAACCCGTGCCGATGCCAATCACAAGGCTGGGCGCGTGGGCGGCGGGGATCGCAGACCGGCCGGTGAACACCGGTGTAGTATGGTCCGGATCCACGTGGCCAAGCGCGTAGCCCTGCGCCTGCAGGTCATTCAGAATATCGCACCGACGGGCGCCGGTGGCCTGACGAAGCGTTTTGTTGTCAATTTTCCAGTCGAGATTTGTCATTTCTCCGGCGCCATCCCGCACCGGACCGGCCAGGGCAATACAGGCGCCGGCGACTGCTGGCTGGCCCAGTTCCTGCAGATATTGTTGCAGGACGGGTTCAAGACCGGTGCGACCGGCATTGCGGTAGCGCCGTACAGAGCCGGCTTGCAGCTCAGCCCCCCGGCTCAGCGCCACACGAGTATTTGTGCCGCCGATATCTGCAACAAGAGACAATTCATCAGACTGGAGTAGGGGCATGTATCGTCCTTGTTACCCGTTGGTCAGGGCTTTTTGCAGCATATAATAAGAGAATTTTGGGACGCGCCGCAGCGTCTTAAAATCCACATGAACAAGCCCAAAACGTTTGTCATAGCCATGTGCCCATTCAAAATTGTCCAGAAGGGACCAATAAAAGAATCCCTTGATGTTAGCGCCTAAACTAAGGGCGTTCGCAGTGGCCTGCAAATGCTCCGTTATATAGGCGCAGCGTTCGGTGTCGTGGATCTTACCATCCTCCAGCCGATCCGCCAGAGCGATGCCATTTTCGGTTACATACAGGGGCAGGTCGCCGACGTATTCCGCGCTGAGCCACAGCAAAATGTCTTCAAGCCCCTGTGGATAGACCTCCCAGCCCATCTGGGTTTTCTTCAGCGGACCTTGTTTGCTACGGGTGCCGGGCCAGGCGGGCTCTGCCGCCGGCTCGTACAGGCTGCGGGTATAATAATTGACGCCCACAAAATCCAGTGGCTGTGAGATGATTTCCATATCATCCTGCCAGTGCTGTGGCAGATGGGGCTCCAGTCCGAGCAGAGCTTCTTCAGGGTATTTGCCCCGGGTCACCGCCTCGATAAACCAGCGGTTATAAATTGCGTGCTGTGTGGCGGCAGCACGGGCCGAAGCCTCGCTCTCGTCGGCTGGTTGTGCCGGTTCAAAGTTCAGCACCAGGCCAAGCCCGTCATGGCCCGTCTGGCGCAGCCGGCTCATCGCCATACCGTGGGCCAGAAGGATATGGTGCATCGAACGTGCTGTGGCGCGGATATCACGCAGCCCGGGCGCATGCTGGCCCAGAAAATGGCTGAGATAAGATATGCACCAAGGCTCGTTTACCGTTGCAGTTGACGCCACACGGTCGCCGATCCGGTCCATAATGATTTCGGCATAATCGGCAAAATGCGCGCAAGTGTCCCGGTTGCACCAGCCACCCTTGTCTGCCAGCGGCAGTGGCAGATCCCAGTGGTACAGGGTGACATACGGATCCATGCCACGGTCGAGCACCCCGTCCACCAGCCGGTCGTAAAAATCGAGCCCTTCCGGATTTACCGCGCCCCGGCCGTCTGGCTGAACGCGTGGCCAGCTTGTTGAAAACCGGTAAGCGTCAAAGCCAGCGGCCTGCATCAGGTCCAGATCTTGCTGCCAGAAAGTATAATGATCACAGGCACGGGCGCCGTTCTGTGCGCCCACGACATTGCCCGGTGTCGCCGCAAACGTATCCCAATGGTTCTGCCCTGCATTGCCCTTGGCATTGCCCTCTATCTGATAGGCCGCGGTGGCGGCGCCAAAGGTAAACTTGTCCGGAAAACGGCTGCGGTCAAAAAACACTTTTGGTTCTCCTGCGGCAGTCACGGCGCAGGACCGGTGGAATTGCCAACTGTAAGATCGGATTCCAGCAGCCTGTGCTGTGGCGGGCTTGTGGGGTTGGCGATGACATCCAGCACCATTTGAGCACAGATTCGGCCGGCTTCCCGCACAGAGGAGCGGGTTGCTGTGAAGATGGGCAGATCTTCGCCGTTTTTCAGATAACTCAACTCATCATCATGGGTGATGATGGAAATGTCACGCCCAAGCTGTAGGCCGCGCTCTTCGAGGGCGCGGCGGGCGCCGATTGAACTGATGATAGAGGAAATCAGAAAGGCGGTTGGCGGGCTCGGATGATCCAGCGCCCGGAGCACGCTGGCATAGCCATAATGTTCGGTCATCTCGTCGCTGAACATCAGCGCCGGATCATGCGTCAGACCGCGTGCGCCATGAGCGGTCAGATAACCGAGCCGCCGGCGGGCTGCGAAATCCATCTTTTCATTGCCGTTCAACAGCGCAATACGCCGGTGCCCCAGGTCGATCAAAAAGTTTGTCGCCCGCTCAAAAGCACGCGCATTATTGACGTCCACCCAGTTGTAATCTTCATCGCCCCGACCGGAGCGGCCATGCACCGCAAAGGGCAGGCCCAGATCCTGCAGAAGTTTAATGCGCGGATCATTCTGCAAAGGGCCGTGCACGATGACACCGTCCACCGAGCCTTTGGAGGCAATGTCCCGGTAAACACGGGCTTCGTCGGTGTCGGGCACCACTGTCAGGTGCATGTCGTAGCCATTTTTTGAATAGATTTCGCCGGCGCCAGCGATGAAATCGGCGAAAATCGGATTGACGATTTCGTGACGCGCAGAGATCGGGATCACATGACCGATGGACATAGTGCGCCCGGTGGCAAGTCCTTTGGCGCGGGTATTGGGGCGGTAATTATGCGCTGCCGCCGCATCCTGTACCCGTTTGCGGGTTTTTTCCGAAACTTCGGGGTATCCGTTCAAAGCGCGGCTGACAGTGGTTTGGGACAGGCCAAGATAATCGGAGAGGTCTTTTAGATTCATTGTTATGGCCGATCTGTCAAAGCGCTTTGGTGATTTGTGCAAGTTACCAGGGGTTTGCCGGTACGTCAAAGCCAGAATTTCAGATAATAACAATATTTGTGAAATTTAAGGTCGGCGGAGAGCAGCTGAAACGGTTGACATGATCCGGATCCGTCGGCAAGCATATGCATACCAAAGCGCTTTGGGTGTCTCGATTCTAAAAGCGCTTCGATCCAATTTTCGGAAAAGGGGTTGAAAAACAGCCCTGTCAGGGAGGGATAGAAATGAAACAAGTATTGTTTGCCGGTGCGGCGACGATTGCGCTGATTGCCGGGCAGGCCTCAGCGGATGCTCATCTGAAGTTTACGCCAGGCGAGGGTGATTTTAACTGGGCCAGTTATGAAGCACTGAAGTCACTGGACCTGAGCGGTCAGACCGTGTCGGTCTTCGGGCCCTGGCTGGGACCGGATCAGGAGAATGTTGAAAACGTTCTGGCCTATTTTGAAGAAGCGACCGGCGCAGATATTCAGTATTCCGGCTCCGACAGTTTTGAACAGCAGATCCTGATTGATACCCAGGCTGGCTCGCCGCCCAATGTTGCGGTGTTCCCGCAGCCCGGGCTGGCTGCCGATCTGGCAAGCCGCGGTTTTCTGACGCCGCTGGGCGAGGCGCGCGCCGACTGGGTGCGTGAAAATTACGCGGCCGGGCAGTCATGGGTTGATCTGGGTACCTATGCGGGACAGGACGGGGCCGATGCGTTATATGGTCTGTTCTACAAGGTCGATCTGAAGTCGCTGGTCTGGTATGTGCCTGAAAACTTTGAAGATGCCGGCTATGACGTGCCGCAAACCATGGAAGATTTGAAAGCGCTTTCTGAAACCATGGCGGCGGATGGCATTGCGCCGTGGTGCATTGGCCTTGGTTCTGGTGGCGCCACTGGCTGGCCGGCAACGGACTGGGTCGAGGATATGATGCTGCGCACGCAGTCGCCTGCCGATTACGATGCCTGGGTTTCAAACGAGATGAAGTTTGACGACCCGAAAGTCATCAATGCGATTGAAGAATTCGGTTATTTTGCACGCACCGACGCCAATGTCGCCGGCGGGTCTGCTGTGGTGAGCTCTACCGACTTTCGCGACAGCCCTGCGGGTCTGTTTGCCTCGCCGCCACAATGTTATCTGCATCGCCAGGCT
>NZ_QOLB01000049.1 GCF_003333265.1 Candidatus Halocynthiibacter alkanivorans
CGGTAGAGTGAGCACTAACCAGCCATTAGCCGCAGTGATTGCGCACTTCCGCTATGGGCCGGCAACACCAGTTGGACTTACCCGAAAGAGGGTCTCGAAACACCGCAGCCTCAGTCTTTGCCCAATCGCCATCTACCTAAAGGTCCTCAGCCGACAACCCATTCGTTTCTCAGAATCGCTGCAAAATAGCGCCAGGCGACATGGACGCGGATCGGGAGGTGCTTTTGAGGTGCGCGGAGCAAGAACAGTTTGAACGGGGCGGCGTCCTCAAATTGATCCAAGTGGATCATTTGCCCCATGAGACAATGTTCTAATTCCGATTGACCTAATACCTCAGCATCATAGCTTTTCAGGTCTTGCAACAGAGGTGGATCATTGCGTCGCAGGTTTCAAAGACACGGTTGGAGAGCCTGATAACCCTCATCGCAACCTAAATCGATTTCGCAGGCCAAGGCCTAGAAAAAACAGCAAGACAAACCCGCTAACAGTCTCCAGCCCGGATAAGATTTTTGTCACGGTAGTTCAAAGCACCAATTGATCCCCGTAGTAGAGTCCGCGAAACCCGAAGATTGGAAAAAGATCGGAAAACGAAAGCCCAAAAGCTGAAGCCAGGTTTTCTACTTTCACATCAACCGAACAAATTTGCCAATTCGAAATTCCGTAGAAAAATGCACCGAAAATGAGCCAAAGAGCAAACAAAAAAAGCGTTGGACGTAATGAGGAATGGCCGAAATTTGACGCCACTCTGAATACGAAGTGGCAACAGCAAACGATCAATAAAATATCAGCGCTGGCCAATACTGTTGTTGGCGTTAAATGACCGCGTGATCGTTTTTGGATGGTTGACGCGAATTCGCCCAAAGATGCGGTTGTCCGTCAATCCAAATACCAAATTTTCCGATACTCAGGATCGTGTTCGGTAGCAGCTATAACAATTTCATCCATAGCCATTTTTACGCTTCTGACTGTTTCATAAACTCCGTCGTCATCGTTGGTAAAAACAATTTCGTCACCGATTTTTAAATTGCCAAATATCTGGACTTTATGAATTGCCATCAACTTACTTTTTTGCTTGGGAATGATACCACTGTTGTGAGCGATATGGTTTCTTATGTGTCGAAATGCATCCATCGTGTCGCTGTTAATTTTTTTCGACTCCCAGTGCCACTGAAACCAAATTTCGATACTTATTGTCCCGCAGCATATACACTTGGGCAATCAGTGTATGAAATGCCATTTTCCTGTTGGCGCCTTCTAAGCTGTTTCTTTGTTTTACTTGAGATTGGGTTGCGCGATGCTGAATCTTCGTCTTGCCCTTTCTGGGATCTTCTCGCCCGAAAAAAGCCGCGTTGGTACTGTCCGGTGTTCGCTGAAAAACCATGTTAAAGCCGTGAATTGAATCTTTGAAAAAACCATATGTCTCCTCGACTTGGTCAACAAATTCTGAGGTTACATCCAGAAGCATTTTTCGATCATGGTTCGCATATTTCTCAAGCTTCAACTGGACTATAAAATCAAGATTGTTTTCCACAATTTTCAATTCCAATTTCCCAGTAAAATCTTAGCACAACTCCAAATCATTCTAGTCCGCGCAAGATGTCAAGATTGTGAGCGGCGCGGGACCGTTGGTGCAGGGGGCAATTGGCCCGGCCGGTCTTATTTCACCGCGATGTCCTGGCGCAGGGTGCCGTCCAGGCCAAAGATCAGGATGCGCTCGTCCGTCGTTACCACCGCGTACCAGTCGGGTCCAAAGGTCACCGCGCGGGCTGAAACGCCGTCTGGCAGGGTGATTTCGGACGGCAAAGCGGGCGATGTGCGGCTTGTTAGCGGGAAGCGGATGACAAACAGTGCAATCAGCACTACAAGCCCGGCAATCATCGTGATGGTCAGAGTCGTGACCAGTCTGCGAAGGAATCTCACCGGCGCCTCTTCGGCGTGCTGCTCAGGAGCGCTGTTCATGTCCTCAACCCTTTCCGTGATTATTGGCGAAAACCCGCCCGCGCGTCTTGATAAGGCACTGGCGCGGGATGTGCCAGCGGAGGCTTCACTGTCGCGCTCCCGCCTGATGAAGCTGCTGGCAGACGGGGCGATTTCGCGCGGCGGTGAAGTGATCACCGAGCCGCGTGCCAAAGCCTCCGAGGGCGATGAGTTTGTCATCACCATTGAAGAGGCGGCGGAAAGCCATATGGGGCCGGAAGATATCCCGCTGGATGTGATTTATGAGGATGACGACCTGATCGTGATCAACAAGCCGGTGGGCATGGTGGTGCATCCGGCGCCTGGCACCCCGGGCGGCACGCTGGTCAACGCGCTGTTGCATTATTGCGGCGACAGCCTGTCTGGTGTGGGCGGCGAAAAACGTCCCGGCATCGTGCACCGGATCGACAAAGATACTTCGGGTCTGCTGGTGGTGGCCAAGTCGGACAAGGCACATCACGGCCTGGCGGCACAGTTTGAAAAACACACGGTAGAGCGCAAATACGCCGCCATTGTTTACGGGGTGCCTGATTCTGCCGATCCGCGGCTGCGCGGCATGAAAGGCGTAAGCTTTGAAGGCTCCAACATCATGCGCATCACCACCCAGCTGGCGCGGCACAAACATGACCGGCAGCGCCAGGCAGTGCTGTTTCAGGGCGGCCGTCACGCGGTGACCCGGTCGCGCGAAGTCGAACGTTTTGGCCGCCCGGCGGTGGCGACGCTGGTGGAATGCTGGCTGGAGACCGGGCGCACGCATCAGATCCGGGTGCATCTGACCCATGCGGGCCATTGTCTGATCGGCGATCAGACCTATGGCGGCAAGCGCAAGCTGAACGCCAAAGCGATCACTGATAAGGCGCTGGCGGCGGTGGCGTCTTTCCCGCGCCAGGCGCTGCATGCGGCGATGCTGGGCTTTGAACACCCGGTCAGCGGTGAGATGATGAGTTTCGAAGCACCGCTGCCCGCGGATATGGCCGAGCTGGTCGAGGTTCTGCGCCAGAAGCGGCCGTGAGGCCGCTGCGCGACCCGCTGGAAATATCGCGCGGCTGACAGGATGGTTCATTCGCCGCCGTCACGGTGGCGGTGACCGCACCTGGCGTGGCATTTCGGCGCGGATGCCACTTCTTTGAATAAGCACTGGTGCTGCCCTGACCGCATAGCGCATGAGCCCCTGCCCTGTTGGGGGAGGAGGGGGCTGCACATCACAGATGTGCAAACGGGATTGCCTTGAAATGGGGTGCATTGGGGGTGCCCGGTCAGGGTCGGGCGCGAGATGTGTGTTTTGACTGCCCCTTCCTGACTGCCCCTTCCTGACTGGATGGTGCATGAGCCCCTTTCCCATGTGCGAGAGGGAAGGGGCTGCACATCAGAGATGTGCACGTGCGATTTCACGAAGACGGTGTTCGCTGCAGCTCTCCTGACCGGATGGTGCAGGTTTCTTTGGGACAGAGCGTAAGTGATATGGCGCCCAGGTTCCGCCGGGCAGCCTGCCATGGGCGCGGCCTGTGAAGGCAATTGTTACAAAGCCAGGACAGAATCCGCCAAAACCGCCCGGATCCTGAAACATCGCACACATGCACGTGAGATGTGCGCCTGTGCGGGTTCCACTGCGGCGGAAACTCTTTAAGTACACTTTCAACAGATAAATATGCTTCAGGACTTGAAAGTTTTGTTAGCGTCACCAGATTATGTTAAGCCGCGATACATTGGCGGTTTGAGGGAGCACACATGAGTAATTATCGCAATCTGCCCGCACCATCCCCGGAACAGGGGCTGAGCCGTTACCTGCAGGACATCCGTAAATTCCCGATGCTGGAACCGGAAGAAGAATACATGCTGGCCAAACGCTGGGTGGATCATGAAGATTCCGGCGCCGCGCATAAGATGGTCACCAGCCACCTGCGCCTGGCCGCCAAGATAGCCATGGGCTACCGCGGGTATGGTCTGCCTCAGGCGGAAGTGATTTCCGAGGCCAATGTGGGTCTGATGCAGGCGGTGAAGCGCTTTGACCCGGAAAGAGGGTTCCGGCTGGCGACCTATGCCATGTGGTGGATTCGCGCCAGCATTCAGGAATATGTGCTGCGCTCCTGGTCTCTGGTCAAGCTGGGCACCACCAGCGCGCAGAAAAAACTGTTTTTCAATCTGCGCAAAGCCAAGAACAAAATCGGCGCGCTGGAACTGGGCGACCTGCGGCCGGAAAACGTCAAACGCATTGCCACAGAGCTTGGCGTCACCGAGAAAGAAGTGGTGTCGATGAACCGGCGTCTGGCCGGGGGCGACGCGTCGCTGAACGCGATGGTGGGCGGCGAAGACGATGCCGGCGCGCAATGGCAGGACTGGCTGGAAGACGAAGACGCCGATCAGGCCGGAGATTACGAGGCCAAAAACGAAATGGAGACCCGGCACGAGTTGCTGATGCAGGCGATGGATGTGCTGAACGAGCGCGAGAAAGATATTCTGATGCAGCGCCGTCTGAAAGATCAGCCGGTGACGCTGGAGACGCTGTCCGGGCAATATTCCGTCAGCCGCGAGCGTATCCGTCAGATTGAAGTGCGCGCCTTTGAGAAACTGCAGAAACGCATGCAGGAACTGGCGGCAGATAAAGGCATTCTGGAACAGGTGTAAGCCTGTCGCGCATTGGTGCTCAACCCTGCAAATTCACAAACCCGGGCCAATGGTCCGGGTTTTGTCGTTTGGCGCCTGTGTTGTGAAGGGTCTGTCGGGGCCCGTTGGGGGCTGGCCGGCTGCGGTGCGCTGATCTCAGGCGGTGCAGGCGCCATGCCCCGGGCGACGCTGAGGGCCGGGGTAGCGGTCAGGTCAAGGGGGGGCGCCGGTTTGAGCGCTGGTCAGGATGCGATGTTGGCGCTAACCTGCGCCACAACATCCGCAGCGGAGGCGACAGCCATGAGTGCAACACTGAACTGGGGTATACTCGGGGCCTCGAAATTTGCCCGTGAACATATGGCGCCGGCGATCCATGCGGCGCGCGGGGCGCGGCTGGTGGCGCTGGCCACATCCAACGCGGCTAAAGCGGCGCCGTTCCAGGCGTTCTGTCCTGATTTACGGGTGCATGAAGATTACGATGCGCTGTTGGCCGACCCGGGTGTAGATGCGGTCTATATCCCGCTGCCAAATCATCTGCATGTGGAGTGGGCCAGCAAAGCATTGCAGGCGGGCAAACATGTGCTGGTGGAAAAACCGGTGGCCCTGAAAGCCGCTGAGATCGACGGGCTGATTGCGCTGCGCGACAGCACCGGGTTGCTGGCGGCGGAGGCGTTTATGATCGCGCACCACCCGCAATGGCTGCAGGTTCGCGAGTTGATCAAGGCGGGCAGGATCGGCGATCTGGTACATGTGGATGCGGTGTTTTCTTTTAATTTGCGCGAGGCGGGCAATATCCGCAACCAGGCGGCGCTGGGCGGCGGCGGGTTGCGCGACATCGGGGTTTATACTTTTGGCGGTGTGCGGCTGGCCACCGGGCTTGAACCCGACACGCTGGCGGCGGCGCATGTCAGCTGGAGCGGCACGGGCGATGGCAAGCCAGGTGGCGGTGTCGATCTGTTGGCCCATGTGACCGGGCGGTTTGACGGCTTTACCTATTCGTCGCTCACCAGCATGAATATGGCGGAGTATCAGCGCATCAGTTTTCACGGCACCCAGGGCTGGATCGAGCTCAGGGCGCCGTTCAATGCCGGGGTCTACGACCAGGCCACGCTGGTGGTGGAGCGCAACGGCGTGCGCGAGGAGACGCGTTATCCCGGGGTGAACCAGTATGTATTGCAGGTGGAGGCCTTTGGCCGCTCTGCGCTGAGCGGCGTGGGGTATGGCTGGACGCTGGAAGATGCGCGCGGCAGCCAGCAGATGATTGACCGGGTGTTTCTGGATGCCTCAGCCACAGAAATACGGCCAGAGACGCGGGCAGATGTGTAGTCGGAGACGCGGGCAGAGTTGCAGGCAGAGAAACAAGCAGAGAAACAGACGGAGAAACAAATGGGCAAACATTCGGGAAAACAAGGAGAGAGCCAATGAGCGATCCCATGGACAGGTTTGAAGACGAAGATGACGGCTTTGAGCGGGATGCGGAGATATTTGAGCCGCGCGACGGGGTGTGGATGCGCGGGCTGTGGATGCTGGTCGTCGCCTTCCTGTTGTCAGTGGCGCGCTTTGTCACCCTGGTTGCGGCGCTGATTCAATTCGGCTGGATGCTGTTTGCCGGCGAGAAAAACGACAATATCACCGCATTCGGTATCTCGCTGGCGCGCTGGACGGCGCGGGCGGTGTTGTTCCTGACCGGCGCCAGTGAAGAGAAACCTTACCCCTGGCGCAGATGGCCCTGAGCCGGCGTTAAGGCAGGGGGGCGTCGGATTCCCTTTCCCGGGTTTTTGCAGGGCCGGACGGGTGTTAGTGCGCGCCGGGGAGCCTGCGCGGGACACCCAAACAGAAAAAGGCGCTCCGGGCTCACCAAAGCAGCAGCTTCAGAGCCACCCATCGCTGTCTGGCCTGAGGCGCGGCGGCCCGCCGTTCAAGAAAAACAGCGGTTTCCCCCCGCAAGTGCGGGCGGAGCCTCCGCGGTTTGTCTTGAGCGCCCGGCCTTTGCCTCTCTTTCAGGCCCGGCGATGGGCGGCTCCGAAGCAGCAGCGTTGGGCAGAGGGGGTGACGCGGACGTGCGATGGCGACCAGAAGGGGCAGGTCCGGATCAGCAGCGGGTGGCAGTAAAGAGATCGGGTCGCGGGGCGGGGCTGCGGTTAAATACACCTGTCCGGCGGGCAGAGACTGCAGATCAGGTCATATGGGCGGTCTGGACGGAAAAAGCGGGCCAGTGGCCCGCTTTTGTGCGCCCGGGAGGTTCTCCGGGCAGGTGAGTAACTGATGCGTAGCGGCGCCTATTCCATCGCTTCCAGCTCATCGATCATGGCAGAAATCATCGAGAGGCCTTTGTCCCAGAACGCCGGGTCAGTGGCATCCAGCCCGAACGGGGCCAGCAGCTCTTTGTGGTGTTTGGAACCACCTGCGCGCAGCATGTCAAAGTACTTGTCCTGGAACTCGGCACCGGATTCCTCGTAGACCGCATACAGCGCATTCACCAGCCCGTCGCCAAAGGCATAGGCGTAGACATAAAACGGCGAGTGCACAAAATGCGGGATATAGGCCCAGAAGGTTTCATAGCCGTCCATATATTCAAACGCCGGGCCGAGGCTTTCGCCCTGTATCGACATCCAAAGCGCGTTGATGTCGTCCGGCGTCAACTCGCCGGCCTGGCGCGCGTCATGCAGCTTGCACTCAAAATCATAAAACGCGATCTGGCGCACCACGGTGTTGATCATGTCCTCAACTTTGCCCGCCAGCAGCACTTTGCGCTGCTCCTGGGTTTTGGCGCCGTCCAGCAGCTTGCGGAAGGTGAGCATTTCGCCAAAGACCGAAGCGGTTTCCGCCAGTGTCAGCGGCGTGGAGGCGAGCAACTCGCCCTGGCCCGCCGCCAGCACCTGATGCACGCCGTGGCCAAGCTCATGGGCCAGCGTCATCACGTCGCGCGGTTTGCCAAGGTAGTTCAGCATCACATAGGGGTGCACGTCGGTGACGGTGGGGTGGGCAAAGGCGCCCGGCGCTTTGCCCGGCACCACCGCCGCATCAATCCAGCCGCGGTTAAAGAACGGCTCCGCCAGTTCGGCCATTTTGGGGTGAAAGGCGCCGTAAGCCTCCATCACCGTTTTTTCGGCCTGCTCCCAGCTCACCAGCGTGGTGTCTTCCATTGGCAGCGGCGCGTTGCGGTCCCAGACCTGCATCACGTCGAGCCCGAGCCATTTGCGCTTGAGCTCGTAATAACGGTGGCTGAGCTGCGGGTAGGCTTTGACCACCGCGTTGCGCAGCGCCTCGACCACCTCGGGTTCCACATGGTTGGAGAGGTGACGCCCGGTTTGCGGCGTGGGCATGCCACGCCAACGGTC
This sequence comes from Candidatus Halocynthiibacter alkanivorans, assembly GCF_003333265.1. GTDB lineage: Bacteria > Pseudomonadota > Alphaproteobacteria > Rhodobacterales > Rhodobacteraceae > Halocyntiibacter_A > Halocyntiibacter_A alkanivorans. The sequence continues at coordinate 7,923 of NZ_QOLB01000049.1, forward strand.
TTCGATCTCTTTTTCCTTGGCGAGCGTGTTGTGCACCCGGGCAAAGGTTTTCACATTGGCGCCAAACACCCGCGCCAGTTCGCGCGCGCCTTTTTCGCGCTGATCCCGGTCTTTGTCGGACAGCAGGTTCAGGGTGCCTTCGATGTTGAGCTCTTCGCCGTCGACGGTGAAGCTCAGCCCGGCGATGGTTTCATCAAACAGTTTGTTCCAGGCAGCAGCACCGACAGCGGACTGGTCGTGGAGGAACTTTTCCAGCTCGTCTGACAGCTGATAGGGGCGCATGGCGCGCAGGCGTTCAAAGATTGGCTTGTAGCGGTTCAGCGCGTCGCTCTGGGCAAACAGCGTATTGATTGCCTCATCCTCAATGCGGTTGATTTCGAGGCTGAAAAACACCAGCGGCGTGGTGAAGGCGGTGATCTTCTCCTGCGCGTCGGACATGAACTTGGCGCGGTCGGCATCCAGCGTGTTCTGGTAATAGCGCAGCCCGGCGTAGGACATGATACGGCCGGCGACCATGTCGATTTTCTCATAACGCAGGACGCAGTCGAGCATCCCTTCCGCGTCCAGTGTCGCCAGTTTGCCGTCAAAATCGTCGGCAAATGCGCCGCAGGCGGTTTCAAGCCAGTCCAGATCCCGTTTGAATTCGGGCGCGTCCGGCGCGGTATAGAGATCACTGAGATCCCATTGCGGCAGGGTGCCGAGCTTTGCGGTGCCACCAGTGGTATCAGGGCCGAAGGCGGGGGTGGGTGTGCTGCGCATGGGCTTAAGACCTTTCACGATAATACTCTTGTCCAGAGATAGGCACGCCAGGCACCGGGGTTCAAGGCAAGAGCTCGTGAAAGTCTGTTGGCGCTAGCAATTTGCGTCAAAAAGCCCGGTGATCCGGTCAAAAAAGTCCTGCCGCACCTCGGGCAGTTCCATCATGATCTCATGTTCGGCGCCAGGGACCTCTACCAGCGTGCCGCCGGGCCAATTGCCCATCAGATCATAGACCGGCCGGGTGGCAACGATGCGCTCGCTGGTGCCGAGATACGTGAGGCAGGGCAGGTCGGGCGGCGCCATGGCGCGCAGACGCGCAGTTTCGCGCAACGCGGTGGCCACCCAGCGCACCGCAGGGCCGCCGAGTGTCAGCGCGTGCTGTGCCGTGCCGTGGCGCACCATATAGTCCCACATGCCGCGGTCGCGCGTCAGCAGGTTGTCCTCAAAGGGAACGTCCAGCGTATAGGTTTCACGTGCAGAGCCGGGCACCCGGCGCCGGTCCAGCGGTGTGCCGCGCGTGATCCGGCCCACCAGGTTGGCCAGCGGCAGTTGCCAGTCGGCGAGCAGGATGCCCCACATAGGCGCGGAAAATGCGGCGGCGCGGAACGGGTGTTTGCCATGCAGGCTGCGCAAGCCGATGGCACCGCCCATAGAGTGCGCCAGCAGGAACAGCGGTTTGCCGGCATCAAACCCGGGCAGCTCCAGCGCCGGCAGGGCGGCGAGCACCGCCTCCAAATCGGTCTGATAGTCGAGGTAACAGTCGACATAGCCGGTCATTTCGTCAGTAAGCGCGCGGTCCGCAAGCCCCTGGCCGCGCCAGTCAATCGCCACCGTGGCATAGCCGCGCGCGCGCAGATCCTGCGCCGCGCGGCCGTATTTTTCCACGTATTCGGTGCGTCCGGGCATCAGCAGTACAGTGCCTTTGGCGCCCTGCAGCGGCCAGACGCCGATGCGGATGCGCACCTCGTCCGGCGTGGTGATCCAGAATGCCGCGCCGCCGTCGGGCCCTTCAGCAAGCTCGTTATACAGCGGGGCAGGCGTCAGCCCGGGCGCGGTGTTGATCAGGGGCGCGGCTTTCATGTGATGTATTATCCGAGAATGGCGCCGAGCTTCATGGCCATGCCCATGTCGCCGTCGATGGAAAGTTTGCCCTGCATAAAGGCCGCGGTCGGGTTCAGCTCGCCGTCCATCATCGACTGAAAGGTTTCCACATCGGCGGTCAGGGTGACATCGGTGTCATCATCGCTGGCACGCACACCGGCGCCGTCAATAACAATGGCGCCTTCGCCTTCGATTTCGAACTTGGCGGATCCGTCAAACCCGCCGTCCACTTTTTCGCTCAGGGCTTTGATGGCGGCGTCAATAACAGCACTCATATCGGTGTCTCTCTTGTAATTGTGATTCCCCGAGGCTGGATATTTGCCGGGGCAACGTTACAGTTAGTCTGATTATGATTACTCTGACACATATACTCAAACTTATCGTTACGGCAGGTGCCTTCTCTGTCTGGATTTCCACAGCAGCGCTGGCGGAAAGTGACCGGCTGGATCAGTTGTTTGGCGATCTGGCGGTGGCGGAAGGGCGTGAGTCGCGGCGGCTGGCGGATGAAATCTGGTTTGAATGGTCGCAATCGGGCTCCGCGGCGATGGATCTGTTGCTTAAACGCGGGCGCGACGCGCTTGACGCCGGCAATATCCCGGCTGCGATTGAACATTTCACCGCGTTGATTGACCATGCGCCGGAATTCCCAGAGGGCTGGAACGCCCGCGCCACCGCCTATTTCCTCGCCGGGCTATACGGGCCTTCCATCGCAGATATTGAACAGGTTCTGGCGCTGGAGCCGCGCCATTTTGGCGCGCTTTCAGGCCTGGCGGTGATTCTGGAAGAGTTGGGATATCCACAGGATGCACTGGACATGTGGCAGAAGGTCCAGGCTATACATCCGGGGCAGGACGGCCTAGAAAGTGCCATTGCGCGGCTTAAAGCCGGGCTGGATGGCACATCGCTTTAGGCGCTGTTGAAGGAAGACGGAACATGGCGGATCTGGGGCGGATCACCGCCGTGTTGGGCCCCACCAACACTGGCAAAACCCATTATGCAATCGAGCGTATGCTTGGCTACCGGAGTGGCATTATCGGCCTGCCGCTGCGTCTGCTGGCGCGCGAGGTCTATGATCGCATCGTCGCGGTGCGTGGCCCGTCTGTGGTGGCGCTGGTCACCGGTGAAGAACGCATTGTGCCCGACCGCACCGCCTACTGGGTCTGCACGGTGGAAGCGATGCCCGAGGGCATGGGCGCCGATTTCCTCGCGGTAGACGAGATCCAGCTGTGCAACGATCCCGAGCGTGGCCATGTGTTTACCGACCGTCTGATGCGCGCGCGTGGCACCCATGAAACGCTGTTTCTGGGCGCCGACACCATGCGCCCGGTGATTGCGGAGCTGCTGCCCAAAGCGCAGTTCATGCGCCGCGACCGCCTGTCAGAGCTGAGTTACACCGGGTCCAAAAAGATCAGCCGCATGCCGGCCCGTTCAGCCATCGTCGGGTTCTCGGTCGACAATGTCTATGCCATTGCGGAACTTCTGCGCCGGCAAAAGGGCGGCGCGGCGGTGGTGATGGGGGCGTTAAGCCCGCGCACCCGCAACGCCCAGGTCGAAATGTACCAGAATGGCGACGTGGATTACCTGGTGGCGACCGACGCCATCGGCATGGGGCTTAATCTGGACATAGACCATGTGGCGTTTTCCGCCACGGTGAAATTTGACGGCCGCCGCATGCGGCCGCTGGACGCCAGCGAGCTGGCGCAGATCGCCGGCCGTGCCGGGCGTCATATGTCCAACGGCACCTTTGGGGTCACCGGCGAAGCGCGGCCCCTGAGCGATGAGATGGCCGAGGCGATCACCGAGCACCGGTTTTCGCCGGTGAAAAAGCTGCAATGGCGCAATCCGCGACTGGAATTTGGCACGGTGGATACGCTGATCCGCAGTCTTGAACGCGGGCCCGATGACAGTCTGCTGGTCAAAGCCCGTATGGCCGATGATCTGGGGGCGCTGAAGTTCCTGACGGGCTCCGATGATCTCACCGGCCGGGTGAACAGCCCGGGTGATGTGAAGCGGCTGTGGGATGTCTGTCGCATTCCGGATTTCCGCGGCATCTCGGTGGGGGAACATGCGGCGCTGCTGGAGCAGATTTATACGTTCCTATATGACGTGAACCGGGTGCCGGACGACTGGCTGGCGGCCCAGGTCAAACGGCTGGACCGTGCGGACGGCGACATTGATACCCTGTCCAAACGGCTTGCCTATATCCGCACGTGGACTTACGTTGCGCAACGCAAGGGGTGGGTTGACGATGAAGCCCATTGGCGCGAGGCCACCCGTGCGGTAGAAGACCGTTTATCTGATGCGCTTCATGAGCGTCTGACACAGAGATTTGTTGACCGGCGGACCAGCGTTCTGCTTCGGCGGTTGAAGCAGAAGGAGGGCCTTGTGGCCAACGTAAACGATACAGGTGAAGTGATGGTCGAAGGCGAATTCGTCGGCCGTCTTGACGGATTCCGGTTCAGCCAGGATAAAACCGCCAACCAGGAAGAAGCCAAAACGCTGCGGCAGGCTTCCCTGCTCGCGCTGAAACCCGAGTTCCATCTGCGCGCAGACCGGTTCTATAACGCGCCCGATACCGAGATCGATTTCACCGAACAGGGTGGCTTGATGTGGGGCGAACATGCGGTGGGCAAATTGGTGCCTGGTGCGGAGCCGATGAAACCTCTGGTGCAGGCTTTTGTCGACGAAGAAGCCGGCGAAGACGTTGCTACAAAGGTCACACGCCGCCTGCAGCACTTCATCGACCGCAAAATTGCCGCCGCGTTTGAACCGCTGCTGGCGATGAGCCGCGACGAGACCCTGACCGGTCTGGCGCGTGGTTTTGCCTTCCGTCTGGTCGAATCTCAGGGCGTGCTGACACGTGATGAGATCGCCACGGAAGTGAAAGAGCTGGATCAGGACGCCCGGGGCGCGCTGCGCAAACACGGTGTGCGCTTTGGTCAGTTCACCATCTTCATGCCGCTGCTGCTGAAACCCGCTCCGACCCGTCTGCGTCTGGTGCTCTGGGGGCTTGCCTCTGGCCATGCTGAATTCGCCGAAAGCCCGCCTCCGGGTCTGGTGACCATTCCCGCCGTTACTGGCGCCGATGACGGCTATTACACCATGTCCGGCTATCGTCTGGCCGGGGCGCGGGCGATTCGCATCGATATGCTGGAACGGCTGGCTGATATGCTGCGTTCCGAGGACAGCCGTGGTGGTTTTGAAGCCAACCCGGATATGTTGTCGATCACCGGCATGACGCTGGAGCAGTTCGCCGATCTTATGGGTGGCCTGGGTTATAAAGCGGAAAAATCTGAGCGCCCGAAAGTGAAAGCGGCAGCCGCGGCGGACAAACCTGCTGAAGCTGTGGCTGAAGCTGGCGCTGAGACTGCCGTTGAAGCCGCGCCGGAAGCTGAGACTGTTGCTGAAGCTGCGGCTGAAGCGCCTGCTGAAGCAACGCCGGAAGCTGCGGCTGAGACTGCTGCTGAAGCAGCGCCGGAAACTGTGGCTGACGTGGCTGCTGAAGCGCCTGCCGAGGCTGCTGCGGACGCTGCTGCTGAGACAGCACCGGTGGCAGAAGAGGCGAAAGCCGAAGTTGCACCCGAAGCAGAAGTTGCACCCGAAGCAGAAGTTGCAGACGCAGAAGCCGCAACAGCCGAAGCTGCGCCCGAAGCGACGGCCGAACCTGCGGCAGAGGTGGAGCTGGAGAGCTTCTTTACCTTTACCTGGGGTGGTCGCGCCAACCGCCGCAATGCCGGCCGCGAAGGTGGCCGTGCCGGTGGTGGACGCCGTCAGGGCAATGCCGACGCCGCAGGCGAGGGCGCACGCCCCCGTGGTCGCGGTAAGCAGGGCGACAAAGCCGGTGGCCGGCAGGGTGGTAAACCCGGCGGCAAGCCTGGTGGCAAACAGGGTGGCAAACGCGGCGACGGTCCCCGTGGCGACAAACCGAAAAAGTTCGAAGCCCGGCCCCCCCGGCGCGAAAAGCCGATTGATCCCGACAACCCCTTTGCCGCAGCGCTGATGGGGCTGAAGGACAAGGGTTGAGCGGTCCCACCGCATATCACCCGGATGCTTCCGGTCAGGCGCCCGCGCCTGGCCAGAAAATCCGGGTCGACAAATGGCTCTGGTTCGCGCGTTTTTTCAAGACGCGCGCACTGGCAAACAAAGTGGTCACCGGCGGGCATCTGCGCATCAATGGCGACAAGGTGCTGAAACCAGCGCATAATGTCGTGCCCGGCGATGTGCTGACCTTCCTGCAGGGACGTGACACCCGCATCATACGGCTGGAGGCCATTGGCAAACGGCGCGGACCGGCGCCGGAAGCCCAGGCGCTGTATACCGACCAGACGCCAGAACGGGAATATGTTCCGCCAGCGCCCCGGTTTGAAGGAAAAGGCCGGCCCTCCGCAAAAGATCGGCGAAACGCGCGTCTTTCCAGGCCAGAGGCGCTTGAATGAATGGCCGCGCTGATTTAGCAAGGCGGTGAATTTTCTGACAGGATACGTCAAATGACCTATGTCGTCACCGATAACTGCATCGCATGCAAATACACAGACTGTGTGGAAGTCTGTCCCGTGGATTGTTTTTACGAAGGTGAAAACGCCCTGGTGATCCATCCGGATGAATGTATCGACTGTGGTGTATGTGAACCTGAATGCCCGGCGGATGCGATCCGTCCGGACACTGAGCCGGATATGGAAAAATGGGTTGAGTTCAACCGTAAATATTCCGAAGCCTGGCCGGTGATCATCACCAAAAAAGAACCACTGCCCGACGCCGAAGCACGGGATGGGGAGAGCGGTAAGCTGGACAAGTACTTCTCTGAGGCCCCGGGCGAAGGCGGATGATTCGGGTGATTCGCCCAACTTAGGGTTGAATCGCGGCGGTCAGACCGGCGTAAAGCAGGTTAAGCCATTGACTATACAGGTGAAACACCCTGATTGGCCCGGGTGATCTTTCGCCGGGGCCATATTTTTGTTATACTTTCGTATCAAAATGGACGTTCCGTTGCACATCTTTTGGACCAGACACTGATCCAATGGTAGATGTAACGACATATAACCCAAACCGCCCGGTGGAACCCGTTTCGCCGCGGTGGTATTTTCGGCCCCTAAGCCGGCCGTTTCGAGGAAGAAGACTGTATGAGCAAAGCGAAGAAGCCCGAATTCAGCCCTGATGAATATGTGGTATACCCGGCCCATGGCGTGGGTCGCATCGTATCCATCGAAGAACAGGAAATTGCCGGGATCACTCTGGAACTGTTCGTCATTTCCTTTGAAAAAGACAAAATGACCCTGAGGGTGCCCACCTATAAGGCCACCGATGTGGGCATGCGCGGCCTCGCGTCTCCGGAAGAGATTGCCCGGGCGATGCACACGCTCAAAGGCAAGGCCAAGGTCAAACGCGCCATGTGGTCGCGCCGCGCCCAGGAATATGAACAGAAGATCAACTCCGGAGATCTGATCGCTCTGGCAGAAGTGGTGCGCGACCTGCACCGCACCGACGATCAGCGCGAGCAAAGCTATTCAGAGCGCCAGCTCTATGAAGCGGCGCTTGAGCGTCTGACCCGTGAAGTCGCTGCCGTTGGCGGCACAGATGAGAGCAGCGCCCAGAAAAAAGTCGGTGATGTTCTGATCTCGCGCATCGCCGCCTGAGCCAGGCCGGTCTGACCTGAGCTGAGCTGAGCCGGTCCTGACCTTGCACCAGGATGCTGTCACTGGCCCGGGCCGGATTACTGAAAAAGAAAACCGCCGTGGCCCCGGGGCTGCGGCGGTTTTTTGTGCGGATGGCGCTGGACGCGACCCAGCCCAGAGCTGCCAGTCCACCAGCACCGTCAGAGGACCAGAGCGGGCAGAATACTTGTGCTGTCGGTACAGCAGGGTCAGAGCAGGGTGGTCAGCGCCAGAAGTGCGGCGATTTCACTGATCTGTTGTGTCGCGCCCAGAACGTCGCCGGTCTGACCGCCGATTTTCGCCTGTGCAATGCGGGCGCAGCCAAACGCGGACAGCGCCACCAGCGCCGCGGTGACCGCTGCGCTCCAGGGACCGAGCAGCAGCAGGGCCAGCAGCAGGGCCAGCAGCACCGCGGCGTGGGCGGTGTTCCTGCCGGGCCGCCCCACATGACGCGACAGCCCCTCACCACGCGCATTTTGCAGGCGTGACATCAGGACCGCCATCGGGGCACGCGACAGCGCCCCTGCCGCCAGCAGCGGTGCCACAATCCAACCGCCGGCAAACAATGCGCTCAGAGCCCCCCAGCGCAGCAGCAGCGACAGCACCAGCGCGATCACCCCGTAGGCGCCGATGTGGCTGTCTTTCATAATCTCAAGCCGGCGCGCCCGCTCCCAGCCGCCCCAGAACCCGTCGACGCAATCGGCCAGCCCGTCTTCGTGCAAAGCGCCGCTCATCGCGACCAGGACCGCCAGAGTAACCCCGGCACTCAGCGGCGCCGGCAGCCCAAGCGCCAGCAGCAGCGCGGCGAGCGCCGCTGCAATCGCCCCGTGCAGCAATCCGACCAGAGGCCAGGCCCAGGCGGCCTCGGCGGCGCGCTCAGTGGCATGGGGCAGTGGCAGGCGGGACAGCAGCGAGGTGGCGCGCAGTATATCGCGCAGCTCGGGGCGGAACCTGTCGTCATTTATCATCTGCACGGCGCTTTCGTCTTGGAGAAATCCTGGCCACAGGGGTAAACAATAGCCAGGCGTCCGACAACGAATTAAGACAGAAAATGGAACACGGGATGGGTTTTAGCAACCAACAGGAATTTGCAGCGCTGCTGCGCGGGATCAAACCGGCTGACGGCGCGGCCGTGGATGCGGCCGAAGAGCGCAACGGACAGCTGACCAAGCCACCGGGCGCGCTGGGGCGGCTGGAGGATCTGGCGATCTGGTATGCGGGCTGGCGCGGCACGGCGACACCACAGATCAACGCGCCCCAGGTGATCATTTTTGCCGGCAACCACGGGGTGACCGCGCGCGGGGTGTCGGCGTTTCCCGCCGAGGTCACGGTGCAGATGGTGGCGAATTTTGAACATGGTGGCGCCGCGATCAACCAGCTGAGCAAGTGTTTTGGCGCTGCGATGTCGGTGGTGCCTCTGGCGCTCGATACCCCGACCGCGGATTTCACCACCACTGCGGCGATGAGTGAGGCCGAATTTACCGCGGCGCTGCTGGCGGGCTGGAATGCGGTGGACCCGGAGGCGGATCTGCTGGTGACCGGCGAAATGGGTATTGGCAATACCACCTGCGCTGCGGCGATTTCACTGGCGCTTTATGGCGGCGAAGCGGCCGACTGGGTCGGGCGTGGCACCGGGGTGGATGACGCCGGTCTGGCGCTCAAAGCCCGGGTAGTGGCGGAAGGCGTGGCGCTGCACGCGGGTGTGACCGGGCTTGAAGTGCTGCGTTGCCTCGGGGGGCGCGAGCTTGCCGGTATGGCGGGCGCGATTGCGCGGGCGCGCACACTCGGCATCCCGGTGATCCTGGACGGGTATATCTGTTCTGCGGCGGCGGCCTGTCTGGACGCCGAGGTCACTGGCGCGCTGGACCATTGTGTGGCGGGCCATGTTTCGGCCGAACCCGCCCATATCAACGTGCTGAAATCGCTGGGCAAAGAGCCGCTGCTGTCGCTGGGCATGCGGCTGGGCGAAGGTTCCGGTGGCACCCTGGCGATCGGCGTGCTGAAAGGCGCTGTCGCTTGCCACAGTGGTATGGCGACCTTTGCCGAAGCCGGTGTTGCCGCCGGCTGAAAACGCCTGAGCGCTGCCTGAGGGCGGGGGCGCGCGCAAGCGCGCGCGGTGCAAAAAAGGAGGGCGCGTGGCCACAGGCCACGCGCCCTCCTTTTTTGCACCCCCTTCTTTCCTCTTCGGGGGCATAGTGATTTGCGCCACGCCAACGCGCCTATGATGGCCCCCCACGGCCCATACCTGCGGACTTTTATGCGCGGTTTCTGTCCCCCTCACTTACAGGGCGGCGGAATCCGGCGGGTTTTCTTCCTCTGCATCCTCTGAATCACTGGCGCGCTGATGCATTCGGGCGCGATGGTCCAGAAGTGTTGCTTCCAGGTCGCGGCTCAGCGCCTGGGCCAGTTCCACATAGTCCTGGTTCTCCACCATCGGCACATCCGGATCCCAGACCGTCGCAAGTTCGCGCAGTGATTCCCGGTCGTGACGGTAAAAGGCGCGGCTGGTGCCGGCGGCCTCAAATTCGCTGAGCCCCATTTCTTCCAGCACGTAACGGCCGGCGCGGATGGCGCTGTCAAACATCTCGCGCACGATCTTGTCTGCGCCGGCCTGGTAGAGCTGATAGACATGTGTGCGGTCATGGGCGCGCGCAATGATAAACAGATCGGGTCTTGAGGCACGGGCAAAACGCACCAGACGCAGGCAGGCCTCTGGATCATCCAGCGCGATGACCAGCACATCGGCCTCGGGCAGACCGGCTGCGTGCAGCAGTTCCGGCCGCGTGGGGTCGCCAAAATATCCCTTTATGCCAAAGCGGCGCATCAGTTGAATCGCCGCCAGATCATGGTCCAGCACCGTGGTTTTAAAGCCCGAGGCCTGGACCAGCCGGTTCACCACCTGGCCAAAACGCCCGATGCCGGCGATGATGATGGATTGTTGATCATCGATCTCATCGTCTGGCAGGCCGGTGCTGCTCTCGCGCAGGCGTCGCGACAACTGATCATACAGGATAAAACCAAGCGGTGTCAGCAGCATAGACAGCGCGATCACCAGCAGGGTGATCTCGCCCAGAGCCGTGGTCAGCACGCCTTGCTGCAGCGAAAAGGAGACCAGCACAAAACCGAACTCACCGGCCTGGGCCAGCGAGAGCGCAAACAGCCAGTGGTTGCGGCCACGCAGCTTAAACAGGTGCCCAAGGGCAAACAAAACCGCGCCTTTGCCGCCGATCAGCGCCAGGGTCAGCCCCAGCACCACCAGCGGCTCTGCCAGCAGCAGGCTGAAATTTATCCCCGCGCCGACGGTGATGAAAAACAGCCCCAGCAGCAGGCCTTTGAACGGCTCAATGTCGCTTTCCAGCTCGTGGCGGAATTCGGTATTGGCCAGTACCACCCCGGCGAGAAAAGTGCCAAGCGCCGGCGACAACCCGACCGCGGTCATCAAAAGCGCAATACCCACCACGATAAGCAGCGCCAATGCGGTGTAAAGTTCGCGCAGGCGGGCGGCATGGATAAAGCGGAACAGTGGCCGGGTCAGATAGATGCCGGCGAAGATGATCACTGCCACTGCGCCAAGTGTCACCATAGTCACGCCCCAGGCGGGCAGGCCAGCCACCAGCGACATGCTGCTTTCATATTCCTCACCACTCTGCAGGCTCTGGCGCAATGGCGCGCTGGCCAGCAGCGGCATCAGCGCCAGCATCGGGATCACCGCGATGTCCTGGCTGAGCAGCACCGAAAACGCGGAACGTCCGCCGCTGGTCTGCATCAGGCTTTTTTCTGACAGGGTCTGCAGCACAATTGCAGTGGAGGACAGCGACAGGATCATGCCGAGCGCCAGCCCGGTCTGCCAGCTCTGCCCCAACGCCAGCGCCGCGGCGGTGATCAGTGCCGCCGTCACCACGATCTGCAGCCCGCCGAGGCCCAGCAACCGGTGGCGCATATCCCACAGGGCGCGTGGTTCCAGCTCCAACCCGATCAGAAACAGCATCATCACCACGCCAAATTCGGCAAAATGCTGCAGATCGCGGGTTTCAGAGCCCACCAGCCCGAGCACGGGACCGATGGCGATGCCCGCCAGCAAATAGCCCAGCACCGAGCCAAGCCCGAGGCGGGAGGCAATGGGGACCGCGATCACCGTTGCGGCAAGGTAAATTGTGGCCTGATAGAAGAATAGTTCCATTTTTATCCCGGGATGTCGCTGTTTTCCCCAGCATAGACGGCTGGAGGGCGGGCTCAAGCAGGAGTTTACACTGTGCGGGCGGCATCGGGCGCGCGTGGCAAAGATGCCGTGCGGCATGGCGCCCGTAAGGTCGC